>CACFIX010000001.1:0-116697 GCA_902566515.1 uncultured Candidatus Actinomarina sp.
AAATATGAACTATATCACCCGCATTGAAATTCTTTATAAATTTTCTAAGTTTTAAAATTCCTTTTATATCTAACAATTTAGTTCTGTCAATATTCCAATTAATTGTTTTATAATAGGCATCTTCTAAATTAGCTTTATATTCACTCACAGGACAGATTGACACAATTTTAAAATCAGATTTTAAATTTCTTGCCATATCAGCTCTTGATCTTTGGAGTATCCATTCGGAATGAGCAATAAAATAAATCACTAACATTATTATAAAGTTATTGAAACGTTATCATCAAGTTATGAACATTGTTGTTATCGGTGTTGGATACGTTGGTTTAATAACTGGATTGGGATTATCTCATTTAAACCACAAAGTACAATTTCTAGATATTGATTCTGAAAAAATTAAAAAGTTAAATAATAAAATACCTCCTTTTTATGAACCAAAATTAGATGAATATTTAAATGATGAAGAAGTAAGCAAAAATGTTAGATTCTGTGACAATTATGATGAAATTTTTTGGGATAATGTTGATGTTATAATGGTCTGTGTTCAGACTCCATCTTTAGACACTAATGAAGTAGATACAAGTTTTTTAAATAAAGTTTTTGAAGCAATACAAGACAGGCGTAATAAAGATACTATCATTTGTATCAAATCCACAATTCATCCAGAAGCTTTA
Source organism: uncultured Candidatus Actinomarina sp. (assembly GCA_902566515.1). GTDB lineage: Bacteria > Actinomycetota > Acidimicrobiia > Actinomarinales > Actinomarinaceae > Actinomarina. Next base: position 675 of record CACFIX010000001.1, read on the forward strand.
GCCGATGTCATTAAAGTAAGTAAGTTGTCTGAAGAAAGCATTATTTTTAATCCAGAATTTTTACGTGAGGGTAGTGCATTTAGTGACTTTTTTAATCCCGATAGAATTGTAATAGGATCAAAAGATGAGTTGAATGCAAATAAAGTTTATGAGCTTTATTCTGGAATAGATTCCGAAGTAATTTTTACAGATCCAGTTAGTTCTCAATTAATAAAATATCTATCAAATGCTTATCTACCACTAAGACTTTCTTTTGTAAATGAAGCTTCTCAAATTATAAAAGAACTAGGTGGAGACTTGACTCAAACTCTAAAGGGAATAGGTATGGATAAACGAATTGGTTTAGAGTATTTCAGACCTTCACCTGGCTGGGGTGGTTCTTGTTTTCCAAAAGATGTAGCAGAAGTCGTATCGATTTCTAAATCGAAAGAACTTGATGTTCCGCTTATTTCATCAATTTTAGAATCAAACAATCAACACAAAAGTTGGTTTGCAAAATACCTAGAAAAATTTAAAGTCGAGAAAAATTATAAAAACATAGTCTTAATTGGCTTAGCTTTCAAGGAAAATACTGATGACCTAAGGCATTCGCCAACAATAGATTTGTACAAAAAACTAAATAGTGGGAATGTATTCGTATATGATGAATACTTTAAAAATCATGAATCGATTAAATTTATTTCTGAATTACCAAACAAATCATTAATTGTTGAAATGTATCCTCTTGGTAAAAAATTTCAAACAAAAATAGAAAAAGAAATTGTAAACTTAGAAGATTATGAATATATTAAATTTTGGGAGTAGATAATTAATTATTTAATAACAGGCGGTGCAGGTTTTATTGGTTCTCATCTTATTGGTAAATTAATAGATGAATCAAATCAGATCACTGTACTAGATAACTTAATTACTGGTGATTTAAAAAATATAGAAAAGTACAAACAATTTAGTAATTTTAAATTCGTAGAACATGATATTCAGGAAAGTATTTATTTTGACGAAAAGATTGATTATGTTGTTCATTTAGCTAGTTGTGCAAGTCCAAAAGCATATGCTAAGTATCCTATTAATACACTAAAGTCAGGAAGCATTGGAACTATAAATGCACTAGGAATAAGTAAACAACATAATGCTAAATTCTTTTTAGCTTCTACATCTGAAATTTATGGTGATCCAGAAATTAGTCCGCAGGTTGAAGAGTATTGGGGAAATGTAAACACTTTAGGGCCTAGGAGTATGTATGATGAATCTAAACGATTTGCAGAATCTGCAACTCATTCATACATAACAACCCATAATTTAAATGGTAACATTGCAAGAATTTTCAACACTTATGGACCAAATATGCAAATAGATGATGGAAGAGTTGTTACAAATTTTATTTATCAAGCTTTAAAAGGTAAAGAAATAACAATTTATGGAAATGGAGAACAAACAAGATCTTTTTCTTACATAGAAGATACTTTAGATGGAATCTTAAAGATTATACATAACGAAGGATCAGATGTATTTAATATTGGCAACGATAACGAAGTCACAATCAACTATCTTGCAGAAAAAATTATTGAATTGACTGATTCTAATTCAAAAATTGTTTTCCAAGAACTACCTATTAATGATCCAAAACAAAGAAAACCTGATTTAACAAAAGCTAAAGAATTATTAAATTATAAACCAAAAACTTCACTAGAAGACGGTCTTAAATTAACTATTGATTGGATTTCTGCAAACTACAAATAAGGTTCTAATCTACTGCTTAAAGAGCTTAAAGAGTTATTCTGTAATTCTTTTTTTGATTTATGTATTGTATTTTTAATTTCTTCACTAGATAAATTTATTAAATTATCTAACTTTTTTGCTAATTCCATATAATCATTAAATTGATATGAATTATTATCAAACAAAATATTAAAATCTGCATTCATATAAAAATTAATAATTTCACTTGAGAGTGTTTCAAGAACGGATTTATCAAAAAACCCATTACCTGCACAATTAAAATGGACGTCATAATTTCTTAAAACCTCTGGTAAATTTGAATGATTAATTTTTCCCAAAAATTTTATATTATTAGTAGTGTATTTTTTCATTAATTTGGCAAAGTAAACTTCATCATTTTTATTAAGTGGTCCACCAATTATGTCAAGATTACGATCTTTAAATTTCGAATTTAAAAATCCATCTATTGCAATTTCAATGTTTTTAGATGATGAAATTCTTGAAAGTATTAAAAAATTATTTAATTTATATTCTTCTCTTCTATTAGAAAAATTTTCTAAATCTACTGCATGTCCTATGACGGATACCTTTTTTGATTTGATAGGAAACGAAGTCCTAGAAGCCGTAACAATATGTTCAGAAATAATAAAACTTAAAAAAAGTATGAATTTTTTAATACCAAATTTTGGACCAGGATGTGTAAACCAAAGGGTTGATTTAATTTTATTTTTCTTCAAATAGTAACTACTAACCAAAATTGATATTGGAGACATATGTGAAAAGCATCTGTCATAATTATTTTCTTTACTTAATTTTCTAACTTTTTTGAATAGGTATATATATTTATATATTCTATATTTATTTGGTTTAGCACCATATACTTTGATATTTTCTTGAAATTTTAAATTAGAAACTTTTTTTAACGTAACTACATCCACCTGATCATAATTTTTTGCTATAGTTTTTATCCAATCAATTGCAAAACCAAGAGAAGTATCATTTTCATCTAAAGCTAGATTAAAATATAAAAGTTTTTTACTCATATAATAACTCAACTAACTTATTCCAGTTATTCCCGAAACTATTTGCTCCTGACAGTTTAGTTGCCAATGAGTGAGCTTTATTTTGTAATTCATTTTCGAAATTTTTATCATCAACAAATATTTCTAATTGTGATTTAAATTCAACTGAATTATTGAGTTCATAAATTAATGTTCCTCCGTCACTGCCAAATGGCTCTTTAATTCCTAGAATATCGGTCGCTAAACTAGGAGTTGCACATAATCCGCTCTCAATCAAAACTCTTGGCAATCCTTCATAATTACTAGCCATAATTAGCAATCTTGATGATGACAGTAAGTATGAAATTTCTTCTTGTGATTTCTTTCCTAAAAATTCAATATTTTTGATTTCATTTTGTTTTACAAGATCAATACATCTATTAAAATAAACAGAATTTTGACTTTCTCCAATAATTAAAAGCTTTTCTTTAAAATTATTTTTTAAGGAGAAATCATAGAAATTCTTAATTATAAAATCTAAACCTTTACGAGGTATGATATTTCCAATAAACAAAAAATTATTTCTATTTAAGTTATCTTTTTTAAAGATTGTGTAGTCAACCCAAGCAGGGAAGTAGTGGTAGTTTTTGTTATATTTTTTTGCTAATTTTTCAGTGTATGTTTTTTCAACGCCACGTATAAAGTCACAATTTTTATAAGTAAACTTTGAAATTCTTTTTGCCAGTATTTTTATCAAAAATTTTAAATTAAATTTTCTTTGGTTTAGCAACAAGTCTAAAAAATCACCGTGGTGTTCAATAATAATTTTTACATTATTGTCGTAAATTTTCTTATAGATAACTGGGATAAATCCTGCAATGGGATCTTTTGCTGATATGATATTAATTTTGTTTTCAAAACAATATTTTTTAAAATTTCTAAAATTAAAAAAATAAAAATATAAGTATTGTGAAATTATTAATTTTGGTTTTTTTAAATAAGATATTTGCACGTTATCGTGTTTAATATATTCTTTGTTTTTTCCTAAAGTCATTACGTGTGTATTGAAATGTCTATCCAGTTCAAAAAACTTTAAATTATCGGATTTTGACAGTTTTTTACTATAGTTGGTGGTACCGTAAAATAACAAATTTTTCATTTTGTCAATATTTCTAAATACTTTGGAAAATTTTTACTCTCATCAAAAACAGAATAGAGTAACTTTTTTGCATTTTTTTTCTTATCTTCTGTCAACTCTTTTTTATTGATTGTTTCCAAAATAATATTTTTTAAATTTTCAGTGTTAGGTTTTTTTCCTTTTTCTAAATCTAGAACATAACCATTTTGACCATCTTGCAATATTTCATTAGATCCACCAATAGGTGTTGATATTAATGTTAAATCATAGTTTATTGCTTCTAGTAGTACATGAGGGAGGCCTTCATAGCCAGATGCTTGTATATAAATATTTGAATTTTTATAATATTCAGTTAATTCTGTATAATTTTTTTGACCAGTGAAGATAACTTCTGTAGATAAATTTAAATCGGAAACTAGTTTTTTTAATTCAGATTCCAAAGGACCACTTCCAACAATAAATAATTTAAATTTTGTATCATATTGTCTGAGTAGATTTACAGACTTAATTATTGTATCAATATTTTTCCACGGAGCTAATCTGCCTACAGTTATAAGATTTATTGTTTCTTGATTAGTTTTTGAAATATCATCATTTAATATTTTTGTACCATTGTAAATAATTATTAATTTATTTTGCTTAACACCCCAATTTTCAACAACCTTTGATAAATGTTTTGAGGGTGTTATTACGATATCAGCTTTAGTTGCAGTCCATCCACGAGAAAATTTTGCTATTTCAAGATGGAGATTATGTGAATTTTCTTGAAATTCATCAAAAGATTCGTTAATTAGCCCCTTATTTCTTCCTCTTTCCCATGCCCAATCACCTACAATTTTTCTAACTAATTTTTTTCTTAAAAAAAGATTTGCTACATAAGACTCCATAGGCAGGCCGTTGACAAACAAACAATCTACAGTTCTACCGTTTTTGATTATTGTAAAGATTGTTTGTATCCATCTGAGTAATAAATTTTGATTTCTTAATATTCTTTTAACCTTATAAATTTCATCATCTGAAAATTTATTATCAGAGAGGCATATTACCGTTACATCATGTTTATTTTCAGAGAGCATCTTAGCAATTTTTGGCACAAAACTTGCTGGCCCTCCGATATCTGGAGGATAAATTCCAACAGTTATTAATATCTTCAAGAATTTAGTTTTTTGTAATCTATAATTTCTTTTATCATTTCAGGAATTGTCATTGTAGGAGAATGATCTGTAGCATCGACTATTTTTTTTATTGAAGGAGTTCTTCGCATAGGATCTTCAAATCTTTCTCCATAAACTTCTTTATGAGTTTTAAAAATAATTTCAGATTTTGAATCAGTTTCCTTAATTATCATTTCTGCAAGATTTTTAATTGAAATTTCTTCAGTTTGCCCAATATTAAAAATTTCTCCATAAAGTTGCTTTTCTGCAAGTAAATAAAAATAATTAACAACATCTCCAACCCAAGTAAACGATCTTGTTTGAGTTCCATCTCCATGGATAATTAGTGGTTTATTTTCTAAAGCTGCTTCTATAAATTTTGGAACTACCATACCAAATTTAGATAATTGATTATTTCCAATAATATTAAACAGCCTTACAATTATAGGATTTAATTTGCCATCGTTAAATTCTGAAAGTGCTAAAAATTCATCAATCAGTTTTGAAGCAGCATATGACCATCTTAATTTTGTTGGAGGACCAATTAAACTTTTCGTTTCTTCTGTCCAAATTGGATCATCTGAAACTCCATAAACTTCAGAAGTTGAAGTTAAAAGCAATGGTGTTCCATTAATTTTGCATGATTCAATAATTTTATGCGTACCTTCAATATTTGTTAATAATGCCTTACTAACATTTTCCATAATGTATTGAACACCAACACCAGCAGCCAAATGAAAACAAAAATCATATCCTTCTAATAATGAATTTAGATTTTGACAATCTTCAATCCTACTCTCTACAAATTCAATTAAATTGCTATTCTTAAATTCAGATATATTATCTATATTTCCTGTAGACAAATCATCAATTACCAAAATTTTTTCTATATCTTTCTCAATCAATTTTCCAATTAAATTAGATCCGATGAACCCTGCTCCACCGGTTATAACTACTTTTTTTAAATTATTTTTCATAATCATATTTAAATTTAATATCTTTTAACTTTTCTTGATTAGCTAAATACCAATTAACTGTATTCATTATTCCGTCTTTAATACTTGTTGTAGGCTTCCAATTCAAAATATTATTCGATCTATTTAGATTTGGAAGAACAATGTCAACATCTTTATAAGCTCGATTTTCAAAAGATATATCTGCTTTTTTTCCAGTATTTTTTTCAATAATTTCAATAACTTCATTAAGTGACCATGTTTCGTTTGAACCAAAATTAAAAGTACCAGAACCTTCGTATTCAATAAGCGCCATCAATCCTTTAACTATGTCATCTACATATGTAAACGAACGCCTTTGATTACCATCACCATAAAGAATTAGTTTTTCTCCTTTATTAATCCAATGTATAAATCTCAGAATTGACATATCAGGTCTTCCATAAGGACCATAAACTGTAAAAAATCTAGGAATTTGAATGTGAGTATTTGTATTTTCTAGTATATTTTTTGCTAAAATTTCACCGAAGGATTTTGTTGATGCATAAATTGATGGTGGATAAAAAAGCTCATCTTCATTTTCAACGGCTAATTGTTCACCCGTATCTCCATAAATTGATGAGGTTGAAGCAATTATAAATTTAGGAATCTTATTTTCTTTTACTTGTAATGATAAATTTGTCGTACCAAGTGTATTATCCATTAAATATTTTTCTGGATCTTTAAAACTTTGCCTTACTCCCGCTCGAGCACCTAAGTGAATTAACACATCACAATCGTGAAAAATAGATTGATTTTTATGTAAATCATTTTTGTCCGAAAAATTTAATTGTAAATATTTAAAATTTTCAAGATTATTTAGATTTTCTAGCCTTAATTTTTTAAGGTTATTGTCATAAGCATTATTAAGAGAATCTATTCCAATCACTTCCTCGATATGATTTAACGAATTAATTAAGTTATATCCAATAAAACCGCAGGAACCGGTGACAATTATTTTTTTCACTATCAAATTTTAACGCTTTTAAACTTTATTATTTGGAATTTTTTATATGTGTAGATATTTCTTTTTAATTGAATATTTGATAAAACTTATACCTATTACTATTTAGTATATGATTAAATTTTTGGGCCATGCAGGCTTTATGTATGAAACTAAAAATGAAATGATTTTAATGGATCCATGGATGTCAAAAGAGGGTGCATTTGATTCATCATGGTATCAGTTTCCCTCTAACCATAAACTAGGAGATGAAATTAGAGAATCTATTTCTAAAACTGATAAAGATGTATACATCTACATAAGCCATGAGCATAAAGACCATTTTGATGTTCCTTTTTTAGAGACATTAGAATTGTCCAAAATTAACTTCATTACGCCTAAATTCAGGAGGGATCACGTTGCATCGGTCCTGAAAAAATTAAATCCTAAGTCGGTGAATACACCAATAGATTCGGAAATTATAGAAATTGGTAATTTAGAAATAAGACTTTTTTTAGATGATCAAGAAATTGTGCGAGATTCCGCAATTGGATTAATAGATAAAGATAAAGACTTTACATTCTTGAATTTAAACGATTGTAAAGTTTACGATAGGGTAGATGAACTTCATGAAATTTTTGGAAAATTTAACGTATTCACTTGTCAGTTTTCTGGTGCAGTGTTTCATCCTGTATGCTATGACTATCCTGAAAAAAAATATAATGAAATATCTGAATCTAAAGTATATGGTAAATTTGCGTCTGTTAAAAACTTAATAAATAAATTTCAACCCGATCTGTACATACCTGCCGCTGGTCCTCCTGTATTTTTAGATCCAAATTTAATACACATAAATTATCAAGAAGTTAATATTTTCTCGTCCCCTTACAAATTTAAAGACTACTTAAATGATGAGATGCCTGATTTAAAAATTGAAATCCCTGTTCCTGGTAGTACATTTGAATACACTGGCGATAATCTTGATATATTGCATCCGGTAGACGATGTATCAGAAATGTATAGTAAAGATAATATTTCTTTATACTCAAATGAATATGATTATATCTTCGATGAAAGAGAAAAAAGTAAGGTTAATTATGATCCTACAGAAACTCAGAGACGTCTTTTTGATGAACTTGCTTCAAAACTTAGTAACTTTAACATAGACCAAAAAATGGATGCAGTAATGAAATTTTCTTTAGATGAAATTTCAGAAACTTCTATATTTGTAAATTTTGACAACAAGCAAATTGATATTTTAGAAAACAAAAATGAATTAAATGTTACATATGAAATCAGCTGTTCAGTTGGTGATATCGGAAGACTTTTAGATGGGTATTTGAACTGGGAAGACTTCATGTTATCTTTTAGACATAAATTAAAAAGAACTCCTGATATTTATCAAGTTGCAATTAACGGATTTTTAACTATGGAAAAAGAGGATGTTCCAGAATTTGTGAGTAATTTGATGCGTCTTCAAAATCAAAGAGAAAGAATAACTGTCGAAGCTGGTGGAGTGCTTTACTCAATTGATAAATTTTGTCCTCATCAAGGAAGTGATTTAACTACACATCAAATAGAAGATGAAAGATATCTAATATGCCCTAAACATAGATGGTCTTTCGATTTAGAGAACGACGGACAAGCTGTTGGCAATGATGCAACAATCAATGCAGTTGATTTAGACGGTGATGGTTCTTAATTAAATTGACATACACTTCAGATAGTCACTTAGTAATAATCCCAACATACAACGAAATTGACAACATAGAAGAATTTATAATTCAAATATCTAATTTCGACATTTCAGTTTTAATAGTAGATGATAATTCTCCTGATGGTACAGGAAAGGTCGTCAAGGACATGTCAAAAATAAATAAAAAAATTAATTTAATGAAAAGAAATGAAAAGCTTGGACTTGGCTCTGCTTACAGAGATGGTTTCAAATGGGGTCTTGATAAAGGATATAGCTACCTGCTGGAAATGGATGCAGATTTTTCACATCGATTCGAAGATTTAGTAAAAATATTGGAAGCATCATTTTCTGCTGATATGATAATTGGAAGTAGATACATTGAAGAAGGTGGAAGCATTGGTTGGGATACAAGAAGAAAAATGCTTTCAAGTTTTGCAAATAAATTATCAAAATTTTTATTAAAAACAAAAATAAATGATATGACAAGCGGCTTTAGGTGTTATTCAAATAAAGCTTTGACCGAAATAAGTTATGCAACTACTAAATCTGATGGATATGCATTCCAAATAGAGATGTCAGCAAGAGCTGTTCAAAAACAACTTTCAATAAAAGAAGTGCCTATAATCTTTAACGAAAGAAGATTAGGCAATTCAAAGATGTCTAAAAAAATTGTGTATGAAGCTTTTTTATATCTTGTTAAAAATGGATTGAAAAGATGGTTGAAAATAAAGATAGTTTAATTAGATTACAAATTTTATGTGTATTTTTGATACCATTAACCCCTCATCTAACTATCACGAACAATTTACAATTTGATGACATCCCTGTTGCTCTTTTTGTACTTCTTTTTGCTATAAATCTATATAAAAATAAAATTAAAATTTTTAAAATTAAAGAATTTATACCTTTATTAATGTTTATTTTTTATATAACTCTACAAAATTATTTACTTAATGGAAAATTAATTTTTAGTGACAACATAAGATTTATATTCTATTTAGTGTTAATGATTACCATAATTAATATCGAAAATTTAAACTTTCTCAAAAATTTTTATCTCTATCTAACAATATTTTTATCAATATTTTCTATTTCCTTTTATTTTTTTGAAATAGAACTCGGAATTGATTCATACAATTATTGGAGTATTGGATTTAATAAAAATGACTGGTTATTTACTCCAGGCAGGATGAATGGCTTTCAAGCAGGAGGACCCAATGCTTTCGGTGGATTAATTGCTTGCTTGACAATATATTCTGCAAACAATCTTGAAAATATTAAAAAATATATTGTTATTTTCATTGGAATTTTAGGTTGCTTTTTTACTTACAGTAGGGCTTCAATCCTTGTACTCCTATTGAGTCTTTTGTTTGTTTTAATATTTAAAAAAGATTTTATTGGTTTGTTTGTATTTGTTATAGCTTTATCAATAACTTTAAATTTTGGTTTAATTGATAGATTTACATCTGAAAATGAAACTGAAGGAATTCAAGATAGAATTGAAATGCAAGATGCCAGCATTGCAGATATTTTAAACAAGAGCATTTCTGAAAATTTGATTGGATATGGACAAGGTAATTTTGGAATTGTACGGGATGAAATTAGGTCAATAGATGATTTTTCTGACGATGTAAGACCCACAGGTCCTCATAATTCATTTTTGTTTTTGATATTAAATTACGGCTTTATTGGATTACTTTTGTTTTTAAATATATTTATAAAACCATTGAAAATATTTTTTAACAAATTTACTCACAATTTAATAAATTCAAAATATTTATTTTTAGGGTGTTTTGTGGCACTGTCTTTTACAGGAGATTTTATACAAAACCACTCGATTTCAGTTTTATTCTTTTTGTTATTATTTGAAACATTAAGAGAAGAAGAAAATGCAAAATACGATTAAAGTTTTACATGTTGTTCCTACTTTAAAAAGGGATGGTGCTGAAGTTCAACTTTCTAAAATATTTAAACAATTTAAAGGTATAGATGCAGAATTATTTACTTTTGATATGTATAAAAAAGGAGACTCAATAATAAGCGATCTTGGAGATACCAAAGTTACTTCAGCAAGACGTATTTTTAGCATTTTTTATTTATACAAGTTTATTAAAAAAAATGATTTTAAATTAGTACATTCACATTTACCAAAGTCAGACATAGTGGTAGGAATTATAAATAAATTTAATAGAAGGTTTTCTCACATTGTTTCAGTCCATGCTCAATATGGGACAAGAACAGGTGAAAACAAGCTTAAATATAATTTAACAAATTTTTTATGGAAATATATTTTGAATAGTTCAGATGGTGTGATTGCAATTTCAGAAAAAATTAAATCATGGCTGATTTCAGATAAAGGAATTAATAATGAAAATATCGAAGTTATTCATTATGGTGTAGAAATTAAAAAAAGAAATAAAAAAAATATGATGAATAATTCTGTTGGAATGGCTGCAAGAATACTTCCGTGGAAAGGTTGGGATAAAGTTATTCAAACAGCTCATTTTTTAAAACAAGAAGGAGTTGAATTTAATTTAAAACTTGCAGGTTCAGATGATGAAGGGTACTTAAAAAATATAGAAAATTTAATAAAAGAATACGATCTTGAAGACAATGTAGAAATATATGATCATTTTTCAAATATTGAAGAATTTTTTGAAAAGATAGATCTATTCTTATTTTTATCAGAATCAGAAGGTTTTGGTTTAGTAGTTCTAGAAGCAATTGAAAACAATGTAGCTGTTGTTTGTTCAAATATAAGCCCTTTAAACGAATTTGTAGCCAATGTATCTAATTGTCTGGTTGATAGAGACAATCCTAAAGTAATAGCAAGTCTTTTGGAAAAGTATTTTAAAGATAATCAAAAAGAATTAAACATCATTAAGAAATTACAAAAAGAAAAAATTATTAAAAATTTCTCAATAGATAAAACTGCCAAAAAAATTGAAAAATTTTATATAAATGCAATTAATGTTTAGTTTGCATTTAATATTGGATAGTGAATGTTTTGGTTGTAGGTGGAGCCGGTTATGTTGGCGGCGGAATAGTTGACAAACTAAAAGAAAACCACAATGTTACAGTTTTTGACTCACTCATTTATGAGGAATCTTATCGAAAAGACGTAAATTTCGTATATGGTGACATCAGAGATAAAAGTAAATTATTATCTGTTTTAAATAAAAATGATGCTGTTATATGGTTAGCTGCTCTAGTTGGAGACGGCGCATGTTCAATCAATCCTGAATTAACATTTGAGATTAACTCAGAATCAGTTAAATTCTTGGCAGAAAATTTTAAAAAAAGAATAGTTTTTTTGTCGACATGCTCAGTTTATGGTGCTCAAGATGGAATGCTTGATGAAACATCTTCTATTAACCCCTTATCTGAGTACGCATCCTCAAAAGTGCAAGCAGAGGAGTATTTGCAAAATTCAGACGCAATAATATTTAGACTTGGAACGCTATTTGGAATTAGTGATGAGTTTTCCAGAATCAGACTAGATTTAGTTGTAAATATTTTAGTCACTAAAGCACTCACAGAAGGAAAGCTAACTGTATTTGGAGGCGAGCAATGGAGACCCCTTCTACATGTTAATGATGTTGCTAATGCTATAAATCATACTTTAGAAGATGGAGTCACAGGAATCTTTAATTTACACTATAAAAATTTTAAAATAATAGACATTGCTAATGAGATTATTCAAAAAGTTCCTTCTGCGATAATTGAAACAACACCTATGAAATTTCAAGATGCAAGAAATTATCAAGTATCCAGTGAAAAGCTTTTTAATAGTACAGGATTTAAAGCTGAAGTAGATCTTAAATCTGGCATTAAAGAAGTGTTTGATTTAATTTCAAACAATCGAATTAAAGATGTAAATCACATACGTTACTCAAACCAAAATTATTTAAAAAAATATGGTATTGAATAGTGAATGATATATCTGAACCAACCCTTATTAACAAAGGCGAAGCTGAAGATAACAGAGGTTCAGTAGAGTTTTACAACAATCTTAATTTTGAAAAATTTAAAAGATTTTATATAGTTACAAATCCAAAATACGGAACGGTTAGAGCTTGGCATGGTCATAAACTAGAATCCAAGCTTGTAAAAGTTATTAAGGGTAAGTTTTTGGTATGTACAGTAAAAATCGACGACTGGAATACACCAAATAAAAATAATACAGTCTTAAAAACTGAAATGAATGAACATTCGAGTATATTATTTATACCTCCAGGATTTGCAAACGGTGCAATTAATTTAGAACCTAACAGCAAAATTATGTATTTTTCATCTCTAAATCTTGAAGATTCAAAAAAAGACGATTACAGGTTTGATTCTCAATATTGGAATCCATGGGATGAATACTCACCGGAAATTTATGAATAACAACAGAGTACTAGTTCTAGGTGCAAATGGAATGCTTGGAAAAATGTTGTCTCTTTATCTAAATTCAAATAAAGAATTAGAAATAACTGTAACATCGCGCAAATCAACAAGCTTTATTGAAAAAAATTTCAACGGTAGTTATTTAAAATATGATGCATTATCAAATGATATTGATGATTTAATCAGTAAAAAAGATAATTTTGGATATATTGTAAATTGCATTGGAATAATAAAACCAAAAATTAATGAAAATGATGCTGTATCAGTTAAAAATACAATTCAAGTGAATTCGTTTTTGCCTATTAATTTACAGCGAATTTCAGAAGAAAAAGATATTCACTATATTCAGATTGGCACAGATTGTGTATTCACAGGTGATAAAGGGAATTATTATGAGGATTCTTTTATGGATGCAAAAGATTTATATGGTAAATCAAAAATTATAGGTGAAATTGAGAGTAAAAATAAACACATTGTGAGATCAAGCATAATTGGACCTGAAGAGGGTAATGGATTTTCACTTATGAATTGGTTTTTAAAAAATGATGAAAAAGAAGTTTCTGGTTTTCAAAATCACATGTGGAATGGAGTAACAACACTTAATTATGCAAAGGTTGTTGAAGGAATGATTAAAAATCATAACTTTTCATTCAAAACACAACATCTAATTCCAAAAAATACTATTTCAAAAGCGCAATTATTGGAAGAATTTAAAAAACACTTTAATAAAGATATCAATATTAATCATGTAAACTCCGACATGCATATAGATAGAACATTAAAGACAAAAAAAATAGAAAAAAATGAAGAACTATGGAAAATGGCTGGATATGATAACACTCCTTCAATTGAAGAAAATATAGAAGAACTAGCAAATTCTGAAATTGTTAATAGGATAGTTAATTAGAATGAAAGATATAGCAATTGTATTAGGCATAAGACCTGATGTAATTAGAGCAAGCAAAATTCTAAAATTATTAAATAATCAAAACCAAATTGAATTTGATTTTATTTGGTCAGGTCAACATTATTCTGAAAATATGAAAGATATTTTCTTTAATCAACTTGATGTACCTAAGCCAAATTTTGAATTTAGTGTTAATAAATCTAACGATTCAACAATAGTCTCTTCAACAATTGAAAATTTATTTAACCATTTTGAAGATCATAATTATAAAGCAGCAGTATTTCTTGGAGACACAAATACAGTTATGGGGTCAATTGCAGCAGCACAGCACAATATTCCTGTGGTACATATAGAAGGCTGTATGCGATCTTATGATTGGAGAATGCCTGAAGAGAAGTACAGAACTATTATTGATCATTTATCAGATAGAATATATGCTTATTTAGAAAGTTACAAATTACAGGGTTTAAATGAGGGCATTAGTGAAAATGTTATTAAAGTAACTGGCAATCCAATTGTAGATATAATAAACGAAAATTCACAACTTTTTGAATCTGGTGCACAATATTTGGATGATAAAGTACTTGATTTATCGAATGATAATTTTGTTCTTGTTACATGTCACAGAAGAGAGAATATATTAAATAAAGATAGTTTTAAAAATATTATTTTATTGTTAAATTCTATAGACGATAGAAACATTATTTTCCCGATGGGTTACAAAACCCAAGAAATACTTAAAAATTCCGATATTTCTCTCAATGATAATATAGAAATAATTGATCCAATTGGATACCTTGAATTCATGCACTTATTAATGAAATCAGATTTTGTTGCTACAGATTCGGGTACAGTAGTTGAAGAAGCTTGCATATTAAATGTTCCATCTATTCAAATGAGATATTCTACTGAAAGACCGGAAGTTTACGATGTAAAAGCATCTATTAAATTTGATCCAACGGTTAACAATACAAATATTAGCGAAACTATTTATAAGGTCAGCAAGTTAAAAAAAGGTTGGAAAAATCCATTCGGTGAAGGAAATTCCTCAGAGATTATTGTTAATGATTTAATTGAATTAAGCAATTCAGATACTTTTAGAAGACACATGCCTTCTGATTATCCTTTTGATACAAGTAGGTCATTTAAGGAATGAATCGAGTATTATTCCATTCTTTGACAATTCCTCCAGACCAAGTCTCAACAGGCAAATTAGTTGCAGACATTGCATCAAAGTTTAAAGAAAAAAACTTAAATATTGAAATTTTGGCTTCTACACCTCAATATCGATTTGACTCTAAAAAGTTTTCTGATGAAGGACTTAATAAGATTGGAAGAAATAAATATGTTTCAAATTATAAAGATGTAAAAATCACACATTTGTCTTCATCTAAGCGGTCTTTCAGCAGAGTAAAAAGATTTAGTCAATGGATAAATTATCATTTCAAATCAATTATTTATTTAACAAGAAAAAGAAAAAATTTTGATACTGTTTTTATATTTAGCTATCCACCAACTATGAATTTGATTGCAATATTTACCAAAAAATTACTTAAGAAAAAAACAATATATTCAATTTGGGAGCTTTATCCAGAAATTGCACAAAAATTAAATGAGCTAAACTCAAACTTTTTACTTAATACATTTAAAATAGTAGACAATTTTTGCTTGCGTGCAATAGACGAAGTTGTAGTTAATTCAGATGAAATGAAGCAATATCTAATTGATGCTCGAAAAATTGATTCGAAAAAAATAAGTGTTATTTATCATTTTGCAAATGAAAAAGAGTCTCCAAAAAGTTCAAAAATTACTAAAGAAATAATGTATGCAGGCAATCTAGGCACACCTCAAAATGTTGAATCTTTTTTAGATTTATTTTCTAAATCAGAAAAACAATATAAACTAACTATTTACGGTAGTGGTAGCCAATTTGAATCAATTGCTAATAGAGAGTCTGTAAATGTAACTGTAAATTCTTTTGTTTCAAGAGATGAATTACTACAAAAAACTAATCATATACCCTTTGCTTTAGTTTCGTTATCTCCAAAAATAACCGTAGAAGGGTTTCCAGGTAAAACGTTCGACTATCTTAAAATGAATAAAATCCTTATTGGATTTTCAAATCCCAAATCTAGTCTTGCAAAATTTATAGAGAAATATAAATTAGGTATTAACATTTCACCAAATGAGGACAATTTAGATTCAAAGTTACAAATATTAGAAGACAAAGAATATATTGATCAGATTTATAAAAATATAAGTGAAATAAATAATCAATTTGCAAATGTCGATGCAATTGCAAATCAGTATATCAAACTAATTTAATTTGCGCCTTTTCGTCTTATTACTGAAACAATAGTTTTGAAAATTATAAATAAATCATTTGATATTCTATTAGAGTCAATATATTTCAAGTCCCAGTAAAGTCGTTCCTGAAGACTTAAATCTAACCTACCTTGAACTTGTGCTAACCCAGTGATACCAGGCAAAACAGAATTTCTTTTTTCATTGTATTTACCATATAATTCTGATTCATAATCCACCAAAGGTCTGGGGCCCACTAATGACATATCTCCAATTATTACATTTAGAACATTAGGAAGCTCATCTAGTGATGTTTTTCTTAAAAAATGACCAACGCCTGTAATTCGATCATCATTCTCGATTCTAATTGGTTCAAGTGGGGAATTATTGGGTTCGATTGACTTACCTTTAGCTAAGTCAAGATAATGTGATTTATGAAATTCTTCTTCTGCAGTTGTTTCCATTGTTCTAAATTTGTAGAGTTTAAATAATTGATTATTTTTTCCAACTCTATTTTGTACAAAAATTATTGGCCTTCCTTGTTTAAATAGTAAAGTAAAAGAAATTAATATTACTAAAATCAATATAATTGGGCTAAAAATTAGTACTATTGCTACATCAATTACTCTTTTCAACATCATTTCCATCATAAACTATATAAATTAATGTTAATCAATTAAATAAATTCAACATTAAAGTTAAATTGATGTGTGGAATAGCTGGAATTGTAAACTTTGACCAGTCAAAGATTAATCCAGAATTAGCAAATGGAATAAAAAAATCTTTAGAACATAGAGGTCCTGACTTTTCTAAGGTAGATTATATTAATGAAAATGTTGCTTTAATTCATACTCGTTTATCAATTATTGATCTCGATCAGCGTTCAAACCAACCAATGTATTCAAAAGACAATAGATTTTCAATAGTGTTCAATGGTGAAATTTATAACTTCAGAGAAATTCGTAAAACACTTGAAGAAAAAGGTGTTCGTTTTTTTACAGATGGAGACACAGAAGTGTTACTTCAGGGATTTATCCATTATGGAAGTAAAATCCTAGATTTATTAAGAGGCCAATTTGCCTTTGCAATTTACGACTCTCTTGAAGGGTCATTTTTTTTGGCTAGAGATAGAGTTGGTATAAAACCTTTATATTTTTCACTTTTAGACGAGGTGTTTATATTTAGTTCTGAATTAAAAGCTATTGAAAAATCTGGAATAATTCCTTTTAGTGCCGATTATGATTCATATATTTCATACTTAAGGCACTTATCAGTACCAAGTAGCAGAACAGGTAACAAAAATATTTCAAAATTAGAACCAGGTCAGTACTTGGTTATTAATAAAGAAAAAAGTATTTTAAAAAATAAATATTGGGATCCGTTTTCTTTTGAAGTCGATCATTCAATAACTGAAAATGAAGCAATACTAAAAATTGAAGAATTACTTTTTGAATCTGTTAAGTACAGAAAAGTAAGTGATGTTGAGGTTGGCTTATTTTTATCTGGTGGTTTAGATTCCTCCCTAATTGGTAAGATCATGAGCAAAGATACAAATTCAGATGTTAAGAGTTTCAATATTGATTATCAAGAACATTTTCAAGGATATGAAGGAGAAGTAGAAGAGGCAAGGTTTGCTGCTTCTCATATAGGTGTAAATCTAATTGAAGATAAAATACAATACTCAGATTTTAAAGAGATTATTGATAATTACTCTTTCTATCAAGATGACTTAGTTGGCGATGAAGTTGGTATTCCATTATATTTTTTAGGTAAATCAGCAAAAGATAATGGAATCAAGGTTGTGCAGGTAGGGGAAGGGGCAGATGAGTTATTTTATGGATATGACCACTGGATTAGATTTATGAAGCTAAATAATTTATTAAGGCCAATAACAAAATCCCGATCAAGTAGTTTTAACTTCAAAAGTCACAGAGGTAACATGCTATCAAACATATTACTTAATCGAACTTCTTTTGCAGGAGGTGCGTTAGGATTTAATCTACCAGAGATAAACAATCTTTTAGTTGAAGGAATTACTTCAGAGTATGAATTAATTCATTTTGTTGATAATAAATGGGATGATTATTTTTCAAATAAAAACTCATATTTATCAAAATGGATGACTCTTATAGATTTACAAATTAGGTTACCAGAATTACTTTTGATGAGAATGGATAAGCTGGTAATGCAATCTTCTATTGAGGCTAGAGTGCCATTTCTAGACCACAAATTGATAGAATTTGTTCTTTCCGTTCCTGAGAGTATTATTATGGATAAAAATAATACAAAACCTTTGCTTAAAAAAGTTGCATCAAAGCATATTTCCGAGGAAATATTTAATAGAAAGAAGCAGGGCTTTAGAGCACCAGTAGGTGAATGGATCAAGAAAGATGAAAATTATTTTTATGAAGCAATCAAAGAATTCAATTCAACTACTGGCTTATTTGATCAAAAATATTTAAATAAAGTTATTTCAGGTCAAGATTTTCAAAAAAAATGGTATTTGGCTAATTTAGCAAAATGGCATATGAGTAGGAGATCAAGTTGATAAAAAATTGGAAAAAAAATACTTTTTATATATCTATTATGCAATTGACCCTTCTTATTGTTAATTTTTTCTTAATAACGATTATTAGTCGAGAATATGGCGCTGAAATTTATGGTGAGTATGCTTCCTCAAAAAGCCTTTCAGTATTAATAGGTACAGCAATTGTTATGTCTCTGGCTTTAGTTGTAACTAAGGCTCTAGCTAAAAACAGTGAAGATTCAAAACTTTTGTTTGTTAATTCTTATTACATAATTATTCGAAATTTTTTCATTACATTATTAATACTTTTTCCTGTAACTTTATTGTTTCAAAGAGATTTTTCTATGACAGCATTATTCTTAATGGGGTTTGTATTTAATGAATTAATTCATGTAGCGCTTGCTTTTTTTCAGTCTAGAGGAGATTTCGTAACTAGTTCAAAACAAATATTTTTTAGAACAGTACTTTACGGAATTGGTGCATGGATAATCGTGCTTCAAGGCTTTTCGATTATTTTTTTGATAGTTTTTCAGGTATTTATGCTAGTTTTGTTTTTTATTATTGCTCATGTTTCGATACCTAAAAACGAAAAAATATTCAAAACTACATCTACTCCAAATGTTAAAACCAATTTACAAAAATCTGGTAAGAAGATGGTTCTAACAACATTTTCAAGTGCATTAATTTCTGAATTAGACATAGTGCTCTTAGGCTTATTTTATTCTGGATCTGTTCTAGGAGTATTAGCTTGGTCTAGAAGAATTTTAGAAATTATTTTTCAACTCTTGGCTGCTAGTTTAGATATTCTGTTTCCAGAACTTTCAAAAGCTAACGAAAAAAGTGAGGTAAACTCTATCAGATCGAAGTTAATAAAAGTATTCCTAGCTTCTTTTCTGATTCCAATTATTTATTTCATATTTAAAGATTTTGGCAATACCATTTTCATATCTTTACTAGGGGAAGAGTTTGATATGGTATCAGAATATACATATCAAATATTGTTTTGTATTCCATTAATGGTTTGGTCAAGGATAAATATTATTTTTTCAAGAGCACTTAATTTTGAAATTAATTTAACAAAAACTATTATTTTTGGAGCAGCGCTGTCATATGTCACATATTTCGTAATACATACTATTGGAAATAATCCTGCAGTTTTATCAATAATTATTTCACAAGTCCTTATTGCTGGACTAACAACTTATAGTTTTAGAAGGTCATATGGGTAAATTAAAAACATTACTCAGAAGATTAAAATATAACGCGAAATACTTGATAAAAGCTAATAATGAGATTCCAGTAAATTTTAGAGTATTTGAAAGAAGAAATACTAACTTTCAAAAATTTCTTATAGGAGAATGCTTAGGCTCTACAAATTTGGATATGAAGATTGATTTGAATGAAAAAATTCAAATATTCGGCAAATTTACAGATAAATATGAAATCTCAAATGATATTTTTTCAAATTATGATTTTTCCAACAAAAAATTAAAACCAGCTTTTTTTAATATCGCAGATGTAAAAGTACCTTATGAAGCTTCAAGATTACAATATTTACAAAAAGCAAAATCAGGAAAAATTGACGTTAATAAATTCTCTTTAATTTATTGGAACAGTCCTATGGATGTTGCTATTAGAAATATAAATTTAATATTTCATTTATTCAATTTAGAATCTGAAATTAAAGTTGCAGAAATCTTAGGAAATAATAAAGATTTAATATCGTCATATATAGGTCAACACTACGAATTCACAATAAATAACTTAGAAAACAAAGGGAATGTAGTTGGAAATCATTATTTAATTGAACTCACTTCAATTTTATTGACTATTGCTACGTTTACTTTTGAAAATGATCAGGAAGAATGGAAATATTATCAAAATGAATTGTTATCAGAGTTAAATAAACAATTTTATAATGATGGAACTAATTTTGAAGGTTCTTCACATTATTCTGCTTTTGTAACTGAAGCACTTATCATTTGCAGGCTTGTGATTGATGAGATGGATAAAAATTCAGTAATTATTGAACAGATTGATGAAATTATTAAATCAAACTATATCCTTTTATCAAAATTAATGATTAAAGGTGAGTTGTCTCAAATAGGGGATAATGATTCTGGAAGATTGTTTTATTCTGCTTTTGATGAAGATGCACCACTCAAAATGAATTGGTTGTTGGAAATAATTAGAAACTTGTTTCAAAAATCAGAATTCAATCAAGAGGAAAAAAAATTTACTTACGAAATAAAATCTACAATTCCTTCTTTTAATAACTTTCAAAAGGTTACTCATAAAAAAATTAAAGTATTTACAAAAGATTATCAAAGTTACTGCTTTAAAGATTTTGGTATATACATTTGGAGAAATGATGATGAGTATTTCAGCATTAGGTGTGGGCCTATCGGACAAAATGGAATTGGTGGTCATTCCCATTATGACCAACTTTCAATCGAATGTTTTACTGATAATTCTTGGATATTAAGAGATCCTGGTACAGGTACATATACTGATGATATTGCAACAAGAAATAAATTTAGATCACTTGATTACCACTGGGGACCAAAAACAAAAATTCAATTTCCTAGAGAAGATGAATTCGATTGCTTCAAGTTAAATTACATGGGTGATGGAAAAGTATTACAATTTGATAAATATAATTTTTTGGGTTTTGCAGAATTTCATGGAAAAAGAATTTATCGAAAAATAGAATTTAATGATGGCGAAGTTATTATTGAAGATTTTTCAAATAACGCCGATATTCAGGCATATACTTCATGGGGTGAAGAAAATAATGGAGTTAAAGTTAAGTTTTCTAATGGGTACAAGAGGATAAGTTGAAAGTACAATATTCAAAACTTTTACTTTTTTCAATAACATTGTTTTTAGTCTTTGAAGGGCTTGACGCATATTCGATAAACAATATTCCAATTTATTGGTTGGGTGTAGCTTTCTTGATTTCTGTATTTGTTGGGATACATTTTTTAGGCTTTAAAGCTTCTAGCTTTAATTTTGTATCAATAAGAAATTGGGTTTTTTATGGAGTTTTTATTACTTTATTCCAGTCACTTTTTAATGATGTTGTTCTTCCAAAATATGCAAGTACAACATATGTTCAATATATAAGACTGAGACTTCTAAGGCTTATATTTTTTTTAGTCGTTATTTATTGTCTTGATTACATATTAAAAAAATATAGTTTTGAATATATCTTAAGTTTCTTTCTGATATCAAGTTTGTTTATATCGACTCTATCTTTAATTAGTTACTTCTCTTATATATATGGTTATGGTGATTTCCCTAGAACAAGGCCTGGATCAGGTGGCTGGACACAACCTATTGAGCGGGCATGTAATATTTTAAGAAATTATGGAACTTTTAGAGAACCCAGTTTTCTTGCAATATGGACTGTCCCTTTTTTACCATATTTTTTTTACATGGGTAAAACTAAGAAAACTTGGTATGTTTTATCAACAATTCCAATATTGAGTATTGTTTTAAGCAGGAGTTTGACAGGTGTGATAGCCTTCTTGCTTGCATCTTCCATTGTGCTTTTAATGATTTTAGTCATTCATAAAAAATTCGATTTAAACTTAATCGCTTTAATTACATTGTTTATCCTAACAATTTTCACTTCCAGTATTTTTTCTTATCAGTTTCCACCAGATGATAATTATTGCACCGAAACAGTTGAAGTCTGTGTTTGCTATACAGAAGATAAATTAGATGAATTAAAAAGTTCTACAAATGTTTCAGAAGCAACTTTTGGTAGGTTTCAGGAAATAGCTTCTCAGGGTCTTGACGCCTTTTCAAACACAGCTTTTTTAATTGAATATATACAAAAACAAGGTTTTTCAGTCTTTGGAGATGGATATGGATATTCAAATATAACATTTTCTTATGCTGCTGATGAAGCAACAAAGAAATTACAAGACAATCAAATAATTTATAGAAACCCAGGTCAAGTAGTTTCATTCAACAATCTATATGCGAATATCTTAATGTCAACAGGTCTGGTAGGGCTCTTATGGTTTCTTTATATATTAATTGATGTATTC
This sequence comes from uncultured Candidatus Actinomarina sp., assembly GCA_902566515.1. GTDB lineage: Bacteria > Actinomycetota > Acidimicrobiia > Actinomarinales > Actinomarinaceae > Actinomarina. The sequence continues at coordinate 23,503 of CACFIX010000001.1, forward strand.
AGAAGATTAGTTTTTAGAATTACACCTATTCAACCTTATTTGTTGATAAGTTTTATTTCAATTCTATTTATATATTCTTATCAAGCAGAAGAAATAGCAGCTCACTTGGCAATAGCATTTGCTTTTGCCCTAAATTTACAAAAAGATGAAAAATAAAAAAATTTTAATTATATCGCACCAATTTTTGCCTTTTGTAAGCCCAAGAACAACCAGATGGAATTTGTTGATTGATGAGTTAACAAAAAGAGGCAATGAAGTAACAGTTTTGACTGGAACTGCTCCTGAAGAATTAAAAAAGAACTATGAAGTTCTGTACTTTGGAAATAAGAAATTTTCATCAAACATAAACAAAGTTAGAACAGATTCTCAGGATTCATCTAATAATTATCTTAAAAAAATAATTTATTCAATATTAAAGGCCATTTACCGATTTTTATTTAAAACATTTTCTTGGCCAGATTATGCAATGTTTTGGGCATTTACGATATTTAAGAATAGAAAACGTATTGAAAATAAATTTGATGTAATAATTTCAGTTAGTCTTCCATTTACTTCTCATCTGTGTGCTTACATATTACAAAAAAGAATCAGTGCTGATTGGTATATGGATATTGGTGACCCTTTTTCATTAAAAATTAATTCTCCTGAAAATAATAAAATTATTTATTCTTATTTAAACAAATATTACGAGCAAAAATTTTATCAAAACGCCTCAAAAATTATTTTTACACACAATGAAGTAGCCGAACTGCATCAAAATAAATTCAATATTGATAGAACAAAAATTGTTATAGGTTATCCAATAGCTTTATTGAATGAAAAAAGAATTAAAAATTCACTGACTTTTAATTATAAAGATACTCCATTAAAAATAGGATATTTTGGGGCTTTTACTAAATCTGTCAGGGAACCCAATAATTACATAATTAATATTGCTAATTCTTTAGATCATGAAATTAAACATGTGTGGTATATACATAATGAATCAAAAAAATTTTTTTCATCAATAAAAAATATTTCATCCCATCAATTTTTGGATTTATTACCAAGAGAATTAGCTCTTGAAACTATGGTTAGCAAAATGCATGTATTGTTATCGATTGGTAATTTTAATAAATACCAAATGCCCAGCAAAGTAATCGAATATATATCTTTAGGAAAGCCAGTTCTCCATTTTGCTGAAATTGAAGATGATCCACTTTACAATTTCAATAATCTTTTTGAAAACTTAAAAATAATTAATAGTAAAACTACAAAAAATGAATTAGATAATTATTTTGAAAATATTAAAAAGAACAGAATTGAATTAGATGTAGTAAATTTTAATAACAATTTTTCAGCAACAGAATTAATAAATAATTTAATCTAAATCCCAATTTTCATAATATATTGGAACATCACAATATACTTTATCTAAATTTTTGATTGATTCATTACATGCTTTTATTGCAGATGAATAATTTCCAAATTCATATTTGAATATATTTTCATTTGTTAAATTTAAATAATCTAAATTTGGGACTACAACTTTTAAACCTGATTGAAGGGCTTCATAAATTGGAAGACCTACTGTTTCAAATTCGCTTGTGTGGATATAAGTTGAATGCATTTTAAAGATTTGTATTAATTCATCTCGTTCTATATTTTCAAGGACTGTAAAGTTGCTATTATAAATTTCACTTTGTTTGTTTTTTTTTGATAAATTAACAATAGTTATTTTTTCATCATATTTTGATGAGATTTCTTTTAAAAGTTCTCTTTGAAACTTTGGATTTTTATTTTTATTTTCATCATATATAGTTACAAACCCGTGACTATTTGATTGTTTAATAGTTTTCATTTCTATTGAACCAATTATTTTTGTTGGATATTGATTAGGAATTAACTCTTCAACATGTTTTTGTTGAACAATTATTTTATCTGATATTTTAAAAGCATACTTGTAAAGAAGATTTAAAACAAAATTTCTGAATGATGAGAAGGGCTTAACTAATGGAAGAATATTTTGTACAAGAGTATATGATTTAATATTTGTATTAAATCCAAAATTACCAAAATGTATTATATAGTCATAAGTATTAATTTTTTCTTTAATTTCTTTATTTAGCAAAAGATTTAAAAAAGGGTGGTAAATGCGCTTAGTTGTAATATATTGACTGTCAAAATTTTCAATATATTTCTTAAATTCAAGATTGTCATAAATAACATATAAGTTTTTAGTTTTATTTTGTTCTAGATAATTATTAACTACAGTAACGCCACCTTTTGATTTTACGCCACATAAATTAATTACAACTTTAGTCATTGATTCAATAATAGTTAATAATTTGAATATTTATGCATACTATTATGGTTATGGTGACTAAAACAAAATATGATACAGCAATGATTGTTGGCGCAAGGCCAAATTTTGTAAAAGTTGCACCTCTTTTAAACAAGTTTGAGGAAAACAACTTAAACGTCCTTTTTATTCATACCGGGCAACATTGGGATAAAAATATGTCCGAAGATATTTTTCAAGATTTAGGGTTGAGACAACCTGATATACATTTAAATATTCAAAATAAATCAATGAATGAACAATTAGGAAAAATTATCACCGAACTAGATAATCACCTCAATGATGAAATTGTAAAGAATCTGTTCGTTTTTGGAGATGTTACTTCAACACTAGCTGGAGCAATAACTGCAAAAAACAACAATATTAGGTGCTTACATGTAGAAGCAGGTTTGAGATCAAGAAACTTAGATATGCCAGAAGAAAGAAATAGAATGATGGTTGATGCTATTTGCGATAAATTGTATACACCTTCATCTGATGCCGTTCAAAATCTTCTCAGTGAAAATGTAGCAATTGAAAAAATTAAAAATGTTGGAAATATAATGATTGATACGCTGATTAAAAATTTAGATCACATTGTATCGAAAGAGAATTTTGATCCAGCGGAGTTTTCTCTTGAAAGAGATTATTTTGTACTTACATTGCATAGACCAATTAATTTAACAGATACTAATTTAAAGATAATTTTTGATGCAGTTTCAAAATTTACTAAAGATTACGACATTCTTATTCCAGCACATCCAAGGCTTAGAGATTTTGTTGTCAAAAATAATATAGATACAACAAAATTTAAAGTTATAAATCCTCAGCCTTATATAAAATTCTTAGGCCTAGTTAATAATTCTACATTATGTTTAACAGATTCTGGTGGGCTACAAGAGGAGACTACTTTTCTTAATAAAAAATGCTTAACATTAAGAGAAGAAACTGAAAGACCAATAACAGTAGAAATGGGTACTAATAAAGTCATTGGAGTAAATAAAAATATTATTAATGAAATTAATGATTCTTTAAATACTAAACTTGCATCTTACAAAGAAATAGAATTATGGGACGGCAAAACCTCTGAGAGGATATTTGAGGATTTTCATGGTAAGTAAAACTGAATTTGAATATGACTTAGGAGTAGTTGGGCTTGGTTATGTAGGTCTTCCATTAGCAGTAGAGTCATCTAATCAAGGCCTTAAAGTCGTCGGTTATGATATTAATCCTGAAAGAGTTGAAATGATTAACAATGGAATCTCACCTATAGAAGATATTTTAAATGATGAGTTATCAAATTCCCTTGATAACTTTCATTCAACATTAGACAGTGAATTACTTTCAAAATGCCAAAATATAGTAATAAGTGTTCCAACACCATTAACCGATTATCAACCTGACTTATCTTTTGTAATTAATGCTGCTCAAACTGTTGGCGAGAATTTAGTCAAAAACCAAGTCATAATCCTTGAGTCTACTACTTATCCTGGTACAACTATTGAGGTTCTAATTCCTAATTTAGAAAATACTTCAAAATTAAAAGCAGGTGAAGATTTCTATGTTGGATATTCACCAGAAAGAATTGATCCAGGCAATAAAGTTTGGAAATTTAGAAATACTCCAAAGGTAGTTAGTGGAATCAATGATATTTCAACTGAAAAAATCCAATCTTTCTATGAGTCAATAATTGAAAATATTGTTTTGGTAAAAGGCACTAAAGAAGCGGAGATGGTAAAACTGCTCGAAAATACATACAGACATGTAAATATAGCTCTAATTAATGAGTTGGCTATGTTGTGTAAAATGCTTGATATTGATATATGGGAGGTAGTAAATGCTGCAAAAACAAAACCATTTGGTTTTGAATCATTTAAACCTGGCCCAGGTGTTGGAGGGCATTGTATTCCAGTAGATCCAGAATATCTATCTTTTAAAACACGTCAGGTAGGTAAACCAGTCCGCTTTGTAGAGTTAGCTCAAGAAATTAACAACTCAATGCCTGCATATGTGGTGGGTCAAATTAGTGAAATTCTTAACAAAAATGGAAAAATACTGAATAACTCAAAAATATTATTAATGGGAGTAGCCTATAAAAATGATATTAGTGACATGAGAGAGTCTCCAGCTATAGATATAACTGAGTTACTTTTGGATAAGAAAGTTGATGTTTCTTATTTCGATCCTTTTGTAAAAGAATTTTCAGTATTTGGCAAAGCAATTAATAAAGAAGATGAAATAAATTCATTTGATAGCTATGACATGCTACTAGTACTCACACCACACTCTACTTTTTCAGATATTGATTTTACAAAAATAAAGACTATTATTTTTGACACTACTGGAAGTGACTTTATTCAAAGTACTGAGAGGTTGTAACATATCAATTCAATTCGACACACTGCCTAATACTATAAAACTACTTGGTAATGAATTAGGTCATGTAATTAAACAACAAGCTGGAATTAAATACTACAAAATAGTTGAAGAAATTAGACAAAAATCAAAAAAATATAGGTCAACTCAAAATGAGAAATATTTAAATGATATTTTCAATCTTCTTAAAAATTTAAAACCAGAAGAGATTTACGTCATAACAAAGTCTTTCACAATATTTTTTTATCTGTCAAATATAGCCGAACAGGTTTTTCGTGAACATTTTCTTGAAAATAAAAAAATTAAGATAAAAAAATCTAGTAAAAAAAATTTAACTTTCGCACCTGTATTTACTGCTCATCCTACTGAAAGTTCTAGACAGTCAACACTGAAGAAAATTTATAAAATTGGGGAAATTATAGAAAACAACAACTCTGTTAATATGAAAGAAATTAATGGATTGATTGCGCAACTATGGTACACAAGAGATACAAGATCTTCAAAACCAAATCCACTAGATGAAGTTAAGTCATTAATTTTCTATTTAGACATTTTATACAGAAATGTTTATGACGATCTTATCTCAGATCAAGACATTATTAATGGCAGCTCTAATTTTAATATTACTTTTGGCTCCTGGGTTGGGGCAGATAAAGATGGTAACCCATATGTAACCACAAAAGTTACAAAAGAAGCATTAAAGATATACTCAAATCAAATAATTAGTATTTATAAAGAAAAAATCATTGAATTGTCTGATGATTTCAGTGTTTCAACAAATTTTGTTGACTGTCCTGAACACTTAAAGATAAGAATTAAAAATTACTCAATTTTATTGAAAAAAGAATTTGATCATTATTCTAAAGTAAATTTCGACGAACCTTTTAGAATATTTCTTTCTTTAGTATTCCATAGATTAGAAAACTTTCAGCTAAATAACAAAGGCTATAAATCCTTTAATGAATTCTTAGAAGATATGGAGATTTTTCAAAATAGTGTGAACGACGTCTTTGGAAAAAATTTTCGTATATCTAAATTAGATGATTTTGTTGATTATGTAAAGCAATTTGAATTTCATGGTGTTACTTTAGATATCCGTCAAAATTCTTCAGTTATTAATTCAAAAAAAGGAAAAATATATAAAGACTTCATTAATTTAATTAAAGAAATACCTGATTTACAGAATATTTATGGCCAAAAGGTATTCAATTCAATTATCTTATCCATGACTAAATCTCACCAAGATTTGCTAAATTTATTCGATTTATGCAGTTCATTAATTCCAGATAAAAATATTCCATCACTAACACCTCTAATTGAAGAAATAGAAGAATTACAATCATCACATTTGATACTTGATGAAATGCTAAAAAATAAAAAATACAATAAATTTATAAAGACTTTAAAAAGGAATAACCAAGAAGTTATGCTTGGCTACTCAGACTCAAACAAAGATGGTGGGATAATCGCATCACAATGGAATGTTTATAAAGCCCAAATTTCGCTATTTAATATAGCTAAGAAAAATAATATTAATATAAATTTTTTTCATGGTAGAGGTGGCACTATAAGTAGGGGTGGTGGTCCAACATATGATTCAATAATGTCTCAACCAAAAGGAACTATTTCTTCTCAAATTAGATATACAGAACAAGGAGAAGTTATATCAGATAAATACTCTACCCATTACTTAGCTTTTGAAAATCTTAAATTAGGTTCTGCAGCATTTATTAACACTTCCTCAAGCACTCTTGAATCAAACTTGAAATTTGAAAATATATTTGAAGAGTTGTCACATAATTCTTTTTCAAAATACAGAAGTCTTGTAGATAAGAATAATCTCATCAACTATTTTGAGAATGTTACACCTGTAAACTTACTATCAACATTAAATATCGGCTCTAGACCTGTAAAAAGGTCTAATAAAGATACTTCATTAGATAATTACAGAGCTATTCCTTGGGTATTTGGCTGGGCCCAAACACGCAGTACACTAACAGGCTGGTATGGTGCTGGAACAGCATTTCAAAGTCTTATTAAAAAATATGGAATACAGAAAGTTAGACGTATTTATGAAACATCTAACTTTTTTCAAAACTTAATTAGCAATATAGAAATGACTGTATTTAAATCTGATTTAAAAATTTCTAAATTATACGTTGATGAACTAGTAGGGGAGGAATATCAAGATATCTATGAGGATATATTGGTTGAATCAAAATTAGTTATAAAAATGATTAAACAAATAAAACAAAATTCTGAACTTTTAAATGACAATAAAGTTTTAAAAAATACTCTAAATATAAGAAATGCCTATCTTGATCCACTGTCTTTGATCCAAGTTTCTCTTATGAAAAAAATGAGGAAAAAAGAGTTAAGTCAGTTTGAAAATAATGCTTTGTTATTGTCTATTAACGGTTTAGCTGCTGGTCTTAGAAACACTGGCTGATAAATCTCTGAGTTCAAAATGCATCTCATCAGGAGATGTCCATGTGCCTCCCCAGGCAAAACCCCAGTCATTAAATATTTCAACTATTCTAGGTGGATAACTGGATTTTGTGTTTATATCAATCGCTATTCCCCAAGCATGCCTTGAAATACTACCTCCTGCATCAAACCTGTTGATTCTCCTTGGAGCATAACATCCACCAGAAGATCTCCATTCTTCAATTGATAGATATTCTTCAAGACCTTCTTCAAGAATTTGATTTAATGCACCCTCAAGCGGTTCCCACATTAATCTATGACATCGTGTAATTCCTAATATGGGCATTCTTTTATTTTGAATATTTTCTTCTCTCCATTCAGGTTCTGTTGTAATCCATACGCCGTCACGTTCTTTTATTTGAAAATCTCCAAACATTTCTTTTACTAGTGCTGTTGGAAGGACCCAATTTTTATTAACTCTATTTTCTCTAAAAGTTAATTTAACTTTTCTGTAATTAATATTTTTATGAAGTTCAATCAAAAAATTTTCATTTATATGGTTATCCCAAATGATCGCTTGGATATTTCTATAAATTCCTAATTTAAAACCTAACTCTTTATTTACAACTCCTTCAAACCAGCCTATTTTGGAATCCTTAATGACTTTACCTACTTCAATTGGAATAATTTCACTATTAAGTCCAACAAGATTTACATAATCACCAACATTTAATTCATACCTGCTTGCAGTTAACTCAGAAATAACAATTTTGTTGTCTCTAATAGTTTGAGCACTTTCTTCATCATAAAAGTAATCTACGACTGATGATTCAATTGTTTTAATAGATAAGTTGTATAAAAAATTGTCTAATGTAGTTAAATTTATTTCATTATTAGCAAATGTTGTTGATTCAAGGCCAACATTTGCTCTTCCTATAAAAGTAACATTCGTATTTAAATTTTTTACGCTTTCTAAAATTTGATTTGTAACACTATAGAAAAGACTTCCAGATTGAGAAATAGTAATTATGTCGTAATTATCAATTTTATTTTTAATGTAATGATTTTCGTTTTCATGACTCATAACTGGTGAGATTGAAAGATTTAATATCATTGAAGTTAACAGTGCATAAATCATAATATTATTTTAAGTTTTTCGTAGATTTACATTAATTTAACATTAATAAAGTACCGCTAAATTGATTTTTAATGTAGTCTTTAGATTTATGAAACTATTGACAAACTTTTTTTCTTCAGCTGCAACAAAAAGACCTGTTATAACAATACTTGTTGTTGTTCTTCTAACTGGTTTTTTTGGTTATATGGCAGGCCAAGCCGAAGAATTGAGTACAAGTTTTGGTGGAGAACTCGATACTCCAGAAATTCAAGCCCAGTCTAAATTAGGCGAGTACTTTCAAACATCAGGTTCACAATCAGTTTTCCAAATTATTGTAAGTGGAGAAGATGTTCTTACAGTGGATGGATACCTTGCTTGGCAAGAAATAAATAAAGCAGTTTTACAGAGTGAAATATATCCGTATCTAGTTAAAGATCAAGGAGGTGCTGTACAAGGATTTTTTGCACCAGTTGACTTTGCTAAAGCATTTAATCCGACTCTAAATGTCAGTGCCATGTCAGATGAGCAATTTAAACAACTTTATAATCAAGCTAACAGCCAAATGCCTCCTGAGTTTAAAGCTTTTGCAGCTGCACTTTTATCATCAACTTACAATGAAGATGAGACCACTGCATCAGCTGGCTTAGCAATTGTTACTATAGATAGTTCGATGATTGTTGAAGAGTTTGGTGGTTCAGATGGAGTATTTATTGAACAACCTCGTATGGAAATAGCTCTTTTTGAAGCATTAGCAGAAATTTCAATAGGAGATATTAAAGTCTCTGGTTTTTCTTTTGGGCTTTTACTTGGTAATGAAGGCGATGATTTTCTACAGGAAATTGGTATACTTTTTGGCCAAGCATTCATCATTATTCTTGTTGTTCTAGCATATATATTTTTCATTAGACCAAGGAAAGGTTTTGGTATTCTCAAATCTGGAAGGAGAACATTTAGCGATTTACTTTTAAGCTTAGGTGCAATACTTCTCTCAATAGGCTGGATGCAAGGCGCAGGAACAATACTCGGACCTGGCTATTTAGACATAATTGGAGCACCAAATCAGGTATCTCAAATTGCTCCAATTATTTTGATTGGTCTTGGTGTTGATTATGCTATTCACTTTACTTCAAGATATAGGGAAGAGATTGGTTCAGGTAACTCAATAACTGGATCAACTTCATCAACACTTAAATCTGTTGGTATTGCACTAACACTTGCAACGCTTGCAACAATAGTTGGTTTTCTAACAAACATAGTTTCCCCACTACCTGAATTAAAAGACTTTGGAATATTAGTTTCTACAGGAATATTCTTTGCCTTTTTTCTTGTAATGACTTTTGTACCTGCAATAAGAACTTTATTAGATAAAAGAGCTGAAACAAAAGGAAATATTAGTACCGAGGCTTTTTCATCATCTGGAGAAAGTGTATTAAACAAAATTGCTGCATCTAGTGGAATTATACCTAAGAGACTTAAGTTGGTAGCTTTAGCGTTGTTAGTAGCTATTTCTGGCTATGGTTATTTCAGTTTTACCAACTTAGAAACAATTTTTGAATTTACAGATTTTCTTCCTGAGGATGATCCAGTTGTGCAAACTCTTGATTTATTAACTGAGGAATTTGGTGGTGGATTTGGAGAAACTACTGCAGTCTTAATTGAAGGAGAAAATTTAGCAACTCCAGAAATACATAATGCACTTATTGAATCAATTAACAATCTGAGCGATAAGGAAAATATTGTAGTTTATGCTGGAAACGTTGCAGCTGAATCTGTTATTGGTACAGTCGGACAGTTATTAGCTCCACAAGGAGCAGCTCCTGGAGCACCACCAGCTATGCCAGACATGGAGCTTTTAGGAACACTCGGGTCTTTTGGTGTTGATTTAATGTCTGGATCTCAAGGTATAGATGCATTGAGAGTTAAAGACTCTGGCGATGTACAAGGACTTTATGAGTATCTTGTAAGTACTGACCCAGAAGCATTCTTAGCAAGCCTTTATTTTAATGAAGAAAGTACTGTAACTGCGCAACAAGTAAGAATTACAACTTCTGCAGGTTCTTTAGGTGCTGCCCAATTAAGAGATGATATATATGATGCATTTACGCCATTATCTTCTCTTGGTGTTTCAATTGCGGCTACTAACGATGCAATTGTTACTCAAAGTGTGAGCGATTTAATTTCTGAATCACAATTTCAATCACTTATATTTGCAATTTTAGCTTCAATGACTTTCTTAATCCTTTATTACTTGATTGACATTAGAAGACCATTTCTTGGTGTCATTACAATTCTTCCAGTTGTTGCAATTGTGATGGGTACATATTTAGGTATGTATTTTCTTGATATTCCACTTAATCCTGTTACTTCAACATTGTCAGGATTAGCTATCGGTATTGGGGTACCTTTTGTAATTCATGTAACTAATAGGTTCAGAGAAACTCTCTTGGTAGCTCCTAATCCAGTTGAGGCAGTTAAAACAACTTTAAAGACAACTGGTGGTTCACTGTTTGGCTCAGCATTTACGACTATGGCAGGCTTTGGTATTTTGATGACTTCATCACTAAAACCATTTCAACAAATGGGACAAGTTGTTGTTGTTGCTTTGGGTTTTGCATTGGTTGCATCAATTCTAATCTTGCCTACATTACTTGTATTTTGGGCAAATTACCACAATAAAAAAACTGCTAAATCTTTATAAATTTATTATTACTATTAATTAAGTGAATGTTGGTAAATTACTAGAAACTGTAAATTCATTAGTTCCTCTTAATTATGCTTTTGATGATGATTTTGTAGGGTTAACTGTTGGTTCAGAAGATTCAGAAGTAAAAGGAGTAGCTGTTGCTCATGAATTAGAAAACTCTATTTTAGATTATTCAACTAACAACAACATCAACACTTTAATTACCTACCACCCACCTCCACTTAAAAAAATTTTAAAAGATGATGGCACTGATATTTTTGAAGATGACCTGTTAACAGCGAAATGTAGAGAGTCAGGATTAAATATTATTACCATCCATACTGCACAAGACGTTTGTAATGGTGGAAATGCAGACTCATTAGTTGATTTATTCGGTATTACAGACACTAAAGTTTTTGCTCATACTGTTGGAAAATTTGGAGCTGGCCGTTATGGAAATATAACTAAAACATCAAACAGTAAACTTAAAGCAATTGTTGAATCGAAACTTAATACAAAAATTTTAAGAACAAACGAATATTTCCAGGAAATTAAGGAGATAAATACAATCGCAATCTTACCTGGATCAGGTACCCAATTTATAGAAGAAATTATATCTAAAGTCGATGTTTTCATTACTGGTGATATTTCTCACAGATATCTATTAAAAGGCGACGAAACACATTTAGGATTAATTCAAGTTAATCACTTATCAACTGAAATTCCGGGAATGACAAGATTCGTTAACAATTTAAGTAATCAGTTAGGAACACAGCTCGAGTATTTTTATAATAAGTATTATGAATGAACCTTTTTTGTTGAGTAATTTGATTGATTTACAAAATTTAGATAACGAAATATTTAAATTAATTGCAGAAAAGTCCAAAGGAGATAGTGTAAATATATTAAAAAATTTAGAAAAAAAATATAATGAAAGCACTTCGCTTTTAAACAAAAAGAAAGAAGACCTTACCAGTTATTTTGAAGAAAAAAAGAGAATTGAAAAGCAAATATTAGAAAACGAAAACAAATTAAAAAATATTTTAGAAAAACTTCAAAATCCTAAACTTGATGCTGGGGAACTGCAAAATTTTAATTTACAAAAGTCAAATGTTGAAAAAAATGTGAATGATTTAAGTCAATCACTTGAAAAACTAGATGAATTAAATTCGGAGGATCTGATAGATTATTCAAAAATAGAAGAATCATTGGAGGAATTAAAACCCGAATTAATTGAATATTCTAAAAAAATACAATCTGAATGGAAAGATTTAGATGTGAAAATAAACGACCTCGAAATTAGCAAATCAAAATTACTCAATTCTTTTCCAGAAGATATTGTAAAACTTTACGATCAATTAAAGCATAATGGTGTAGAGATAATTGCTGCATATAAAAATGAGGATCAGTGTGGTTGTTGCGGAGTTAGTTTAACATCAAGTGAGTTAGATAAAATCGTTGATTCTAAATATAATCAGTGCCCATATTGTCAGGGTGTGGTTATTTAATGTATGAAATATATTGTGATGGAGCTTCTCGCTCTAATCCTGGTGATGCTTCTATTGGAGTATCTATTAACAAAGATAAAGTGGAAATTGATACTATTAAAAAAAAGATTGGAATTAACACTAATAATGTAGCTGAGTATTTAGGATTAATTGCTGCCTTAGAGTATTGTGTTGAAAACAAAGTAAATAATGTAAGAATATTTTTAGATTCCTTATTAGTGGTTCAGCAAGTAAACATGGAATATAAAGTTAAATCAAAAAAATTACAAACTCACTATGAAAAAAGCCTTAAGTTAATAGATCAAATTGAAGATATTGAAATTCATCATATTAGAAGAGAATTCAACTCAAGAGCAGATCAGCTAGCAAATGAAGCCTTAGACGAAATATGATAATCTGGACATCAAGTATTTCTATATTTCTTTTTCGTTATATCTTTAAGGATTATGCAGCCGATTTAAGATTTATAATCATAGGAAGTTTATATCCCTTGATACTTGATTCATTAAGTTATAACTTTGGAATTTCTAATAAAACTAAATTTTTAGGCCATAGCTTACTGTTTAATGTTTCTTTGTTTTTCTTAATAATGATTATTACTAAACGTGGTTCAAAAATTAGAAGTAACGCTTTATTGTTTTCAATTGGTGCCTTTTTATACTTAGTTCTTAGTTTTACATGGACAAATCAGAGTATTTTCTTATATCCTTTTTTTGAAAATGAACAAAATTTTATCGTTTTGTCATCACAGATTGAAATAGTTTTAAATTTAATAGGCATCTTATATTTAATTATTAAATTTAAAAATTTTGGAAATTTGAAATTGTTTTTAAAAAATGGAAAATTACTTTGATGTAAAAAACATATTTATTGAAACAAAAATTAAGAATATACCAAAACTAATATTTAAGATACTTTCAGAAATATTAAAAACAACATTACCACCAATTACAGACCCAGTGACACCAAAAATTCCAACATAAAGACCGTTTTTAAAAGAATCTTTATTTTTACGGATTTTTGTAATAGTAGCTGTTAATGCTGTAGGAACTGTAGTAATTAAAGAAATACCTTGAGCAATAATTTGTTCAAAACCTCCAAGTAGGATTAACATTGGAATTCTTATTATCCCTCCGCCTATTCCAAGCAATCCCGATCCAATTCCAGATACAAATCCAACTAAAAAATAAAGAAATAAGTTGTTTTCATATATTGCATTAACTGATGTTGAGAAAATCATTCTGTAAGCTGTTGCAATAAGTAATAAAGAAAAAATTCTTACTAAAACTTTTGTATTTATTCTAGGAGTTAACTTACTCCCTAAATATCCACCAACAATCCCACCAGAAATTATCACAAGGGTTGCAAGTATAAGATTTGAACCTTTATTAAAGTCATTAAAAATGTAAGTTAAACTGCTCGCTGAAGCAACAAAGACGACCGCAAGTGAAGAAATTCCTGTATTAGTTTTAAAATCTATTTTTGTTAGATATGTCAATAGTGGGACAAAAATTACACCTCCACCTACTCCAAGAAGACCAGACAACATGCCTCCGGTAAAACCAATTATTAAATAAGTTAACAATTTATTTACGCAGTTTGGGTAAAAGTTCTTTACCTAATAACCTTATTGTTTCTTCTTGGTTTATTGAAGAGATTTGAATTGTTACAATCTCTGAGTCGAATTCATTAACTAACGGCTTATAAATTTCATACAGTTCATCTATCGTTGAAGCTTTTGAAAATTTACCCATGATTTCTTCTTTAGGAAAACTATCTGCTTCAAGCCTCAAAGCTTCTGGATCTAGTTGTTGAAGCCTGCTGGGTGCACGTAAACCTCTCCATGATCTTAATGCAGTCCACGCATCATCATCATTCTCTGCAAACATTGTCCATCTATATGTATGAACTGATAGGTTGTCTTTTTTTAACTCTGATGTTTTTTCTTTAGCCGGATCTATAACTTTTTCATAAGAATCCTTAGGATCTTTGACGCTAATCATAAGCCCATCCGCATATTCAGCAGCCACTTGAGCTGATTTAGGACCGCCGGCAGCTAACCATATCGGTATATGTTTTAATGGTGGAGAGTATAACTTTGCTTTTTCAGTTTTATAATATTCTCCATTGAAAGAAAGTTTTTCACCATTGAGAAGTCTTCTAATAATTGTTAACGATTCAATTAGTCTGTTTTTTCTTTCTTCGTATTTAGGAAAGTCATATCCAAGAGGGCCCTCATTTATATTTTCTCCAGTGCCAACTCCTAAATGAAAAGTTGAAGACGATAGTCTATCAACAGTTGCCGCTGCCTGCGCTACTACTCCAGGATGCATTCTCCAAAGTGGAGTTGTAACACCTGTACCAAGGTCTAAATCAGGAATTTTGTTAGCAAGAGCACCTAAAGTTGACCATGTAAAATTTGATGCAGAATAATCATCAACCCATGGGTGAAAATGCTCTGAAATTGTTAACATTTCAAATCCTGCTTCTTTAGCTATTTCAGCATGTTTAATTAAATCTTCTGGTTGCCATTGTTCTGATCCTAAGAAGTATGAAAATTTTGTCATGAAACAATAATAGTTTGATATTTTTTTTAGGTGGGTGCCTCATAAAGAGGCACCCGAGTTTTGTGAAACTATAAGCCGGATTCTGTATACGCAATGCGCATGATAATCATCCATCTTGTATATTTGTTACCAAATATATCTAGCTACTTACCCGCAATTATTAACCGAGCAGATTAATTGCTTCTTAGTATTGCTCCTAGAGGGGTTTGCAAGCTAGTTTAATTACTTAAACTACTGGTGGTCTCTTACACCACCTTTTCACCCTTACTTGCGTTAACAAGCGGTATATTTTCTGTTGCACTTTCCGTCAATTACTTGCCTGGGAGTTACCCAGCTCTATGCTCTACGGAGTCCGGACTTTCCTCGATAAATCGCGATTATCCATCTCACACTTCTTATTTTAATTGCATATATCATTCATTTGAATAAGAATTTATTATTTCTTCTAAATCACTCAAAGAAAGAGGACCAATATATTTTTTTACTATTTTATTATTTAAAATTATATGCGTTTCAGGAACACCAAAAACCCCTGAATAGATAGCCAGCTTGCTTTCAGTATCGATTGCGTAAATTATATCTCCTCTTCCGTATTCATTAAGAAAATCTATTGAGTTCTCAATAGAATCTTGGAAAGATACAAGTATAACTTTATCAGTCAAGCCTCTTGTCTTTGATAATTCAATTAAGTATTGATGTTCTTCAATACATTCAAGGCACCATGATGCCCAATAATTAATTATCACATAGCTTGATGTATCAATTATTAAACTTTCATTTGTTTCAAGTGTTATAAGATTGTTAAAAATACTTTGATCAATTTCAATCTTCGAATCTTCAGTATCTACGGAGCATGAGATAATTAAAAAAAGTAATAAAACAAATCTAACTTTCATAAATTTCCAAAATCTCTTCAATAATTGACATATCTTCTTCCGACAATGAAGGATTATTACGTAATGAGTTCAAAATAAGTATTCCCTCATCTCTTGTATCTGTTTGTTGAATTAAAATTATTCCTTTATAAGTTTCAGCTAATAATGACTTTGGGGATATTCTTAGTGCTTCATTTATATAATTTAAAGATGTATTTATATCTCCAGACTCATATACCATCCAACCAATTTGAGATAATGACAGACTTTTTAAATCTATGTCATTAGAATTTTCAGCAACATACATGAAGTGAGGTAAGGCACTCGAATAATCAAACGCTTCAAAATACCTATTAGCTAGTGCTATTCTCATAGGCATTATGTCGGGATTCAGTTCAATTACTTTTTCCATTTCTTGATTTGAAACTTCATCCAAGTTTGTAGATCGATTTGATGAATTCTCAGTATTGTTTTGTAGATTAACAAATAGAAAAATTGGAAATAAAATAATAAAAATTGATGAATAAAACCATTTATTTTTTAACATATAATTTCCTCAAAAAAATGTACATGAATATCAAAACTAAAAATAATGGAATCAAAACAATTTCATAATTTCTTTCAATAGGATTTGTAATTATTTTCTCACCATATCTAGTGACCCAAAACTTATAAATATCATTATCTGTCATATTGTTGTTTATTTGTTCTTGAAGAATAGTTCTCATGTCGTCTGCATATTCAGAAGGAGAATCATAAATAGTCTCACCTTGACATACAGGGCATAATAAGGACTTACTCCATTCATCAAATCTTGATTCATCATCTGGAAGAAATAATGGAACTAATAACAAAATAGATATTAGAGCAAATGTTAAGTACTTTTTATACACGTTTTTTTAACCTTGGAATAAATGAAATCGAGGATATAAATAAACCAATCCACATAATTAAAATACCGTAGTTGTTCCTAACTATTAATTTATAACTATCTTCATCTATAAATTTTACAGTTATATAGATATCGTTAACCAATGATCTAAATACAGCAGGAGAACTAATAGCTTGTTGTGAAGAATTTCTAAATATATTTAGAGAAGTATATTTTGTAGTAATCTCATTTGATATTGGGAGTTTGATAATTGTTTTTTCTGGTTTATTTTCTTCTATAGAGTCATATACGAAAAAAGATGTGTTATTAAATTCAAATTCTTGAAAAGAATTGATTTCCTTTTCAGTTGAGTAGCTTTGTGTTACATTTAAAATAATACCAAGTGCGAAGACAGCTATACCCAAATGAGCTATTTGTCCTGTCCAGTATGTTTTATTAGTGTTTGTAATTCTTATTCTTTTAACCATATTTTTAATTGTTAAAAGAATAAGAATTACAGATGCAGCAACGGTAACTACTAAAAAATAGCTATTGTTCAAATTTATTAAGAAAAATATAGCTATTACTAGTGATAAATTTAGTAAATTAGAGTTTTCAGTAAACCAAGAATTTAAATTTATATTTTTTACTGTAAGCTTTATAGAGAAAATCATTAGGCCTAGTAAAACTAATAACATTGGGCCGACGAGTATATCGTAATAAGCTCTACCAATAGTAATTTGTCTGTCATAGATGGTTTCATAAAATAATGGGAATATTGTTCCAATAAATATTACTAAAGCTGAAGAAAACAAGATGATATTATTCAAAACAAAAAAACCTGACTTTCCAAACCAATTAGTAATTTTTTTAGAATCAGAAAAGTATTCAATATTCTTTGAACCAATAAATATAAATATCAAACTAAAAATCGTAAGACCAAATAATAGATAAGTACCGATATTTCCATTTGAAAAAGCATGAACTGATATTAAAACACCAGATCTTGTAACAAATGTTCCAAAAATTGTAGAAAGAAACATTAGTCCAACGAGTATGTAGTTCCAATTTAATAATGTATTGCTAGATTTTTGAATTTTTGACGAGTGTAAAAATGCAGTTGCAAGCAGCCATGGGATAAATGATACGTTCTCAACAGGATCCCAAGCCCAGTAACCGCCCCAACCTAGAACTTCATATGACCATGCTGCGCCCAAAGTTATACCAATTGTTAAGAATAACCAAGGAACATAGGTTGTTCTTTCAGCTACCTCAATCCAGTCATCTGATTGGTCTCTTTTGAACAATCGACTAGTAGCGGCAACAAAAGGAAGCGTCATACCTACATAACCTATATAAAGCATTGGAGGGTGAATGGCCATCAAGGGGTGATTTTGTAATAAAGGATTTGGTCCTCTTCCTAAATCACTCATAAGGGTATTTTGAAATGGAATTAAGGTTGATTTGTTGCAACCAACTATTGCTAATTCAATACATCCCGCAAAAGGAGAGGAACTGAAAACTGTATAACCAACAAAAAATATAGTTATAAATGAAAATATTTTTATGTCTAGGTTTGAATTTTCAATTTTATAGTACTTTAGATAAAAAAACATAAATATGCTCAAACACAAATTCCACAATAAAATTGAACCATCAAGAGAACCCCACAAGGATGCAAACTTATAAAGCGGGGGAGTAGAAACTGCTGAGTAATTGGCAATATAGGACACAGAAAAGTCATTTAAGAACAAGCCTATTTCCAATAAGCAAAATAAGAAAATTTGTAAAAATAGATTTATTCGAACAAGCAAATGAACTCTATATTTGCTTTCAGTAAAAAACAGATATATTAAAACCGAAAAGCTTAACCAACTAATTAAAATACCAAGATTGTATATCATTTTGAGTAATTTTCTACATTATATGTTTCGCCATCGCTTGAAACATACTCATTATCATGCTTAACTAACATGTCGTCAGCAAGGAATAACTTATCATCAAATACTCCATCAAGAATTACACCCATATTTTCCTGAAAAAGTTCAGGAACAAATCCATCAAATACAATATCAATATCTTTATTCCCATCAGTTATTGTAAAAAGTGTAAATTCTCCATCTTTAGTGACAGAATCTTCTACAACAAATCCTCCAAGTTTTATTCTCTCTTCATTTGATATTTCTATTCCCAAAGTCTCTGAGGTCGTGTAATAGTAAATAGTATTTCTAGATGCAATTACAGAACTTGCATAAATAATCAAGCCAATGCCCAGTAGGACAATTAATAGATTTTTTTTCACTTTACTTAAATTTTAGCTCTTGATTGAGGATTTAAATAATCTTCCCACGATATATCATTTGATATTCTGAATCTTTTAGTAAGAAAAATATGAACAAGTGTTACCAGTAAAACACTAATTAGTAGAGTTACAAGGATATCACTAGACATAGGTGCATCACCTGAAGCTACAGTTTCCTGACTTAATATGCTTGCTTGTTGGTGAACAGATCTCCACCATATAACACTGAAATGCAAAATTGGAATTTGTATAACTCCAAAGATTCCAATAATTGATGAATTTTTTGCAGTTTTAGCTAAATCTTTATTGAATTGTCTTGAGGCTATGTAACCCAAATAAACTAGTAAAAGTATTGCTGTTAAATTAAGCCTTGCATCGCCCCATACCCACCATGTTCCCCAGGTGAGCTTTCCCCAATATGATCCGGAAAGTAAAGTAACAATGGTAAAAATTACGCCAGATTTTGCATTAGCAACTGCAAGTGAATCGTATTTTTCTTTTTTGGTAAAGAAATATAAAACCGAGTACAAAAAAGTAAGCGAGTAGCCTAAATATGCAACCCAAACTGTAGGTACGTGAACGTATAACAATTTTGATGAAATACCTTGGGTGACATCGTAAGGCCCAAAAGACGCTACGGCGACCCAAACCAATAGAGGTCCATATAGCATCATTATGATTTTCTTAAATAAAAATTAGTGAAAGAGTAAATGACCATAGTTATTCCTAAAAACATCAATATATAAATATTACTTATTTCTTGATTTACACCTAACCAGAGGGGTGCGATTAAAATTGCGAAACCAATATAAATAGGAACAATCAATGTAAATTGCACAAATCTATTACTGAAAGAAGTAAAAATTTGGAAAAATAAATTTATCATGATTGTGTTCAAGCAAAAAAATAAAACTGATAAACATATATGAAATAAAGATGAATTTAACGAAGTGTTTGTAAAACCTGAAAAGAGAATTAACAAAATAATTATTTGTGGATAAAAAATTATTAATTCTGAGGATGTCTTGCTATAAAAATAATCTACTTTCTTTATAGAACCAAAATTTAGTTCTTTTATTAATTTCTGCTCATTTAGGGGGTTTCTGATTGAAAAAAGTGTTGTAAATATAATTAAAAATAAAAGCTCAACAATCAAAAATATATCATTTTCAACACGAAATCTATTTTCTGACAAAATGGGAAAAACTATTATTAAAACGCACATTGTGGGAGTAATTAGAAATAAAGATGTATTATTTCTAAATTCCATATTTAGTTCTTTTTTTATAATGTATTTTTTAATCATTTAAATTAAATGACCTTTCAATTGACGTAAATGCACCAATACTTTCTTGACTAGACAAAATGGAAGTATTACCTTCCTTTTCTCTTTTTTTAATAAGATTTAGTAATAGGTCAACTCCGTTCTCATCAAGATATACTCTGGGCTCATCAATACAAAGCACCTTTGGGTTTTTAATGTCTGCAATTGCAATTTCACTTCTCTTAACCATTCCACTTGAAAAATCTCTAACTAGATCACTCTTAAAACTTTCTAGTTCATATTTATTAAGAACATTCGATATCATGTTTTCATTAATATTGTCGTTAAATAAAAAATATTTAATATTTTCCAGCAAAGAAAGTTCGGGCATTAGAGATGGGGAAGAGCCAATTTCCATTAATGAAGTGTCTTTTCTGCGTATATTAGAGTTAAAAGTGTTTCCTATAAAATTATTACTTATACACATGATTAGCGTAGTTTTCCCCGAACCATTTTTTCCTGTAATTTCATAATTTTTTGAAAAGTTTAAAGAAATTTCTAGATTTTTAATTACAAGTTGATTGCCGTAACCGAGCGTTAGATTGTCAGATTCAAAAAATAAACTCATAATACTATTGTATTAGCTTCTGATTTTCTTAGGTAACGCAAAATTATTTGAAGTTCACTTAAGAAATGTTGAAAAGAATATTCCTCATTCAAATTATTGATTTCAAATAAATTATTAGAATCGTTAAAACTTTCTACAAAAATTTGTTTTCCTTGAATCTTAATTCCATGATTTGATAGCTTTGAATTAAGGTCTTCATTATTTTGTAGTATTTTGTTAAATAAATCTGAAAATTCTTGGTGTTCCACAAGTATGGATAACAATAATTTGTATTTTTGAGCATTTTCAAAGTCTAAATTTTTAGAGTAATTCTTAATTAATTTTTTTATTTCTGAAATATTTATATCTAGATTCTCAAAATAATTTTTAAACTCTTCATTTTTTTGGATTAAGTAATTTTCTAAACTGAAATTTTCTATACAAGCGCATTGAGAATTTAATAATAATGAAATATCACATATCTCTTTTCTTGCATTATTTTTCTTGCACTTTATTAATTGAAATATTTCTTCTATAGACCTTTTATAATTAACTGCTTTTGAGTAACTTAGAAAAGGTCCAAATTTGTAAAGTGTATTTTTTGTATTTTCAATTTTAGAAATTTCAAGTCTAAGTTTATTATTTTTTAACTTAACCCAATAAATATTTTTTGGTACTTTACCGCTTCTATTGTAAATTGGTTTGAAAAAATTAATTATTCTATGCTCTGCAATGAGTGCTATTAATTCATTATCCAACTCAATAAAATTTAAAGTATTTGAATTAGTTACTATTTTATTTGACTTATAACTTCTCGCATAACTTAGGTGTGATCCAATTCTATTTCTTAGATTGTTTGATTTTCCTACATATTGAATTTTGTTATTTTGCAAAAAACAATAAATACCAATTGAATTAGGTATATCTTCATAGGAAAATTTAACTTTTAATTCATCATCAACTTCGTTTAAAAAAGAATTTAAATGTGAAATATTTTTTTTATTTGTAATTCTTTCATCACTAGCAAGATTGTTAAATACTTCATAAGTTGTTAGAACATCGGCTTTTGCGTTATGGTCATTCTTATTAGTTGTCTTAAAGTAACGACTTAATGTAGATAATTTATGATTTTTAACTTTATTCCTCAACAGAGCTCTTGATAACTTTAACGTATCAATATTTTCGTTAGCAATATTTTGAAACCCATTATTTATTAGGTCATAATTTAAAAAAGATAAATCGAATTTTAAATTATGACCTATAACAACAGAATCACTTATAAAAGTTTTAATATTTTCAATTTCCTGATCAATTGTGGGGGAGGAATTGACATGCCATTGATATATCCCTGTTAAATTTGAAATGAATAATGGAATTTCAATTTCTGGATTAAATTTTGAATGATATTCTTCTAGAACTTCATTGTTGTAAACTTTCAGCATATAAAGTTCAATAATTTTGTCAGTATTAGCTTTTATTCCAGTAGTTTCAATATCTAAAACAACAATATTTTTATTCTTTATAAATTCCAATTATTTTGTCAGCTCCCACATTGCTATAGCTGCTGCTGTAGATGCATTTATTGAGTCAACATTATTTGTTGATCTAATAAATAGGGAAGTGTAGTTAGAGTTAAACCAATTATCAGATATACCATATTGTTCAGCACCAACTACCAATGCAAAATTCTGATTAGGAATAAAACCTTCAAGACTCTCATCTCCCTCAGGGTCTAATAACAGTACTTGGTAATCATTAGCCTCCAATAATGAAATTATTTCATCATTACTTCCACTAGATATATTTGAATTAAATAAGTGACCTATTGAAGCTCTTATAACATTAGGATTATATACATCAGTTATTTCATCAGATAATAATATATTATTTATACCAAATGATTTTGAGGTTCTAATCATGGTTCCTAAATTTCCAGGTTTCTCAATTTGGTCAGGTATAAGAATAGGGCCAGAAATTGTTTTGGGTAACTTGTTTTTAATTACATCAAATATAGAAATAATTCCGTCTGGTTTATCACGATAAGATATTTCTTTAAATACTTTAATTGCTACTTGTACAATTCGAATATTTTTATTTTCAAATTTTCTAATCAGTTTTTCATTATTGTCACCTACAAATAATTCTGGACAAATATATAAAGTGTCTACATTTAAGCTAGATTCGATTAAGTTTAAGTTTTCCCGGTATCCTTCAGCAATAGATTTATTTTCAGATTTTCTATTTCTATTTTTTTTGAGAGAAATTAAAAATTTATATTCTGGATTATTTAAAGATTCAATATATTTATTTATTGAATTGCTCATAATGTACTAGTTTTTTCTTTAATTTTGGATTTGATTTTTTGTCAACTTCAATATTATCTTCTATCCCTGCAGTAATCATTCCAATAATTTTATATGTATTTGGAATACTTAACATTTTATGTATGCCATCCCTATCTGTATTATGTAATCCCATAAATCCACTTTTGAATTCTTGCTCTTCAATTAATAACATACAATTCATCATTGCTGCACCTGCATCTACATACCAATAAGGAATATCCCAATCTTTTGAACTTACGCTTTTAATTTTGTCAGAACTCTCGTACCTCTCATGGTAAGCATTCTCATTTAATAAGATAAAAAATAAACAAATGGAATTTGATATCCATTTTGGCTTTCCTTTTTTGATATACTCTAGCTCATTAAAGTGTTTAGCAATATTCTTAATGTTTTGTTTATTAGTTACTTGTAAAATTTCTATCCCACGCGAAAACCCTGCAGTTGGGATTTTTACGCTAAATTTTGAGATATTTTTTAATTTTTTAGGGTCAAATTCGCTTTTTTTATAATTTCTTACAACTTTTCTATTTGATAAAAGGTTTTCTAGGTAAGTGAAATCTTCACTCATTTAAATTAGATAATTCTTCAACTACTGAATCACCAACTTCTTCAGTAGACATTCCCATTTTCCCAGCTGAAAGAGAATCTAATTTAATTGCCGTGTTAATGATTGCTTTTTCAATATCGGATGCATATTTTTCTTCACCTAATTCTTTGACCATCATTGCACCAGCACCTATACAAGCAAGAGGATTGATGATATTTTTACCTGTATACTTTGGTGCAGATCCTCCTATAGGTTCAAACATTGATGTTCCTGAAGGATTGATATTACCGCCTGCAGCGATTCCCATTCCTCCCTGAATCATTGCACCTAAATCAGTAATGATGTCTCCAAACATATTATCTGTAACAATGACATCAAACCATTCTGGATTTTTAACCATCCACATACAAATTGCATCTACATGTCCATAATCAGTTTCAATTTCAGGATAATCTTTTGCAACATCATAAAAAATCCTTTCCCATAAATCATGTGCATAAGTTAGTACATTTGTTTTTGCACAGAGAGTAATTTTTTTTCTATTGTTGTTCTTTGTATATTCAAAAGCGTATTTTATGCATCGGTAAATTGCATGATATGAATTTATTGATTCTTGAGTTGCTATTTCATTTTCAGTTCCATAATGAATATAGCCTCCAGCTCCAGCATATAATCCTTCTGTATTTTCTCTGACAACAATAAAATCAATATCTCCAGGCTCTTTATTGGCAAGTGGGGTTTCTACACCGGGATATAAAATGACTGGTCTGAGATTAATATATTGGTCAAACTCTTTCCTAAGTTTGAGAAGAATACCTTGCTCTAATATTCCAGGTTTTACATCTGGGTGGCCAATTGCGCCGAGAAGTACCGCATCAGAATCTTGAAATTGTTTAATATCATTATCTGTAACTAAATCTCCAGTTTTTAAATATCTATCTCCTCCAAGATCATTCTGAGAGAAATTGAATTGAGTATCGTAATAAGATGAGGTTTTACTTAGTACTTTAACTGCTTGATTGACTACTTCAGGACCTGTACCATCTCCAGGGAGAAGTGAGATATTAAAAGTTTTACTCATTTATTTAATGCATTTAGGAATGATTCAACTGAACCTTGAACTACATCTGTAGATACAGCACGTCCTTGTTTCATCAAATGTCCATCATTTACTATTGTAACGATTTCTGCAGTTGCATCTGAACCTTTAGTAATACTTTCTACACGGTAATCAATTAATATTGCATCAGAATCTAGTATCTTCTTTACCGCAGTAAATGCTGCATGAATCATTCCGTCACCGGTTGCCTCTTCTGTCACTTCATTTTCGCCTACCTTAAGTGTTACTTTTGCAGATGCATATTCATCCTTACTATTTACGGATACAGATATTAACTTTGTTGAATTTTCTTTGTTTTCAACTTGTCCAACAATAGCTCTTAATTCATTTTCAACTATCTCACCCTTTCTATCTGCAATTTTCTTAAAAGTATCAAATGCATTACTAAATGAATCATCATCAAGGCTTATATTTAAATTGTCCAGAGCATCTTTAAATCCAGCGCGACCAGAATGTTTACCTAAAATTATTTTTGCTTCTTGGCCTACAGAGTCTGGGGACATTATTTCGTAAGTCATAGTATTTCTTAAATAACCATGTTGATGAATTCCAGACTCGTGACTGAATGCATTTTTTCCAACAACCGCTTTATTGTATTGAACAGGATATCCTGTTAATTTAGAAACTAACCTAGAAGTTTCAAAAATTTCAGTAGTTTCTGCTTTTATATCCACTCCAAACTGATCTTGTCTTGTTTTTATTGCCATAATGATTTCTTCTGTTGAAGTATTACCAGCTCTTTCCCCGATACCATTAATTGCACCTTCTATTTGTCTTGCTCCTGCGGTTATTGCCGTAAGAGAGTTAGCAACTGCTAATCCAAGATCGTTGTGACAATGAGTAGAAATAATGACATCTTCATTACCGCCCTTAACATCTTCATATACTGATTGAAGAAGGTCTAGATAATCCTTTGGAGTTGCATAGCCTACTGTGTCAGGAACATTTATAGTTGTAGCGCCCTCTTCTACAGCAATTTTTAACACTTCTATTAAGAAGTCTTTATCTGTTCTTGTTGCATCTTGTGCAGAAAACTCAACATCTTGACATAATTTTTTTGCATACTTTACAGATTCTCTTGTGTCTTTAAGAATGTCTTCCTTTGTTTTTCGTAGCATATGTTCCATATGAATTTCTGATGTAGAGGTAAAGACATGAATCCTTGAATCTTTAGCAACTTTGATTGCTTCCCAAGCTTGTTCAATATCATCTGGATGACATCTTGCAAGAGATGCAATTTTAGAATTTTTAATATTTTTTGCAATTAAATTAACACCTTCCCAATCACCAGGAGAGGATGCTGCAAACCCCGCTTCAATTACATCAACTTTAAGCTTTTCTAACTGCTGTGCTATTAATAGTTTTTCTGACGGAGTTAAAGCAATACCCGGACTTTGCTCTCCATCTCGAAGCGTAGTATCAAATATTACAAGTCTATCTTCACTCATTTATCTTTTTTAACATCTTTAGCATCCAAAAAAGGCATCATATTTCTTAAATTTTTTCCAATTGCTTCAATCTGATGAGCTGAAGCCTCTTCTCGCTTTTGATTTAGAAATGGTGCACCTTCTCTTGCTTGTGACATCCACTCTTTTGCAAATGCACCAGATTGTATTTCTTCTAGTACTTTTTTCATTTCATTTTTTGTTTCACTTGTAATTATTCTTGAACCACGTGAAAAGTCACCGTATTCAGCTGTGTCTGAAATTGAATGTCTCATCCACTCAAAACCACCTTCATACATTAAGTCAACAATTAATTTAACTTCATGAAGAGTTTCAAAGTAGGCACTCTCAGGCTGGTATCCAGCTTCTACAAGTGTTTCGAAACCATTTCTAATCAATTCTGTTAACCCACCGCAAAGAACTACTTGTTCACCAAATAAATCAGTTTCTGTTTCTTCCTTAAAAGTAGTGTTTAGAATACCAGCACGTCCACCACCGATAGCTGAAGCGTATGAAAGAGCAATTTCATGTGTGTTTCCACTTGAGTCTTTTTCGACAGCTACTAAGCACGGCATCCCACTTCCTTCTTCATAAGTTCTTCGTAATAAATGACCTGGACCTTTCGGCGCAACCATACCAACAGACAAATCTTCTCTTGGAATGATCTCATTAAAATGAATATTGAATCCATGAGCAAATAGTAAAGTTGCACCTTCTTTTATATTGTCTGCAATCTCAGAGTTATAAACATCTGCCATAACCTGATCTGGAAGAAGTAACATTACAACGTCTGCACCGGACGCAGCATTTGCTAAGTTTTCAACTTTTAAACCCATTTCCTGTGCTCTTGAGAATGATTCTGAATCCTCTCTAAGGCCAACAGTAACGTCTACACCTGAATCATGTAAATTTAATGCATGTGCATGACCTTGGCTACCAAATCCAATAACAGTAACTTTTAAATCTTTAATTAGATTTTTATCAATTGATGAATCGTATATAATTTTTGTTTCCATATCTCTCCTTACAAATTCGTTTGAATAGCAATCCTTCCACCTCTAACCATTTCAATTATTCCAAACGGTTTCATTAAATCCTCAAATTTATTTAATTCTTTTGATGAACCTGTAAGTTCAAAAACTGCATAATCTTGGCCTACATCTACCGAATTAGCTCCTGAGAGGCTAGCTTTTTCAATTACAGATGTTTGGCTATCTTTATTTATTGACACTTTTAATAATAAAACTTCAGTCTCTATTGTCATCTCTGGATCTAGCTCAACAATTTTTATAACATTAACTAATTTATTGAGCTGTTTTTTTACTTGTTCTACTGCATCAAGTTCAGTAACGATCGTCATTTTTGATCTTCCTTCTATGTGAGTAGGTCCTACAGACAAAGAATTTATATTAAAACCTCGTCTTGAAATAGTAGATGCAACTCTAGCTAGTACACCAGGTTTATCTTCAACCAAAACTGATAAAATTCTTTCGCTCATAAATTTTTCAAATCTTCTTCATTTAAAATTATTTGGTCGTTGCTACCACCAGCTGGGACCATAGGAAATACCATATCTTCAGGATCTACTACACAGTCAATTAACACAGGTTTATCATTTATTTTTAACATTTCCGAAAAGACATTTTTTACTTCTGATTTTTTAGTCATTCTTAAACCTACAGCACCCATTGACTCAGCTAGCTTTACATAATCAGGAACTACATGACCTAATTCAGATGCAGAGAATTTACTATTGTAAAATATTTTTTGCCACTGTCTAACCATTCCATGATTACCGTTGTTAAATACTACAATTTTGACTGGTATATTTTCTGTGGATGCAGTAATCAATTCCTGACAAGTCATTTGAAAACAACCATCTCCATCTAAAGCTAGTACTAATTTTTCAGGATATGCAGTTTTGGCACCAATAGCTGCAGGTAATGAATACCCCATAGTTCCAAGACCACCTGAATTTAGCCAAGTATTTGGTTCAGTAAAATTCCAATGTTGTGAAATCCACATTTGGTGTTGTCCGACACCTGATACAACAATTGCCTCTTCTTCAGTTAAATTTTGAAGCTCCTCTAGAACAAACGGAACTTTCAAAGGACCATTTTCGTTTTGATTATAAGAAAGTGGAAATTCATTTTTCATACTGTTTAATTCATTTATCCAATTTTCAGTATTAAGTTTTATATCTCCAAGAGCATTAATAAGGCCTAATATTACGCTCTTTGCATCACCAACTATAGGCACTTGAGCTTCTCTTACTTTTCCAATTTCAGCAGGATCAATATCAGCATGAATTACTTTTGCATTCTGTGCAAAAAATGAAGGATTAGCAGTTACTCTATCATCAAATCGAACACCTATAGCAATAAGTAGATCTGATTTTTGTATAGAAGTTGTAGCTGTATAGTTTCCATGCATCCCAGGCATTTCTAAACATAACTCATGACCGTCGGGGAAAGCACCTCTGCCCATTAATGTTGTAACAACAGGAATGTTAAATTTAGTTGCTAAGTTAAAAAGTTCTTGGTTTGCTTTGGAGTGAATAATTCCACCACCAACATAAAGTATTGGTTTATTTGAATTTTTAATTAAGCTGGCTGCTTGCTGAATCATTTTTGGATTTGGTTCTAATGTAGGCTTGTATCCAGGTAAATCAAGTGGACCTGGTTCAACCCAATCAGATTTTTGATTTAAGATATCCTTTGGAATATCAATTAAAACAGGACCAGGCCTCCCTGAAGTTGCAATATACTTTGCCTCTTTTAACACTTGGGGTATTTCAGAAGCATTCGTTATTAAATAGTTGTGTTTTGTAGCAGCCATAGAAAGCCCCACAGTGTATGCCTCTTGAAAAGCATCATTACCAATTGCTTCAGAAGCTACTTGACCAGTGATAGCTAACAAAGGAGTGGAATCCATCAATGCGTTTGCTAAAGGAGTTATAAGATTTGTAGCTCCAGGTCCAGAAGTGGCGATTACAACACCAAGTTCGCCAGTTGATTGTGCATATCCCTCAGCCATGTGGCCAGCACCTTGTTCGTGTCTTGCAAGAATATGTCGTATAGGACTATCGTATAACGGATCATATGCAGGTAAGATTGCACCACCAGGCACTCCAAAAACTGTAGATACCTTAAGGTACTCTAATCCTCTAATAACTAATTCCGCGCCTGTAAGTTGTTCTTTACTCATAAAAACTAAGTTACTCCATCTTTATCAAAAAAAAACCTCCCGATTTGGGAGGCGCTCATCACAGCAAAATGAGCGCTAAATAAGTAATAGCACCAATACTGAAATGAATACAGATAAATTTTTCATTAAAATAACTATAGTAAAATCAAAAAAAAATGAAAGATATAAATCTTAATAATTTCATAATAGAAAATTCTCTTGATATTCCAGTTGATGTTTCTATTGGAGTCGCATCAGTACCTACAGGCTTAAATTATTCTGATCAGATCAAAAAAGTAAAAGAGCAAAATCAACATGCGAACATGAAATTTACATTTTCTGATCCAGACTATTCAGGTCTTGTTGATAAATTTGATTGGGCAAATTCTGCCCTAATTTTTGCATATGATTACAAAAACAAGGTTAATTATTCAAATTTAACAAATAAAGGATACGGTCAGATAGCAAGATTTGCACAACAAGATTTTTATTTACCATTAAAAAAAATAATCAATCAATTTGAAGAAATATTTAATGACTTAAGTATCAAGCATCAAACATTTATTGACAATCCAAAACACTACGATAGATCTTTTTTTGAAAAGTCTGGGATGGGATGGCAGGGTAAAAGTACAATGATGCTTAGTCCTGGTATTGGTCCATGGCAACTACTCGGAACAATTTATGTTGAAACTAATTTTCAGTCTACAGATGAAAGAACTTACTCATGTGGAGAATGCAACTTATGTCAGATTTCCTGTCCAACAGGTGCATTGGATAATGAATACAAACTAGATTCAAATAAATGTATATCGTATTGGCTTCAGTCGCCTGAAATAATTCCGTACGATATGAGGGAATCAATTGGAAATAGATTCTATGGTTGTGATGAATGTTTGATATCATGTCCACCTGGTCAAAGTAATAAAATTAAAATTAAAACAAAAAATGAATTTGAAGTAAACCTAGAAGAGTTACTTGAAACAAATGATGAAGTGTTACTCAAAAATTATTATTGGTTTTATATTCCTAAAAGAAATGTTGATTATTTAAAAAGAAATGCAGTAATTGCATTAACAAATAATCCTAATAAAAGTACTTTTAATTTTTTTTTGAAATTGTACACAAATTCTTCAGATTTTTTGAAGATTTATATTTTGTGGGGATTTTGGAAGTTAGGAAAAATTTTTGAAATAAGTAGTTTGCTTGATAATGAAGTAAATGAAAATTTAAAACTTGAATATGAAAAATTAAAAAGTATGACTTCATAGTTGAAATAATCTATTCTTATTCTATGGAAAAAATATCTGATGACGTTACAAAAGGAGCTAGTAAATCTGCTGCTAGAGCGATGTTAAGGGCTGTTGGGCTGCAAGATGATGATTTTAATAAGTTTCAAGTAGGAGTTGTTTCGGCGGGTAATGAAGTTACTCCATGTAATTTGACAGGTCCAGAATTATCTGAGTTTGCTAAAAAAGGCGTAAATGGATCTGATTCTGCTGCATTGATATTCTCTACAATTGCTGTTTCTGATGGTATTTCAATGGGTCATGAGGGGATGAGAGCATCTTTAGTTTCTAGAGAAGTAATTGCTGATTCAGTTGAATTGGTAATGCATGCAGAAAGATTTGATGGAATGGTGACAATTGCAGGATGTGACAAATCTCTTCCAGGAATGTTAATGGCTGCAGGAAGAATTAATCGTCCAGCAATATTTCTATATGGTGGAAGTAGTTTGCCTGGAGTTTACAACGGAAAAGATATATCAATAGTTGATGTATTTGAAGGTATAGGTGCTTTTGAAAAAGGAATCATC
The DNA here is from genome assembly GCA_902566515.1 of uncultured Candidatus Actinomarina sp. GTDB lineage: Bacteria > Actinomycetota > Acidimicrobiia > Actinomarinales > Actinomarinaceae > Actinomarina. The sequence goes on from CACFIX010000001.1 coordinate 54,879, forward strand.
TCAGAAGAAGAACTTTACAATATTGAGTGTGCGGCTTGTCCTGGAGTAGGGTCGTGCGCAGGAATGTTCACTGCTAACACAATGGCGTCAGTTGGTGAAGCAATAGGAATGAGTTTACCTGGTACCGCTGCTATCCCAGCTGAGGATGCAAAGTTACGAGATGCTGCTGTTGAATCTGGAAAGCAACTCAATTATTTATTAAAAAATAATATAAAACCCAGTGATATTATGACTCATGATGCATTTACTAATGCTATCACAACCGTACTTGCTCTCGGTGGAAGCACAAATGCCGTACTTCACTTATTAGCTATTGCACATGAAACAGGGGTTGAACTATCGATCGATAAATTTGACGAACTTAGTAGAAACGTTCCTCACTTAGCTGATATGAAACCATTTGGAAAATATCATATGGTTAATTTAAATGAAATAGGAGGGGTTCCTGTTGTATCAAAAATACTTCTTGAAAATAAATTAATTAATCCGGATTGCATGACAGTTACTGGACGAACTATTGGTGAGAATCTTGAAAAAGTAAAAATTCCTAAAAACCAAAATGTCATTAGTTTTCCGGACAATCCTATATCAAATGAGGGTGGCATTGCAGTTCTTAAAGGTTCATTAAGTCCAAATGGATCAGTGGTAAAAACTGCAGGAATAGATATTAATACTTTCTCTGGACCCGCAAATGTTTTTGATTCTGAACAAGATGCTTTAGATGCTTTGTTTAATAACAAAATTTCAAAAGGAGAAGTTATAGTTATTCGAAATGAAGGTCCTAAAGGGGGGCCAGGAATGAGAGAAATGCTGCAAATTACTGCCGCAATTAAAGGCGCAGGATTGGGTAAGGATGTTTTGCTAATAACTGATGGAAGATTTTCTGGAGGTACTACTGGTTTGTGTATTGGCCATGTTGCTCCAGAAAGTTTTGACAAAGGACCTATTTCAGTATGTCAAAATGGAGATATCATCACTTTAGATATAGAAAATAGGTCTTTAAATTTAGATATTGAAAAAAATGAATTAGATGAGAGAATAAGTAAATTAAAATTGCCTCCTCCAAGATATAACTCAGGTGTTTTATACAAATATTCAAAGCTAGTTAGTGGTTCCGATAAAGGTGCTGTTACAAATTAATAGATGATATTTATTTCAGACGTCCATCATCAATTAGAATTTTTAAAATTATTGCCAAAAAAAAATGAGCCTGTAGTTATATTAGGCGATTTAATCAATTGGATAGATTACAGAAATGGCAATGGCATAGCCAAAGAGGTATTTGGATTAGAAAACGTGCAGAAGCTTATTAATTTAAGAAAAGAGCACAGATTTGAAGAAAGAAAAGATTTATGGAAAAGTTTATACTCTGATGATCCAGAAATGATTATGAAAAATATGAGAGATGCTATTGAAAATCAATATGAAGAAGTTTTTAAGATTTTAAAAAAATATCACGTATGGTTTATTCCTGGGAATGTAGATGACGTTGAGATTATGAATAGCTACACGTCATCTACTATAAAAAATGTTGATGGTCTTTTAATTGAACATCAAGGCACTAAATTAGGTTTTGCAGGAGGGGGAGTACCTACTCCTATCAACGCAAGAGGAGAAATTAGTGAAAATGAATTTTCAAAAAAATTAAATAAGCTTGAACAGGCTGAAATTATTTGTACCCATGCACCACCGTATGTAGATGAATTAATGACAGATGTAGTTACAAATAAAATAGAACAGGGATGGAAAAGTCTGCTAGATTTTATAAATACAAATCATCCTAAATTTGCGCTTTTTGGAGATGTTCATCAACCTAAAGCTTCTACTTGGATAATAAACAATACAAAATGTATTAATACTGGTTACTTTAGAGCCACTAACCAATATTTAGAATTATCATCAATAATATAATGAATTGTTTATCTTTTGACGTTGGAGGCACAACAATAAAATATGGAGTTATAAACAATAGTTATGAAGTCATTCACAAAGATAAAATCCCCACCCCCAAAGATGAAGGAAAGTTTATAGAGTCGCTCTCAGAAATTATTCAAAAAAACATTAATAACATTTCAAAAGTATCTGTAGGAATGCCAGGATACGTAAATGTAGCAAGTAAAAAATATTTGTACGGTCCGCATTTACCATTTGAAATTGATTTTTCAAAATTATCAAATTTTTCAGACTACGAATTTTATCTAGACAATGATGGAAATGTTGCAGCTTATTGTGAATATTTTTTAAATTATAAAAATAAATACTCAAATTTGATTATGTTAACTTTTGGTACAGGGGTCGGCGGGGGAATAATTTCTGAAGGTAGTTTGTTAAGAGGAAGCGGAAATGCAGGAGAGGTTGGGCATATGCTCACTTCAAATGATAGAGATATTGAGGGCGATAGTGGAAAGAAAGGTAGTTTTGAGACATCAGTTGCAGCATCAGTATGGACCAAAAAATGTCACGAATTAACTGAAAAAAATCAAGATTCGGAACTTGCTAAAGCATTTGCTTTAAAAAATATTGGTTCAGTACTTTTCGATACTACATTAAACTTAACGGACCAAGAAGCCACTGTAAGAGATGAAATAATTCAAAATATTTCAAATGGACTTTTAAGCTTATTTGAAATATTTGACAATGAAGCTTTTATTCTTGGCGGAAGTATGTCCTCTGAACCTTTTGATTTAATCGATCTTATACAAATCGATATTAAGAACAGATACAAATTTCCTTCTAGAACTTTTCCTGAAGTATTTATTGCTTCACAAGGAGAAGATTCTGGGATAATTGGTGCTGCAGCATTAGCGTTTGATGAATAAAAAAAATTCTTTACTACTCCCACCACAATTTTTTGAGAATGATTCTGATAAAAAAATAAGGTCTATTCTTGATTTCGGTGTTGATGCACTGTATCTTTTTGATCATTTTAAAAATCCCACAGACTCAATTAAGCCAACTTATATATTTACTGAAGAAATCTTTAGCTTATATAAAAAAGTAAAAAATGAAATTGAAGTTGGTGTTTGTGTATTGAATGTTAATTCAAGAGATTTAAATATATTATTTAAAGATATTATTGATCCTCTTCTTGAGCTTAAAAATATAAATATAGGTTTAGGTACTGGTGATAACAAATATGAAAAGCATGATGAGATATTTGATAATGATATTGAGGTAGTTATTAACTATATTTTGCAAAATAATAATTTTATTTCAAATAATTCAACATTATTTATCGGAGGAAATTCACGATCTAAATTAGATTTAGTACAAAAGTACAATTTAGGGATTAATCAGTGGATGGGTTCCGATTCTGATTTTATAGATAAACAAAACGTATATAAAAATTTAATAAATCCCATAGGGAGACTTTCAAGATGTGTTACTAATAAAAAGATATATGAATTTGATTACGAGAAAATATTCGTTGTAAAAGATTCTAATTTGAAGATTTTTCATGAAACTATAGATAATATTTTTAAAAATGACTAAATACTCAAACAATTTAATTGATAACTTTCCTGATTATTTGTTTAATAAAATTAATCAGCAAAAACTAGCTTTGCGTCAAAGTGGTGAGGATGTTATTGATCTGGGCTATGGGAATCCTGATATTCCCTCTCATGAATTAGTTGTAGAAAAATTAATTGAGTCTGCTCAAATAAAAAAGAATCATAAATACTCTGTTTCAAAAGGCATTCATGGTTTACGAAATGCTATTGCAAATAAATATTTGAGGGAATACGAAATTAATTTAGATCCAAGTAAAAATGTTGTAAATACAATTGGTAGTAAGGAAGGATTGACTCACTTACTAATGTCTATAATAAACAAGGGTGATAATGTTGTTGTTCAGGACCCTAGTTATCCTATTCATCATTATGCTCCATTAATTGCTGGTGCAAATGTAATTAAAATTGAATGTTTAAGTAGTGAAAATTTTTTAAATAATTTAAATACAACTTTAACAAGTCAAAAAGTTAAAGCAGTGCTTGTATCATTTCCACACAATCCAACTACGTTAACAGTAAATCAAGAGTTTTATGACGAACTTGTGAATCTTGCACGAAGATATAATTTTTTGATAATAAATGATTTTGCTTATTCGGATATATATTTTAATGAAGAAAAACCCCCATCTTTATTAAATTCTGATCCACAATTTGACCACACAGTAGAACTTTATTCACTCACTAAAGGTTATTCTATGGCTGGATGGAGAGTTGGCTTTGCCGTTGGTAACGAAAGCGCTATAAGTTCTCTTACAAAACTTAAATCTTATATCGACTATGGAACTTTTCAACCAATACAAATTGCATCAACAGTTGCTATAAATGAATTAGACGATTATCCAAAAGAAGTATCTTCTATTTATCAGGATAGAAAATTATTGGCAGAAGAGTATTTAACAAAATATGGATTCGAAGTCTATAAAAGTACTGCAACAATGTTTTTATGGGCGAAACTACCTGACATATATAAAAATGATTCTATGAAATTTTCAATTGACCTGCTTTCTAAATCTAATGTTGCAGTTTCTCCAGGTGTTGGTTTTGGAAACTTTGGAGAAGGACATATAAGACTTGCTTTGGTTGAGAACAAACAACGTATAAGGCAAGCAATGAAAAATTTTGCAAAAATAATTGATAGTGTTTAGAAAATTTTTATCTGAATTATTTTTCAATACCTCTTTAGGTAGTGGTTTTTATTCAGATCTATCTTCAGGAACAATTGCAGTATTAATTATTTTTACAATTTTGAGCTTCCTATTAATCAAGTTTTCAGAATATATAAAAGTTGAATTTCTTTTTGGCTTAGGCTTGCTATTAAGTTCTATAACAACAATTAATGTTTTAAGGTACAAGCCGTATGGTGGTGATGCAAAGATTTATTGTGATTTAACTTTTCTATCAAAATCAAGTAATTTATCAATATATGATGTTGAATATAAGTACACCTTTAATTACCCACCTATTTTTAGGCAAATATTAGATTTTTTCTGTGATTTTGGATACCAAACAAAATACTTCTTCTTTTTACTTCCTGCTTTGATTCTATTTTTATTAATTTTAAGATATGAAAACAGAAATGCTTTTATAAGCTCTGTGTATTTATTTGGAGCTTTTCTAGCTCTTCGATGGGTTCTTAAGACTGGAAACTTTGTTATGTTGGAGTTAGTATTTCTAATTTTGTTTGTTTGGAATTACAAAAAGAAAAGTCATTTAACGTATTTGTTTTTGATTCTTTTTGGAATTCAAAGAATTTGGTTTCTTTTACTAGTTCCGATTCTTCTTTACTTGGACAATAATAATTTTTCTAAAAAAGTAAAAACAATAATTTTTACTTCACTGTTTGCGATGTTAGTAAATATTAATTCTTTTAATGAATTTTTAAGGAGTATTTTCGATTCAAATTCTCAATATAACATTTTGAGAGAAGTACCTGGTCACAATACGCCTTCAATATATTTAGGTCTATTAGACATAATTAATATTGATTCAAATTTATTTTTACTTATTATATATGTCTTAGTTGGTATCTATATTTTGTTTTTAATTTTAAGAAAATTCAAAATGTCTGCTGATATAAAACTTATAACAACTTTCACTTCAGTTTTACTTATCAATCCTTATCTAAAGCCTTATCATTTTATATTTATTGTTCCTTGTTTATTACTAGTTAGTGATTCTTTTCTTAAAGATAAGAGAAGCATTATCACTGCAATTATTATGCCAAATTTGTTTTGGATAATATTTTCAAACTTATCTTCAGGCACCTCTATAGGATTTTTTCAATTATCGTTTATAATTGCATTTATCATTAATCTCATATCTTTAGATAAGGAAAAAAATGAAATTGATCGATTTAAGATCTGATACAGTCACTAAACCTGACAAAAATATAATTGAGGAGGCTTTACAAGCTGAATTAGGAGATGATGAGTATGGTGAAGATCCTACTGTAAATAATCTTCAAGAAAAATGTGCAGAACTCTTAGGTTTTGAAAGTGGCCTTTTTGTTTCTTCTGGGCTTATGGGAAATCAAATCTCACTACTAATACACAATTCACCTGGTACTGAAGTTATTACAACATCTGATTCACATATTAAAAATTATGAACATGGTGCAGCTTCATTTCTCTCTAGAGTTCAATTTAGAGAAATAGATCATAAAGATGGGGCGTTAAATTTAGATTCAATAAAAAGTGTTTATGAAAAATCAAAAGTACATAAACCTCAAATTAAGACTATCGCACAAGAAAACACTCATTTAGCTTCAGGAGGGTCGGTAGTTTCTTATAACCATCTTGCTGAAGTTCATTCTTTTGCAAAAGAAACAGGTATAAATATACATATAGATGGAGCAAGATTATGGCATGCAATACTAGGTGAGGGATCTACAACAAATTATGGAAATATTTCTGACAGTTTGACTTTTTGTTTTTCAAAAGCATTGGGTGCTCCTATAGGTTCAATGCTTCTTGGCAGTAAGGAATTTATTACAAAAGCCAGAGAGTACCGAAAAATACTTGGAGGCGGAATGAGACAAGTAGGAGTAATAGCTTCAATGGCAAATAAATCACTAGATTTACGGGAAAGAATATTAGAGGATCACCAAAAAGCTAAAGATGTTTTTGATTTTATAAGTGAAAAACAAGAATTTGATGACTTTTTTAAAGCAGAATATAAAAATACAAATATGATATTTCTTAAATTTAGTGATGGAACAGATTCTCAAAATTTTATAAAAAACCTAGAAAAAGAAGGTGTGCTATCAGGATTAATAAATGATAAAACGGTTAGACTAGTTTTTCACAAGGATGTTTCAACTGATGATTTGGTACATGTAAAAGAGAAAATTTATTCCTCTTCATTAATTTGATTCCATTCAGTAATAGATTTTTCTGAGAGATTAACCAAAATCATAGTTCCCATTAAAGACGAAAGATTAACCACAAATATATATAGAGCTATATCATTAAAGCAATCACCATTAGAATCAGCTAAACAGAATGCATTTCCTAAAAGATAACCTATATAAGTAGAAAATAAAATAACTATAGAAAAAATTAAAAAACGTGTTTTGTTGCTAAATCTCATATTTATATTAACTTTAGCTTATTATGAATTTTCCTAGTCCTTGGATAACGATTTTAACTTTTGTTGCAATATTTTTTTCGGGTTTCTTTTCTTTTATGTTTAGCAAAAAGACTGTGGAGTTTTATTTATCAAAAGTTGAAACTAAATTTTTGAAATCTTTAGAACCGCTTATTGGATCAATTGGTTTTGTCTCTTCATTTGGATTAAGTTTATTAATTTTATATTATTTTATAATTCAAGTAAGTTAAATAACCTAACTAGATCAAGGTGCGTATTTTATTATTATCAATAAATTGAATTTCACAATTTTTAGGTCTATTCATTGAAAAATTTTCGTCATTTGTAAAAAAATATGTAAAAGCTCTTATTGTGTCTTGATGAGAGACAAATAATGTATTCACATTATTTTTATATTCTATAGCAACTCTTTCATATACACTTTTTAATGTCTCCTCAACGGGACTCAAATCTAAAGATGATTTTCTCTCTGAATATCCTTGTGAAGATTTAATCTCTTCAATTGTCTTTCCTATCCAGTTGTTAATCCCAGTCCACTCTGTCAGATTATTTGAAAAGAATATAGGAATTTTTAAAATTTCAGAGATAATTGAAGAAGTTTCGCGTGCTCTTAATAGGGGAGATGTAATAATTTTTTCAATTTTTTTATTGCTATTTTTTAATAATTTTCCAGCTGCATCACTCTGCTCTTTCCCCCGGTCACTTATTTGAAATCCTGGTAAATTAGCATATTGAATATTTTTCTTATTTAGTACTTCAGCATGTCTTAAAAATAAGTTTGTCATAAATTTAGCGTAGTGTGGTAAATGATTAAAATCTACATATGGCGTTAAACAAAAAAGAACAAGAAATTTTAAACCAAATTGAGCAAGAACTTTTGAAAGAAGATCCTGAACTTGCGAACACAGTAAAAGAATCAACTCTTTCCAAATACACAAGAACAAGAGCTGTTGTTTCATTTTTTATTTTTTGTATTGGCTTTTTAACTATGTTTAGTACCTATATCATTCAACCAACTTTAGCCTTAGCAGGTTTTGTTATTATGGCATTGTCTGCATACATTTTTGTATCCAATACAAGAGCACTTTTAAGCGCTGAAAATATTTCTGAATGGAATTTCAAACAGGTATATAAAATTTTAAGAAACAAAGATACCTCTAGACAAAATTAAATCTTTAAATTAAATTAGATATACATCGATTTTTTTATAGGAGTAAGGTTTTGAAAAAAGATGCATTTACATCTAAGCAAGCTTGTTATTTATCTGGCTGTACATCTCACCAATTAAGGTATTGGGACAAAGTGAATCTTGTTAACCCTTCAATACAATCATCAAATGGAAAACCCGGTGTTCCAAAGATGTATTCTTTCAGAGATATTGTTGCATTAAGAGTAATTAAAACTTTACTTGATAATGGAATGAGTATTCAAAGAGTAAGAAGAGCTTGGAGATACTTATCAAAAAATGGAGATTTGACCCAACATTTGACCGAAGTTAAATTAGTTTCTGACGGAAGCACAATTTATTCTGTAGGTGATGAAGAGGTGTTCGATGCTCTTAAAAATGGACAACTTACATTTTTTGAGACAATTGATAGTATTACAAAAGAAGTTAAAGAAGATGTATCAAAATTTGAATTAGATAAAGAAAGATTTTTAAATTTATTGACTAAAGTAGAGGATGATGTACTTAGTCAACAATTGCAAGCATAAAATTTTTACCTCATATTAATTTATGGAAAAATATCGTAGCCATAGAACTCTTATTCTGAATTCCACTTACCAGCCGCTGTCTGTTGTTCCATATAACAGAGCAATATCATTATTAATCAACAAAAAAATAAATTCCATAAACGATTCTGAAATAATATTTAAATCAGAAAATAAACAAATTGCTTTACCTAATGTTGCATTATTGAACTATTTTGTCAATGCACCTTATTCAAGGAGAGTTGCCTTGAATAAGGAAAATATCTTCATAAGAGATTTTTATACTTGTCAATATTGTGGGGACCAAGCAGAATCGGTAGACCATATCATTCCCAAATCTAAAGGAGGAGAGCATATCTGGGATAATGTTGTTGCTTGTTGTAAAAAATGTAATTTAATTAAAGCTGATAAAGATCTCACAGATACAAGGTTAAAATTAAAAAGAAATCCTCAACAACCTGTCGGAGCTTTTTGGATAAAAACAATCGTTGGTTCAAATCCGGATCCATCATGGGAAGAATATTTAATTTCAGCATAAAAAAATTTTTATCAAAAAGTGTTGCAAAGTGGTAGATAGTGTCATATAATGTGTAAAAGTGGTTCAAGGCACGAAAGGCGGAGAAAGTGTTCCTTGGTGAGTTTCAACATACAATGGACTCTAAAGGTAGGGTTGTAATACCATCCAAGTTTAGAGACGAGCTTCAACAGGGCTGTGTGATCACCAAGGGGCAAGACAACTGTCTCCAAATACTAACTAAATCAAATTGGGAAGAAGAGGCAATGAAAATGGCTTCACTTCCATCCACAGACAGAACATCAAGGCAATTAAGAAGGGCTTTATTCAGTGGTGCTATTGATGTAAAAATAGACTCAGCAGGAAGGGTACAAATACCTGAAAACTTACGAGTATATAGCGGAATTGACATCAATGAAGAAGTTACTGTAACGGGTTCAGGTCCTGTTGTGGAAGTTTGGTCAACTAGAAGTTGGAAGAAAATTCAAAGTGAAGCTGATCGAGCCTTTGCAAATATAAACGAAGTGAAAGGATAAGTTCATAGCCAGCTCTCTAGACAACTAAATTGGAACACCCTTACTCCGCCCAACTTTCCAATTGGTGCCAGTGCTAGAGAGCTGGGTATGAATAACAACAGGGTAGGATACTTAAAGCATAGCGGAGTGATGATATCCGAAGTTAATAAAATAGTTTCTAATTCACCTGCAGGAATATTTGTAGATGCTACTTATGGTTATGGTTCGCATTTTAACTACTTAAAACAAAAGAACAGCCATCTTGAATTTATTGGTATAGATAGAGATTTAGAAGCAGTTAAGAATTCCTCTGATGAAGTCTTAAATATAAAATTTTCAAACATTACTGATATATTATCTATTAAAAAAATTTTGAATATATCAGGAGTTTTCTATGACTTTGGTATTTCCTCACATCAAATTGATAACCCAGATAGAGGATTTTCATATTTGAATACGGGACCACTAGACATGAGAATGAACCAAGATGACAAAATTACTGCAGATGAAATATTAAATCAATTTGAAGAGGAAGATATTGCAAATATTTTGTATAAATATTCTGGTGAAAAAAATTCTCGTAAAATAGCAAAAGCAATTTCTGACTCAAGACCATTAAAATCTACCGAAGATTTTTCTAACGTTTTGAAAAACGTATTAGGAAAACAGAATCCAAAATATATAAATCAGACAATAAAAAGATGTTTTCAAGCAATAAGAATTTATGTAAATAATGAACTTGAAGAGATTACTTTATCGATAAATAAAATTAAAAACTTTATTAAACCTGGTGGTGTAATTGTTTGTATTACCTATCACTCTCTTGAAGACAAAATAGTTAAAGATATTTTTAATGATTTAACTGTTAAATGTATTTGCAATCCGAGAATTCCAATTTGCAGTTGTAATACGATTCAAAAATTTAAATTTGGTAAAAATAAAAAATTATTTCCTTCAGATGATGAAATCAATAAAAATTCAAGATCAGCTTCAGCTATTTTGAGATATGTGGTGAAAATATGAAATTTAGAAATATTATGTTTCTAATGGCAAGTGTTTTTATTTTGTCAATGCTTTCAGATTTGTATTTCAACTTAAAAATTAATGAATCGTCTAGTGATTTAGAGCAAATAAATAATGAAATTCTAATACTTCAAATTGAAAAGTCTAAAGTTCATTTAAGACATACTGAAGAATTTTCAATTGGAAATATTGAAAAACTTTCAAAGGAAATTAATTTTAAAAGATTAGATATTCACAAGAAAAATTTTGATTTGGTAAGACCCTACAAATTGATTGAAGATTCTAATCCTGTAATTGTTATGGGTTTTGGAAAATGATCAATTTTCAAAGATTAAAAAATTATTTTCTAATCTTTGTAGTGTTTTTTACAGTTTTAGGTTCTTCTTATGTTTTTATATCAACAGTTTATGAACTTCAATTTACAAATTCTGATTATTTTAAAAACCAAGCTTTATCTTATCGAGTTAAAACTGAAAAGTTAAAAGCGTCAAGAGGCAATATTTATGACAAAAATCTTTTGGTATTATCTTCAAGTTCTCGGTCTTACAATATTGGAGTTTTTCCAACAAAAATTGACAATTTAAATGAAGTAGTAAATTCACTATCTGCAATATTATTTATAGAAAAAGATTTATTACATAAAAGGATAATATCCACAACTAACTTTTTTTATCTTGATAGAAATATAGATTATGAAAGAGGAGAAGAAATAAAAAGTTGGAATCTTGAAGGGGTTGTTCTAGAACCTTCATTTAATCGTGTAATACACACTAATTCAGTTTCAAAAATTATAGGAAAAGTTGATCCTGATGAAAATGGCATAGAAGGGCTGGAGCTTTATTTTGACTCATCACTTAAAGGAATAGATGGTGAAATTAAATATGAAGCTTCACCGAATGGAAAAATTATTCCTCAAGCACCTATTACAACTATTCAACCAACTCACGGAAAAGATTTAATTTTGACACTAGATTCAGAATTGCAATTTGTAAGTGAAAATCTATGTTCTGAGGCGTTAGAAATAACCGAAGCATTAAATTGCTCTATTGTTTTTGCTAACGCAAATACAGGAGAAATATTAATTGCTGCCGAAAAAAGTGGATATCTTGAAAATAGTTTAAACATAGACCTTTTGAGTATTAGAGCTCAGTACGAGCCTGGTTCTTCATTAAAAATCTTTTCTATAGGTGCAGGTATCGAACAAGGATTATTTGATGAAAATACTAAATATTTAGTTGACGATAAAATCGAAATTATAGAGGGATCCTGTGCCAAAAATTATGATGGTCTAAAAGGATGTTACAGAGATTTCTTAAAGCATGACCCGTATGAAATGTCTATTAAGGAAATAATAGAGCGCTCATCAAATGTTGGGACAATTCTTGCAACCAAAGATTTGGACATAAATTATTTAGAAGACTATCTTAATAAATTTGGTTTTGGTGAAAGAACAGGCGTGGAATTGACCGGTGAGATAAAGGGAAGTTTCACTGAATATAACATTTGTAAAACCTGTTTAAGTTCACTATCAATCGGTTACTCAGTTAATGTAACGCAACTTCAAATGGTCAAAGCATATAGTATTATTGCAAATGGTGGTAAGAATATAAATTTGTCATTAGTTAAAAAACCTACAGAAAGTTCGAATCTTCAACAGGTAATAAGTGTTGAAATGTCTGAAAGACTGAGGAATCTCTTAATAAATGTTGTAGAAGGTGTTAACGGAACAGGAAAGTCATTGAAACTTGAAAATTATATAATTGGAGGAAAGACTGGGACTAGTAGAACCCATATTGAGGGAGATGGCTATTCAGATTTTAGATTTAATACTTCTTTTACTGGATTTATTGAAACATTAGAAGGACCTGTTGTTGGATCAGTTATTTTATGGGGAGCTTCTGTTAACCCAGCATCTGAATACGTTACGGGAGGATCAACTGCTGCTCCGATATTTAAAACAATTGTCAGCAACCTAGTACCAGGAGAGTAATGAATAAAATTTACAATTATGACCAATATTTGGGAATGAATTTAGATTTTTCGTTAATTGTAAATTCAACACTTGACCTAAAACCTGGTTCAATTTTATGTATTGATAATGAAGATATTGAAAAGTTAGATTATTTGATAAAAGAAGCATTGAATAAAGATGTAGACAAAATTTTAACTAGTTCAAAATCCAAAATTTCCGATGAAAAGGTATATAGATTCGAAGAATATGAAAAAGTTTTTGAAGATATTTTGAAGAACATAAATCCTAATTTTAAAAATAAAACATTTTTTGGTATTACAGGAACAAATGGAAAAACAACTACTGCTCATTTACTAAACTCTCTACTTGGAGATTCCTCAATTTTTGTAGGAACTATTGACGAAGATAATCTTTTTGAATTTACAAAAGAGGAACATTTAACAACACCAAAACTATTTAATCTTGTAAAAATGTTGTCCTTAGTTGATAGAGATGTAAGCAATGTAGTGCTTGAGGTTTCTTCACATGCTTTAGATCAAAAAAGATTAAATGGTTTATATTTCAAAATGTCTGGATTTACAAATTTAAGCCAAGATCATTTAGATTACCACAACACAATGGATGAGTATTTTGAAGCAAAAACAAAGCTATTCAATAAACAAACTTCAGAAGAGTTTGCATACATAGTTTCAAACTATGGTGAAAAATTAAATAAAATTTATGATTCTAAAGGTTTTTCTATTGGCAATACAAAGAATAATAATGTTCAATTAAATTCATATACTATAGATTCAATTGATTTTGATATTGATGGAATAAATGTGAATTCAAAACTTTACTTATCAGGTCCAGAAATTATTTACAATTTTCTATTGGCTTTTAGCATGGCTTATTTTTCAAAAGTTAAAAACATTAATGAGCTTAAAGATCAAATACCCCTTCTAAAAAATCCAAAAGGAAGATACGAAATTATCAAATATACAAAAGGTGATATCATCGTAGACTATTCCCATACACCTGAGGCAATAGAAAAAGTGATTAAATACACAAAAGAAAGATATAAAAAAGACGTAATTGTAGTTTTTGGAGCAGGAGGGAATCGTGATAAGTCAAAAAGAAAATTTATGGGTACAGCATCTCAAAATGCTGAAAAAATAATTATTACTAACGATAACCCAAGGAAAGAAGATCAACTTGATATATCAAAACAAATACTTGATGGAATTGATCTTAAGAAAAACGTAGAGATCATCATAGATAGAAGAGAAGCTATAAGCAAAGGTGTAAAACTTCTAGATGGTAAAAGCACACTACTAGTATTAGGTAAAGGACATGAAAAATTTCAAGAAATAGGTGATGAATTGTATGAATTTGATGATGTTGAAGTTGTTAGAGAACAGATAAGCATCTAATGATTGGAATAATTGTATCAGGAGGATTAAGTTTTTTATTTGTTCTTGTATCAACATTCTTGGGCGTAAATTATTTCAAGAGTAGAAATATAGGACAAAATATTCAAGAAGAAGTTGTTCAACACGAACATAAAAAAGGGACACCTACAATGGGTGGAATTTTCTTGATTCTTGGTACTTCTTTTGGATTTTTTGCTTCACACATAAACTTTTGGACTATAGGTAGAGGTTTTGAGGTTGTTTTAAGAAGAATTAATGAAGATGTTTTAGCTTTATTAATTATTGCGATTGTGATGGCTTTAGTTGGTTTAGTTGATGATTATTTAAAAGTAAAAGGTAATAGAAATTTAGGTCTTACGGTCAAGCAAAAATTTGGACTACAGTTTTTAGCAGGTATATTTGCAGCTGTATATATTTACAATTTAGACTACTCAACACAACTATATATATTTAGTGGTTTTGGTGTAGACATTGGATTTTTCAAATGGATATTAATAGTTTTTGTATTTGTAGGTATTACTAATGCGGTAAATCTTACGGATGGTTTGGATGGGCTAGTAGCTGGAAGTAGTTCAATTAGTTTTGCTGGTATTTTAGTTATTTCATTTTGGATATATAGGCATCCAGAATATTATTCAAATTTTATAAGTGATTCTTTTTTAACAGTAGATATTTCACTTTTAATTTCATCTGTTTCAGGTGCTTGTTTAGGCTTTTTGTGGTGGAATACTAATCCAGCAAAAATAATCATGGGTGATGTCGGCGCACATTTTATTGGTGCGATGTTTCCATTAATTTTGGTTTCATTAGGTGCAGAAGGGCTACTTCTATTTTTTTGTTTCTTATTTTTAGTAGAAGCTGGATCAGTAATAATTCAAGTCGTTTCTTATAGATATAGAAAAAAACGAATTTTTAAAATGGCACCATTACACCATCATTTTGAAATGAAAAACTGGGCTGAAACAACAGTAATTGTTAGATTTTGGATTATTAATGGAATTTTTGTAGTGCTTGGTTTAGGGCTCTTTTATGCTGACTGGGTTTTGTTTGGAAATTAAGTGAAAAAATTAATATTTGGATATGGTGAAACAGGCAAAGCTGTAGAACAATTTTTTATTAATAACAAAATAGATTTTGAAATCTATGATGATAATATTTCTGATTTCGACAGAGATATTTCTAACAATCTTATGGAATTTGATGAAGTAATAATTTCTCCTGGTATTCCTCAAGATAATTTACTACTTTCAAAAATAAAATCACAGAATTTAAATATTTCTACTGATTTAGATCTCTTTTTTAGGCACAACGATAAAAGTATCAAAGTTATTGGAATAACTGGAACAAATGGCAAAACATCATTTGTAAATATAGTTAAAGAATTTTTAGATAAGAATGGTCATAAAGCAATATCGTCTGGCAATATAGGAACCTCACCGTTAAATTCAATAAATAAGGATTTTGAATATCTTGTATTAGAGCTATCTAGTTACCAACTTCATTATTCTAAGAATTTATCACTTGATTTTGGAGTGGTTTTAAATATTGCAAGCGACCATCTAGACTGGCATGGAAGTTTTAAAAATTATTTAAAAGCTAAGTCCAAGATTATTAAATTCACTAAAAAGAATAATATGCTTGTTTATAGTGATTTAATTCAAGAGTTTGCAGATTATGAAACTAAAAAAATTGTTAATGCTGATTATTCATCCTTTGAAAATATAGATACACCTTTTTCAAATGAATTATTAGTACCTTTTTTAGATTTAATTTATTTATTGGATTTAAATATAGAAAATATAGAAGAAGCTTGTTATAAATTCTTAGTAGGCTTGGAACAGTTAGAACATAGATATGAAAGAATCGATTTTAAAGGAAATATAAAATTTATAAATGATTCAAAAGCCACAAATTTTCATGCCGTAACTAATGCAATCAATAGATCAAAAAATATAATTCTTATTCTTCATGGTCTAACTAAGAATATTCCTAATGAAGAATTAAAACTTACATCTGATGTTAAAAAAATTATTGTACAGTCTGAAATGAAATTAAATTTAAATGAATTTTATGGAAAAACTATTAAATACGAATCAATCAATGAAATTAAAAACTTGATAAAGTCTGAGATGCAAGAAGGTGATACAGTGCTCTTTTCATGTGGTGGTGCAAGTTTTAACGACTTCCAAAATTATAGAGAGAGAGGAAATTTTTTCAAAAAACTAGTAAATGAGATTGATAGTGAAACTTAAAACATATTTTGACGAGTATCTGATAAAACTAAATGGTATTTCAATAATACTTCTTCTAGTCTTCGGAGTATTCCTTGTATCTTCAGCTACAGCTGTAGAGTCTCAGAGAATTTATTCAGATAGTTTTTATATGATTGCTAATCATGGATTAGGTATATTAATCGGGGTTGGGATGTTCTTATTAATAAAAAGATTTAATTATTTGTATTTTTTTAAATTTCTAATACCTCTAGTTTTAGTAATGATTGTTGCTTTATTTGTCTTACCAACAATGGGAGTCAATCTATTTGGTAGTACACGTTGGTTAGATATTGGCAATATAAGAATTCAACCCAGTGAATTAGCAAAACCTATTATTATTCTTTGGGTAGCGAGACAACTATCAAATGAAAAAATAAAGGAACATGATCTGAAAACAATTTGGCGAGCAGGATTTATTCCAGGTTTAGCTGTAATTTTAATTTTTCTTCAACCTGATTTTGGAACTACAGCAACTATTGCTTTTATAGTGTTAATACAATTTTTGTTTTCAAAAACAAAACTAATCTACCCAGTGTTACTTTCATTAGTAGGTTGGTTTATTGGAAGATATTTTTTAGAATCAGAATTTTACAGGGCTGAAAGGCTTAGAGTTTGGAGCGAGGGGATATGCAATCAGGGCCAAGAACTTCTTGGTGCATGTTTTCAAGTCCATCAAAGTAGAATTGCTATCAGTTCTGGGGGCATGTTTGGCTTAGGTCCAGGAACTTCTAGGGCAAGGTGGGGTTCTTTGCCAAGCGCTTATTCAGATTTTATTTCATCAATAATAGGTGAAGAATATGGTTTCATTGGATACTTAATATTTATATTTATTCTTTCGATATGCATTATTACTTTTTTCTTAATTGCTGTAAGAGAAAATAATGAATTTAAAAAAATATTTATTTCTGGTTTAGGAGCATGGATACTTTTTCAATCCGTTTTAAATTTAGGTGCTTCTGTATACTTGTTACCAATTACAGGAATTGTATTGCCATTTGTATCATATGGGGGTACGGCTATGGTTTCTATTTTTGTAGCACTTGGGATAATGCATTGTAGGGTTGATGAATAAAGGTGTATTTTTATGTGTTGGTACTGGTGGACACGTTCTGCCAGCTTATAACGTAATTAAATCAATGCTTAATCAAGGAATTGATAAAAAAAATATTCTAATAGTTACTGATGAAAGAGGTATTGAGTATTTCAAAGAAAAAGACTTTGAGACTATAGTTTATCCTTTTGTGTCCTCTCGAAAAGGAACTATTGGCTATCTACTAAATCTTGGAAAAATTTTTAAAAGTATTGTGTATTTGTATAAAAGTTTAAAAAAGTATAAACCCCAATTTCTATTTACAACTGGTGCATATATTGCTCCAGTTTCAGCAATTGTTTCAAAATTATTGAAAGTAAATTTCTATATACAAGAACAGAATATATATTCAGGTTTAGGAAATAAGCTTTCGGCTCCCTTCGCTAAAACAATCTTTACATCTTTTCCTGATACAAAAAATATTCAAAAGAACAAGATTCAATATTGCGGACCAGTTTTAAATTTAGATTTAAACAACATTGAAATTAATAAAACTTCTAATTTTACAATAGGATTTCAAGGTGGAAGCCAAGGGTCAAAAGAAATAAATAATCTTGTTTACAAATTTTGTGAAGATGAGAAGTATATAGATATTGATATCATCCACATTGTGGGTAAAAATAATGAAATAGTTAATACAAATAGAAAAAATTATATTTCTCATAATTATATTGATGACATGCAGTCATTTTATAATTCAATCCATTTACAAGTTTCTCGTGCAGGCGGAGGTAGTCTTGAAGCTGCGTATCTCAATATCTACCAGTTACTCATTCCCTTTAAGCACGGAACTACTTCAGAACATCAACAGCTTAATGCTGAGTATCTGGAAAAAATAAATGCTGCGAGAATTGTTAAAAATTATAAAGATTTTACAGATCAAGTTGATTATTTTCTTAAAAATTATACTGAAAATATAGAGAAAATTAAAATTGAACCAGGAAATTTAACAATTAGTGAAAAATTAGTAGATGAACTTATTAAGTAGTTTCAAAAAAATCTTCATCATGGGTATCGGTGGCTCAGGGATGAGTTCAATTGCAAAATATCTCAAACAAAAAGGCCATCATGTTGATGGTTATGATCAAAGAATTTCTTATATTACTAACCTTTTAGAAAGTGATGGAGTAAAAACTTGCCAAAACCTTGAAAATTTTAAATATCAAGAAGATGTACTATATATTATCTCATCTGCAATTAACCTTGAGGACACTTTTCTTGCGAATTATACTAAAAATGAAAATGTAATTTCAAGACCAAAATTTTTGGAATTATTATCTAAAGAAGTAGAAATTCTTGGTGTAACTGGTACTCATGGAAAAACTTCTACTACAGCTTTGGTTTCTCATATATTTCATTTTAATAATAAAAATGCATCATTTATTTATGGAGGGGTTAGTGGTTTTGGTAATTTAGGCGGTCATTTTGGTGAGAAGACACAACCTTTAATACTTGAAACTGATGAAGCATTCAATACATTTAAAAATATAAATATAAAAAATTTAATTGTTACAAATATAGATAATGATCATATAGATTTCTATGAATCGTACGAGAATTTAATTGATGCATTTAATCATGTTATTAAAAATGTAAAAGGAGTGAAAGTTTTAAATTACGATGATGAAAATCTCAGGTTAATAAGTGATAAAAACATTATATCGTATTCAAGAACACAAACGTCAGATTACAAAATTAATCTCCCTAACTCGTTTGAACATGAAGGTAAGTCTTATGAAGTATCAACAAAGTTAATTGGAGACCATTATCTTTCCAATATTGTAGCTGCAATAGCAATTTGTAATGTTTATGGTATCTCGACAGAAGATAGCATAAAAGCTATATCTGAGTTTGGAGGAGTTAAAAGAAGAATGGAGTATATAGGAACTTATAACAAAACGAAATTCTACGATGATTACGGACATCATCCAACAGAAATGAAGGCAACCATTAGTGCTTTAAAAAGCATAACAAAAGGGAAGTTGTATGTTATTTTTCAACCTCACCGCTACACAAGAACACGTGATAATTTTGAAGCATTTAAGAACAGTTTGAAGGTTGCTGACACACCGATAGTTACAGATATTTACTCAGCTGGGGAAGAGCCAATACCTGGTGTTTCAAGCAAAAATTTTTCAAACAGTAAAATTAAATATATTAAATCGATTCGATCAGTACCAATTTTTATTAAAAGTAATATTAAACCTGGAGATAATGTCTTAACTCTTGGAGCGGGAGACATTACCTTATTAGGTCCACAGATACTAAAATATTTAAATGATTAATCAAAAAGTTCTATTAAAAAATGAAACAACTTATCGTTTTGGAGGTATGTGTAAGAACTTCTTTTTACTTGATGATAAAAAAGACTTGGATAATTTTGATGAATATGACATTTTTGATGAATATTTTATTCTAGGAAAAGGGTCAAATATTGCATTCTCAGAAAATGAATTTGATGGAGCTGTAATTCAATCAAAAATTAACTATATAAATTTTGATAACAAAACAAATAAACTTGAATTAGGTTCAGGAACTTATTTACCAGATCTTTCTAGGTTTTTAAAATCCAAAAATTTAAGTGATGGGGAATTTCTTTTAGGCATACCTGGAACAGTTGGGGGAGCTTTATCTATGAATGCTGGTTGCTATGGATATGAATTTTTAGATTATGTAGAGTCTTTTGAATATTTTGATATAAAAAGTAAAAAAATTAAAACAATTAACAAATCTCAAATAAATTATGGTTATAGATTTACAGACATTGATGATTCAATAATCTTGTCAGTCACAATGATATTTCCTGATGGAGATCCAGAAAAAATTAGTAAGAATATGAAAGAATTTACAAATCATAGAAAAAATACCCAGCCCTCTGCTTTGTATAACGCTGGTAGCGTATTTAAAAACGGTGAAGATTATTACGCTGCTGAATTAATTGAAAATGCTGGTCTTAAGGGGTATAAGATAGATGGCGTTAGGGTGAGTGAAAAGCATTCTAATTTTTTTATTGCTGATAAAGATGCTAAATCATCAGCCTTGTATAAATTGGTTAATTTTGTAAAAGATAGTATTTTTGAAAAATTTGATGTGATGCTTCAAGAAGAGATTATATTTGTTGGAGATTTTTCTTGATAAAAGGAAATATCGATATAGAAAAAACTAGTTTTAGAACTTTTTTAGTATTTTCCTTTTTCTTATTGGTAATACTCCTTACTTCATACCTTATATTTTCTACTAAATACTTGGTTAGAAATATAGAATTTTCTCCAAAATACCAAGTTGACAGTTCTTTTTTAGAAACACTGTATGGTGAATCTATATGGACATTGGATGAAACCTCGGTCGAGAGTCTTTACAGCGCAGATCCTACAATAGAAAAAATTGAACTAACTAAAATCTTGCCATCTAAATTAGAAATTAAACTTAAGCTTTATGAACAAGTAGCTGAAATTTCTGACTTAAGGGGATCTCAGCCTAAACTATTTGTTTTGTATAAAAACTTATACGTTACAGAATCTATTGGTGAGTCTAAAAACACATTATCAGTGACAATTGTAAATGGACCTGTTGATAACGGATTCAATGGAGAAATAGTAGCACTTTTTATGACTTTAAGTAACTTTGATGATATTAATACGGGTTCTCTAAAACTAACTCACCTAGGTACCAGTGTCATAGGTTACTACAAAGACATTGAGATACTTTTTGGTAATCCGATTGACCTGGCCACTAAAGCCGCTGCAGTAGGAGAGCTCTTATCAGACGGTTCTTGTCAAGGGACTGTAAGATTTGTATCAACAAGCTCATTTGTAACTGATTGTAATATCTAAACCTAAAGTATAGGTATAGATAAAAAAGTAAAAAATATATTGTTTATATTTATATATGATGATAATCTAGTTTCATTAATTGGAGATTTTATGGCACAAAAAAGTAAAAAAACAAATCAAAAGGGAGTGAATCTTAATATGAGACCAAGAAATTATACAGCTGTAATAAAAGTTGTTGGTGTTGGTGGTGGAGGAACCAATGCTGTTAATAGAATGATCAAGATGGGTATTAAGGGTGTAGATTTTATTGCTGCAAATACAGATGCTCAAAGTTTACTTGGTTCAAAGGCTGACGTTAAATTAGACCTTGGTAGAAAAACAACAAGAGGACTTGGTGCTGGTGCTAATCCAGAAGTAGGAAGGCAAGCAGCACTGGATTCTGCAGATTTAATTAAAGAAGCGTTAAAAGGATCAGACATGGTATTTATTACAGCAGGTGAAGGTGGAGGTACTGGAACAGGTGCTTCACCAGTTATTGCTGAAATAGCTCATGAGCTGGGCGCATTGACTGTAGGTGTAGTTACTAGACCTTTTGGCTTTGAAGGAAGAAGAAGATCTGTTCAAGCAGAAGAAGGCGTTCAAGCTTTAAGAGATGTGCTTGATACTTTGATAGTTATACCTAATGATAGACTTCTACAAATTAGTGATAACAATGTAAAAGTAAATGAAGCCTATTTAAAATCAGATGAGATTTTATCAAATGGTGTAAAGGGAATTTCAGGATTAATTACACAACCAGGTGTGATTAATGTTGACTTTGCAGATGTAAAAACTATTTTGAAAGATGCAGGCAGTGCCGTACTTGGAATAGGTAGATCAACTGGTGAGCAACGAGCACCAAATGCTGCACAAGCCGCCATATCTTCACCGCTACTCGAAGCAAATATGGACGGAGCAGAGGGTGTATTAATAACTATTACAGGTTCTGCAGACCTAAAACTTCAAGAAGTTGATGAAGCAGCAAGAGTTATTACAGAACGTGCTGATGACAACGCTGAAATCATCTTCGGTCACATTGTAGATGAATCTCTTGGTGATGCTGTAGAAGTTACAGTTGTTGCTGCTGGATTTGGTCCAAGACCAAATAGAAGAATAAAGAATGATTCAGAGCAAATTGATAATGGAGGTGACGGTCTTCCTGATTTCATTAAGGGATGATTCGCTCTCAAAATTTAAATAACGCTTTCTTCTCATCGGCAAATGATGGAAGTTTAGAAGAAATTTTAGAAAACATTGGTTTTCAAAATCAAGTTGCAACAATGGATCAAACTCATTCATCTAAAATTGCGTTTGCTTACTCAAATATTTCTTATAAATGTGATGGTATTTACACAAATAAAATTAAATTACCATTGGTCGTAAAAACTGCTGATTGTGTTCCTCTTTTAATGGAATCAAACAAAGGAGTTTCTGCAACCCATGTCGGCTGGAGGGGTTTAGAAAAATCAATATTTGAAAAAAGTTTAGATATACATGAAATATCTAGTTTAAAAATTTCAATAGGGCCACATGCTAGAAAATGTTGTTATGAAGTTGGAGTTGAGTTTCTAAAGACATTTGATAATTCAATCGATAAAGTTAATGATAAATATTATCTAGATTTAACAAAAAAAATTAAAAAATTTGCATTTGAAAATAATATAAATTTAGAGGATATGGATGTATGTACTATTTGTAATAATGAATATTTTTCATACAGAAAAAACAAGACAAATGAGAGACAATTTAGTTTCATATGGATATAGAAAAAAATTTAAACAGTATTTCTAAAAAGTTATCAAACTATGACGCAAAACTAATCCCAGTTATTAAAAATAGAACTGTTGAGGAAGTGAAAAAGGTTTATGACTGTGGTTTTAGAGAATTTGGCGAAAATAGGCTTGAAGATTATTATTTGCATTCAGAAAAATTTAATGATGCTATCTTTCACTTTATTGCTCCTCTACAATCTAGAAAAATTAGGAGTATTTTTGAAAATTTTGAATTTGTTCATACTGTAAGTCGTTACAAAGAGATAGATTTGATTTCGAAATTAAATAACAAAAGAGAAGTTTTTCTTCAAGTAAATATTGATAATGATAAAAATAAGTCAGGTATAATTCCTGATTTAATTTTTGAGTATTTTGAATACTCAAAAGATAGAATAAATTTACCAATTGGCCTTATGTGTATTCCAAATATTCAATCAGATCCAAAAATAGTATTTTCAAAAATGCAAAAAATTAACACTGAGTTAAAAAATATATATAGTGATTACAAAGGAGAGCTTTCAATGGGAATGTCAGAAGACTATGAAATAGCTCTAGATTATGGTGCTACTATAGTTCGAGTAGGAAGTAAAATATTTAAATAATGTTAGAAAAATTTTTGATTTCGATTGGTTTAAAGCAACCTGAATCTATTCCAGAATCATATACTGAAACTACTACAACAGTTAGACCGTCGGGTGAAAATAGATTTATTGATAATGAAAATATTTCAGATGTTAGAATTCATTCACCTAAAGACGAAGTAGAAATTAAAGCTCTTAGATCGTTTAATGAAATACATAATTTAGGTGTTGCAATTAAGGATGAATTTATTGTGGCAATGGATATAAGAGACATTCCAGATCAAGGAGAAAGAAGAAGAATTCTTGATTTTGTAACCGGTATGGCTTTCATGAGTAATGCAACTATTAGGTCTATAAATAGAGATGGCGTATTTCTAATACTTCCCACAAATTCATCACTTTCAACTGAAGAACGGGAAAGACTCCAACAACTCGGTTTGTATAAATTAAATGTGTAGTATTACATTTCTTTTTTTTAGAGTATTTTATTACAGTTTGTTTGCCTGGATAATATTAAGTTGGATTCAAGTTCCATATGATCATCCTATTGGACAAATAAAAAGTTTCTTAGATAAATATTTTGAAAAAATACTTTATCCAATACGTAGCAGGATTCCAGCCCTAAGAATAGGAATGGCTGGTATTGATTTGTCACCATTGATTTTAATTTTTGGAATTAATTTCCTTCAGCCGTATATTTTAAGAATTGTTTGTTAACTTTTTAATATCTAAGGAAACATTTTTATCAAAAATTAAATCTTGTGTTTCTTCTTCTATAAAGTTAAGTTCAACCGCTAATGTTTCATTTTTCACATAATCATCGTGAATATTTAAAGATTCCTTAACAAAACTATCATTTGAAGTAATAGTTAATTTAATTCTATCAACTACATCTAAGCCAGAATCCTTCCTTAGTTTCTGAATTGAAGACACAAGCTCTCTTGAGAATCTCTCCATGATTAAATTTTCATCTAATGAAGTATCAAGAAACAAAGAGAAATCATCGACGATATCTTGGTTTTTGGTGTCTTCTTTTTTGTTTAAAATAATGTCAATTTCACCTGACGAAACTTTTATATCATCAATAACAACTCCATTTCCTTGAAGAATATCATTACTAATGTTTTCGTCGACATTTTTTAGATACTCGCTAAGAACATTTATTTGTTCTCCTAACTTAGGTCCAAGTGCTTTAAAATTAGGTTTAAATTCATAATTTATCCAATTATCTACATCAAAATCAAAAAGTACTTCTTTAACATTCACTTCATTCTTAATCAAGTCACTTATGACTTTGAGTTTCTCTTCAATTTCTTTATCTTTAGTAATTATTTTTACAGAATTCAGCGGTTGTTTGTTTGGAAGTTTTAATTTTACTCTCAAATTCCTTACGCTTTTTATAACTTTTTTTGCAAGTTCAATATTATCTTCTAATTCTTTATCAATTAAATTTTCATCTGCTTCTGGATAGTCACAGTAATGAATACTTACATTATTTTCTTCAATTAATCCTTGATAAATTTTCTCACAAATAAATGGTAAAACAGGTGCCATCGATTTTGAGAACTCTAAAAGCACTTCGTGAAGAGTTTTAAAAGCATTTATTTTATCTATATCATTTTCATCTTTTTCTTTCCAGAATCTTTTTCTGTTAGATCGAACATACCAATTTGTTAATTCGTCGACAAAATTCATTAACGGAGGAATAACTTCATAGAGATAATAATTTTCCATTTTTTCGTTAACGGTTTTGATCAATGATTGCATTGATGAGATTATCCATCGATCCATCATTGGACGATCTTCTACTGGAGATGCTTTTTTAAGAACTTCAAAAGTAATGTCATCAGCATTTGCGTATGTTGAAAAAAATGAAAATGAATTCCACAAGGGAAGAATGATGTTTCTTGTAACTAACTTAACACCCTCTTCAGAAAATTTTAAAGGTTCTCCTCTTACAACAGGGGAATTTATTAAGTAAGCTCTTAAACTGTCTCCACCATAGCTATTTAACAACTCTTCTGGATCTGGGTAGTTTTTTAGACTTTTGCTCATTTTTCTTCCATCTTCAGCAAGAATCATGCCAGTAGTTATACAGTTTTTAAACGCTACAGAATCAAATAATGCAACAGCAAGCACAGTCAATGTATAAAACCATCCTCTTGTTTGGTCTAGGCCCTCTGCGATAAAATCTGCTGGAAATCCATCAAAGAAATCCTCTTCATTTTCAAAAGGGTAATGTTGTTGACCATATGGCATTGCTCCGGATTCAAACCAGCAGTCCAGTACTTCCGATGTTCTTTTGTATGTTTTTCCATCAATTTCAATATCTAAATCGTCTAAAAAGTGTCTATGTAAATCAGTAATTTTCTGTCCTGATAATTTTTCTAATTCTTCAACGGAACCAATACAAAGCATATCTTCTGGGTTATCAGTATTTATCCAAACCGGTATGCAGCTTCCCCAATACCTATTTCGACTAATTGCCCAGTCTCTAGCATTTCCAAGCCAGTTAGAGAATCGTTTTTCACCAATAAAACCAGGAACCCAATGAGTAGACTGATTTAGTTCAACCATTCTATCTCTAATTTTTTCGACATTCACAAACCATGTTGGTATAGCTTTGTATATCAATGGCGTTCCAGTTCTCCAGCAAAAAGGATAAGAGTGCATCTCAGTTGTTTTGGAAAATAAATTACCTCTTTCCTCTAGCTGGTCCATAATTAATTTGTCCGCATCCTTTACATTTAATCCATCTAATTCTTTAAAGGTACTGTCAAACTTACCTGAGAGAGTTACTGGATCTGCGATTACATCTATACTTGCATTTTTTAAGGCATAAAAATCACTTTCCCCATATGCAGGTGCTTGAGAGACTAGACCAGATCCAGATTCAGTATTTGTATCATCGCTGTGGATTATACGAAAAGCACCATCTTTGAATAAGTGCTCATATTCGGAATAAGCAGGTATATATGTTGCTCCTATTAAATCTTCACCAATAGAGGTCTCTAGAACCTCTATTTCATAATCACTCATTTCAAACAATCTATCTGAAGCTATCCAATAAAAGTTGTTTTTAATTGAGATTCTTGAATATTCGATTTCTTTTCCTATGGCAATTGCTAAATTTCCAGGGATACACCATGGTGTAGTGGTCCAAACCAAGAATTTATCACCTTTTACTACTTTCTTATAATCATCCCTTGCGTCAAGAGTAAAATAGATTGAAGGATCTTCAACATCTCTGTAGTCCATATTTGCCTCAAAGTTTGAGAGAGGTGTTGAAGCTGCCCATGAGTAGGGTAGTACTTTATAATCTTGATAAATTAAATCTTTAGACCACAATTCTTTAAATACCCACCAAACACTTTCCATAAATTCAATATCCATAGTTTTGTAGTCGTTTTCAAAATCAACCCATCTACCAATTTTTCTTGTAATTTTTTCCCAATTTTCAGTATTTGTTTGGACTTGTGATCTACAAGCTTCATTAAATTTATCTATGCCATAATCATCAATTTGTTGTGGGTCATCTAAATTTAATTTCTTTTGAACTTCCATTTCAATTGGAAGACCATGGACATCCCAACCAAACCTTCTTTCTACGTAAAAACCACGCATTGTCCAATATCTTGGAACTATATCTTTTATTACTCCAGCTAGAAGATTTCCATAGTGAGGACTTCCAGTTGGAAACGGAGGACCATCATAAAATCTAAAAGTTTTATCATTTTTGCGATTTTCAACAGATGTTTCAAACGCATTTATCTTGTCCCAATATGCAGATATTTCTGATTCCACAGAAGGAAGATCTATATTTGCATTTACTTTTTTAAACATATCTTAGAATTTTAAAGGGTTTCTCTTACAATTTGTGTAAATATTGAAGTTTTAAAAAAATATAAAAATCTTTGATTTATTTTAAAAATGGCTAATATACGTTCAACAATAAAAAGAACATGGCTAGAAAACTTTCACCAAATACAATTAATAAGTTCAAAAAAAAACTTGAAGCTGAAAAAGAACAGCTTTCATCTATGTTAGAGTTACATCAGCAAGAAAGGGAAAAAATAAGGCTTTCTGAAGCTTCAGCTGAAAGAAGTCCTGATCCAACATCTGCCGATGGAGGATCTATGGCATTTGAACTTGAAAAAGAGCTTACACTGGATGAAAACACTAAACATTTACTTAACCAGGTAGAGCAAGCTCTTGTTTTAATTAAAAAGAAAAAATATGGGAACTGTGAGAATTGTGGAGAACCGATCCCTGTTGCCAGACTTGAAGCAATTCCTTACTCAACTATTTGCAAAAATTGTGCTGAGTTAATTGAATCTTAGTAAGAAAATACTTCCGTATCTTTTTGCAGTTATTTTTGCTTCATTAGATTTAATAACAAAATACCTTATCCGAATTAATAACATACAAGAACAAATAATTATTGATAATTTCTTAACTATAGATCTTACATATAATACAGGAATTGCATTTGGTCTTTTTAGCGAATATACATTAATAACATTTGTATTTTCAATTTTTGTTTTTACTTGGTTAATTTTTCAATTTAGAGAAGTTAAAAATGGAACAATTGAGTTTTATTCACTAACACTTATTCTTGCTGGGGCAATAGGAAACTTAGGCGAAAGAGGCTGGAATCTAGTTTTCAATAATAACGGTAGAGTAACAGATTTTGTTGAACTTCTGTTTATACCAAGCTTTAATTTAGCTGATACTTATATTTCTTTTGGAATCGTTTTGCTTTTATACTCGGAGATTAAAAATAAATAATATTGAGATAGTTTTTAAGAGTGACCAATTTTTGGTTTTAAACAAACCATACGGAATGTTGTCACATCCAACAAGCCATTCTAAAGAAATTACAATTAGAGACTTTTTGATTAATGAATTTAACTTACCAATTAAAAATGATAATCAAAGAGAGGGAATTGTTCATAGGTTAGATAGAGTAACTTCTGGATTGATGGTCTGTGTTTTGGATGAGAATATTTTTGCATACTTTCAATCTCAATTTAAAAACAGATTAATTAATAAAAAGTACAGAGCAATAGTAGAAGGTTGTCCAAATACAAAAAGTGGTGAAATTAATCTTCCCCTTGCAAAATCAAAAAAAAATAGAAAAAAAAGAGAAGTTAATAAAACTGGAAGAGAAGCTATAACAAAATTTAAAATAATAAACAGAACTGAAGAGAAAGCTCTTTTAGAATTAGACCTAGTTACTGGTCGTAATCATCAAATTAGAGCACATTTAGAGCATTTAAAAACCCCAATTGTAAATGATCAACTTTATGGCGCAAAAAGGGACAAGAATGTACCGGAGAATGCAATCTGCTTACAATCATACTATTTGGGCTTCACTGTAAATAATGAAGATTATGAATTTGAAATTGATATGCCTGATTATTTTAGTTCAATAATGAACATGTAATTTCTAAAAAAAACTTTACAATAAATTTATGACTAAATCATTTGTTCATCTACATGCACATACAGAGTATTCAATGTTAGATGGTGCTGCAAAAATTGTTGATTATTTAAGAAAAGTAAAAGAGTTAAACCAACCAGCTGCTGCAATAACTGATCATGGAAATCTTTACGGTGCAATGGAGTTTGTTCAAAAAGCAAATGATTTAGGAATCAAACCAATTATTGGATATGAAGCATATATCACGCCAGGTTCCAGATTTGATAGGCCAGATAGAGAAAATAATAAAAGATATCATTTAACTTTATTAGCTGAAAATAATAATGGATACCAAAATTTAGTTGAATTAGTCAGTAAAGCATACACAGAGGGCTATTATTATAAACCCAGAATTGATTACGAACTTTTAGATCAACATCATGACGGCTTAATCGCTTTATCTGGATGTCTTGGAGGAGAGCTAGCACAACACTTAGCACCGGACGGTTCAGTAGAAGAAGGCAATACCTCAAATGAAAGAAGTTTTGAAAAAGCTTTAGAGATTGCAAAAAAATATCAATCCATATTTGGTAAAGAAAATTATTTTATTGAAATCCATAATCATGGAATCAAGCAACAACTTGATATTCTTGATGACTTAGTGGAAATTGCTGAACTAATAGATGCACCACTTGTCGCTGCGAATGATTCCCATTATGTAGAGGAAAATGGCGCAGAAGCACATGATGCACTTCTTTGCGTTCAAACAAATAGAACATTAGATGACGAAAGCAGATTTAGGTTTGACGGTTCAGGTTATTACGTAAAGTCTGCTGAAGAGATGAGAAAATTGTTTCCTGAAGATAAGTATCCAGGTGCCTGTGACAACACGCTTGTAATTGCGGATAGAGTAAATTATGAATTTAATTTTGACAACAGCTATCTCCCAGATTTTCCAATTGAAGATAAAAACGTTTCTCCAGAAGAGCTTTTAAAAATAAAAGTATATGAAGGGGGAGAACGTAAATATGAGACTTTGACTTCTGAGATTATTGAAAGAATAGATTATGAATTGGATGTCATAAATTCTATGGGATTTGCTTCATATTTTTTAATCGTTGGTGATTTAATTGAATTTTCAAAAAAAAGAAATATAAGGACAGGAGCAGGAAGAGGATCAGCTGCAGGATCAATAGTTTCATATTGTTTAGGAATTACTGGAATTGAACCACTTGAATATGGATTAATCTTTGAACGATTTCTTAATAAAGGAAGAAAATCTCTTCCTGATATTGATATGGACTTTGATGAGAGATACAGAAATGATGTAATCCAATATGCTATTGACAAATATGGTCAAGACAGGGTTGCTCATATAGTTACTTTTGCGACAATTAAAGCTAAACAGGCAATAAGAGATGCAGCAAGAGTATTAGGACTTCCTTTTTCTAGTGGTGATAGAGTAGCAAAATTAATGCCTCCAATGATACTTGGAAATACAGCAACTATTTCAGAGTGCTTAAGTCTTGATGAAGAAAACACTAGTGGTTATAGCAAAGAATTTTATTCTGCTTCAGAAGAGCTTAGAAAACAATACAAAAATGATGAGGAAGCTAAAAAAATTATTGATATCGCTTTAGGTCTTGAAGGCTTAAGAAGACAAGATGGAATTCATGCTGCAGCTATAGTAATTTCTCCAGATACTATAACAAAATTTTTGCCAATTCAACAAAAAGGCTCAAATGCAGAAATTGTTACACAATATGAAATGCACACAGTGGAGCAACTTGGTTTATTAAAGATGGACTTTTTAGGACTGAGAAATTTATCAATAGTTGATAGAACTTTAGAGCTTATTGGTAGTGAAAGCATTGATATAGACAATTTAAAACTAAATGATGAAAAAACTTTTAAGTTATTTTCTGAAGGTAAAATGACTGGAGTATTTCAACTGGAAAGTAGAGTAGCACAGTCTACTTCAAGAAGTTTAAAGCCAAAAAGATTTGAAGATATAGTTGCACTGGTTGCTTTAATTAGACCGGGACCCCTTGGTGCTGGTATGCACAATGAATTTGCGGATAGAGCAAACAATAGAAAAGAGATTGAATATCTACACAATGATCTTGAAAGTATTTTAAATGAAACTTATGGAGTGATTTTATACCAAGAACAAGTTATGCAGATTGCCGAAAAAATTGCAGGATTTAATCTGCAAGAAGCAGACAATTTAAGAGTTGCTATGGGAAAAAAAATTCCAAAAGTAATGGAAGAGCAGAGGAAAAAATTTACAGATGGAGCTGTTTCCAACAATTATTCAGAACAGTTTGCTATAGAGCTATTTGACCAAATTGCATATTTTGCTGGTTATGGATTTAACAAAAGCCATTCAGTTCCGTATGCATTATTGGCATATCAAACAGCCTATTTAAAAGCTAATTATCCTGCTGAATACATAGCTGCTTGCTTAACAGCAGTTAAAAGAGATAAAGATCGTACTGCAATCTTTTTATCTGAAGCCAGGGATATGGGAGTAAA
Source organism: uncultured Candidatus Actinomarina sp. (assembly GCA_902566515.1). Taxonomy (GTDB): domain Bacteria; phylum Actinomycetota; class Acidimicrobiia; order Actinomarinales; family Actinomarinaceae; genus Actinomarina. The sequence continues at coordinate 86,628 of CACFIX010000001.1, forward strand.
AGTTTCAACCCCAGATATTAATTTAAGCTCTTCAGATTTCACAGTTAATGACAATGAGATTCTTTTTGGCTTGTCTGCAGTGAGAAATGTAGGAGATATTACAGCGGACAAAATAGTTTTAGAACGAGATAGTAATGGAGACTTTAAATCTATTGAAGATTTTTTATCTCGTATAGACTCAAGATCTCTTAACAAAAGAGGAGTCGAGGCATTAATTCAAGGGGGAGGCCTTGACAAATTTGGTTTTACAAGAAAAGGAATGTTTGATTCTGCTATAGAATTGATTGAGAATGCAAAAGAACTAAAAGCTAATAAAGAAAACAACCAAGGAACTTTATTTCCGATTGGAGATTCTAATTCAACAACCATAAATATAAAAAATACTGAGTGGGATAAAAAAGAACTACTTGAAAGAGAAAGGGAAATGCTTGGTTTTTTTGTAAGCGAAGATCCCCTTGAAGGATATGGAGAAGTTTTAAAATCTGAGTCCTCCCATTCAATTATTGAACTACAGAGCGTAGGAGACGAAGAAGAATTAAATGTAACAATTTCAGGATTAATTTCAAATGTTCAAAAACGAGTTTCTAGAAGAGGTAATCCATGGATACAATTTGACATACAAGATCTTACAGGAACTTCAGGAGTACTTTTATTTAACAAGTTAGTAGATAAATATAATGCATCAATAGATGGAGAAATCTATCTCAAAGTTTCTGGAACTTATGTTGGAGGGTCTGAAAATACTATTAGAGCCAGAGATATTGAAGTCATAGAACCATCAAAAATGATTGAAAATTTAGATGTTTCACCACTTAGAATATCAGTTGATGAAGAAAAGTTAGACAAAAAAAACTTAGTGCTTTTGAAAGAATTGTTAGAAAAATTTCCGGGATTATCTTCAGTTGAGCTTGAAGTGAACTCAAAATCTGGTTCAAGATTATTGGAATTAAAAGAAATAAAAGTAAAGAAAACCAATCAACTCAAGAATGAAATTATTACATTACTGGCAAAATAACTAGAATTTAATTATGACGTTAAATGTAGAAGATTTAATAAATAGATTTAAAGAGCGTGCTGAAGCTGTAAAGAATCGTTCTATTCCACCTGTAGGAGGGGATGATAGAATGGCATTTATTAAACAAGCTGAAACAGACTATCAAGATTTTATGATGATTGCTGATTCAGAAGTTGAAATTACTGAAAAATATTTAATTTTAAAATTTAAATTAGATAATTAGTTTAAATTTTCTCCCATTGGAAAAATTTTATTAATCACATCCGCACATGCTATTGCAATTTCCATGTGTTCTTTTTGAGTTCCATTAGCTGATCTGAGTTCAATGTAATGTATCCAGCTTCTTAACGTTCCATTCATGTATAGACGACTTACAGTATTGCCTTCTGGCAAAACAGATCTTGCTTGCTCTTTAGCAATACCATTTTCAATTGCCCAGTTATAGGCTTCAGTTGCGTCTTTGATTATCTTTTCTTGTTTATTTTTCCAATTCTCTGATATTTCATCATTTTCAGTTTCGATAGAATTTTGTCTGTTTTTTGGATCTTGCATTCTTGCTTCTCTCACAATGAATTCCAAATCTTTTACGGGATTGGCATATCGTTGGCTAAATTCCTGAAAACTAAAAGATCTATGTCTCAACATTTGTCTTGCTATATCCCTTGTTGTTTCGATTTCTAGACAAGCGCTAACCATTTCTAGTGGTGACCAATGGGCATTGTTGATAAGATATTTTATTAATCTTTCACTAGTCTCTGTGTTTAGTTGATTTGATGGATTAGAAACCCTTGCACAGAAAGCAACCAATTCTTGAGCATCGTCGATACCACTATCAGCAATTTCTTCAGTTGGTTTGGAATAACTTATTAATTTAACTTTCATTTATGTAACTATATTAAAATATTTAAAATATGTTTTTATTAAGAATAATAGTTTTTTTAATCTTGATTTCGCTAGTCATGATTCTTGCATATCCTTTATTAATTGTTTTCGATATTTCAACTGGTGGAAATGGTTTTGGTGTATGCGAAGATCTTTTGACTTGTACGATTCCAATTACTGCAGGCCCAAGATTACTTGTAACTCTTATTAGCGCTTTTTTCTTTCTAGTTTTTTTACTAAGAATTATTATGAAATCTATAAATTACTTAAATAAAGAAGAATCTATTCTTTAATCACTAGAAATATTGAAAACAAAACTAGTGATACTCCAATCCAGCTCATCAATCCTAACATTTCACCAGCAATCAATATTCCGATAAAAAGAGCAAAAATTGCCTCCAAACTCAAAATTAATGCTGATGTAGATGCTTTAATTGCTTTTTGCCCATAAAGTTGAAGATAGAATGCACCAACATTTACAACTATTCCTAGAAAAGATATTGGTAATATATATCCAATTAGATTTGAAAACTCATTTATATTCAAAAAAGGAACGCAAAGAATAGCACCTGTTATTGATTGAACTGCCATGAGCTGAGAGATACTAAGATTGCTGACATATCTTTCAACAAAAACTATGTGCATTGCATATGCAATTGCGCAAATAAATGTAAAAATATTTCCAAAGATTTGGGAAAAATCAGTTATTGAAATAAAAACAATACCTAAGAATCCCAAAATGGAATACAAATAGTTACTACGGGTTAGCGAAGTTTTGTTAATTGCTCTAGAAAAAAAAGGAGTCAAAACAACATAAAAACCAGTCACTACTCCAGAATTAATTGTTGAGGTAGTTACTAGACCTTGAGTTTGGGAAATGTAACCAACCCAAAGGAAAAAACCCATCAGCACCCCTGGTTTCAAAGTTTCCTTTTTTGGTAATCCACCGATTATTAAGAAAAAGAATGCAGCAATTAAATATCTCATGAAAACAACAAATGTTGGACTAAAAGTACCTAACAAGTTTTTAACAATTAAAAATGTTGAACCAAAGAACATTGCTGAAAAAAACAGCGCAAACAATGACTTATTTTTATCACTTAACAACATATGGTTGAACAATAATATATTGTTTAAAATAGTGATGTGATAACAAATAAAGAAAAAAAAGCGAATGATATTTTAGAAATACTTGAAAAATTATATCCTAAAACTCCAATTCCTTTATCTCACAAAGACCCTTATACACTATTGGTAGCAGTTGTACTATCAGCCCAATGTACTGATGAAAGAGTAAATAAAATTACTCCACTTTTGTTCAAAGAAGCAAACAATCCCAAAAAAATGGTAAAGCTTGGTGTAAGAAATATAGAAAAAATAATTAGACCTTGTGGTCTATCACCACAAAAATCTAAAGCAATCCACACTTTATCAAAAATACTTGATAAAAATCATGGTTCTAAAGTTCCAGAAAATTTTAAAGATCTTGAAAATTTACCCGGTGTTGGACATAAAACAGCCTCAGTAGTTATGAGTCAAGCATTTGGGTTCCCTACTTTTCCAGTTGATACCCATATTCATCGTTTAGCTTGGAGGTGGGGACTTTCAACAGGAAAAAATGTAGAACAAACTGAAAAAGATTTAAAACGCTTATTTCCTATGGATAAATGGAATAAATTGCATTTACAAATAATATTTTATGGAAGAGAGTTTTGTCCAGCTAGAGGTCATGATTTAGAAAAATGTATTATTTGCTTGAAGCATAGAAGAAAAAATAATTTCAAATAATCACAAGTATCATAAATATTCATAAAAAAAATCAAAGTATATATTTATATAATGGACCTTAATTTTGGAATTGCATTTTTTTTTGGAGTCATATCATTTTTTTCACCTTGCGTCTTACCTCTAGTGCCTGGTTATCTTGCTATATTTTCATTAAATAAAAATGATCAAATTTCACGTATAATTGGATCATTACAGTTCGTACTAGGTTTCTCTTTTGTCTTTGTTAGTTTGGGTGCTCTGGCAACTACTCTAGGATCTTTTTTTAGTAGAAATTCCACAATTTTGTCACAAATTAGTGGATTCATAATTATATTTTTTGGTTTAATACTTTTAATTCCTAAATTAAATACTCGATATTTTTATGGTTCTAATTTATTAAATATTGATAAATTCAATAAATCCAAAAACTTACTTATGGGATTTACTTTTGGATTCGGCTTTACTCCTTGTATTGGTCCAGTTCTTGGAGCTCTATTAACACTTTCTTCAAAGGCAGAAACAATAAATAGTGGAGTATTTTATTTAATTATGTTTTCTTTAGGTATGGGAATACCATTTCTTTCTATTGCTATTCTTTCAAATCGAATCAATCTTAAAAATAGGTTATTCGTAAATTTTCAAAAATTCTCAAGTAAATTTTCAGGACTTGTTTTAATTGGAATAGGTTCACTTATTTATACAGACAAAATGTATATTTTGGCTTCTTTCTTTCAAGAGATACTGTATTTATTAAATCTTGATTGGTTGAGTACAATCTAGGATATGTCATTAAATATAAGCAGTGAAGTATCTTTAAAGTTTTCTGGGAAAGATGCCTATAGCTTTGTTGATTCACTTATTTCAAATTCAATCTCAGAATCTGAAATAAAGTTTTCATATCTTTTAGGACCAGATGGAAAAGTTATGTTTTGGTTTATTTGTTCACTAAACAGTCAAGAATTTCATATGTATCAATCCTTAGACGTACTTGAAGAAATGATAGAAGTATTTAATAAATATAAAATTAGGATTGATTGTGATATTGAAATATCTAAAAAAGCTACTAACTTTAAAATTCAAAAAGATGGTGATAAATTAAATGTTATTCCCTCAAACAAATTAGAGGACAATAAATCTTGGGATATGTTGGGATTGTCGCTTGAACTACCTTTAAAAAATATTATTGATAACGGCATACTTCCAAATGAAGTTAATTGGCTAGAGAATTTTGTTGATTATTTTAAAGGTTGTTTTATGGGGCAGGAACAAACTTCGAGGGTTAAATATAGAGGCAGGCCCAGAAGAATTCTTAAAACGTTACCAAACTCAACTCAGGAAATAGTAAAAATCTAAAATTATATGGTTACAAATAAACCTAGATGCAGTTATTGTGGTCGCATTTTACACAAACAAGTTTCTGAAAAATATTTTGTTTGCTCAATTAAATGTAAATATTTAATTAAAAATACAGAATATATTATTTCAGTAGATTCTATTGTCTTTAATCTTAATAGTTATAAGTGGAATAAAGTTGAAGATTTATTACAAAAAGCTCAAATTAATAAATTTGATTTTATATCCTCTGTAAGAAGACTTATTTATTTTCAAGCAAAGTTAAAAGCTAAAGATACTAAAGAAATAAACCAAAAGTCTTTAATATCTAAAGTGAAAATATAGCTCCTTTATCAAATTTTTTTAAAGATACTTGAACTATTGGTCCAATACTTATTACCATAAACACAGTCCCTAAGCCAAAAGATCCTCCGAGGACAACCCCAGTTATAAATGCAGTAAAGTCAATTGCAATCCTTGTTACCCTTATGCTTGGACCAAGTCTTGAAACTCCTACCATAATCCCATCTCTTGGTCCTGGTCCAAGTCCTGAACCGACATATATACCAATCCCTATACCAAAACAAATAGTTCCAAATATAAGATAGGCAATTTTTATAATCAAGTCATCTGGACTCTGAATGTAATGCATAGTTAAGTCAGTAACATTTCCTATAGTCAAAATATTTAAAATTGTGCCAATGAATGGTTTTTGTTTTAGAGGTATCCATCCTAACAAAACAATAAATCCAGTAATAACAGATGCTTGACCAATTTTTACATTTATTAATTTACTAAAACCATCATGAAAAACATCCCATGGGTTCAATCCTAGGTTGGCTTCAATTGTGAATCCCAAACCCATTCCACAAAGAAACAAACCTATCATTAGTTGTGGAAGTCTATTAATAACTCTTTTAGTCATTATTTATAAAGAGATTTTCAAGTTGAGATATATTTTCAGGACATAGCTCGTAAGTAGATTGGAATCTTAATATAGGCACAATTCGGTCATCCTTATCAATTGATAAACCGTAATTATTTATTTGTGATGTGATTATTTCAATAGAAGAATTTTCATTAGTCCACTTTTCTGCATTAAGACAGATTTCTTTACCCAGATTGACTAAATCAGAATCGTTCAATTCATTTAACGTATCTTCACTATCCGCAATTCTGACTTGATTAATAAATTCATCACCAAATATTTCAGAATTAAAAGTGCTATAACTTATAAAACCAATTACGGAAATAATAAAAATGACTATAAAAGTTATTAAAGTTTTATCGTTCATATTATATTATTAGCCCTTCTTTGATTTATTTTACTAAATTAGTACCCGGAGGGGGAGTCGAACCCCCACATCCGAAGATACTGGATTTTGAATCCAGCGCGTCTGCCAATTCCGCCATCCGGGCTTTATAAAGATTATATTCATATCAAAATAAATGAGAGAAAATTTTTATAAGTTTACAATAATATTGTGGTAATTCTCATAGATGGTCATAGCATTGCTTTTAGAGCATTTTATGCACTTCCCGATTCTCTTGTTACAAAAGAAGGATTTCCTACGAACGTAATTCATGGTTTCTTGATGATGATTTCTAAAATTATAAAAGATTTTGATACTGATAAATTAATAATTACATGGGATGTATCAAAAAAAACCTTTAGAACAGATTTATATAAAGATTATAAAGGAAATAGAAAATCTGCTCCTGATGAATTCAAAATACAAGTAAAGGTTTTACAAAAACTAATAGAAAAATTCAATATTCCACAAGTATCTGTAGAAGGCTATGAAGCAGATGATGTACTCGGAACACTTTCAAAAAGTTTCAATGATAATAATGAAGAAGTTTTGATAGTAACTGGTGATAGAGATTCTTTTCAGCTAATAGGTGATAAAACAAATGTACTTTATACAAAAAGGGGAATTTCAGAAGTTGAGAGATTTGGTAAAGCAGAGTTTGAAGAAAAATTTAAAATTTCAACTTCTCAATACATTGAATATTTAGGGTTAAAAGGTGATTCATCAGACAACATTCCAGGACTGCCAGGAGTAGGTGAAAAAACAGCAATTAATTTGCTTTCTGATTATGAAAATATAGAAAATATATATAAGAATCTTGATGACTTAACACCAAAATTAAGAGATACGTTCCAAGATAATAAAGATTTGCTGATGCTTAGTAAAGATCTTGCAACAATAAAGAGAGATTTAGACATTGATTTACCAGAAACAAAAATAAAAGATTCTATTTTTTTTAATGAGGAAGTGCTCGAAAATGCAAAAGATGAAATTATGAAATATGAACTAACAAGATTTTTAGGGGAAAGAAAAGATAGTACCATAATTAATAATTCTGAAGAACTAAAAATTGAATTTATTAAAGAAAAAATTGCTGATGAAAGTATAGTTTTTAATGTTGAAAATAAAAATTACTTTGTGAATAATAAATCATTTGGTGAATTTGAATCATTAGAACAATTTAATAAGATAATTTCAATGTCATCACAAACATTTGCTCTAAATACAGAATTTGAGCTTAATATAGAAACTTTCTTGGCTTTTGATTGTTATTTGTTTTTAAATGACCCAAGCATTAAACCAGACAATCTATTAAATATTGTCTATTACATTGATAAATATTCTGAAATTAATAAAAAATCAAATCTGACTGAATATTTATTATTTTTTCAAAATAATTTTGATAATATAAAAAAACAATCCACAGACTTTAAAAAAGATAAAAAACTGTCCCAGATATACAAAGATATAGATTTTCCAATGTTAAACATTTTGTCTTCAATGGAAAAGGACGGCATATCGGTTTCGTTACCTAAGATGAAAAAACTATCAAAACAATTATTTAAAGAATTAGAATCTTTAATCAATAAATGTTATGAGATTACAAATCAAGAATTTAATTTAAATTCTCCAAAACAACTTTCTGAAATATTTTATACTCAAATGAATTTTCCAGTTCTTAAAAAAACACCCAAAGGAGCGCCGTCTACAGATGCTTCAGTTTTAGAGGAATTATCAAAAGAACATGACTTACCAAAATATATTTTAAAATATAGAGAATTAGAAAAAATTAGATCAACATATGTTGATGGTTTAATTCCAGAAGTAACTAAACATAATAAAATTCACACTCACTTCAATTTATTTGGAACAGCAACAGGAAGATTATCATCAGAAAAACCAAACCTACAAAATATTCCTAACAAGACAGATTTGGGTCAAAAAATAAGAGATTTCTTTATCAGTAAACCTAATTTTTCATTTATTATCGCTGATTATTCTCAAATAGAGTTAAGGGTTCTTGCTCATTTGAGTCAAGATTCTACAATGATCGAAATATTAAAAAATAAAAAATCAGATATACATTCTGAAACTGCTTCTCGCATATTTAATGTACCAATAGGAGATGTTACTTCAGATATGAGAAGAAAAGCAAAAGAAGTAAATTTTGGCTTAATTTACGGGATGGAAGCCTTTGGACTTTCCAAAAGTTTAGATATAGAACAAAAAGAAGCTTCACAATTAATTGAATCTTATTTTTCTCAATTTCCTAAGATTAAAGGGTTTTTAGATAATATAGTCTTAAAAGCAACAAAAGATTCATTTACTGAAACTCTAATTGGTAGAAAAAGATATATTCGTGAACTAAATTCATCAAATTTTCAAGTTAAAGCTGCAGGGAAAAGAATAGCTATGAATGCTCCAATTCAGGGTACTGCTGCAGATATCATGAAAATTGCGATGATCAAAGTTGTGCATAAAATAAAAGATTTAGACCAAACAAAATTACTTTTACAAATACATGACGAAATTATTATTGAAACCAAGAATTCATTAAGTTCCAAAGTAGAAAAAACTATTATTTCTGAAATGGAAAAAGCTATGAAATTAGACGTCCCTTTATTTGTAAATACTAAAGTATCTGGATCACTTGCAAATTTTAATAATTAGTTTGTAAAAAACTCAGATATGTTATTCTTATTGACGCAACACTATGATTGGAAAAAACTTAAATAATGGCAAATAATAGCGACGAGGCATTAGTGCCCTCCAACGTAGTCTCTCTTCCAGATGATATAAAACCTGAGGATTTTCCGGAGCTTCTAGAACAAACTTTAGTATCTTTCAACAATGGCGATGTTATTGAAGGGACAATTGTAAGAGTTGACAGAAATGAAGTTATGGTTGATGTTGGTTATAAGTCAGAGGGTGTTATTCCATCAAGAGAGCTTTCTGTAAGAAAAGGTGTCAATCCTAAAGAAATAGTAAATGAAGGTGACAAAATCCAAGCTTTAGTTTTAGACAAAGAAGACGATGAAGGAAGACTCATTCTTTCCGTTAAAAGAGCAGTCTATGAAAAAGCTTGGGAAGACATTCAAGAAATATCAGACAATAAGAAATCTATTAAAGGTACAGTTATTGAATCAGTCAAAGGCGGTCTCATTGTAGATATTGGTGTAAGAGGTTTTTTACCAGCGTCATTGATTGACGTCAGAAGAGTTAAAGAGCTTTCTTCATATATCGGTGAAGAAATTGAAGCAAAAATTTTAGAACTTGATAGACAAAGAAACAATATTGTTTTATCTAGAAAAGCTCACCTAGAAGAAGAAATGTCAGAGGAAAGACAAGGGTTTTTAGATGATCTTCAAGTTGGTGACATCAAAGAAGGAAAAATTTCATCAATAGTAAGCTTTGGTGCTTTTGTTGATATTGGCGGTATGGATGGATTAGTACACGTTTCAGAATTGTCTTGGAGGCATGTTGAAAACCCAAATGAAATTGTTAAAGTTGGAGACTCTGTCACAGTAAAAGTTTTGGAGATTGATAATGATAAAGAAAGAATATCTTTATCAATAAAGCAAGTTAAAGAAGATCCTTGGCTAGATTTTGAACTGCATTACAAAGAAGGTGACGTAGTAGAAGGTGAAGTTACTAAAGTAGTACCTTTTGGTGCATTTGTAACCATTGGAAAGGGTGTTGAAGGACTAGTTCACGTATCTGAAATTTCAAGTGAAAAAGTTGACTCCCCGGAACTTGCTCTAGCTCTTGGTCAAAAAGTTCAAATAAAAATAACCGAATTAGATATTGAAAAGAGGAGAGTAAATTTATCAATTAAGCAAGCAGATCCAAACTGGAAAGAAATAGAATCAGATAAAAATACTCCAAAGACACATTCAAGCGCAACTGAAGAGCCAGCACCTAAGAGACAAACAGTTGAAGGCATTGACGAGTCTTTAGAAAATATCCTTCAAGAACTTAAAGAAAGAGGAATAGGAAACTCTTAATTTTATTTTTTTTTATGCTTAATCTTTAAGTATGGCAAAAAAAGTAATAATCGTCACTGGTCCTATTGGTAGCGGAAAAAGTACCGCTATAGAATACATAAGTAAAAAAGGTTATCCTACCTTTGACCTTGATAAAATTTCTAACGAAATAATCAACTCAAAAGAGTCAATAAAATTTTTAAATAATAATTTCCCTGGCGTTATTAAAAACAAAAAATTAGACAAGGTGTCCCTTGCGGAAATTGTTTTTAATGACAATGAAAAACTAAAAACATTAGAAGATTATCTTCATCCAAAAATTTTATTTGAATTCCAACATCAAGTTTCAAAAGTTGATGGGATAGTGTTTGTTGAAGTATCAGCTCCAAAAAATATACACAAAGATTTTGAATGTTTGGTAATTAGCGCACCTGAATCAGTAAGAATAGAAAGATTATTAGATAGAGGCATGAAATTAAACGATATTAAAAATAGAATTCATACACAAAGAAATGAAGATTGGTGGAACAGTTTAGGTCATGTTATTTCAAACAATTCACATTCCTCTCTTGAACAAAGAATCGATAACTTTATAAATGAAAAAATTTGAAGTAATTTCTGAATTTTCTCCTAAAGGCGATCAACCTAATGCAATTAAAGAACTTAAAAATGGAATTTATAGTGGAAAAACTTTTCAAACCTTAAAAGGTATCACAGGTTCAGGTAAGTCAGCAACGATAGCTTGGTTAATTGAACAAACCCAACTTCCATCATTAGTTTTAGCACCTAATAAAGCACTCGCTGCTCAATTAGCAAATGAGTTTAAGCAATTTTTTCCGAATAATAGAGTCGAGTATTTTGTTTCTTACTATGATTATTACCAACCTGAAGCCTATGTGCCACGCTCAGATACTTTTATTGAGAAAGATGCGACTATTAATGAAGAGATCGATAGATTAAGACACTCAGCAACTAGTGCTCTTTTATTACGTGATGATGTAATTGTTGTCTCATCTGTTTCATGTATTTATGGACTTGGTTCCCCGATTGAATATAAAAATAAATTAATACCAATAGTAAAGGGTGAAGATTTTGATATTGAAGAATTATTAATCAAATTAGTTAAGCAACAATATATTAGAAATGATCTAGTAGTTGACAGAGGAAATTTCAGGCTAAAAGGTGATACGTTAGATATATTTCCAGTTTACGAAGAGACTATATTTAGAATCGAATTTTTTGGCGACGAAATTGAAAACATATTAAGAATTGACCCGACAACTGGTGAAATAATTGAAAAAATTACAGAACTAGCAATCTTACCTGCATCTCATTATGTCATTTCTGATGAGTCTAGAAAAAATGCATTGAAAGAAATTGAGAATGATATGGTGACTCAGATTACTAAGTTTAAATCTGAAAATAAATTATTGGAGGCTCAAAGGATAGAGCAAAGAACAAAATATGATTTAGAAATGCTCACTGAACTCGGTGTATGTTCTGGAATTGAAAATTATTCAAGATATTTCGATGGTAGAAATCCAGGTGAACCACCTTTTACTTTACTTGATTTTTTCCCTGATGATTTTTTAATGGTTGTTGATGAAAGCCATATAGCAATACCACAGATTCGTGGACAGTATGAAGGTGATAAATCAAGAAAATCTACCTTAGTTGATTACGGTTTTAGGTTGCCTTCTGCTCTTGACAATAGACCACTTAAATTTGATGAATGGAAAGATAGAGTAAATAAAGCAGTACTCGTTTCTGCGACACCAGGAAAATGGGAAAATGAAAATTCTGAAAATTTCATTGAGCAAGTAATAAGACCAACTGGCTTATTAGATCCTATAGTAAAAATTAAATCTACAAATAATCAGATACAAGACCTTTTAGAAGAGATAAATTCTGTAGTTGAAAATGGTAATAGAGTTCTTGTTACGACATTGACAAAAAAAATGAGTGAAGCATTAAGTGATTATTTAATAAATGCTGGCATTAAAACAAGATATCTTCATTCAGATATAGACACATTGGAAAGAATAGAAATTCTTAGAGACTTGAGAAGAGGAGATTTTGACGTATTAGTCGGTATTAATTTATTAAGAGAGGGCCTTGACTTACCAGAAGTTCAATTAGTGGCAATACTTGATGCAGATAAAGAAGGTTTTTTGAGATCTGAAACTAGCTTAATTCAAACCATTGGTAGAGCTGCTAGGAATCAAGATGGTTATGTAATAATGTATGCAGATAAAATTACTGATTCAATGAGCAATGCAATCGGTGAAACAGAAAGAAGAAGAAACCTACAAAAAAATCATAATATAAAAAACAATATCACCCCTAAGACCATACAAAAAGAAATAACTGATATCTTGGAAATAGTTGAAAAAAATAGAGGCAAGACAGATAAGCGTTTAAGTAAATCCTCAATGAATATTACAGATGCTTCAAAAAGTGATTTAATAAAATTGTCAAAAACTATTGAAAAAGAAATGAAATCTGCTGCTGATTTCTTAGAGTTTGAACTTGCTGCTAGATTAAGAGACGAATTAAAAGAATTAAAAAAAGAAATTCAAGAGTTATCAGAATGAAAGAAGATATTTTAAAAGTAAGAGGTGCTCGAGAACACAATTTAAAAAATATTTCCGTAGACATTCCAAAAAATAAACTCGTTGTAATTACTGGATTGTCTGGTTCAGGAAAATCTTCGTTGGCGTTTGATACTATTTATGCAGAGGGTCAAAGACGTTATGTTGAGAGTTTATCTGCATATGCAAGACAATTTTTGGGCCAAATGGAAAAACCAAATGTTGAAAGTATTGATGGCCTTTCACCAGCAATTGCTATAGATCAAAAAACTTCTTCTAGAAGCCCCAGATCCACTGTGGGAACGGTTACAGAGGTTCATGACTATTTAAGATTGTTATGGGCCCGAATTGGGGTGAGTTATTGTCCTCAATGTAATAATAAAATTGAAAAACAATCTGTAAATTTTATAGTGAATCAAATTATGGAGTTTGGAGAAGACTCTAGCATTGATATTCTTGCACCAGTTGTTAAATCAAGAAAAGGAGAATTTGAAACACTATTTAAAGATTTACAATCACAAGGATTTTCAAGAGTCCTAGTTGATGGTGAGGTAATAAGATTAGATGAAGCTAAAAGACTTGATAGGTACTTCAATCATGATATTTCGGTAATTATAGATAGAATTAAATTAAAAAAAACACCTGGTAGAAGGTTGCCTCAATCAGTTGAGACAGCATTAGATTTAACTTCTGGTTTAGTTGATATAAGTTTTGAAAATCAGATTTATTCATTTAGTCAAAATTTAGGATGTATTGAATGTGGATTATCTTTTGATAAGCTCGAACCAAGGGATTTTTCATTCAATTCACCTTTTGGAGCATGTGAATCATGTAATGGTCTCGGTGTTAGTTATGAAATAGATGAGCAATTATTAATTAAAAATACCGATTTATCAATAAATGAAAATGTATTCCCAGACATGTCTACGAGAAAATATTTTAGGGCTCAAATTCACGGTGTCTGCGAACATTTTGAAATCCCAACTGACAAGCCTTACAAGAATTTGACTAGGAAACAAAAAGACGTACTTCTTCATGGTTCAAATGGAGTTAGTACTGTTATACGATATATAAATAGATTCGGAAACTCAAGAGTTTGGCATAAGCCATACAGAGGTATAGTACCTACATTCAAAAAAAATTACGAAGAAACAAATTCTGAAGCAGCTCGAGATTACTATAAACAATTTATGAGAGAGCTTCACTGTTCTATTTGTGATGGTGAAAGACTAAATCCAAGATCTCGATTGGTAAAAGTTAAGAACTATACATTAGGAGAATTAAACAATTTATCTATTTCTGAATCAGTTAAAGTTTTTAAAAACCTTAAATTAACTGGTAATGATAAAGAAATCGCAGAGCCAATTTTAAGAGAAATAAGTGAAAGGTTGACTTTTCTTAATGAAGTTGGCTTGAGTTATTTACAACTTAGCAGAGGAGCGGCTACTTTATCAGGAGGCGAAGCACAAAGAATTAGACTCGCAACTCAAATTGGCTCAGGTCTTACAGGTGTTCTATATGTATTAGATGAGCCTTCTATAGGATTACACCAATCTGATAATAAAAAATTAATTGAGACTTTACTTAGGTTAAGAGATTTAGGCAATACTGTCTTAGTTGTTGAGCATGATGAAGAAACAATGAAATCATCCGACCACCTAATTGACATAGGATGGGGAGCAGGTGAACAAGGTGGTGAAATAGTAGCTGAAGGTAACTGGAAAAAGGTTTCCGGAAATTTAAAATCAATCACTGGACAATACTTGTCTGGTAAACAAACGGTCCCTTATCCAAATGTAAGAAGGAACAGTAATGGTGCAAAAATAACTATTAGGGGAGCCAAAGAAAATAATTTAAAAGACATAACTGTCGATTTCCCCTTGGGTCAATTTATTTCTATAACTGGTGTTTCTGGAAGTGGTAAATCAACTTTAATAACTGATATTTTATCAAAATCAATTCAAAATGAGTTTTCAAAAAATTTGATTATTCCTGGCCTTCATAAAAGTATTTCTGGCCTTGAAAATATTGATAAATTAATTGAAATCGATCAATCACCTATAGGAAGAACACCTAGGTCTAATCCTGCAACATATTCAAACGTTTTTGACCAAATCAGAAATTTATATTCATTAACAGAAGAATCAAAAATTCGAGGTTATAAACCAGGAAGATTTTCGTTCAATGTTTCAGGTGGAAGATGTGAATATTGTAAGGGTGATGGAAATATCAAAGTTGAAATGTATTTTTTACCAGATATATATGTAATTTGTGAAGATTGCGAGGGTACTAGATACAACTCCGAAACACTATCTATTAGATGGAAAGGATACAGTATTTCTGACATTCTAGATTCAACAGTGGAGAGTGCTTTAAATATTTTTGAAAATCAACCTTCAATTCATCGGATTATTAAAACACTTGATGATGTAGGACTCTCATATATAAAGCTTGGTCAACCAGCCACCACACTTTCAGGAGGAGAAGCTCAGAGAGTAAAATTAGCTAAGGAGCTAAGTAAAAGATCAACAGGTAAAACTGTTTACATTTTAGATGAACCAACTACAGGACTTCATTTTGCAGATGTTCAAAAGTTGTTAGAAGTTTTACATTTGTTAGTGGATAAAGGAAATACAGTAATTGTTATAGAACACAATCTAGATGTAATAAAAAATTCAGACTGGGTTATTGATCTTGGACCTGAAGGTGGTGAAAAAGGGGGAAAAATAGTAGCTGAAGGTACACCTGAAAACATATCAAATATTAAAAGCTCTTTAACCGGAAAGCATTTAAAGGAAATTCTAAATGGATAAGCTAGATTCTAAAGAAATTCCTGAAAAGCCTGGAATTTATATTTTTAAGGATAAGTATGAAGAACCGCTTTATGTCGGAAAAGCTAAAAATTTAAGAAAAAGGGTACCTTCATATTTCGGGAAAAACACATCATGGAAAGTAAAAAGATTAATTAATGAAGCTTTTTCAATATCGTTTGTAGTTTCTCAAAATGAAGCGAATGCATTATTAGCTGAATACTCATTTATTCAAGAATTCAAACCAAAATACAATATTCAATTTAAAGATGATAAATCTTATCCTTACATCACAATTACTAGTGATGAATGGCCACGAGTTTTAGTTTCAAGGAATATAAATAATCAAAATATTAATTTTGGACCATTTCCATTTATCGGAGCTGCAAAGAGATCATTAGATCATCTAATTAATATATTTCCGGTCAGGACATGTAATGACACTACGTTCAAAGATCATCAAAAGATGGGAAAGCCATGTCTTTTGTATGAAATTGAAAAATGTTCTGGTCCTTGTGTAAATAAAGTTACCAAAACTGAATATGATGAAATGCTAAATAATTTAAAAGAATTTTATAGAGGAAATTCTGACCATTATATAAACGATAAAACACACGAGATGAAAAGTCTTTCAGACTCTCAAAAATATGAAGAAGCTCAAAAAATTAAAAATACTATAAAGCACTTAGAGAACGCAAGAATTAATCAAACACTTATGACATCTAATGAAAAAAATGTTGACGTAATAGGTATAGATATTGGTAAATATGATGTTGTAATAACTTGCTTACTAATTAGAAATGGAAGAATTACAGGAGAAGTGAAAAGGTCATTCGAACCAATTAACGTTGACGAAGTAGAAAATTATTTACCTCAAATTATTATTAATTTGTTTGAAGAAAATAGCCCATCAAATGAAATACTGATCAGTCATGAATTTCCACTTAAAGAAACTATTCAAAAACAAATATCAGATAGGTGGAATAAAAATATTAAATTGTTAAATCCTAAAAGAGGCTGGAAAAAAGATTTATTAGAGACTGCATTAGGTGACGCAAAAGAACTTAGAAGAGTTTCAGATTTAAAAAGAAGAACAGATTTAGAATTTAGAGCACTATCTTTGGAGCAACTAAAAAATAAATTAAACCTAAAAAACATACCCTATAGAATTGAAGCTTATGACATTTCCAATCTAGGTGATAAATACAGAGTTGGCTCTATGGTTGTCATGGAAGATGGATTAACCAAGCCATCAATGTATAGAAAGTTTCACATACGTACTTTCAAGGGTCAAGATGATTTTAGATCCATTGAAGAAGTTTTGTTTCGCAGATTGAAAAGATTAAATTTTGAAAAAGAAGAAGACCAAAGTTTTAGAAGAACTCCTGACTTGATTTTAATTGATGGTGGTAAAGGGCAACTTTCAAAAGCTAAAAGTGTTATAGATTACTTTGAAATGAACATTGATGTAATTGGTTTGGCAAAGAAAGAAGAAGAAATATTTATACCTTTTACCAAAGAATCAGTACTTTTGAATAAAAATTCAGAAGCTTTGTTTGTTTTACAAAATATTAGAGATGAAGCGCACAGGTTTGCCATTAAAGAGAATCGTCGATTGCGTATAAAAGATTTAGATTTAGATAATACTTTAAAAATAAAAGGCGTTTCAAAGTCATCTATTTTAGATTTAATTAAAAATTTAAAAACTTTAAATAAACTTTCCAATGCATCTCTTAATGAATTAGAACAAATTATCAATAAGAATGAAGCAAAAAAAGTATATGATTACTTTAATCATTTGGAAATTTAGCTTACAATTATTTATTCCAATCTAAATTATTCACAACTATCATATACGTGAGGTAAAAATGGTATCAAAAAGACCGGAAGTATTATTACTAGTTGGAATGTCTGGAGCTGGTAGATCTGCAAGTTCTAATGTCTTTGAAGATTTGGGATATTATGTCATTGAGAATCTTCCAGCAGAGCTAGTAGAGTCTGTAGTTCAATCAAATGATGTCACTGAAACAAATAAACAGTTAGTACTTACTATTGACGCAAAAGATAGTTCCGCCCAAAAACAGTTAAAAGTCAGTTTAGATAAATTAAGTCAATCAGGGGTTTTAACAAGAATTGTATTTCTAGATGCAAGTAATGAAACATTAATTGAAAGGTATGAAGAAAATAGAAGACCACACCCTATGGGAATGGAATCTATTTCACAATCCGTAAAATCTGAAAGAGAACTATTGAAGCCTATAAGAGAATTAGCGGATCAAGTAATTGATACTACTGATATGAATGTTCATGAATTGAGGAAGAGAATTATAGAGGGTTTTCAGGGTGAAGCTTCAAGCCAAGATCTGAAAATATCAGTCACTTCATTTGGTTTTAAGAACGGAACACCTAGAGACGCAGATATAGTATTTGATGTTAGGTTTTTACCCAATCCTCACTGGAGAGAAGAGCTTAGAGCTTCAACTGGCCAGTCACCAATGGTAAGAAATTATGTTTTATCATTTGAAGACGCACAAATCTTTCTAGAGAAAATAAAGGATATGGTTGAATTTTTACTTCCTCGATTTATCTCTGAAGGTAAATCATATGTTGGTATTGCGATTGGCTGCACCGGCGGTAAACATAGAAGCGTAGTTATGGCAGAAGAAGTATCAAAATGGTTAAAATCGGAAAATAATGATGCTGTTGTTTTACATAGGGACATGAAAGAAGCATAAAACCTGTGACAAATAATTTAGGAAATGTATTAATAAGATCAGATTTAAACGTGCCTATATCAAATGGAAAAATAACTGATAATTTTCGAATCAAACAAGCACTTTCTTCAATTAAACAAATAATAAATATTTCAGAGACAATAACTTTTTCAAGTCATTTAGGAAGACCAAATGGATTTGACTTAAATTTTACATTGGAACCAGTAGTTGAAGAAATGAAAAAAATTTTAGATGAAGATGTTACTTTTATTAATGAGGATATAAGAGAATTATCATCAACTTTTCAATCAAAATATTCTTCTAAAGTTTATGTTTTGGAAAACCTCAGATTTTACAAAGGTGAAAAAGAATCTGATACACAATTTGCGAAATCCCTTGCAAAACCATTTGATACTTTTATTTTAGATGCTTTTGGAGCAGCACATAGGAATCATGCATCAATAGTTGAAGTTGGAAAGTACCTCAATTCTTACCAAGGCCCTTTAATGAATAAAGAAATAAATGAATTGCAATCATTATTAAAATCCCCAAATTCACCCTATACGGTAATAATGGGAGGAGCCAAAATATCAGATAAGTTAAATTTGATTAATAACCTTCTTCCAAAAGTAGATAATTTAATACTTGGAGGTGGAATGTGTTTTACATTTCTCAAATCTCAAGGTTATGAAATCGGTGCTTCTTTGTGTGAAGATGAGTTTTTAAATACTGCAACTAAATTGCTTGATTCTTCAGATGGAAAAAAAATAATTTTACCAATAGATTTTGGTGTTACTAATGACATACTTTCAAGTGCTAGAGTAGATAAACCATTAGAACTTATTGAGAGTACTGATATTGGGTTTGATATTGGTTCAAAAACCATGGCATTGTTCAACGAAAAAATTCATGCATCAAATACAATATTTTGGAATGGACCGATGGGTGTTTTTGAAAATAAATCATTTGAATATGGAACAAGAGAAATTACTAAATCTGTTTCTAAATCAAATGCTTATACAGTTGTTGGTGGAGGAGATTCAGTTAGTGCTATCAATAAATATTCTGAAATTGAAAATTTTAATCATATTTCAACAGGTGGTGGTGCTTCTATGGAGCTATTGGAAGGAAAAAAATTACCTGGTGTAAATATTTATGAACCACTTATAATCTAAATTTATGAAAAAGATAATCATCGGAAATTGGAAGCTAAATCTTGATCATTTACAATGTATTCAGTTATTGCAAAAAATTAATTATTCATTACCCAAAGATGTTGAAGAAAATATTGATATAGTTTTATCCCCATCACATACATCTTTAAGATCATTACAAACTGTTATATCTACTGATAAATTAAAAATAAAATTATCTTCTCAGGATGTCTCAATGTATAAAGAAGGAGCATATACGGGAGAAGTATCATCTACGCAATTAAAAAAATTAGACATAAGTTATTCAATAATAGGCCACTCTGAAAGAAGAACCTTATTTAATGAGAACGATGAAATCATTAATCAAAAACTAAAAAGACTTCTAGAACAAAAAATCACTCCGATATTTTGTTTTGGTGAACCAATTGAAAATCGTGAAAACAATACTTATCTTGAGTTTATTCAGGAACAATTAAATGAGGGATTAAAGGGTATTCGTAAAGATAATGTAAATGAAATTATTTTTGCATACGAACCTATTTGGGCAATTGGAACCGGCCAAGTTGCAACAATAGAAAACATAATAGAAGTATTGGATTTTACAAAAAATCTGATTTCTTCTAAATCATTTTATGATCAAGAACAATCAAGATTTATATATGGTGGTAGCGTTTCACCAGATAATTCAGAAGAAATATTGAATTTAAATATTGTTGATGGTGCTTTAGTTGGAGGAGCATCACTAGATTCTGATAAATTTGTAAAAATTGTAAATTCTATAAAACTATGAATTTAATTTTTGTTAGACACGGTCAAAGCATTTGGAATTTAGAAAATAAATTTACTGGATGGGTTGATGTTAAATTATCAGAAAGAGGAGTAAAAGAAGCCGAACAAGCTGGAAGAACTCTTTTATCATACAAATTTACACCTGAAATATGTGCGACATCATTTCTCAAAAGATCTAAATTAACAGCAGAAATAATTTTAGAAAAAATGAAAGAAGAAATTGAACTAAATATTGAAACCAAAGAAATTTGGCAGCTGAATGAGAGACATTATGGTGCATTACAAGGCTTAGATAAAATTGAAACAGCAAAGCAATACGGTGAAGATCAGGTGCAACTTTGGAGAAGAAGTTATGATGTACTTCCACCGCTTGCTGAAAAAGGTTCTAAGTTTGATCCTAAGACAGATAAAATATATAAAAATATTAATGAAGAATTACCTTTAGGTGAGTCATTAGAAAAAGTTGTAGAAAGAGTAAATTCGACATTTACAAATCTATTAGAATTAGCAAAAACAAAGCGAGTATTAGTTGTTGCACATGGCAACAGCATTAGAGCTATGGTTAAGATGCTAGACAACTTATCTAATACAGAGATAGTAGATGTCAATATACCTACAGGAATTCCTTTAGCATATAAGATTTCTGAAAATGAAAATATAAAAATAGGATATTTAGGCGATTCAGATAAGATTGAACAACTTCAAAAAGAAGTTGAACTTCAGTCAAAAGTAAAAGATGAGAAAGGCTAATCTTTAGTTTATGGATACAATAACCGCGATACTGATAACTGTTCACATAATTATTTCTATTACACTAGTAGCACTTGTTTTATTAAACAGTGGAAAGGGCGGAGGTCTATCCGATATGTTAGGAGGCCCTGGATCTTCTGGAAACATTGGTCAGACATTAGCTGAAAGAAACCTGAGTAGAATAACTGCTGTTGTTGCAGTTTTGTTTGCAGCTACAACATTATCTTTATTCTGGTTTCTTGATTGAGTTTGCGCGGGTGGCGGAACTGGTAGACGCGCAGGATTAAGGATCCTGTGGGGTAAAACCCGTGGAGGTTCGAGTCCTCTTCCGCGCACAAACTAAAAAAAATGAGTAAAACAATTGCGATAATAAACGATCCAGATGTAACTTTAGGTACATTACCAACTTCTATCGAAACAGTTAATGCTTGGGAAGCTGAATGGAAAAAATTTAGTATTAATGACAATTACATAATTCTTGGAGGTCATATGGGTGCTTATGAAGATGAAAAGTATAACTATTTAAAAAAAGAAAAGCATTGGTTAAAAAACGCTGTCGAAAATAATACAAAAATTCTTGGAATTTGTTTAGGGGCCCAATTAATTGCAGACTCAACTGGTGGTGAAGCATACCTATCAAAAGAAATTGAATTTGGATTAAAAGAATTAAATTTTATTCATCAAGACAATCTTGTCGATGTTTTTCAATCAGATCAAGTATTTACTTGGCATAGAGACACATTTGATTTGCCAGATGAAGCAGTTTTGATTGCTGAAACAAATTTTCCACAGATATTTAAGATTCAAAATAGTTATGGATTACAATTTCATCCAGAAATTAACAAAGATTTATTTACTACATGGTATTCAAGCGAGCTCTCAAAAAAAGAATTGATGGACTTTAATGTAGCAAAAGAGTCTTCAAATTTGTTTAAACATTCTGATAATCTGAAAGAAAAAATGTTAGATTTCTATAGTTTATGGCTTGAATCTTAATTTTCATTTATATTTTTTGTATAACTATTTAAAATCTCATATTTTTTGTACAAATCATTTTCTTTAATTATTTCATTTCTTAAATCAATATTCATAGGCATAACAATACAAAGTTCATTTAATTTATTAATTCTATTTTCAGAGTCGTTAATAAAGTTTGGCAAATTAATATCCATTCCATTCTCTACTAATTTAGCAATTGCTTTTGTTATATTTCTTTCAAGCTCAATGAGTTCATCAATAGATGGTGGAAGACCTATTTCTGTATATTCTTCTGCCATGCAAAATGGATATTCTCTACTTAAATCAATTTTATTTATTTTATGTAATTTTATTGATTTAACTATTACAAGTTGTTCTGCATTAGAAATGTCCTGATGTTCAACAATTTCAACTTCGGAGCCTATTTGATATTCATCACCTAGGCTAGAACTAACTATAAAATTTTGTTTATTTAAAATTGAATCACCAATAAGCAATAAATATCTAGGCTCGAAAACTCTTAAGGCAGATATTTCCGTTGGGAAATAATTAATACCAGCACCAAAAATCGGAAATTCAACTAACATTTATCTGTTAAATAGCATAAAATACTTTTGTAAATAATGAGAATTGAAGACGAAATAAAATTAACTTTTGATGATGTTCTAATAAGACCTAAGAGAAGTACCTTAGTATCTAGGTCTGAAGTCCAGTTAGATAGAAAGCTAAAATTTAAGCATACTTCATCAACATGGACTGGAATACCAATCGTTTCTGCAAATATGGATACAACAGGTACATTTGAAACCGCAATATCTTTGCAAAAGTTCAAAATGATTACAGCTATTCATAAATTTTATAGTATTGATGATTGGAAAAATAACATCGATAAATTAAATGCAGATTATATTGCTGTTACTGTTGGTCAATCAAATGAAGATTTAGAGCTTGCAAAAAATATTTTTAATTTAAATAATGAGATAAAGTTTTTGTGTATTGACGTAGCGAACGGATATCGAGAAGATTTTATAAATGCAGTAAAGAGATATCGAGAAACTTTTAAAGAGAAGATTATAATTGCTGGAAATGTTGCCACTAGAGAGATGACAGAAGCACTAATTCTTGCTGGTGCAGATATTGTAAAAATTGGTATTGGGCCAGGTTCTGTTTGTACAACAAGAAGTGTTGCTGGAGTTGGATATCCTCAATTATCTTCAATTTCAGAGTGTTCTGATGCAGCGCATGGCTTAGGTGGACATGTAATGGCAGATGGTGGCTGTAAGTATCCCGGTGATGTTTCAAAAGCTTTTGGTGCGGGTGCTGATTTTGTGATGCTTGGAGGAATGTTTGCAGGTCATGAAGAGTCTGGGGGAGAGTTAGTTGAAGATGAAAACGGTGTAAAGTACAAGGACTTTTATGGTATGTCATCTACAAAAGCCCAACAAACTTACTATGGTGACCTAGCGGAACATAGAGCTCCAGAAGGAAAAAAAGTAAGGTTAAAATATAAAGGATCCCTAGACGCAACCGTTCAAGCAATTTTAGGTGGAGTACGTTCAGCCTGTTCTTATGTTGGTGCAAAAACTCTTAAAGATTTACCAAAATGTACAACCTTTATTAGGGTTACTCAAACTACTAATGAAATTTTTACAAATTTTGAAAAAAGTTGAAAGTTTTAATATACACAAAAGATAATTGTATATGGTGTGACAGAGCCAAAATTCTTCTAGATTCAAAAAAAATTTCCTATAATGAAATAGATCTTTCTGACGATAGCGAGAGATTAAAATTTTATGAGAAAATCGGAGATAATGTAAAAACAGTACCTCAAGTTTTCATAGATGATAAAAGAATAGGTGGATTCCAAGACCTAAAGGTTTTTTTAAATGAATAAACAAGATTCTGCAAAAACAGTATTTTTAGCATTGTCAGTTAATTTTTTTATAGGCCTAATTAAGTCTTTTGTTGCAATATTTACAAGTTCAAGCGCTATGTTTTCTGAAGCTGTTCACTCATTTGTAGATTCGTTTAATCAATTTTTGCTTTGGTTTGGTATCAAACAAGCAAAAAAAGATAAGCCACTTATATATCCACTAGGAAGAGGTAGAGAAGAATATTTTTGGACACTAGTAGTTGCTGTTTTGATTTTTACAATTGGGGGATTAGTTTCACTAGAACACGGAATTGAGGCATTAAACCATCCGAAAAAATTAGAAAATCTTTTTATATCAATTACGATTTTGTCTATCTCTATTATTTTAGAAAGTTATGTATTAGTAAAAGCTGTTGCGAAATTAAGAAAAGACAAAAAAAGTAAAAAAAAGTCAATTCTGAAATTACTAAAAGAATCAAATGATGGGCCTTTGATAGCAATTGTTGTTGAAGATTTTGCAGCTACCCTTGGTCTTATTATTGCTTTGATAGGCACATTATTAACTTATATAACTACTAATTCTATTTATGATGCAGCGAGTTCAATTATGATTGGTTTGTTATTAATGGTTTCTGGTTTATTTCTAGGGTATGAAATGAAACATTTAATCACAGGTGAAACAGTTGATCCAAATATTTATAAAAATATTAATTCTGAAATAGACACTTTTGACGACATCCTTGAAATTATTGATACAAAAATTATTTCAATAGGTTCAAATAAATATCTTGCATTAATAAAAGTCAATTATGAGGATACTTTAACTGATCCCGAAATTATAGATTTGAACCAAAGTATTGAAGCAAAAATTAAAAATATGGATTCTAGATTTTCACACTTATACATCATCCCTGCTTAAATAAACTTATGGTTGCAAATAAAGATCATTTGACTGAAGAGCAAATTCAAGTTACGCAATTTTGTGGTACTGAACCGCCCTTTTCTGGTGAACTTCTAAAAGAAAAAAGATCTGGTACATATCTTTGTGTAGTTTGTAGTGAATCTTTATTTAATTCTGATACTAAATATGAATCTGGATCTGGATGGCCTAGTTTTTTTGATTCTATAGAGAATAAAATTAATCGTAAGGAAGATCTTTCTCATGGTATGAAAAGAGTAGAGATTACATGTAAAGCTTGTGACGCACATTTAGGTCATGTATTCCCAGATGGCCCTGAACCAACTGGTGAGCGGTACTGTGTAAATTCATTGAGTATGGATTTTCAAAGTAATGAGTAGAGTTTATATTGATGAGGAATGCAAAATGTGCACTTCTTATGGAAAATGGATATCTTCAAAGAATTTAAATATTGACCTAAATGCTCAAATTAACCTTACACCTGAAGAGATTGAATTAGACACCTTAGTATATGAAAAGGATGGAAGTAAATACTACTTTTCTGATGCTGTAATTCAATCCATTAGTGATATTGGAGGATTCTATAATTTTGTAAAAATTATCAAAATTTTTCCACGCTTTATCAGGGACAATATTTATAAAATTATTTCAAAACATCGTAATAAGTTTTAATGTTTAAATTAAAAAATATTCTTGAGAATAAACTTTTTAAAACCTTTGTAATATTTTCTGTATTTAGAGCTATATATGGAGCACTAGTATTATTTGTATCCTATTTTTTAAGTACTTCTTATGATGATGGGATATTATTTACAATATTGTTTTTAGTTATTAGTTTTATATTTTCTAGATATATGTTTAAAAAATTAAAACCTAAATTTAATCTCTAAAATTTCCAAAATTTATTGGTGTATCAATATCTGAGTTTTTTATTAATTGAATAATATTTTGTAATTCATCTCTTTTTTTGGCAGAAACTCTAATCGACTGATTTTGATATGCACATTGAGCTTTTTTGAAATCTTTTTTTATTAAACTAATAATTTCTTTCGACTCTTCTTGTGTTATTCCAGATTTCAAGTTATAAAAATGTTTAACCTCAGATGGTGTTTTTTCAATTTTGATATCTGATAAAAATTTAATTGATACATTTCTTTTTACAAATTTCTCTTTTAACACTTGCTCTGCTGCTTTGAGTCTTTCCTCAGTAGAGCTTTTTAATGTTATTGTTTGTTCATTAAATTCAATATTTGTACCAGTATCTCGAAAATCATACCTGTTGACAATTTCTCTATATGCTTGATCTACTGCATTTGTAATTTCTTGAGTGTTAAATTCTGATGTTATGTCAAATGTAGGCATTTTAATTTAAAATTTTATTACCTAAGTATATCCCAATAAACAATGCGAAGATTGAAAGAAATAAAGAAAAAACAATATAGACAATAGAGTTTAAATTACTAACGCTCTGTAATTGGACAACATCAAATGAAAACTGAGAAAATGTTGTAAACCCTCCAAGAACACCAGTGAGTAAAAATACATTAATAATCGGAGTCTTATTTTGAAAAAAAACAAAAAATACACCAAACAAAAAAGATCCAAAGATATTTACAAATATAGTACCTGATTGAGGATAATTTGTTTGTAGAGTGTAAACATTAATTATATATCTAAGACCAGACCCTATACCGCCTCCAATAAATACAAAAAATAATTTATTTAACATTAGCTTGTCGAATTGCTTCAAACATTACTATGCTTACAGAATTTGCTAGGTTTATACTTCTTGATCTTTCTTTCATAGGTATAGTTAAATTTAAATATTTTTCTCTAATTTCATCTGGAAGACCAACTGACTCAGGTCCAAAAAGTAAAAAATCAAAATTATTTAATTCTTCGTTCCAGTATTCTTTGTCTCCTTTAGAGCTGAGACATGCAATAGATTTATTTTTATTACTATCAATAAAATCAATCCAACTTTCATAATTTTTTACAAAAGCTAAATCTTGATAATCTAAACCTGCTCTACGTATTTTGTTCTCTTGCATATTAAAGCCAAAAGGTTTTATAAAATTAACAGGAATGCCTGAATTAGCTGATAATCGTATAATTGCACCTACATTTCCTGCTATTTCAGGCTGATATACCACAATTTCCATTATCTAATTATATTCTTATTTAAGTTGCTTGAGATATGTAAAATATTTATGTGAGCGAATTATTTAAACTTTTTTTTCCAAATATAAATTCATTTAGATCAGTTATATACGAAACTGATAATACATCTATTTCAAGAGAGAGGTTTATTGATTTCTTGAAAACTTCTGGATTGCTTTTGTTAATAATAAATTCATTTCTTTTTCTTACAGTAACTAAATCTGGTGGTGAGTACATAATTTCAAACTTATCAACAACTTCTGAATCATTTATGACTATATCATGGTTCACAATAGGTATGTCATTATTCATTTTCTCTATGGGTTTTAATAATTTAATTGCTTGGTACTCAAATGTAGGCAGGGATGGCAGTCAATGGAATTATTTAGTTGATAGAATAAATGCTTTAATTGGTCCTGTTCTAGTTTGGATAATTGCTATAACAGTATCGTTAAATATTCTTTTAAACCTAAATATGATTCCAGATTTTCTTACTACTTTTGAGGACGGAGTAATCTCATCTGTCGAATTTTCATTATGGCCTTTATGGCTAGTCTCTATTTATTTAGTTATGGTTATGTTTGCACCATTCACGATTTACATTCATAAAAAATATCCATATCTGAGCATGACAATATTTATAATTTTAATAATCCTCATTGATTCATTAAACTTTCCAATCAACTTAGCCTATATAAAAGTATTCAACTATTTATTTTTCTGGTTAACAATACATCAAATTGGTTATTTCTATGCTGATGGAAAGTTACAACTAATTAGAAAAAATATTTTTCCAGCAGTTTCAATAATTTCTTATGGCTACTTGTATTATCAGCTTTCTGTAAATAAATTATTCCTTTCATTTTCAAGCTATAGGCTTTCAGAAATAAATAACGAAGATCCTCCTACAACTGTTTATTTTGTAGCCACTATCGGTCTCTTAAGCTTATTGTTCAGTGTTAAAAATATTATTGAAAAAATACTAAACAATAATTATTTATGGAGAGTATTTTCAATATTGCATTCAAATATTTATACATTATATTTATGGCACTTAATTGTTGTTCTTTCTATATATCTATTTGATTTACCTAAACATATCGGAATCCTTTATCTATTAGCTGCAGTATTAATATTTGGTAATTATGAAAGATCCGTATTTAGATTATCTTCAAATCTATTGAAAAGAGTTAATCCTCTACAACCCTGGCCTTCTCCTATCAAGGCTAGATTTTCAATAGGGAACTTTAGTCTTGCTTGGGTTTCTGCACTATTAGTACTTCTAGGAATTATTCATTTAACACTTGGAGGTATTGGCCAAAATGGCTTTTTCAACTTACGTGAATTCTATTTTATGAGAAGCAACACTTTTGAAGGAATGGGAAGAATCATTACCGGCATACTTCTTCTAAACGTTACTGTAAGAGGTTTAATTTATAAAAAGAGGATACTTTTTGTTTCTGTAATTTTTACTATATTTTCTTTGTACAGCAGGATAATAATCGATGAAAATATTACTTATTTTGAGTATGGCTTTAGTTTTTCTCTTATATTGCTTTTTCTTGTTTTATTACTTCCAAAACGTAACTATAAATTAGTAAGTAAGGTCAAATAATTGTGAATCTCCCCAAAGGTGAAACTAGACAAGAGCTTCTAAACAGAGCATTTTTATATATTTTATTTATTTCTATCTCTGTTCTTATATTCATACGTGTAAAATCTTTAATCTTTGACCTTTTTGTTGCTGTTGTATTGTCTGCACTAGCAGAACCTGTTGTTTATAGATTATCCAAAAAACTCAGTAGAAAATTGTCAGCATTGATCACTGTCGGTGTAATTCTTATAATCATTGGAGCAACTTTTTTCTCGATTATACCAATCATGGTTCAAGAAATTTATTTTCTTTCATCACAACTACCAACTTATTTTGATAATTTTATAAATTATTTAAATGTTGAAGGATTCGCAGTTTCAAGTCAGTCACTAGATTTAGAAGCACAATTCAATACATTAATTAAAGACTATGGAAGCACAGTCGGATCAGGTGTTGTTTTTGCAGGTCAAGGACTTTTAAGAACTTTGGGACACATATTTGTCATTTTCTTTTTTACATACTATTTAATTAGCGAAGGTGATGGCTGGAGAATAAAACTGAAAGAGTCACTTCCTAATAATGTTTCAAGTTCGATAGACCAGGTTTGGACAATTGGTGTTTCCAAAGCTGGTGGTTTCATAGTTGCTAAAGTTATTTTAGGTGTATTGGCAAGTATTGTTCTGTCGGTTGCCTTTCTATTAATCGGACTACCTTCACCAATAGCACTAGGTGTCTCTGCAGGAATATTATCTCAATTAATTCCAGTAGTAGGCACTTTTTTAGGTGGTCTTGTTCCTTTTATAGCTTCTATATCTCTTGGTACAACAACTATCTTTTCAACAATTCTTGTTCTATTGATTTATCAAGTTATTGAAAATTATTTTATAAGTCCTAGAGTTACAAAATCTACTATGGAGATACATCCTGCTGTAGCAGTATTTTCTACACTATTCGGTGCATACACACTTGGTGGAGTTGGAGCTATTTTAGCTTTACCTGTAGCTGCTACTGTACAAGGAGTTCTCGGCACTATTATCTCAAATCGAAAGTAATTTTAAAAAGTGTTTAACCTCCCCGTTTCCGCGATTAAAGCTTTAGATAGTTTACTTGCTCATATACAAGAAGAAACAGTTGAACCTATTGAAGATTCATTAAAAGGTGCTCGTAAAAATTTTAAGGCAGGAAATTACCTAGCAATAGCTACTTTATTTATTCTGTCAGGCACATCAATTGTTCTATCCCAAATGTTTGATGGTCAATATTTTATACAATCATTAATTTATTTTTCATTCGCATTACTATCATTGTTAATTTTCGGATTAATTGTATGGAGAATATTAAAGTGAGCGAATTTTCAGAAAACTATAAAAATTTAAAAGATCAAATATCTGATAATGATTCTAAAGTTATTCCTTATTTAATATTTGGTATTGTAATTGGAAGAAT
>CACFIX010000002.1:0-102821 GCA_902566515.1 uncultured Candidatus Actinomarina sp.
GCATTGATTTTCTCTTCTAACTCTGGAGTTTTTTTATCAACATTAAAATATAGTTCTGTGTCTAAAGACTCATCCGCAAAAAAAGAATTATTTTCAAGTAAGACAAAAAATTCTGCTGGAGGTTGTGTAGTCCAGTCAAATATGTAAGACACTGTAAATGTTCTTTCCCCTTCTTCAGGAATTGTTAAAACAACTTCGTCTCCAACAAAAAGCTCTTCCCTTTCCGCAGTTTGTTTTAATATTCCGATAGCGTTCTCATCAAGAAAGTCTTTTCTATCTCCTGATACATCATCAGTTTTTACGAGATCAAAAACAGTCTCATCAACAGCACCCAATATCAAAGGTCTACCGTTAAATCCAACAACTGTTGCTCTTGTTCTTGAGAGCTTGGTTACTTCATCGAGCTGTAAAAGTTCCTCTGACAAACCTGTTGGAATACCTGGAGAAGCAAAAACATTTGCCGCACTCACCTGATAGTCTGCAAGAATAACTTCGCTAATTAGGGATTCTGCCTGTGCTTTAAACGAGGTTGTAATAACATTTGCTAAAGAAATCAATGTAAGGCCAATCATCAAAGCCGAAGCTGTAGATGCAGTTCTTCTTGGAGTTCTTTTAGAGTTTTCAGTTGCTAATTTGCCTAAAATTCCAAATAATAAGTTGTAAATTTTATCAAATATAAAAACAAAAGGCTTCGTTATAGACGGGGTTACAACTGAGATTCCAATAAATATAACACCTGCGCCAAATCCAACTTGTTGCAAGGATGATAAGTTGGGGAGATCTAAGAAGTCATACAAAACTCCAAACAGTACTCCAAATCCAACAATAGAAATTATCGAGCCAAACAGAAGTCTTGTAAGTAAAGACTTTCTTTGTGGGGTTGAAACACTGTCTCTGATTGCTTCCATTGGGCTTACTTGTGAAGCTTTTCTAGCAGGGAGCAGAGAAGAAAAGATTGTAACTGTAATACCAATAATTAATCCTGTGATTGCAGCTTCTGTAGTTAGAACCAAAGGGCCGTCAGGAAGACCAAATTCAAAATACTGTAACCCCTCTTTAACTGCTACTGCTAGTCCAATACCTAAAGCTATACCAAGCCCTGATCCTATTATTGACATAAACAATGATTCAGATATGACCAACCTATATATCTGTCTTTTAGAAGTGCCGAGCGCTCTAAGCAAAGACAGTTCTTTTGTTCTTTGGAGTAAAAGTATTCTGAAGGTATTTTGAATAATAAAAGCACCCACAAAAATTGCAATCCCTGCAAAAACATTGAGTATTGTGTTAAAAAAATCTAGACCCTGTTTAATTGAATCAGCTTGTTCGGCTGCAGCTTCTTGAGCGTTAATTACATTTAAATTTTCTGAATCTAGGTTTGTTATATCATTTTTTACATCGTTGATATCAAAATTGTTTTCTATAACTACATTGATAAGGTCTACTTCTCCTTTTGAATCAAGAAGGGCTTGGGCAGTTCTAAATTCAAATAAAGCAAAAGTTGCACCACCTGGTGCACCAACATTAGCAAACTCTGCGATTCCAACAATTGTAAATGATGCAGGTGTCGCACCAGCAAGAACTGTCACCCTATCTCCAACTGAAAAATTATGATTTTCAGCAGTTACGACGTCCATGACAACTTCTTTTTTATTTGTTGGTGGTTCTCCCTCTACAAGTGACCACTGCTGTGCATATGGATTACTGTCCCATGCTGCACCAAATGTAGGAGCAAATCCATTTGAAATTAATACTGTTTCGCTATCTACAATTTTTATGAATTGTGCAAAACCTAAAACTTCACCCCATGCAGCTTTTACACTAGGCAAGTTTGTAATCTCCTGAATTCTATTATCGGGTATTTTTTTTACCTCGAAAGAAATAGGACCCTGTCCTCCATCTCCACTAAAGCCCTGTGCAAAATCTTCCTGAATCGGCTGTACAACTAAGTCAACTCCTTCATAAATTCCTGAAAATAAGTTATCGAACGCAGATTTATTACTTTCTGAAAATATGTTTGAAGCAATTATTACTGCGACACCAAGAATAATGGAAGACGTAGTGAGAAAAATCCTAACGGGATAGGTTTTTAAGTTTTTCCATGCAATCAAAAAAAGAGGGCGTTTTGTAAAACCAAACATCAGATATTAGTGAGTGCTGTAACCTCTGCAACAATTTCTTCTTGAGTTGGTTCGTTTAAATCGCTTGCAATACTTCCATCTTTAAGCATAATTACTCTGCTTGCATAAGAGGCAGCATATGGATCGTGTGTCACCATTATTATTGTTTGGTTTAATTCCTCCACTACAGACTTCATGAAAGTTAAGAGCTCTTTGCTTGATTTGGAGTCTAAGTTTCCTGAAGGCTCATCAGCAAAAATAACCTCTGGTTTTGTTGCCATTGCTCTGGCAGCAGCAACCCTCTGCTGTTGACCACCAGATAACTCATTAGGCCTATGTGTTAATCTGTCACCGATATCAACTGTTTCTACAACTTGTTTAATCCAATCCATATCTGGTTTTTTACCTGAAATGGATGCTGGCAAGGTTATATTCTCTTCAGCTGTTAGGGTTGGTATTAAATTAAAAGCTTGAAAAACAAATCCAAAACTATCTCTTCTAATTTTTGTTAATTGTTTGTCATTTAAAGTTGATATATCTTGATCTTTCAGGAATATTTGTCCTGATGTTGGTCTGTCTAAACCTGCTAAACAGTGAAGCAATGTTGACTTACCAGAACCAGAAGGTCCCATTATTGCTGTAAATTCGTTTTCGTTAAATTGGACATCTACATTGTCGAGTGCTGTAACACTGGTTTCTTTTTCTCCATAAATTTTGGTTAACTTTGTAGCTTGTATTATGTTTTCCATTTAATAAAGAATAGGAGAATTAAAAATTATACTTAAATAAATTTTGCATCTTAAGTATTATTTGGTAACTTATAGGTAATGAAAAATGTAACTAGCTGGAATTGGTGGTCAACTACATAGGTAGGTGCCCCACTAGTTAGTTCTTAAACCGGGCACAGCCCGGTTTTTTTGTTACTGTCACTGAAATTAAAACTCCGGGCTCAACCCAAACAAAGGAGTAAAAATGAAAGAACAGTACAAATTTTTATTAGATGAGAATGATATTCCAAAACAGTGGTACAACATCGTGCCTGATTTACCAAATCCTTTACCACCGCAGTTGAATCCACAGACAATGGATCCAATCGGCCCAGAGGATTTAGCACCGTTATTCCCAATGGGATTGATTTTGCAGGAAGTATCTGACCAAAGTTATATAGATATTCCTGAACCCGTTTTAGATTTGTATAAGCTATACAGGCCTTCACCGATGTATAGAGCTTTAAGGCTTGAAAAAGCTTTGGGAACAAAGTCAAGAATATATTATAAATACGAAGGTGGATCACCATCAGGTTCTCACAAACCAAATACTGCAATTCCTCAAGCATATTACAACGCGGAAGAAGGAATTAAAAAAATGGTTACAGAAACGGGTGCTGGTCAGTGGGGTTCAGCTTTGTCATTTGCATGCCAAGCCTTTGGAATTGAACTTGAAGTTTTTCAGGTAGCAGCATCTTTTGAGTCAAAGCCTTACAGGAAAACAATGATGGAAATATATGGGGCTACTGTCCATCCAAGCCCGTCTGAGAGGACTGATATCGGTAAACAATTTTTATCAGAAGATCCAAATACTCCAGGAAGCCTTGGAATAGCAATCTCTGAAGCAATTGAGGTTGCAAGGAAGGAAGAAGGAACAAGATACGCATTAGGAAGCGTACTAAATCATGTTCTAATGCACCAATCAATAATTGGTCTTGAAGCACTGAAACAAATGGAGATGGCTGATGACTACCCAGATATAATTGTTGGTTGTACTGGTGGTGGTTCAAACTTTACTGGGCTATTTTCACCGTTTGCTAGGAACAATATGAAAACAGAGCAAAAAACTATTATTCGTGCGGTTGAACCAGAGGCATGCCCTTCATTAACTAAAGGTGTTTACACATATGACTTTGGGGATTCAGTAGGAATGGCACCTGTTGTCAAAATGCACACTCTTGGTTCAAGTTTTGTCCCAGATCCGATTCATGCCGGTGGGTTGAGATACCATGGAATGGCTCCTCTTGTGAGTGCACTTTATGAAGACAAAGCAATAGAAGCAGAAGCGATTGGTCAAAAAGAATGCTTTGAAGCTGGTCAACTATTTGCTAAGACAGAAGGCATAGTACCTGCTCCAGAAGCAACTCATGCAATTGCATCAGCAATTAGGGCAGTGAAAGATGCTGACCAAAATTCTGAAAGTATTGCCGTTTTGACAGCAATGTGTGGACATGGTCACTTTGATATGAAAGCTTATGAAAACTTTTTGAGTGGAGAGATGGTTGATTACGAATTTCCGTCTGAAAAAGTTCAAGTAGCTTTGGAGTCAGTCAAAAAATAGGTAAAAAATGGATGATCGAATAAATTATGGTAACAAAGCTAAAAACCTAGAGTTCGTAGCAAACCATACGGATATAAAAATTCCATACTTTAGAGAGCTTTCTTTGAAAGATTTAGGAAATATTAACGAGATTCTTAATAATTTTTCAGAAGAAATAATGATAAGAAGTAATAGTTCTAATGAAGACTTGGAGAGCTCCTCTAATGCAGGTAAATATCTTTCCATCGGACCAATTAGCAAGGAAAGAATAGAAGATATAAAAGAATCATGGAATCAGGTCTTGAGTAGCTATGAAAAAGATGCCAATCAAACCGTAATTTTGCAAGATTATGTAAAAAACGCAAAGAGCGTATCTGTGCTTACATCTTTTAAGGTTGGGACAGACTCTCTTTATCGTTCATTTTCAATTTATAATGGGCCAGAAACTGATGCAGTTACATCTGGAAAGTACAATCAGATTAAAAATTTCTATGTTCATAGATCAATAAACAAGTTGCCAAATAAATATAAGGAATATTCCGTATATCTAAAAATTCTGACAAAACTAGAAGATTTATTTGGGAACAAACATTTAGACATTGAAATGGTTCTGGATAAGAATTCTTCACCTCTACTTTTACAAGTTCGGCCTCTGATGGAGAAAAAAGTTAATAAGGATTTGATATTTACAGAGAAAAAAATAATTGAACAGAATGTCAAAAAGTATGACTCTTTAAAAGAAACTACAAACGATCGTTTTGGTATCAATCAGCTTTTTAGCAATATGTCAGACATGAATCCAGCCGAAATGATTGGAAAAAAACCCGACAATGTTGCATTTGGTTTATACAAATTTATGTTTACAGACTCAACATGGAATATACAGCGTGGTGAATTTGGTTATAGAAAATATAAACCGGCTAAATTAATGGAACTTTTCAATAATGTAGCCTATATAAATGTAAACCATAGTTTAAATAGTTTTTTAACTCGAAGCTTGCAAGCCGATAGTTGTGAAAAAATAATACAGCATCAATTAGAAAAATTAAAAGAGAACCCACAATTACATGATTCAATTGAATTTAATATCTCTCGATCCTCATATGTGTTTGATACTGAAGATGAATTTGCTGTTGAATATAAAAACATTATTAGCCCAGAAGAGATTCAGAAATGGCATCAGGATTTAATTGAAATTGATAGCTTAAACAAATCAACCCTAGAAAAAAATAATGAAACTATGTTAAGGGCATTCTCTTTGCTTGATGGGAATTTTAAATACTCTAAAAAAGAAAATATAAAATTTATTAGAGACAATATGGCGTTGCCGTTTACTCATCATTCAAGGCTGGGATTTGTATATTTTGCTCAATTAAACAATCTTTTGAGAAAAGATGTAATTACCGAAGCACATAAGAACTCATTACTGTTGTCAGTAAAGTCAATAAGTACGAAAATGAAGTCGGATGCCTATCAGGTCAAACTTGGAAAGAAAAGTCTCAGTAGCTTTTTAGACATTTATGGACACATAAGGGCTGGTAACTATAATCTATCTTCATCTAATCTAAAAAATAATTTAGAGTTTACAGAGCTGTTGGTTCATAATAGTGAACCGCAAGATGAAAATATTTCATTGCAAAAAGTTATATTTTCAAATATTGATAAATATTTTGAATTAAACAATATTCCATACACGGCAACAACCTGGGTTGAAATGTTTCAGACCGCTATTGCAACAAGAGAAAATTCCAAATTTTACTACACAAAAGGAATTGACGGTATTTTGAATGAGATAGAGAAGCAAAATATAAGCGACGAACAACTTTTTCAACGACTAAATATTGAATTTAACCAAGAAAATACAATTAATTTAGATCTTAAAAATACATTAATGCCTGACTTAATCTCGTCATCTGATGATTTTTATTTATATGAGGAAATGAGCAAAGATGGAAATTACATTGGACAAGGAACAGTTTCTGGGAAAGTTTTACTTCTAGATAATTATTCAAATCAGCCTTATGACCTCGATAATAAAATTGTAGTTATTCCAGCAGCAGACCCCGGATGGGATTGGATTTTTAATTACAAAATCAAATCCTTGATTACCCAGTATGGGGGACCAAACTCTCACATGGCGATAAGGTGTGCTGAGCACAATATTCCAGCAATTCTTGGTGTTGGTGAAAGTAATTTTTCAACGATATCTACATCACAAAGCTTATCAATAGATTTTTCAAATGAAAGTTTTGCAATTGTTTAGGTATCACAAAAATATTTGTTGTTTTGGAATCAATCCAAATAAAGAGTGGTTATCTCCTTCCACTCTGACACTTCAGGTCCTGTTTTGTAAACAGCAATAGTGTCAAAAGTGAGTGCTACAGGGATGAGTTTATTGAGCTCCCCCAGGTCAAAAGATTTGGGTAGCTCATCCCCGTAGTACAACGATAAATGAGGTATCCATAGACTTGGCCAACCTTGAATATTTGAGATAGATTTAAAAAAATATGAGTTATCAGAAGACTCTAGGAAAAGTTTCTGGAAGTAGGTATTACCAACTGAAATTTTATCAAAGAGAATACTGCATTTTTTTTTAAAAAGTTCATTTAGAATTTTAGCTACTTTTTCTTTAGTAGAAATTTGTGTGACCAGTGTTACATGGGGTATAAAAGCATCTTGACCCTCTTCATCAGCAAATCTTTGAATTAAACTGTAAATTTCTTCGTCATGTTCTGAGCTTGTAAGCCAAATCGAGTACATTATTTAATTAAATTTTTGTTTTTTTAATTGATTTACAAAAAAGCAGACTACAAAAAGGAAAGTTGCAACCATAGACATAGTTGGTCCTGAGGGTAAATTAAAAAAGTAAGAAAGAAAAAGTCCTGAAACTGAAGAAAAAACACCAAAGAGAATACTTACGTATATAGAAGAAACAAATGTATTTGTTATCTGCTTCGATGCGGCTGCTGGAATTAGAAGCATGCTTAAAACTAAAATAATGCCAACAGTTTGAAGAGAGGCTACAATTGCCACCGACAATATTACAAGAAATAAATAATTTAGAAAGTTGGTATTTAGACCCTTAACTTCAGCACCAATCGGATCAAAAGAATAAAACAGTAATTGTTTGAAAAAAATTATTATAAGACTTACTACTGTAATACACATCGCTGTAACTATAAATACATCGAACCTGCTGACTGCCAATATTTGCCCAAATAATAAATCCTCTAAGTTAATTGTTACATTTAGTATTGAAATCAGAATAAACCCAAGTGCAAAAAACGATGAAAAAATAATACCTATTGCAGTATCCTCGCCCACATTTGAATTTTTAATTATATAACCTAGGAAAAATGCAATCAATATAGATGCTGGAACCCCTAATTCAGAAATACTAAAACCTAAAAATACACCCACTGCAATAATTGGAAGTGTGGCATGAGCCATTGCGTCGGCCATAAAACCCATATTTCTGTTAATTGCAAAGGGTCCTAATATTGACAACATAATTCCCGATGCAGTTGCAGTAATGAGAGAACGAATCATAAATTCATATTTAAAAGGCTCAATTATTATCTCAATCATTATGTTTTTCATGGCTCTCTGAAGTATGATTCTTAAACATCTCATAATGTGAACCATACATTTCTTTAATTACATCTTCTGTTAAGACTTCTGATGGATCACCGTAGGCACAACAGTGTCTATTCAAACAAAGAACCTCATCAAATTTTTCTTCAAGATTATTTATATCATGAGTCGCTACTAATATCGTTTTGCCATCTAAGTTAATATCACTTATCAAACTCATGATGTCTTCTTGTGCTCCTACATCGACAGCACTAAAAGCTTCATCCAATAGTATGATATCTGCATCCTGAGCGAGCCCTCTTGCTATCAGAACTCTTTGGAACTGGCCACCAGATAAATTATTTATGTTTTCGTTTATTTTGTCGGATAGACCTACATTTTCAAGGGCTTCTTCGATTTTTAAATTTATTTGCTTTCTTGCGAAGAGGTTTAAAGAGTTCCGAGTTATTAAACCCATTTCTACTACTTGTTTTACAGAAAGGGGGAAGTTTCGATTTATTAAATCTTTCTGTGGAACGTAACTAATTGTACCTTTTGCGTCTTGTGGGTCGAGCCCATTAATTTTTAATGATCCATTAACCACCGGAGCCAGGCCAGCTAAGGCATTAAATAAAGTAGACTTGCCACCGCCATTAGGTCCAACCACTGCAACTTTTTTCCCTTTAGTGATGGAAAAAGTCACATCATCTAGTGCTTGGGTGTTTCCAATCTGAACACAGCAACCATCAGATACAATGATTGCTGTGTTGTCAAATATTCTGTCGTCTGTTGATTTCATGGTGACATCTTTCTTGTAGGTTAACGAAAGTTACCTACAATCAACTTAATCACTATTTGAAAGATTCTCCACAATTAATTCAACGGCTGCAATTAAAAACTCTGGATAGGTTTGACCCGGTTTTAAAGTTTCTACCCATAAGCCCTCAACTGCTTTTATTCCTGTCTCCGCGACAATTGTTTCTGCGTAAACAGATGGTGCTTCAGCCTCTATAAAGATTACTTTTACATTATTATCTTCAATTACATCAATTACACCAACAAGTTGCGATGGTGTTATTTCATTCGAAGAATCTAAATCAGGAATTATTGTTGAAAGCACCTCAAGTCCAAATTTTGCTTCTAAGTAACCTAACGACTCATGTGTAGTTATTAGTTTTCTGTTTTGAGAAGGTATTGACCCAATTAATTGTGAAACTTGTCCTGTTAAGCTACTTAACTCTGTTGTATAAGCATCTCCAGCTGCTTGATAACTAGCTGCATTGCTTGGATCAAGTTCAATTAATTTTGATTCTATAAATTCAGATGCATAGACAACTCTATTTGGGTCAAACCAAAAGTGAGGATCATAAGCGCCATGGCCATGGCCTTCATGTCCACCATGGTCGTCATGGTCATCATGTCCTTCTTCGTCATGGTCATCATGTCCTTCTTCGTCATGGTCATCATGTCCTTTTTCTCCATGGTCGTCATGGTCATCATGACCACCTTCTTTAAACTCTATGGGAAAAACACTTTCGCCAACCTCAGCCAAAGCTTCAGAACCGCAGACTGAGTTTTCAAGTAACTCTACAAGCGGGGCTGGTTCATACATTAACCCTGTATAAAAAACTAAATCTGCATCAGCAATTGTTCCAGCATCCTGAGGAGCTGGTTCGTACGTATGGGGATCTGCTTCAGGCGGCATTAAAACTGTAAGGTTTATATTATCTCCGCCTACATTACTAACAAATTCTCCAATCATCGGTGTTGTCGCTACAACATTAATCTCTCTTCCATCTATTTCAGGACAGCCTGCATCAGTACTTCCGCCTGAACACGCTATCAATACTAAAGAAAGTACGATCACACCAAATTTGAAACTATATTTATTTTTCAAAAGTTTCTCCTTCTAATTTATAACAATAAATGAGAATAAGTCCCATTTATTTTATTGTCAAGTATAAATGAGAATTTATCTCATTTTTTTGATACAGCATTCTATAATAAAAATATGTCAGAGAGCTCAAGAAAAATTTTATCAGATCACAATGTGTCTATCACAAATCCGAGAATTCTTGTTTTAGAAGCTCTTATGGATAGTCAAAATCCGCAAACAATAGATGACCTTCAAAAAAAGTTAGAAAATAAAGTAGCAAAGTCAACATTATATCGAGTCTTGGGAGACCTTAAAAAAATAAATGTTTTACATGAATTTACTTCTCCTGACAATACAACAGTTGTTGAGCTACTACTACATGATACCGAACATCATCATCACTTGTTTTGTAGCGACTGTGGCGAAATTATTGATGTTGGTTTAAGCGCTGAGTTTGAGAAGCTTTTATCAGCAGAAATTGAAAAAATTGAAAGAAAGTTTAATTTTAAGATAAATGACCATAGGGTCGAAATGTTTGGTACATGTACCGATCAATGTTCTAATTGCAAATAAGTTTAAAAGATTAAAGCTATCAAATTTGCATTCAACAGCATAGATTGAATAACCTCAAATGAATGAATTTGCTCAGGTGTGGTAGTGATTGGTATTGTCATATATTCACCATCAAAAACATTCTCTACGGCTAAAGCTGTTTCAATAAATTCGTTTTGAGTAATGTTACAAACTATACACATAATAATTTCCCTGTTTAATCATTTTAATTCTAGTGGAGATTTTGTAATTGGAAAACATATAATGAGGTTATCGTATGTTAATTGAACAAAACTTAAGTCACGGAATCATAAATGTAGGTGACTTGCCCATTCCTTTTAATATGGTTTTAAATGCTGCTGTTTTGACTGTAGTTGTTACTTTTGTCTTTTTGAAGGTTTCTTGGAAAGAATCAATCTTAACTTCTGAAGAGAGACTTTTTTCAACAAAGCAATCCCCAAGTGGGAAGCTTCTAGGTCTTTTGGTACTAGTTTTATTAACTGTTCCTGGTTTAATAAATAATGAAGCAGCTAAGGTTTCAGTAACTCCCTTAATTTTGTGGGTTTTCTTGTGGATTGGAGTTCCAGTTCTTGGACTTCTTTTTGGTGATTTATATGCAAAGTTCAATCCTCTGTCAATAATTGTAAATCGAAAAGGGGATTCTAAAAATGTATATGTTGCATCGTTCCTGTTTATTTGTTTAACTTGGTTTGAACTAGTTTGGACTAAACCCGGCAATCCAAGACATATCGGTATAGTGTTTTTACTGTTGATTGTTGTTGTGTCGTTTGTACAAAAGTTTTATAAAAAAACTATTATCGAAGTTGATCCTTTGCTTGTTCTACATCATCTTTATAGCAAGATGAGAATTACTCATAAAGCTCCTGTTTTCAAAAGTCTTTTAAACAACCTTTCCAATCTTGCTCAGCTAAAAGGAATGGAATACTTTATTCTTCTAATGATTGGAACAGTTACTTATGACGGGCTTCGAGAAACAACATTTTGGTTCAACTTATTTGGAACTAGAAGCTATGAAACATCTTTTTCAACAATGGCTTTTCTCTCAATGAATTTGATTGTCATAATTTTTTATAGGTTTGCTTGTTATTTTGCGATACGCGTCAGCGGAGAAAATTATGATCTTAATGAAATCTCGCTTAAATTTGGCCACACTATGCTGCCAATTGCTTTTGCATATCATGTAACTCATTACCTAGGGCTACTCTTGTTTGAGTCTCAAACATTGTTATATAGACTTAACGATCCTCTAGGTTTTGGGTGGAACCTATTTAACGCACAAGAAACTACTGTTGATTATTTTTTGGAGCCAATTGTTTTGTGGACAGTCATGGTCATCGTTACGCTTGCAGGGCATATGCTAAGTGTGGTTTTAGCTCATGATTTGTCGGTTAAAATATTTGGGCATCAAAAAAGCGATAAAACACAATATATTTTCTTATTCATAACAGTGGCATTAACATTGCAGGCTTTATTTGTGCTGAGTGTTCCATAAAATATTCAAGCGACGTATAGTTTTTACTACTAATATTTCTGTAAATGTTAAAAATAAGTAATAAATTAATCGTTTTATTCTTGTTTTTTTTAGTTGTTTCTGCCTGTTCAAGCAGTGATTCCTCTGGTCCTACGTTGGTTGAGATATCTTCTGATGAAGAAAGTGTAGATTTTGAAGAAGAAAATGATGATGAAGAAGAAGATAGCAATGAAGAAGAAGCTGATAATGAAGTTACAGAATTTATACCTCCTGAATTACCAGATTTACCAGATCCAGCACTAAGTTCTTCTAAATGGAATCAAGTAAATGGACCATTTGGTGGAACCGTAACAAGCTTGTTTAAAACTGTAGATGGATACTGGGCAACTACAACAGATAACTCTGGGTTTGCCGATAGTAACTTATATTTTATTGACAAAGAAACTTTTACTTGGGAATTGAAAAAAACTATAGGCGGAAATATGGCTGGAGTTGTTGTTGGTAAACATAATCCAGATGGAGTTGCTTTCATTACAGAAGCATCAAACACATCAGACTCAAAATTATTTATATCACTCGACAAAGGCCTCACATGGACAGAAACGAATCCCGTAGGAGATTTTGAGCCTGGTGTGGTTGAATATACAGGAATTGCTATAGATAAAACTATGGATTTTCTATATGTAGCAGGTAGATATTTACCATTTGGAGAAGACTGTGAAGATGATGAAAATGGAGATTGTTCTCCAATAGAAAACTCAGCTGTTTATATTTCTCCTGATTGGGGAGATCAGTGGACAAGAACTAATCCCGTGCCAAAAGGGGTGTTTGAAGAAATTGAGCTAGAAGAAGGACAAGAGCTTGATGAAGAAGAAATTGATAGAATCGAAACCGTATATGTCGATCCACAAAATCCAAGCACTATTTTTGTTGGGACTGACAACCTAGTAGCAAAAACCGAGGACTCGGGAGAAACTTGGAAAATAGTAAGTGAATCTTTTCATAGGTCAGATGTCAATGGTATTGCTATTCATCCAGAAAACTCAGACGTAGTTTATGTAAGAGTTGGGAAATATACTTTTGCCGACTGTTTTAATTTAGAAGATGAAGACCCAGATTATGAAGAAGATGTTGCTAGGTATTGTGCTGGAATTTACAGAAGTGTTGATGGAGGAAATAGCTGGGTTTTACTAGATGGAGTAAGTGGAGACCCTTCTGAAGGTGGTGTTTATGTAGATGATTTCAATGAAAATGTAGTTTATTCTGTGTTTTCAAGAGTTACGTTTATTAGCAAAGATGGGGGTAATTCTTCTGAAGAAT
The DNA here is from genome assembly GCA_902566515.1 of uncultured Candidatus Actinomarina sp. Lineage (GTDB taxonomy): Bacteria > Actinomycetota > Acidimicrobiia > Actinomarinales > Actinomarinaceae > Actinomarina. The sequence continues at coordinate 13,241 of CACFIX010000002.1, forward strand.
TTCTAAGCACTAGCGAACACCCAATAATTCCTGATGTGGGTGTTGAAATAATAATGACAGGTGAAAATAGTACAGAAGTAATTATGGCTGGACTTCAAGGAGTGTACAGAACATACGACGAAGGAAGTAGTTGGATTGAGACAAATACTGGATTTGTTGGTTCTGAGGTTGTTGATATAGCAACTGCTACTGATGGAACAATGTATGCAACAACTTACAATATTGGAATATTTAAAAGCATTGATAATGGTAAAAATTGGGGTTTTGCCTCTTTTGGAATCAAAAATTGGTACGGAATGCAACTAGCTCCTCACCCTATTGATCCAGATATTGTATTCGCGACATTTGGTGGTGGTGTCTACAAGTCCGAAAATGCTGGGGGATCCTGGGAAATTATTGGTGGTGCGGATCTCTGTGACGATCCAGAACCAGGAGGTGGAAACTGTCATTATCACGGGATAATAGTTGAGACAGAAAGCCCCTACAAAGTATTAGTAGGTAGTGGAGGCGATCAATAAGCTAAAAGAGGAGTGGGTATCACAGGTTCTGAAAACTTAGGTGAATCTTGGAGAAACTCAGACGATGGTTTTACTCGTGATGTTCACGTAAGCAAATTAGTTATAGATCCAAATAATAGTGATGTGTTCTATGCCACTACTCAGGGTCAAACAGACTACACGGATAAAATAGGTGACGGTGCAGGTGTTTTCAAAAGTGTAGACAGAGGTTCAAGCTGGGAACAAATAAATAATGGTTTAAACACTTTAGAGACAAATGTTTTAGTTGTTGATCCAAATGATTCAAATACTCTTTACCTAGGTACTGACGATGATGGGCTTTATAAAAGCACTAATGGAGGAGCAAACTGGACACAGCTTAATGTACCACAAATATCTGAACCATTTGGCGTGGGTGATATTGCAGTTGATCCAAAAGATAGCAATATGCTTTATTTAGCAACAGTCGATTACTTTAGGCTTGCAGGAGACAGGGGTGCATTAGGAGATTTTGGTATCTATAAAAGCAGTGATGGTGGAACAACATGGGAAGATTTCAATAAAGGATTACTACACCCTGGAGTATTTTCTTTAGAGTTGAATCCTGAAACAAGAATTTTGTACGCTGGCACAAGAGCTGGTGGGGTTTACTGGATAAGCCTAGATGACTAAATTCTAGCTATTTTTTCTCCGTTTTTGTTAGTAAATTGTCCTGTAATAATAAGGATTAAATCTATTAATAGCCATATTCCCAAGCCTCCAAAGGTGAAAAGCATTAATATTCCAGTCCCTGTTTTACCGACATAGAATCTGTGCGCTCCTATAACTCCTAGGAGAAATGCTAAAAGCAAAGTTACAACCCACTGAGAATCACTTTCTGATGGGCTACTTTTTTTAAGAAGTTTATCTTTTTGTGCGTCAAACTCTTCTTGAGATATAACCCTATCTCTGAGTAATTCATTTAACTTTTTAATTTCGTCTGCAGTGCTCATGTTTCAATTACTATTGTAACTTATTTTCTATACTTGCGACCCTTTCAGCAATTGGAGGGTGTGAGTAATAGTAAGAACTGTAAAGCGGATCGGGAGTTAAATTAGAAGCATTATCTTTAGTGAGTTTTAATAAACCAGATATCATGTGTTCTCCGTCAGTAAATTGAAAGGAAAAATCGTCTGCCTCAAATTCTCTCTTCCTAGATAAAGCTGATGTTATAGGTTTGGTAAAAAATGTATAGGAACCGATAACTAAATAGAACATTAGAAACTTTGAATATACAGTTAAATTTTCTAATCCGTGGGCTATGAAAAAGTTATCACTCTTAAATATTTCATTTAAAATATAGAAACCAAAAAAACCAAAAACTAAAGAGCTGATTAATGTTTTGCGAATATGTCCCAGTTTATAATGACCTAATTCGTGACCAAGTATTGCTTCCATTTCATCAGGATTAATTGTTTTCAGAAGTGTGTCAAAAAATACAATTCTCTTATTTTTTCCAAAGCCTGTAAAAAATGCATTACCGTGGGTGCTGCGCAAGCTTGCATTCATCACAAATAATCCTTTTGATTTAAAATCAACTTTTTCTAATAGTTTTTCAATTGGTTTTTTAAACTGCTCATCATCTAATGGTTCAAATTTGTTGAATAAAGGCATTATTAATACTGGATATAAAAAGAAAATTATGGCCTGTAAGGTAAAGACTGCAGCAAACGCATAAATCCACCACAGATCACCTGCACTAATAATAATAAAAATTACAGTTGCATAAAGAATAGAAGATATTGTGCCAGAAATAAGGAGCCCTTTAAATATGTCAGTCACAAATGTTTTTCTAGTTGTTTTGTTGAAACCATGTCTTTCTTCAATTACAAAAGTTGAATATATTGATATAGGAATTGAAATTATCTCTTCAACAATTATTAAAAGTAATCCAAGAAGAACCGCTCCTAAGACATTCGATTGAGTTATGTCCATTACCACTTGTGTTAAATAATTAAGTAGGCCCCCGATTGTAAAAACGATGAGAACGATTGAGCCAAATAAAGCAGTAAATATCTGAAATTTGATTCGATCTGTATTGTAAAGAATTGATTTTTTATACTCTCCCTCTGTTACAACATCCTTAAATCTAGGTGGTACAGACTCTTTGTTGTTGTCAATAGATTTGAGGTTTCTTATTTTTAAATAAGTCTCTAGTAAAAACTTAATCAATATGAGAGCAATAAAAATTTGAGTAAAATTTGTGGAATTTAGAAAATCTTGCATGTATCGATTTTAGACTAAGTGTTTTATAACCTTAAAGTTTTTTCAATTGTTTCATAAACTTTGTCTTCAGTCTTTTCTAAATAGGATATTAATTTTGACTCCTTCTTTTCTTTTTCTTTCCAAAATGGGGTCATAGCATTCCATATCCCTTCCCCTTTTAATTTCGAATAAAAAGAAGCACCTACATGTACAGCAATAAGCACATAACTCAAAAAGGCAGAAAATTCATGTAAGCCTATTGCTAATTCAATCCCTCCAGCTCCTGTGGAAAAGAGTCCTGCAATCAAAAGTCCAGTCAGTGGAAGCATTACAAGAGTAAAATATACAAGCGTATGTACAGATTTTGCGATGAACAAATGGCCTTTACGAATTTCAATATTTGCACCCAGCAAGGTTTCAGTGTCTTTCATGTAAAAATATCTGATGAAAACAATAACTAAAAACGCAACTGCAAATAAGATTTCGAAATTCAACAAAGCTGCATCTTCAAGTTCTGACAAATCTCCTACTTGTTTAAATATTCCATAAGCGTATAGAATTGAAAAACTCCAGTGAATAAATTTAGCTAAAGGTGTGTGGGATTTCATACCAATATTTTACTGTCCATATCTTCTTTCTCTTTGTGCGTATTCTCTTAAGCACCTCAAAAAATCAATCTTTCTAAATTCTGGCCAATATACGTCTTGAAAAATAACTTCTGAATAAGCGCTTTGCCAAAGCAAGAAGCCAGAAAGTCTAGATTCTCCACTAGTTCTTATTATCAAATCTATATCAGGGGCTTCAGGAGAATAAAGGTGTTGTCTTAACTGTTCATCAGTAACATTTTCTATTAATCTGTCAAAATCGTTTTCTTGATTCCTATTTTCGTCAATTAATCCTTTAATAGCATCTAAAATTTCCTGTCTACCACCGTATCCAAGTGCAATTGTTAAAGTCTTCTGGCCACCTCCTCTGACCTCCTCAAGTTGTTTAATAGTTGTCTGTAAAAACCCTGGAAGAAGATCTGTGCTACCAATAAATTCAATTTTAAAATTATCAACAACGTCATCAATTAATAAATCTTCAAATAGCTCATTTAGTATCTCAAAATATGGTTCTAATTCTTCTTTAGGCCTTGCTAAATTTTCTCTAGATAACAGCCAGCTGGTTATGTAGTCAATCCCTGCATCATCACACCACGCTATACACTCTTTAAGTCTGATCATTCCTATTTTATAAGATACTTCGAAACTTAAGAGGCCTTCTTTCCTTGCGTATCTTCTGTGACCATCATGAATTAGTCCTATATGTTTGGGAAGGTTTTCTTTTTTGAGTCTATTTTGTAGACGATTTTCATAGATTGAATAAATTAATTTTGGTGATGACATTTGCTTATAAAATAATAGCTTCTATTTCCTCAATAGTTTTTGGAGCTTTTTCGGTCATATTTATTGGTCCGTCATTAGTGCAGATAATGTCGTCTTCTATCCTAACTCCTATACCCAGAAGTTCTTTCGGAATTTCATGCTTAATAGTTTTTGCATTACTAATTTCATCTTTTTCCAGGATTGTTGCTTTTTCCATACCAAGCAATTTCCTTCTTTCTCTAATTTTCTTTGGATCTCGTTCAATTAATGGAAATTCAATTACGGGTTTTGTTGGACGAACATAAATTCCAGGTTCAACTGTAGTCACCATTCCATCTTTAAATTGTCTGGGTTGACCGTCAACCTCTGTGCTTCCAGCATCATGTACATCAAGTCCGAGCCAGTGACCTGTGCCATGCATAAAAAATTCAAAAAAGTGCATCATCGAAATTGTTTCATCTACTCCTAAAGGAACTAGACCTAAATTCACCATTGATTCGGATAATGATTTTACAGTATCTTCATGGAGATTTTTCATAGAGTTGCCGACAACAACCCCCTCTATTCCAAGATTCTGAGCTTTTAATACTTCGTTATATATGTCTTTTTGTGGTGAAGAAAATTTCTTATGTATTGGAAATGTCCTAGTTATATCTGAGGAATACATTCCGTACTCTGCTGCTGCATCAATTAAAAGGAGTTCTCCTTCATTAAGAATTTCTCTATTTGTTGAATAATGAAGAATGCAAGAGTTGTCACCGCCCGCAACAATTGATGGGTATCCTAGTCTTTCTGCTCCATTGTCATAAAATACTTTTTCCATTTCGGCGGCAATCTGATATTCGTATTTTCCTGGCACAGTGCATTTCATAGCTTCAATGTGACCCAATACACTTATGTCACAGGCTTTTTTTAATAGCTCCAACTCACCATTATTTTTAATTAATCGTAATTCTGAAATCAAGGGAGACAGTGAGTGTAGAGTTGCTTTACTAAACTCAGATCCTCTCTGATCATAAGGAATCGCATGTGCTATCGCAGCTCTGTCATATTTTTCAAAATATTGAGAAGAATAATCACAATATACATCTGTTATACCCTCAAGAAGATTTCCAAGTTCTTTTTGGTAATCATGAAATGAATAAGCTTTTGTTGCATTATATTTTTCTAATGCACCCTTCTGCCCAATTCTTTTTCCATCCCATGTTTCCATTTCTTCATTGCGATCCTGAACAAACAGATGCAGTTCGGGCGTTGAATCTTTAATTACAATAACAGCATGGGCTTCAGGCTCAGGCCATTCAGTTAAGTAGTAAAAATTTGAATCTTGTCTGAAAGGATACCAGGTGTCATTATTTCTGTATGTAATTTTTCCACTATGAATTAGCACTGCGCCATTACCAATTTGTTGTGCTAAATGTTTTCTTGCGTCTGTAGAATTATTCATCTATTGAATAAGAATAATGTACAACAGTCCCAAATTGCTAGTGTTTTATGTAGAAATCAAAAATTTATCTAATATTTGTTTCCATGAATTTTCATTATGCTTTCCGTTTGGTAGTTGAATGAAGTTTGTCTTAATATTGTTTTCTTTGATAGTTTCATTAATTTTTTTTACACCAGAAATATAGAGGTTGTTGTTGTTCGTATAATCTAAATCCCATTCAGTAGGGTAGATGCTGTTCGCTTTATCTTCAAAAATTTCACCCTCTTCAGAACCAACGGAGATATTACATGTAACTTTCTTATTGAGGTTCTTTAAGTCATTTATAAATTCTGTATATCCATACCAAAATGCGGGAGAAAATGAAATAACATTATCAAAAGTAGGGTATAAAATTGAAGTTTTTATTGACATTAGGCCTCCCATCGACGATCCCATAACAATCCTTTTAGTCGAGCTAAATTCAACATCATAATCAGCTAAAACTATAGGTAGATATTGCTCAACAATTGACTGTATATGGTCGATTGCATGGTTGCTATTTCTATTTGACGGATACGGGTTATATTGTTTTTTTCTATTTTTATTAGATGTAACTCCCATGACAAAGTACCCATTTTCGCTATTGTTCTCATGCTTTAAAAGCAGTTTCTCAAGATTAAATGAGTAACCAAATGCACTTTTTGAGTCTAAAAAAAGATTCTCTGCGTCAAAAGAAAGAATAAAGTGCGTTATTCTTCTGAATTTTGGAAATCTTACAATAAAACAGTTAGAGTCTTCTATATCTATATCAACAACAGGTTGGCTTATAAAAATATTGTCAAAAGCATTCTCGTATTTTGAAAATAAGAGCATTAAATTAGTTTATATTGGTCTCAATAGTGTTTGCTACGTCTTTAGCTGTCGTTTCATTTGGAGTGATTATTAAAACTACATTGTCTCCGGCGATTGATGCAACTGTACCTTCAATGTACAAGTTATCAATTGACTCAGCGATTACTTGAGCAGCAGCAGTAGTGGTCTTAACAACAACTTGGTTAGAAACTGGCTCTATTTCCAAAACAAAGTCTTGAAGTGCTCTTTTGGCTATTTTGTATTGAGCATTATTACCTTGATTTTTTGGTAACAAATAAACCAATCTACCATTTTTTAATCTTTTCTTAATAGCTCCAATCTCGTTTAAATCTCTTGAAAGGGTGGCTTGCGTAATTACTATCCCTTTCTTTTTAAGTATTCCTTTAAGCTGGTTCTGTGATGAAATATTTTCAGAATCAATAAAATCAGCTATCAACTTTTGTCTCTGAATAGTTGCTTTTGTCATATTTATAAATATACATTTGAATGTATATTTATACAATTATAAATTTTTATATGTTTCCTCAGCAAGTTTTAACGCGTCCTCCTTGGATACCTCACCGTCGTTGATTCTTTGTTCGTACAAGGCTTTCATAATAACTCCAACTTTAGGCCCAGGTTGAATATTAAAATGTTCCATGATCTCATCTCCTGATAAAGCTGGTCTAATTTTGGAAAGCTCTTCTTTAGCTTTAACTTCTTCTATCCTTTTTTCCATTTCATCGAGATTTTCATATATTTCTTTTGCTTTTATTTTGTTTTTTGTAGTTACATCTGCTCTTACTAATTCATTTAAATCCTCAAGCATATGTCCAGCATCAACAATGTATCTTCTCACTGCTGAATCTGTCCATCCCATCTTGAAAGTATGGGGGCGTAGGTGCTGTTCAACAAGTAGCGCTATATCTTTAATTGTTTTGTTGTCATACTTCAATCCTTTTAATATTTTTTTTGTCATCCTCGCACCGACTACTTCATGATGCCTAAAATGTACTTTTCCATTTTCTATTCCTTTAGTGTTTGGTTTAGCAATATCATGTAAAAGTGCTCCCAATCTTAAGGTGAGTTTTGGTGGTACACCATCTAAAACGGCTAGTGTATGTTCATAAACATCTTTGTGGTGATGCTTTGGATCAACTTCTATTTTGAGCTCATTGATTTCTGGAATAATATATAAACTCAGACCGCTCTCAACTAAAGTTCGAATACCCATTGATGGAGTCTTGCCTACTAAAAGTTTGTTTATCTCGTCTCTAATTCTTTCTTTTGTTACAATTTTTATTCGTTCTATATTTTCTTTCATTGCTACATAGGTCTCATTGTCTGGTGAAAATCCATGTGTGCTTACAAATCTGCATACTCTTAACATTCTTAAAGGGTCATCAGAAAAAGAGATATTTGGATCATCTGGTGTTGATATAGTTCCAGATGCGAGATCTTTTAAACCTGAAAATGGGTCTATTATTTCATTCGTTTCTAGTGAATATGCAATGGAATTTACTGTAAAGTCTCTTCTCGATAAATCTGTAACGAGATCGGTGGCTTTTTCTATTTCAGGATTTCTTGAATCTGTTTCATAGGTGTCTTTCCTAAAAGTAGTTATATGCACTACTCTTTCTTGGTCATAAAGTTCAATTGTCCCAAAAGCTTTACCTACCTCAGTTGTTTTGTAATTATTTTTTTTAAGCAATTCGATTGACTCGTCTGGGGTGGCGTTAGTTGTAAAATCAAAATCGTTTGTCGGAATGTCTAGTATTCCATCTCTTACTGCACCTCCAACAAGATATAACTCAAAACCATTAGCGTAATACAAGGAAGAGAGAGTGTTTAAAAAGCTATTATTCTCAACTAATTTTAATAGTGTAATTGGTACCATATTGATAGCTTAGAAGAACTGTGGATACAATAGAAGAATGAATTCAAAAGTAGATTTTGCAGCTGGAGGAATTGTTATAGATAACAACAATGTGCTACTGGTTAAAAACAGAAAAAGTGAATATGTAGACGATCCAAAGCCGTTCTGGGGTTTCCCAAAAGGGCACCTGGAAGAAGGTGAAACACCCAAAGATGCTGCAAAAAGAGAAGTGTCAGAGGAGACCGGTTTTATCGTAGAGCTGTCTGATGAAAAACCTTTGGCTGAATCACGCTATGAAATATCGATTAACAATGAAAAAGTTAAGAAAACAGTTTGGTTTTTCAAAATGCATGTTGTGAAGGCGTTTGATAGCGAACCTGATGATGAAATTGAAGAAGTGGCTTTAGTTGATTATGAAACTGCTGCAAATCTTCTAACACACGATGAAGACAAGAAGATACTTAAGTATGTATTTAACAGATGAGAAGACCAAACACAGTTCTTGGGTTGGAAGTTACCAAACAAGAAAATGGAATGATGTTACTTCGATAATTTATTTTGAAAAAGTTTATGGTGGGAGGAATCTTCTAAAAAGAATAAAACTAGAAGCTGAAAATACAGGGTTTAAATTTAATTCATCAATGATTCAAGAAAATGAAACCCATAGTTGGTTATCATCTGGGTGGAATGCCGCTGAAAAATTAAATGTTCTGTCAATAAATTTAAGAAGTTTAGAATTAAAAAAAACTGAGCCATCGCATTTTGAAAATTTTACAAAAAACAATATCGATGAATTGGTTGATCTTGATAAATCTATATTTAGCCCTTATTGGCAAAATTCAAGGGCAGCATTTATAGAAACTCTTGATAGTTGTAATCAAAACTTTTTGTTCAAAGAATATAGCGGAGATATTCTTATTGGGTATGCAATTTTGGGAGCAACAAGAAACTTTTCATTCTTACAAAGATTTGGAATTAGTACAGAATATCAACACAATGGTCATGGATCCAAATTGCTTAATAGTGTTCTTAACTTTGCCAAAGAAAAAAAATACATAAATATACGTTTAAATACACAAGAGAATAACAAGGCTGCTAAAGGCCTTTATACAAAACATGGTTTTGAATTTACAAAAACTAATTTCATAATCTTAAGTACTAGTTAGATTTTTAGAACTACATTAATAATTTTTGAACGCTTAATATTAGATATATGGAACAAGAAGACAGTTTTGTAGAATCCGTAGAAAGCTTAATTGAAACTATTAAAAGGTTAGTTGTTAAACCTGTAAAAAGAATTGCAGGAATTGCGTCAATGGGGTTTCTGTTGGTTGTTTTGCTTTTAATGGCTTTGGGATTTCTTATTATTGGAATAATAAAAATTATGCAGGGGCTTGGGTTGTTTCTTGGAATTAATCCAACAGGCTTTGCTTTTGCCTCAATAGGACTACTCTTCTTAATTATGTCTTTAAGAAATTATTGGAGAAAAAAGTAATGGAAAGTGTAGCGATTATTGGTTCTGGTCCGGCAGGATACACTGCAGGTATTTATGCTGGTAGAGCGAGTCTCTCTCCAGTGCTTTTTGAAGGCTTAGAATCTGGGGGTCAGTTGATGTTAACCACTGATGTTGAAAATTATCCAGGTTTTGTCGATGGCATTATGGGTCCTGAATTAATGCAAGTTTTCAAAGGACAAGCAGAAAGGTTTGGAACAGAAATTAAAACAGAAACAATAGATTCGATAGAAAAAATTGAAAACGGTTTTAAGCTAAAAAGTTCTAAGGGAGAATACCTATTTAAATCAGTAATAATTGCATCTGGGGCATCGGCAAGATGGCTTGGAGTGGAGGGTGAAAAAGAATTACAGGGATATGGTGTTTCAGCATGCGCAACCTGTGATGGTTTTTTCTTTAAAGAGAAGATTGTTGCAGTTGTTGGTGGTGGAGATTCTGCAATGGAAGAGGCTCTATTTTTAACAAAGTTTGCGTCAAAAGTTTATGTAATACACAGAAGAGACCAGTTCAGAGCAAGCCAAATAATGCAAGACAGAGTACTGAATCATAAACAAATAGAAGTTATTTGGAACAAAACTGTTGAAAAAATTAATGGTGATGGGAGCGTTTCATCAATTGAGTTGAAAGATATAGAAAGCAAAACAACGAGTGAATTAGAGCTTGATGGAGTATTTGTTGCCATAGGTCATGATCCAAATGTAAAATTTTTAGACGACCTTGTAGAGCTGGATGAAAAAGGATACATAAAAACTGGGTTCACAACGGAGACAAGCACTTCAGTACCTGGTGTATTTGCAGCTGGTGATGTAGCAGATTCTTTATACAGGCAAGCAATTACTGCTGCTGGTACCGGATGTCAAGCAGCAATGGATGTTGAGAGATGGCTTGACCACTAATTTAAACTTTACAAAGTACTTACAAGAACTTTCAAACGAAGAGTTAGATGATTTAAATATAAAACTCAATTCCTGTGGTTATCCTGGTACTAAAAACGTTGAAGAGTTAATCAATCTTGTAGAGTTGTTTATAGAAGATCAAAACCTTTCAAAAACCATTTCGAAAGACCATTTGTGGCTTGAACTCTTAAACAATGGTTATGTTTTAGGTGATAGGATTCTTTTATTATCAAACCCAGTTTTATATGGTTCTGATGTAGAAGAGCTTCAAGAATATCTTTCTAGGTTGGGTTTTTACTCAGAACCGATAAATTCTGCTTTTGATAATAACGTAAGTAGGTCTGTTAAGTCATTTCAGGAAAATAGAGGCTTGTCCGTTGATGGTACGGTAGGCCTGGAAACTGCAGCTGAAATTAAAAAATTACTAAGGCCAACAATGAATACATCTTTGAATGAAGCTGTAAAAACCTTTAAGGGGAGTTCTAGTAATCTTTCAATCTGTTTTGACATAGAAAACAGTGGAGATTACAAAGAACAGATAGGTTTATATCAAAAAATAAAAGACTTCTGTAATGAAAACAACTTAAATATTTCTTTTTCTTCAGAAATCACACAAGACGCTGATGAAGAAAATAGCATCGAGTACGTAAACAAAGTTAATCCCACTTTGTTTTTGAGTTTAAGAAACTCTGCAGATTTAAAAGTAAATTTTTTCCAAGGTAAACATTCATCAAGTTCAATTGGTGAAAGGATCTCAAGAAAGATTGAATCCTCAATGGGATTTGTTGCAGAGGGCAGGTCTTTGTCTGTTTTAAAAAATACCAAATCAGTCACTTTAGTAATAAATGGTAATTTTTACCAATATGCAGTAATCGATTTACTTGCTTGCGTTCTTGAGGAGTTGAAAGAAATTTATAAAGATTAAGAGATTTTTTTTATAAACGAATCAAGGTCTTCTTTTGAATTTAATGTAAAACTTATTTTTGTTTTATTTTTGCTTTTTTTAAATGTGACCTTTGTTCCAAGCAGATTTTCCAACATATTTTTATAATGAAAAGACTCTTCATCTGCGTTAGTGCTGTGCAGTTGACGAACTTTTTCTTCCACATCTCTACTAGAAAGATTTAATGCAATTATATCTTTAAGCATCTTATCTTGAACGCTGTGCTCTAAAACTATAATTGGTTTGATCTGGCCAAACGAGACCTCTTCATTGCTTAAAGCGTTTTGAACATTTGGGCTTAGGTTAGAAATTCTAAGCATGTTAGAAATATGAGGTCTACTTTTACCAACTAAAAAGCCTATTTCATCGTTAGAAAGTTCGTAGTTTTCTTTTAGATTTTTATAAGCCAAAGCCTCTTCAATTGAATTTAACTGGCTTCTTTGAATGTTTTCAACTATTCCAAGAACTGCAGCATCTCTTTGACTTACATCCTTTATAAGACAGGGAACAGATTCTAATTTAAGCATTTTAGATGCTCTCAGTCTTCTCTCACCGGCAATCAGTTCATATTGATTGTTTTCAAGCTTCTGAACAATTAGTGGTTGGAGTATTCCATTTTTAGATATCGAATCTCTTAATTCCTCTAATTTTTTTTGGTCAAACTTTTTACGGGCCTGGGTTGGACTCTCCTTAATAGAGTCAATATTCACATTTTTTATCACAAGATCTCTAGTATCGCTACTGGCTATTAGGTCGCTTAAAGTACGTTTCATAGTCCCACTTTTTCAAAAATTTCTTCGGAAAGCTTAATAAATTCAAGCTTTGCTTTGCTGTTTTCATTGAAATCAAGCACGGTCTTAGCATAGAATGGGCTGTCAGCTATTTCAGTTAATTGGGAAATTTTTGAATTAAAAAGTTTGTCAGCCAATAAAAACCTGAGTTCGTTTTCAAAGGACTGAAAGCTTGATCTTCTAGTGTCAACTTGGTTTAAAACAACACCTAAAAATATAGGGTCCGCTTTGATAACGTTGTTTATTGTTTCCTTTGCAAAATCCATTGCTTGAGAAACTCCTTCTACAGCTAAAAATTCAGGTTTTGATGGTATCAAGTAATAATCACTTATTGTTAAAGACTCTTGTGTTAAAGAACTTATCGTTGGTGGGGTATCAATCAAAATTAAGTCAAAGCCCTTTTCCCTAAAAAAGTTTTTATGTTTCATGAGTTTTGATCCACCAATAATTTTTTCATTACTGTGCTTATTTATTGATTTATTTGAAGGTATCAAGTAAAGACTTTCAGAAACTTTCATAATTTCCTTATCTAGCCTGTTTTCAAATAAATCTGTTGTGTTTAGAGCTTCTTTAGAGTTTTTATCAAAATTTAGGTATGTTGATACATTTCCTTGAGGATCTGTATCTATCAATAGAGTTTTGTAACCTTTGTGTGAAAGTAGTTTTCCTAAATTTACAACAAAAGTTGTTTTACCAACTCCACCTTTTTGGCACAATATTGTAAGAACCTTCACTTAACATTTATAACATCAATGTGTCTTATGTTTGTTGAATTAATGGTGAATTTTTCTTGTTTCACGTGAAACTTTTCTTTATTTTCGTTTAAATTTTCTCCGTTTGAAGAGACTATGTATGTTACGTTTTTTAATTGTTTTATGTTTTTCAAAACATCTTTTGATGAGATAAAGCAGCGAGAAATGTACGTACTGTTATTTGTTAAAACTGCATCGGCACTTTTATTGAGAACTTCAACATTTTCTAAATTTAATATATTTTTTAGCCTTTGAAGTTCAAAAGCTCTACTTTCGCTTATGTCGACAAGCATGAATAATTTGTTTGGGTTAGTTAAAGCAATAGGAATTCCAGGAATTCCACCGCCTGTGCCTAGATCATATATGTTTTGATCTTTATTTTTAATATTTTGCAGTATTTTTCCAAAATACAACGAATGAACTATGAATTCGTCCCATATGTACTGCAAGGGCTTTTCACTTATTAATCCATTGTTTATGCCTGTTTTGCACAACCAATCATGATAGCTTTTGAGCCTTTCAAGATAGTTTTTGTACTCATTACCCCAAGATGGAATTTGGGGCTCGAAGGTCATTCTTCTTCTTCGGGAGCAAAAACAACTGACCTATACGGTTCTCTACCTTCGGAATAAGACCTAATTCCGTCAAAAGTTGCCGCGGCATCGTGGAGTGTTTTTCTATCAACAGAGTTCATCGGCTCTAACATAACTTCTTGTTTGTCTTCAAGAATTTGTTTACTCAATCTTTCTGCATATATTGTCAGTGCTTCTTTGCGTTTTGTAGCATAATCAGCGACATCAAGCCTAAGTCTTGTTCCGGCGCCTGTTTTTCTTTGTACTACAGTTCTTGTCAGCTCATGTATAGATCTTATAATAAAACCTTTTTCTCCAACTAATGCCTCTGTTTGTTCTCCTGTTACTTTCACAATTAGATTTTCGTCTTCTAATGTGCCTTCAACTTTACCGTCAAGTCCAAAAGACTTTACTAAACCTTCTAAAAAGTTAACAGAAACCTTCAATTGTTCGTCTTTATCAGCCTCTATACGTGGCTTTTTTGGAGAATATTGTTTTTTGTACCCGTTTTTATTACCACTATTTCTTTTATTTTTGTTGTTATAGTTTCTAGAACCACCGTTTCTTACAGAAATTCGAACAAGAGCTTTCGTTCCGCCCACTCCAAAGACACCACCTTCTGGTTCTCTTAAAATATTTATATTTGCTTGTGTTGCGTCTTCAAGGTTTAGTTCGTTTAATCCTGCTTTAATTGCGTCATCTATAGATTTTGCTTCAACCTCTACCCACTTGTTATTAGCCATTACTTTCTCCTTCTTTTTTTGCGGTTTTTACGAGAATCTTCTTGAACAGGGTTTTGTTGTTGTTCCTCGTTTTCTTTTTTGTTTTCTTCTTTTTTATTAGTTTCTTTATCATCAAGCTTTACAATCAATGCTTGTTGCCCAATACGAAATATATTTCCTGTTAGAAAGTAGACAACTAAACCTGTTGGTAAAGTCCAAGAAATAAATCCGAAAAATATAGGCATGACTTTTCCTACCATTTGCATTTGTTGTGCTTGAGGATTGTCGCTTTTTCCAGTCTTCTTAGTTATCTGGTTCTGCTGATATAAAGCAGTAAGAATAACCAATAAAATCAGCACTAAATAAGGAACTCTTTCAATCCACTCAGCAACTTCTGAGGGTGGAATTTGGAGATCCATATTAAAAAATTTAAGGCTCGTACTAACAGCTAGGCTGTTTGAAAGGTTAGAGGAGCTTGGGATAAAAGCCAAAGGCTCTCTTAGAACTCTAAAAAGAGCAAACCATATAGGCATTTGAACTAAAAGTGGAAGTATGCAACCAAGGGGATTAATGCCCTTTTCTTTATACATTGCAGCCATTGCTTTGTTGAGTTCTTCTTTGTTGTCTTTGTATTGTTTTTGAAGTCGTTTTATGTCCGACTGAGCATCTTGCATTCTCTTTGTTGATCTAGTTTGTCTTAGTGTAAGTGGGAAAATTATTACGTTAATTATTATTGTCAAAATGACAATTGAATATCCATATGATGCTGTATAGTCATAAACATAAGAGAGTAAAAACCCTATAGCAAGCGCAAATGGTTCTAATATTGCCAATTTTTACCAATTTTCTTGTATATTGGGTTGCAAATGAATATTCTTCTAAAAATAACTGGAATAGTCCTAATCAACCCATCTTTTTCAAAACTATCTACGATAACATTTGTACATGATGGGTAGTATATGCAGTTGCCCCCACCTAAACCAAATAATGCCAGTAGAGACCTTGATCCTTGAAGAAAAAACCCTAATATTTTCATTCTTTTTTAGAGTAAGGGGTGAGACTTAAAAATCTTCAAAATTTCAGATGGTTTTAGGTTTGACGAATCTTTATTTCCAACAACTAAAATGTCCAGATTTTTATTGTCTGATAGGCTCCTTACTGCTTCCCTTGTCCTTCTTTTAAACTTATTTCTAATAACTGCATTTGCATGCTTGCTTGAAATACTTATTCCAAGTCTTGAAGAGGTTGTACCGTTTTCTCTAACAAAAACCTTTAGGCCATTTGAGGCTATACAAAATTCTTCTTTTTTTAGGCTATCAAAATGATTTTTTTTATTTAGCGAAGTAAACTTCACATTCACTACCTAGGCAGACAAAATTTTACGACCCTTTTTTCTTCTTCTTTTAAGAATTTCGCGTCCTGCTCTTGTACGCATTCTTGATCTAAAACCGTGTTTTCTGCTTCTTTTTCTATTACTAGGTTGATATGTTCTTTTCATTTAATACCTGTTTGTAAGAATAAATGAAGAAATTAATTAAACAAAACAAAATAAATTTTATTTTTAATTAGTTCGCGAAAAGAATTTTTAGCTCGCGAAAAACAAATTAATTAGCTTTAACAAACAACTTTATTAAAAATTAATATGCATAACTTGTTTAGGGATTTACTCAATGTTTATTGAGGTTTTTCAAAGTTTTAAACACTTTGTGAAATTTTAATCTGTTTTTCACACTCTATGAAAATCTTGTTTTGGTAGTTAAGTTTATATCTGATTATGGGGAGTAGGGGAAATACTGTAATGCTTGAAGAGTTTAAGGCTTTATTAGAAAAATCTTTAACCAACAAGACAGATAGATATTGGTTAGATCAGGTTGGCCTTGAAATAAATGATGAGAAAGATCTTTGTATTATTGTTTCATCTGATTTTATAAAATCCGCTATTGAAAAAAAGGTTTATTCAAAAATTAAGTCAGTATATCAACTTAAATACAACAACAAGGCTGATTGTGTTTTTGTTGTTGATAAAAACTTTCAAAAAACAAGTGTAGATGAATGGTCAGGGGTTAAAACAATTGTAGTTGAGAAAAAACAAAACGATATTGTTGCTGAGACCCCTTATGATTTATCCTTTTTTGATGAGCTTTTTGTTGGTGGTTGTAATAATCTGGCAATAACAGCAGCTAAAAACGTTGTTGTATCACCCGGTAAACGGTTTAATCCACTTTTTGTTTATGGTAAACCGGGTGTTGGAAAAACCCACCTTTTGAAAACTATTGAGGCATCAAATAAGTCTTCTTTCTATATTGACTCGGAGTCTTTTCTTGAATCATATATTTCCGGTATAAAAAATAATGATATTAACAACTTTAAAAAGAGAATTAGATCTGTAGATATTTTATTAATAGACGATATTCAGTTTTTTGTAGGCAAAAAAGGTGTTTCTGAAGAGCTTTTTCATACAATTAACTATTTTTTAAACAATTCAAAGTCTGTGGTTTTAGCCTCCGACCAGAAACCCCAAGAACTTAGTGGTTTTCCGGATCGTTTGGTTTCTAGAATTTTAAACGGACTAGTAACAGATATAGAAAAACCTGGTAGGGAAATTTTTTCTGAGGTCTTAAAAAAGAACAATGTTGAGTTTGAAGGCTTGTTGTTTTCCAAAAATGATTTAGAAACGTTACTTTCGTTGGACTTTCAAAGCTTTAGAGAAATAAATGGTGTTGTTAATAATCTAATTATTAACAAACAAACTGGTATAAGTAATAATAAATACATATCTGAGCTCGTTTCAATGTATAGCAACAACAAGATAATGGAGTTGACTCCGGAGTTTATTCTAAAATACTGTTCGGAGGTTTACCAGGTTGACGAAAGGCTTGTTCTTTCAAAAAATAGAAGTGAGCTTGTAAGCAACGCTAGACATCTGTTTATTTACTTGATGAGGAAACATACTGAGTACTCCTTAAACCAAATTGGTTTATATGTGGGGAACAGATCTCACTCAACGGTTCTCTCTTCTATAAAGAAGGTCGAAGGCTCAAGTTTGTTTAAAAAAGAAGTCAACATTTTCAACAATAAAATAGATAACAGCTCAAAGAAGTTTGTTGGTGTTTAGAATGTTGGAAACTACTAATGTGTTTTTAAAGTCTTTTAAGGTGTTTTCTGTTTTTTTAAACACTTTAAACAGCTTTATTATTGTTATATACATAAAAGAATAAGAGGTATTTGTTGAAATTTAAAACAACAACCAAGAGTATAAAAGAATATGTTTTGACTGTGTCTAAAGCTGTTGATGTTAAACCTTCTACTCCAGCGCTCCAAGGTCTTTATATAAAAATTAAAGAAAACCGTTGTGAGTTAACGGGTTCCGATCTGGACCTAGTTATAAAAGCCAGTTTTGAAGTAGAGTCTATTGTCGACGGAGAATGTCTTGTTAATGCAAGAATTTTTTCAGAAGTGGTAAGGAAACTACCCTCAGGAGAAGTTGTCTTTTCAGACATAGGGAACGAGATCAAGGTAGAAACAAAAAAAACAGAATATAGGCTTAGAAAACTAGATCACTTAACCTATCCTAAAACACTATTAGAAGAACAACACAATACCTCTGAAAGCAAACAACTTAAAACAACAAACCTTTTTGATGCATTAAAAAAAGTAGGTGTAGCAGCCTCTCCAGAAGGAGGAAAACCAATACTCACAGGTGTCTTCTTTGATAACGAAAACAACGAAACAAACCTCGTTTCAACAGACAGTTACAGGCTCGCAACCAATACTGTTTTTGACCTCCCCATTTCCGATGCAGGAATTGTTTCATATAAGTCTTTAAGCGAAACGATAAAAATATTTGAAGACAGTGAAGATGAAATAAACATAAACTCAACAGAAAGAGAGCTACATTTTTACAACAAAAGATACTACACATCAGTAAGAAAACTGGAAGGAACGTTTCCAGAGTATAAAATGTTGTTTCCTAAAGAAAATCTTTTTTCAATAGAAGTTGATAAAAAAGCTATATTGGAATCATTAGATCGATCAACTGTTGTTGCAGAGGGTTTTATACCCGTAACCCTTAAGGTGGTGGATGACACAACCCTAAACATCTCCTCTACTAATAAAGATATTGGTGGTGGCAACGAAGTGGTAGATGTAAAAATATTAGGACTTGAAGTAGGAGACATCTCTGGTTTTGAAATATCGTTTAACCCAAACTATTTAATTCAAGGAATTGAAGTTTTGGAAGGAAACAAAGCTTATCTAAGGTTTTCTGGAAACGATAAACCAGCTGTCATTCAAGGAGAAGAAGAACACTATAAGTATCTATTAATGCCTGTTAGGACGAACCAATAAATGTTTAACAAAGAACCCCAAAAAATTAATTCAAACGATTCAGGTATTGACTTTTCAAAATTCGAAAAGATTAAAAAACACTTTAAAAACGAGAAAACTAACTTTTACAACGAAATAATACCAGGACCAGTTATTGGGGATGAGTTAATCCTCTATGTTGACTCAAAAAGATTGAAAAACCTAATCGAACTTCAACAAGAAAAACTATTAATTGACATAGAAAAAAACACAAAAATAAAGTTAAAAAAACTAAATATTCAAGTAGATAATAACCAGCAATAATCGGCAAATCTAGTAAAATAAGAGTTCAGCAAGGGGCTGTAATATAAGCAAAAGAAGCGTATCTTGGAGATAGTTCGTGTCTAAAAAAGATTCAAATAATAGTTATGATTCAAAAGATATAAAAATTCTTGAGGGTCTAGAAGCAGTTAGAAAGCGCCCTGCAATGTATATTGGATCCACGGGTCCAAACGGCTTACACCACTTGATTTGGGAAGTTTTAGACAACTCTGTTGATGAAGCTATGGCTGGAAGATGTTCAAAGATAAAAGTTAGTCTAGAAAAAAATGGTTCAGTTACTGTTGAAGACGACGGAAGCGGAATACCAGTAAAACCGCACCCCAAAACAAAAGTATCTGCACTCACAACAGTTTTAACAACGCTTCATGCTGGTGGAAAGTTTGAATCAGGAGCCTATACCGTTAGCGGTGGATTGCATGGAGTTGGAATATCTGTTGTTAATGCTTTATCGACCTACGTTAAAGTGGAGGTTCAAAGAGACGGTCATTTTTGGAATCAAGACTTTGACTTGGGAAAACCAAAATCCAAAATCAAAAAAGGAAAAGTTTCAAAGAAAACAGGTACAAAAATTAACTTTCTAGCAGATCCAGAAATATTTGATGAGACCCAAACATATGATTACAACATAGTTGATGAAAGACTTAGACAAACTGCTTTTCTTAACAAAGGTTTGAAAATAATACTTGTTGACAATAGAGTTAAGCCACCTACAAAAGAAGAGTATCACTATAAAGGCGGTCTCACAGATTTTGTTGAATATTTAAATGACGGTTTTGATCCATTGCATCAAAAAATAATTTCTTTTTCAGACCAAACAAAAGATTCAGAAATTGAAGTTGCACTTCAATGGAAAAACGAAGACGACGTAACAATAAAAAGTTTTGCTAACAACATACACACCTTAGAGGGTGGTACTCATGAAGAAGGACTAAGAACAGCTGTCACCAAAGCAATTAATGACTTTGCAAAAAAAAGAAATCTTCATTCAGATATATCTTTAACAGGAGATGACATAAGAGAAGGACTTACAGGTGTGGTATCTGTAAGGGTAAAAGAACCTCAATTCGAAGGACAAACAAAAACAAAATTAGGAAATACCGAAATGAAATCAAGGGTTCAAGTCTTAATTAATGAAGAATTTCCAAAATGGTTAACCAAAAATACCAAAGAAGGCAGAGCAATAGTAGAAAGATGCGCAGTTGCTGCAAAAGCAAGAATGAGTGCAAAAAAAGCTAGAGAGCTCACCAAGCGTAAAAGCATTTTAGAGACCTCAGGTCTTCCGGGAAAACTTGCAGACTGCTCTTCAACAGATCCAACAGAAAGTGAGTTATTCATTGTAGAAGGGGACTCAGCAGCTGGTCCTGCTAAACAAGCACGAGACTCAAGAGTACAAGCAATTTTGCCGATCAGGGGAAAGATTATAAATGTTCAAAAAGTTACAGAAAACAGAGCTCTTCAAAATGAAGAGATAAGCGCACTCATTAAGGCTATTGGTACTGGTATAAAGCTTCAGTTCAATGAAGAAGAGTCAAGATATGACAAAATAATTTTCTTAACAGATGCTGATGTTGACGGTGCGCATATTAGAACATTGCTTCTTACATTCTTTTTTAAATTTATGCCTGGTTTGATAACAAGTGGAAAAGTCTGGATATCAGAACCGCCGTTATATCGAGTAAAAGCATCATCAGGAATAACATACTTAAAAGACGATGAAGCACTAAATAAATTTAAAAAAGAAAACAAAAACAAAAAGTTTGATATAAGCAGATTCAAAGGGTTGGGAGAAATGAATGCTGGAGAGTTGTGGGACACCGCAATGAATCCTGAGACTAGAACCCTAATCAAAGTTACGCTTGCAGACGCTAAAGGTGCGATGGCAAAAGCTTCTGATATGTTTGAAATTTTAATGGGAAATGATGTTTCAAAAAGAAAACTGTTTATTGAAAAGAACGCTAAAGACGTGAGGTTTCTTGACGTATAATGCCAGCTAAAAAACCACCATCAAAAAAACCAGCAGCTAAAAAACCAGCAGCTAAAAAACCAGCAGCTAAAAAATCTGTAAAAGAAGAAAAAAATACCAACAACACATCAAACGGAACTATTGCTGTAGAAGACGAAATATCGAAGTCTTTTTTAGATTATGCAATGTCTGTAATCGTGTCAAGAGCTTTGCCCGATGTTAAAGACGGTTTAAAGCCAGTTCAGAGAAGAATTTTGTATTCTATGTATGAAACAGGCATAAGACCAACAGGTCCATTTAGAAAATGTTCAAAAGTCGTTGGTGATGTAATGGGTAATTATCACCCTCACGGCAACGATGCAATTTATGGAACACTAGTAAGGCTTGGACAAAACTTTAGTACAAGATATCCACTTATTGAGCCTCAGGGTAACTTTGGAACACCTGACGATCCACCTGCAGCTATGAGATATACAGAGTCACGAATGTCATCTCTCTCATCACAATTATTGGATGGAATTGATGAGGATACTGTAAACTTTGAACCAAACTACTCAGGCGAAACATCAGAGCCTAAAGTTTTACCTGCAAGATTTCCAAACCTCCTTGTTAATGGTGCAGAAGGAATTGCTGTAGCAATGGCAACAAACATGCCGCCGTACAACCTTAGAGAAATAACAGAAGCTGTTAAATACACTGTTGAAAACAAGGATGTAAAACCAAAAGACTATCTAAAAATAATAAAAGGACCAGATTTTCCAACAGGCGGTCTTGTTGTTGATACTCCAACAATAAAAGAAGCAATATTAAAAGGAAGAGGATCAATCAAAATAAGAGCTGTTGCTGACGTAGAAGAATTAGGCAGAGGAAGATCTGCAATAGTTGTTAAAGAATTACCCTACCAAGCCTCTACAGACCGAATTATGGAAAAAATTGCAACACTTGTTCAAGACAAGAAACTCCTCGGAATTTCTGATCTTAGGAACGAAAGCAGTGACAGAAATGGTACTAGGTTAGTTGTCGAGCTAAAACGAGATGCGGTTCCACAAGTTGTACTTAATCAACTTTTTAAACAAACTCAACTACAAGATACTTTTTCCGTAAACTCAGTAGCCCTTGTTGAAGGAGTTCCAAAAGTACTTTCAGTTCCTGAATTAATTAAATATTATATTGATCATCAAATTGATGTAATACAAAGAAGAACAAAACACAGACTACAAAAAGCCGAAAATAGACTCCATATAGTAGAAGGCCTGCTTTTGGCTTTAAAAAAGATTGACCAAATTATTAAAGTCATAAAAGCTTCAAAAGATGTAGATACAGCAAGAAAATCTTTAATGACAAAATTTAAACTTAGCGAGATACAGGCTTCTCACATATTGGATATGCCGCTTAGGAGACTAACTGCGCTTGAAATGGAAAAACTAGAAGAAGAAAAGAAAGACCTAAAAGAAACAATTAAAGAACTAAATTCGATTTTAAAAAGTCGTGCAAAACAAGATAAGATTTTAATCGAAGAATTAGAAGTAATTACCAATAAGTTTGGCGACGAAAGAAGATCAAGAATTGTTCCAGACGTTGGCGAGGTTTCAATAGAGGACCTCATTGAAGACGAGGAAATTATTGTATCTGTATCGGCAAATGGATATGTAAAATCCGTTCCGTCAACTTCATACAAAAAGCAAGGCAGAGGCGGTAAAGGCGTTAAAGCTGCTTCATCAAACGAAGACGTCATAGAGCATCTTCTTTCTACTTCTGTACACTCATATCTTTTATTTTTTACAGACCGAGGAAAAGTATATCGGGCTAAAGCACATGAAATTCCAAAAACCAACAGAACAGCAAAAGGTTCTTTAATTCAAAACGTACTTTCGATGGGACAAGACGAAAGGGTGCAAGCAATTATTGACACAAGAGACTACGAAACTGAGAAATTTTTACTAATAATGACAGAAAAAGGAACAGTTAAAAAATCTAGTTTTAAAGATTTTGATTCGAATTACAAATCCCTACAAGCAATAAAACTAAAAGACGAAGATAGGGTTGTTTCTGTAAAAACGACCTCCGGCAAAGAAGATGTCATACTTGTTTCTCAAAACGGGCAAGCAATTAGATTTGATGAGACAAATCTTAAGCCCCAAGGAAGAACAGCAATGGGTGTGAGAGGAATAAAACTTAGAGAGGGAGACAAGGTTGTTGGTGCAGCTACCTCTAGAGATGAAACTCTTCTATTTATTACAGCCAAGGGATATGGGAAACGTACGAAACTTGATGAATTTAGAAGAGCAGGAAGAGGCGGCATGGGAGTAAAAGCTCTTAAAATTACGGAAAGTAAAGGAAATTTAGTTGGAGCAAGATCTGTAGATGAAGATACTGAGGTTATGCTTATGAGTACAGGCGGTACTGCAATAAGATGTGCGGTAAAGCAAATAAAACAAATGAGTAGATCAGCACAAGGAGTAAGGGTCATGAAGCTATCTTCTGAAGAAGAAGTTTCAGCTTTCATACCTATAAAGAGTTAAAAATGGTCAGAGTAAATAGAGTAAGAAGAATAATTAGAAAAATAGACCCCTGGACCGTATTAAAAGTCACATTAGTACTTAATTTTGTTGTTGCATTAACTGTAGTGCTTGGATTATCAATAATGTGGGTTTTATTGGTTAATGCAGGAGTTCCTCAAGGCCTTGAAGATATTGCAAGAAGATTGGCACTTCTTGATCAAGATGCCTCGCTTGTAGGAAATATTGAAACACTCTTTACAAGTGTAGTTTCTCTAGCAGCGGTTTATATGCTGACCCAAACAGCTCTAGCTACTATTGGCGCCTTTTTCTACAACCTAGTTTCAGATCTTGTTGGGGGTATTGAGGTGGTTGTGTTAGAGGAGTCTCATTTAGAAACACCTCAGAAGACAACATCAGAGGAAGTTAAAACTCAGAAAAAAAACGAACAAAAAGAAACAGTTCTGATGTCGATCGTAAATTCAATTAAAAAAGTGAGACAAGAATCCTCAGAAGAAGCAAGTTTGCCTAATGAAGATTTACCAAGACCAGACGTCCCAAGAGATATTGAAGAACCTACTCTTATGGACGCATTAAAAAACACAGAAAACGAAGAAGACGAAGAAAACTAATCTGCTACTATTCATCAAGAATAATGGAGCGAAGTTAGTGAAAATCTAACACTGTCCCGCAACTGTAATTCGAAAGATAAGTCAGGTCGCCTTCATTATTGTTAAGACAACAGTCCTCGAGAGAAGGAATGAAGTTTCTAGAAATTCTTGAAGTTTCTTTATTTTCTCAAGGTAAGAAAGGAAAATATGAAAACGAAACTTATTATTCTTGCCTTGTTTGTATCAATGTGTTCAAATCAAGCGCAAGAAAAGAATGATGTAAAAATTATTTCATTGTCTACAACTCACACTGAAATTATTCAATCATTAGGTGCAGAAAATACATTAATTGCTGTTGATGCTTTTTCTGAAGTTGACTTCCCAGTCCAAAGAATTGACGCATACACAGTCACAGCTGAAGAACTCGCACCCCTTGATGCAGATATGGTAATAGTTGCTTTTGATTTCAATGGCATTATTGAAGGATTGGAAGCACAAGAGATTAACCATATCCTTTTACCTCCTGCTAGAAATCTTGAAGATGTTTATTCTCAGATTCAAACTATTGGAGAATTAGTAGATAAAAAAACTGTTGCAGAAAAACAAATAAGAGATATGAAGCTTGCAATTAATAGAATCATAAGCAATTCAAATTATGAAAATATTACCGTTTATCACGAAATTGGTTATTCCTATGGAATTTATAGTGTAAATGCAAACTCATTAATTGGAGAAATTTACAACTCACTTGGAATCATAAATATTGCTAACTCCGAGGAAGATCCCTTCGGAAGTGGATACCCTGCATTAACTGAAGAAATGGTAATAGAATCAAACCCCGACTTTATTGTTGTAGGACACTCTGACTATTTAAATAAAGACCTTTCAATTAGAGATGGTTGGGAAAACATAAATGCAGTTCAGAGTTCCAATGTATATTTTTTGGATGATACATTAGCCAGCAACTGGGGAACAACAACACTAGAGCTTGTTGAAACTTTATCAGCTACTTTTGAAGAAAGTGCTGAAACCAACCCATATTCAGACTATTTACTATTAGTATCATTATTGTTTTTAGTAATTATGCTATTTGTACTCACACGAGACAGTACAAGGGTAAAAGTATAAAGGAGAGTTCATGAAAGGGTATCCAAACGACCTATATATTCTTGCATTTGACCATAGAGGCACACTAACAAAAGGCCTCCTTGGTGTTGAAGGCAGAGCTCCAACCGAGGATGAAGTTTCTCGTGTGTCTTCCATGAAAGACATTATTTTTGATGGTTTTCTTGAAGCACAAAGCAAGGGTATAAACGGCGGAGACCCAGCGATCCTTGTTGATGAGACTTTTGGTCTTCAAGTTCAAGAAAAAGCAAAAGAAATGGGAATAAAGTTTGCAGCCCCCGTTGAAAAGTCAGGACAAAAGATTTTTGACTTTGAATACGGTAGTGATTTCGGTGAAAAAATAAAAGAAGTGAACGCAGATTTTGTAAAGATACTTGTACGTTGGAATCCTAGTGATGATTCTGATACTAGACAGGTTCAAGGTGAAAGAATAAAAACTCTTTCAGATTGGTTAGATGAAAACGAAAGAAAGTTTCTTTTAGAGTTTTTAGTACCTGCAACTGAAGAACAGCTAGCAAGTGTTGATGGAGACCAGGCTAAATATGACTCTGAGATAAGACCTAAGCTTGCAGTCCAAGTTGTTGAGGAAATGAGAGAAAAAGGTGCTGATCCAGATATATGGAAAATTGAAGGCTTAGACACTATTGAAGATAATGAAAATGTTTCAAAAGTTATTAAAGATGGTGGAAGAGAAGAAGTAATTGCTGTTGTTCTGGGAAGAGGAGCGAATGATGAAAAGGTTAATGAATGGCTCAGAGCAGGCTCATCTGTAGATGGCTACAAAGGATTTGCAATTGGAAGATCAATATTTTGGAACTCACTTAAAGGGTGGCACAGTGGTGATAAATCCAGAGAAGAAGCAGTTTCAGAAATTGCTGATTCTTATTTAAGTTTTATTTCGGTATATCAAAACGGGAGTTAGAAAATGCCACTAGGCAAAGCAGTTATTGGACAATCAGGTGGTCCAACAGCTGTCATAAACAGATCACTAGTGGGCTTTATTAAAGAAGCAATCAAATCAGATTTTGATGAAATCCTAGGAGCAAAGCACGGATTAGAAGGAATGCTCAATGAAGATTTTGTAGATCTTTCAAATCTGTCTGAAGCACAACTTTATGGCATTGGAAAAACACCTGCCGCAGCTTTAGGTTCAGTAAGAAAAAAGCCTACTGACTCAGATATAGAAAAACTTGTTTCAATATTTGAACAACAGAATATCAGAAACTTTTTCTACATAGGAGGTAATGATTCGGCTGAAACAGCTAATTTAGTTTCTGAAGGGGCAAAATCTATAGGATATGAAATGAAAGCATTTCATATTCCTAAAACAATCGATAATGACTTACGCGAAACAGACCATTGTCCCGGATACGGTTCAGCAGCTCGATTTGTAGCTCATGCTTTTCAGGGTGATGATGCAGACAACAGGAGTCTTAGAGGTATTAAAATAAACGTTTTAATGGGCCGACATGCAGGGTGGCTTACTGCTGCAAGTACCTTGGGGAAATCTACCGAAGAAGATGGTCCGCATTTAGTATATGTCCCTGAAAAAGTATTCAACATTGAAACCTTTTTGAAAGAAGTTAAAGAAGTATATGATTCGCTTGGAAGGTGTGTAGTTGCTGTTTCTGAAGGAATTCACAACGAAGATGGTGAATATTTTCTTCAAACATATGCTAGCGAAACAGGCTCTGGACTGGCAGGAAAAAAAGATAGCCATGGTAACATCCAACTTTCAGGCTCAGGTGCACTAGGTGATACATTAACAAATATAGTTTCACAACATATTGATGGTGCAAGAGTTAGGGCGGACACCTTTGGTTATTTACAGAGATCATTTTTAGCGGATGTATCCGATATAGATGCTGAAGAAGCCGAGAGAGTAGGACATCATGCTGTGGTTTTTTCAAAAGAATTACACAGTGGATCAGTAATTCTTAAAAGACAACTGTCAGAAACATACCACTGCGATGTTGATGTTGTAGATTTGAGCAAAGTCGCTAAACACACAAAAGACATGCCTAAGGAATTTCTAGACGAATCCAAACCATATGTTACAAATGACTTTTTTGAATATGCCATGCCGCTTACCGGTGGAATAGAACCAAAAACCCAAATATTTGTATAAATGTCAAAAATAAAACTATCAAAAGACCAATTCGAAGTTTTTTGGGAGGCAACAGTTCGATACTACGAACTAGATCCTCAGGGAGTAATGCACAATGCTAATCACGTCGCATTTTTTGATCAAGCAATTACTGCCTATTTTAAGCATGTTAATTACGACTACTTGAGCGATATCGAAGAGACAAAAAAAGATTTTCACACCGTACAGGTGTTAGTTCAGTACAACAAACCTCTTTACTTTGATCAAGATATAGAAATTGGCGTCAGAGTAAAAGAAATAGGGAATTCGAGCATGACTTGGATTATGGGAATGTTTCTAAAAGAAGCAGGGGATTTAGTTAGCTCTTGCGAGGCTGTTCATGTCTATACTGATCAAACAACAATGAAGCCAACACCCATTACTGAAGAACTTAAAGCAAAACTGAAGTTTAATTAATCACCTCTTAAGCTGTAATATTGTTCATATGAATCAAAGAAGATATGATATTGATGCATTGCGATCCATAGCAATGTTTCTTCTTATTTTTTATCATCTCGGAATTTCATTCACTATGATTGCTCCACAAATACTCTTTGTTCAGAACAAAAGAATGTCAGGGGGTATATGGCCGTTATTAAACATCATGAACAACTGGAGAATACCCCTTGTTTTCTTAATTGCAGGAGTCGCTCTAAGGCTTTCATTTAGCAAAAGAACTAAGATGCAGATATTCAAAGAGAGAGCAAAAATCCTTATCTTACCCTGGTTATTTGGAACTCTTGTATTTTCAACCTCTTCTGCTTTGATTGTCGGAAGATATTATAACTATTGGTGGCTAGACGAAATTAGCGAAGCTGTTTTCTTTGTTTTAGAGTATGACGGGCTACATCTATGGTTTTTGACTAATATTTTTGTTTACTGCATAGTTCTTATTCCGATTTTGAATTTTATCTCAAAAGAAAACTTTATTGCTTCATTACTCAACAAACCTGGAGGCATATTTTTATTCGCAATTCCCATAATAGCTGAGGGACACCTATTGAATCTATCAAGGTTTAAAACTGAAACATATGGAGATTATTACAACTCATATGCGCTTACAGACCATGGTTTTCTACTTGGCTTTCTATGGTTTTTTATAGGAATAATTCTCACTTCTCAGGGGGATGCATTTTGGGAATCGAATAAAAAAAATTGGCGGTTACATCTAGGATTAGGTGCAACATCATATTTTTACAGATTTTTTAACAATTTCCTTGAAGATTACGCCTTAGACAACAGGCTGATAGCTTTTGAGTCTTTTAATTTTATTTTTGCACTTCTCGGCATTGCTGCAGTTTACCTAAACAAAGATTCACCACAATTAACATATTACAAAACAGCTGTTTTTCCTGTATATATTGTTCACCTGCCGGTACAAATGGCAGTCATGTATTTTTTTGCTGGATCAAACATTCATCCAATTATAAAATTTCCAATTGCTTTATTTTTAATTTGTTTCTTATCTCTTACTATTTACCATGCTGTAAAAAATATCAAACTATTAAGACCCTTGTTTGGTTTAAGGAATAAATAAATTTGAAAAAAGTAAATCTTTTAATTTTTATTCTTTTTATAAACTTATGCTCAACAACCAGTAATGAAGGAGTAGCTTCTCTAACAGATACCACAACCACTTCTTTAGTAATTGCAGAAGAAGACTATCCGATCGTTTTAACTCAATGTTTAAATGAAGAAAAGGGTTACAACATTGCAACCCCTTTTGATATACAAGACTTGAAAACAACTATTAGTCAATTAAGTAATACTAAAGATGAGGAGTCACAGTTAGGAGAAGACATTAATTATTGTATAAATAAATATAATCTGTGGTCAGATTCATCTTCATCAAACCCAGATGATCTTGCAAAACTATATGATGAAAACCTTCAACTAGCGAAATGTTTAAGAGAAAAAGGCATCAACGTCTCAGACCCAACTCAACAAGAACCTAAAATAGATTTAAGTGAATTAGATAAATCAAAAGAGGAAATTTCTCCATTATTAAAAGAGTGTGGATATGGTGAATTAGGATATGAAAAATAATTGCTTAATAATCTTTATGTCTATTTTGATTGCTGCGTGTTCAGCTCCAGATAGTTCACAAGGTGTAGTTTCTACAGAAGATCTATCTACAGTCACTACAGTTACAACAATTGTAGAAAATATTATTGAAGACAATTTATCACCTGAAGATGCCCAGCTTTTAATGGCAAGATGCTTAAGGGACAATGGCTATGACGTCAAAGATCCAAAAAATGACGAAGGTCTTAGAAGTGTTTTAACGCCAATTTTTCTTGCAGCTAATGAAAAAGGAAGAACACAACTTTTTGAGACTATTCAAGCATGTGCAGAAGAAAACAATATACCATTAGGAGATAACGCAGATTTTGAAAATCCAGAAGATGTTGCAGATAGGCTCGATACAGAACTTGAGTTTGCTCAATGTTTGAGGGAAAAAGGTATAGAGGTTGAAGACCCAAGTGCAGACAGACCCCTAAGGCCAATTCTTGTTGGATTAGTACAGTCTGGACAATATCTTGAAGATCAAATTAGAGAAGCTGCTGCAGAGTGCTTTGATGACCTCGGACTTGAACCGCCAGAACAAGGTGGAGGATAAGACTAGTTTTCTTTATAATTTTCCTATGTATAAAAAAGCATCAGTTGTATTAATCTTTTTAACAGCATGCTCTTTTTTTCAACAAGACGAGCAAGCTGTTGTCTCTGTTGCAGATACCGACAAAGGTAAAGAGGCAATTGCTTTGGGTGTTGACTTAGCAGACGAACGAGAAGAAATTTCAGATGAAGATGCTCCTTTAGTTCTTGTCCAATGTGTAAATGAGTCTGGTTATAAATTTAAAGAGCCAAAAAACTTTCTGGACCTATATACGACTATAGCTTCATATTTTGAAACAATAACTGAACAAGAGGCACAAGAACTTTGGAGTATTATTGAGGAATGTGCTTTGAAGTATAACTTGTGGGGTGTGGCTGACGAAAATCAGTTTGAAGATCCTGTCCAGGTTTCAAAAGAGATTGATAGATCTCTATTCATGGCAAAATGTTTTCGAGAAAATGGCTATCCAAAAGTACCTGATCCAAACTATTTCAACAGAGAAGTTAGGTTAGATGCTTATATTGATGATGATTGGGAACTTAGAGAAGACGACCCAATTGTACAAACATGGCAAGCATGCGAAGAAAATCTTCCAGATGAATTAAAGGATGATGAATGGGATGAATAAAAAACTTAATAAAATAATTTCACAGAAAGCGTGTAGATTTAATAAACTAATTGAATTAGAACAATGATAAAAAATATATTTAAATTAAAAAACCTCTCCATACTAATTGCATTAGCCGGTTTGGCTTATGGCGGATATTATTTTGGCACACAAAATACCGACACATCCTCTAATAATAAAACTTTAGAATTAACTACAGTTGCTATACAAAAAGGTGACTTAGCAAAAAAAGAAGAGTACAACGGAACATTAAGGCAGACAGACAAAAAAGTTCTCAACTCACCAACCAATGGAGTTGTTACTTTTCTACCAAAAGAAGGGACAATAATTAACTTTGGAGAAATACTCTTCATTATTGACAATAAACCAGTAATACTGCTTGAAGGAAGTACTCCCTTTTATAGAACTCTTGATTTAAATTCGGATCCTGGTGTTGATGTAAAACAAGTTGAAGAAGCTTTAGTTTATTTAGGCTATGCAGAAAATTCTTTTGTACCAGATAATATTTTTGACGCCGAAACATCACAAATGCTAAATAAACTATATATTGATTACGGAATTGAAACCAAATCAGAGATTACTCCAAGTGAACAAGTTTTAATAAACCAAAAAGAAAATGAAATCGAAAACCTTGAAGAAATTGTTGCTGAAGGAGGAACAACTCTTAAAGAAGTTGATAATAAGAAAAAACTATTAGATGATGCAATAGAAAATGCAACAAAAGAAAATGCTACTTGGCAGGCTGCAGATGCAGAGATTGAAAGAATTCGTAATTTAATAGATGAGCTCAAATATGAATCTATGTCTGAAGAAACTCGAGCCGGGAAGAAGGCAGATTATGAAGAAGACATTAAAGCACAAGAACGTATACAAAGCAGGGAAGCAGGAAAAGAATCTGGAATTGATGCTACAGAAGCCCTAGCTATTGAAAATGCACAAAAAGCTTATGAAGAAGCTCTTGAGTCTTACAATGAAGGTGTTAATAGAGAGGCTGAATTAGAAAAAGCAAGAGAAGAATTAGTTGAATTAAAATTAAGTGCTGTATCAGAAACATTTAGCCCTACTAATGCTTTTGCTTCAAAAACTTCAGTTATTGTTGGATCATACATTAATGACGTAGGGTCTGCGGTAGCTTTAAATTCACCTTTATATAATATTTCTTCAACAGGAATAGAAGTAGTTTTTCAGGTAGATGCCTCAGACCAAGAAACAGTATCTCTTGGAGACAGTGTTCAGATAGAACTTCCAACAGACGAAAGAGTCCCAACAGTAATTACATTCATTGATCAAGTTGTGACACAAACTCAAGCAGGAGAATTTATAGAAGTAACGTTAGAAGTTCTTAACCCCGAAGAAATTGAAGCTTACGATCAAGCACCTGTAAAAGTATTTGTAACAACTGAAGTATCTCAAAATGTCTTGTATGTTCCTGTAAATGCACTACTTGCATTGGCAGAAGGTGGTTATGCCCTAGAAGTTTATGATGGAGAAGTCGAGGGAGGTACCTTCGAGGGAGAGTCTGGAGTTGACACCAGCTACGTTGCTGTAGAAATAGGAGTTTTTACAGACGGTTTTGTTGAAGTAAAAGGTAACATCTCAGAAGGTCAAATCGTAGTCGTTCCAAGATGAAAACCAGTACTAAAACTGTAATATCTATAAACAATATTTCCAAAGTTTACGAAGGTCCACCCCCCGTAAGAGCTTTAGACGGAGTATCTCTTGAGGTAAAGGAAGGTGACTTTGTAGCGATAGTGGGTCAATCTGGAAGCGGAAAATCAACTTTACTTAATATGATTGGATTATTGGATAGCATCACAGAAGGGTCAATTGAAATTGAAGAAAGTGATGTTTCAAAACTTTCTGATAATGAACTTTCTAAATTTAGAGGAGAAAAAATTGGATTTATCTTCCAAAGTTTCTTTCTTTTACCTGGACTAACTGCTCAAGAAAATGTGGCTGAAGGGCTTCTTTATCAAGGTATTTCAAGAACCAAAAGACTAGAAAAAGCAAAAGAAGTTTTAGATCAGGTAGGTTTAGGTGACAGATTAACTCACCTTCCAAAAGAATTATCTGGCGGACAGCAACAAAGAGTTGCAATAGCAAGAGCACTTGTTCAAGATCCAGCATTTGTGTTAGCAGATGAACCAACTGGAAATCTTGATAAAGAATCCGGTATAAATATTTTAAACATCTTAAAAGACCTTAATAATCAAGGAAAAACGGTCATAATGATTACCCACAACCAAGAACATGCAAATATGTTTAAAAAAGTTATCGAATTAGTTGATGGAAAAATTGTGAGCAAATGAAAAGAAAAAGACTAAAAACAAAAGATCTATTCTTTGTAGCTCTATATGGAGTTCGCGCAAGGAAAGGAAGAGCAACACTTACCTCAATTGGGATAGGCATCGGTATTGCTGCAATAGTAGCTGTATCTGGAATTTCAGCATCTGGAAGAGCAGATCTTTTATCAACTCTAGAATCACTCGGCACAAATCTAGTAAAAGCATCACCACAAGCTGGATTTTTTGGGACTCAAGAAGAACTTCCAAAGGGTGTCTTGGGTATGGTTGAGAGAATTGGCCCTGTTCAAGAAGTTACTTCAACTACACAAACAGATCTCTTAGTTAGAAGAAGTAATTTTATTTCTGAATTTGAA
Organism: uncultured Candidatus Actinomarina sp.; assembly: GCA_902566515.1. Lineage (GTDB taxonomy): Bacteria > Actinomycetota > Acidimicrobiia > Actinomarinales > Actinomarinaceae > Actinomarina. The sequence goes on from CACFIX010000002.1 coordinate 46,586, forward strand.
GGCGGAGGCATCTCAACAATAATTACTAGCGCCGAACTCCTAGATGTCATTGGTGGAGATTTAGCTGATGGAAGATTTATTCAAGATGGACTATCTGATATCCCAGTAACGGTTTTAGGGAGTGTAACGGCTCAAAGATTGGGAATAAATAATTTAACTAAGCCTACAAAAATACTAATTGAGAATGAGTGGTTTGGTGTGGTTGGCATATTAGAAGAATTAAAAATTCACCCTGACCTAGACAGGTCTGTGTTTATTGGATATGGTGTTGCAAAAACCCTTTTTGATATTAACGAAGAACCTACAACTATATACCTAAGAGCTAACCCAACTTTTATCGAGGATGTAGTTGAAGTACTTGCTCCATCGATGAATCCAGAAAATCCTGACCAAGTTGAAGTTACGCGTCCGTCAGATGCACTTGAAGCACAACAAGCAGCTGAAGAAGCGTTTACTAATTTATTGTTAGGGTTAGGGTCTGTAGCTTTACTTGTTGGAGGGGTTGCCATAGCCAATGTTATGGTCATGTCTGTTCTAGAAAGAAGAATGGAAATTGGAGTTAGACGTTCAATTGGTGCAACAAGAAGAGAGATTAGATATCAATTTTTATTAGAGAGCATAGTTTTGTCTGGTATCGGAGGTCTTGTAGGGGTTCTTTTGGGTACAGGCATTACACTGGGTTACACTAATTACACAAATATTGTATTCTCAATACCAGTATGGCAAATATTCGGCGCAGTGCTTCTAGCATTATTAATTGGAGCAATATCTGGGGTGTATCCAGCAATAAAAGCTTCCAAAATTCAACCAGCAGAGGCAGTAAGAAAGTAAGAATACTCTTTTTGTTATCAATTTTTTCTGCATGCACCATTGGGGGTGAAGAGTCACAAGGTGTTGTAACTATAGAATCTACAACAGAAACAACAACTGTAGATGAAGAAATAACTTTTGAGGAAGGTGTATTAGATTTTGCGCAATGTATGAGAGAGGAGGGTGTTAATTTTCCAGATCCAACATTTGATATTGATGGGAACCCTCAGTTTGATAATTTAGAAATTGAAAATGAAGAAGAGTTTGAGAACGCATTTGAAAATTGTGAAGATATATTAAGAAATGCACTTCCAGAACAATTTGACTTAGACCCAGAGGTTGAAGCCGCTTTGGTTGATGCATCTTTAGAATTTTCTCAATGTATGAGGGAGCAAGGTATTGACTTTCCTGATCCAAAACCTGGCGAGTTTGGTTTCTTTGCCTTTAGAGATGCAGATATTGATTTTACTTCTGAAGCTGTGCAAAATGCTTTTGAAATTTGCCAACCTGAAAATCCACTAGAAGATTTAGACGACTAAATACCAGAATCAAAAAATCTTGGTTGGCTAACTCCAATAGTTCTCCAACATGGCTTTTCTTCACATAACGTTTTTTCAAACACCCATGTAATCACAAAATAATTATTGTTTTTAGCCAATACTTTTACTTCGTAATGAATATTTTCATCACTCTCAAAAATGACTTCGTAAGAGTAATCTTTTAGATCAACAATGGAATCGTACGGTTCAGAAGTCAACATCATTGAAAACCTTTCTTTGGGACCAGTTGCTTCACGGTTGTCTTCATGTGCATAATTCCATATAGTATCAATTGTTAAAGATGGATTTTCTGAAAAATTTTTATACGCATTAAATATTTCAGTTAATATTTCTTCAGACGTAAGAGACTTTGTCTCTAAGACTTCATTTACAACAACAGTATCTTCAGAGGAATTTTCTGATACCACACCATCTGTTGGTCCACATGAAATTACTAAAAGGAAAAAGAGAAGCTTTTTAGCCACCGACAAAAGTAGTTATTACAAGGTACACGTGCAAAACAAACGCAACAAGCAAGAACCCAAAGAATGATTTCTTTTCTACTTTATTCACAGTTAAATACTAGCAACCAAGTGTTTTTTAGATAAATTAAAGCTTACTTGTTTGCTTGTTCGTAAGCTTGGCTATATAAAATTAAAGTTGGAGCCCATAGACCTACATATATTGCTAATTGTGAGTCATCTAAAACAATATAAATAAGTACAGAAGCTATAACCGATACCATACTTGCGTACAATCCTAATTTTGTCACACTATCCCTTTCACAAGATTTAATTATACTACCAATATTTGTTATGATTAATTATGCTAGAAACTCTAACGTCGAGCCCTTTCACTGTCATATTGTTATTTCCTGTTGCAACACTAACGATATTTGTGGTTGGACTTATCCGAATAGATATAAGAGATTTAAGAGGGCAAGAAACTGCTGGTCAAAAACTAGCGATAGAAGAAGAGTAATTTGTCTTATTTAATTGTTTAGATAAATATTGTGGATCGAGAAAATCTAGAAAACTTAGATGAAGAGTCCTTGTTCAGGATTCAAAATACTATTTCAGAAATCATAAAAGAAAGAAATTTTAAAAAAGGAGACATAGAAGCAATTGTCGATAGCTCTTTTGACATAGCTTTTCCAAAAAATGATAGTTTAGGACTAAATCCATGGGTTGAAGGATCGATGCTTATCTGTCCTGGAGCAAGGATTGACAAAACTCAAACCAAGCATGTGTGTAAATTTGTAGTTGTTGAGGAAGATTGGTCTTGGGAGTCAGGCCACATGGTAAATGATGTTATAAGAAGAGATCAATCTTCTAAGCGTTTTAAACAACATTCAATAACTTTAATATCTCCATTCGAAGGTATGTCCGTACAGGTAATTTCACAGAAATCTCAAAACGGTAAACATTTAGTTGACAATGTAGAGTCTTTTATTTTTACAAATGGTGGCTTAGATAAAGTTATGACTAAATCTAGTAGATCTAGAGAACACTAGACGAACAAAGACAAAGCTCTCCAGCCAAATAAATAAATTAAAATTACAAAAACTAAAAATAGCAGAACTACCGAAATTCTTTTAAATAATGAATTTTCTACTATCAGACCCGCATTATCTGACTTAACTCTAGCTCGTAATAGAGTAACAAATCTTGCAAAAGGAAAATATTCGTTGGTTTTAAGATCAACAATTAGTGACTCTTTATTTTTAGAAAATGTATGGATTCCCCTGAACATAGAATTCTCAGCTGGTTTTAATTCTCCAACTAAAGATTCTTTAAACTCATTACGACTAAGAACTTCTATTTTATTGAACACCAGTGAGGTTCCGTAATCAGGGAAGCAGTTTTGAGCAGGCCTAATTAGAGAATCTCCTTCTCTAAATATCGATCCACCACCACGAGAGTTGCTTAAGTTAATTTTTACAGGATTCAGATTGTGCGGAGTCCATTCACCAAGTGGATTTTTAGCATAAAATATATTCAGGTAAGAATGCCCCCCCATTCGTCCATCAGTCGCAAAAACATACCAAGCATTATTATGCTCTACAATAGTTGGATCAACACCAGCAAAATCATTGATTACTGTGTTTGCTTTCACAAGAGAATCTTTTTGAATTTTATAAATTTCAATTTTATTGCTTTGTGCACCCTCGGGTATTAAATATGTTTCTCCTTCATATTCAAAAATACAAGGATAAGAGTAATGAATACGATTAGAAGTTTTTATATCCTTTATACTTTTATCTTCAAAGCTATATTTTGCTAATTTTCCAGTCCCCAAAAAATAATTAAATTTTTCAAAATATAACGAGTTTTCATTTTCAGAATAAAAAGGATCTGCTTTGAAGCTCCAAGTACGATCATTGAAAACCTTTTTCACCATAGATTCATCTATAGAGTTTTGTCCAAAAATATCTAGAATTTTTGGATATGTGTAGATACTCCAAGAAGGGTAATTGAAAATTAAAGAGTAAATTTTTTTTATTAAAGAAGAAAGCCCAAAGCTTGAAACTGAAAGAGAGCTATCCATCAATTTTTCATAATTTGTACTTATATGAGTATTTCTTTTTGTAATTAAAAACTTCAAAGACTCTAGGTGTTTTGAAATAGATTTACTTTCACTAAACTTTGCCTCTTCAGTCCATGAAACATTTATGATTTTATTCATACTTTTATTTCTTTGAGTTAAGTATGTAATAAATTTAAGCTTATCGAAATCTCTTAAATAGTAAGATTTTTCAAATTTCTGATCACTATTTTCATTACTAAAGTAAAAAATATTATCGTTGTAAGTAAAATCTATGGATGTTTCAGACAACCAAATCAAACTACCTGAGTATTGAGAATTTTCTATTATTGAAATTCTTTCAGTCTCTTCAAACAGTTCAGAAATATTTATTTTGAATAAGTTTTTACATAAAAACCGGACAAATGAAAAAGCACGATAGAAATTTTTATGATTTGTTATATATATTTTATTTAGATTATTTTCTTTATACAGTTTGTCTATTAATTGATACTTCCAGTAAGTGACTGTGTGTCCGTCTATAACTACTGATGTTTTATTCATTAAGAACTAGTTTATTTAATTAAATGAAATATTTAAACTAAATGTTTTTTATGCCAGCTTATTATGTGGTCAAACCTTTGTTTTCTATGAACAGGCGTTCCAGATCTAGATAACTCATGGCTTTCACCAGGAAATCTTAACATAGCTGTTTTTACACCTCTTTTTTTTAAGTTTGAAAATAGTTGCTCCGCTTGCTCTATTGGGCATCTATAGTCTTCTTGAGAGTGAATTATTAAAGTTGGCGTTTTTATACTTGACGCATATGTAATTGGACTCTTTTTTCTATATAGATTTATATTTTTTGACATGTCATCGAGCAAATACATTTCTGGAAAACCTATACCAATGTCAGATGTTCCAACCATAGTTTCCCAATTAAGTAAAGCCCGTTCAACAATAGCTGATTTAAAAGTATTTGGATTATGACTAATTATCCAAGATGTCATAAATCCACCATATGATCCGCCCATTATGCCATCTTTTTTATTGATTATTCCCATCACTTTTTTCATTTTTTTAAACGAAGTAAGAACATCATGCATATCATTTACACCCCACTTGTTACCACAAACATCTCTTAAGAATTCATGGCCTCTTCCCGTAGAACCTCTAGGGTTACAAGCAATCACATTGAAGCCTGCAGAGGCATAAGTTTGAAACTCATCAAAAAACGTAAATCCATATTGACTTGCGGGCCCACCATGAATGTTTAAGATTGTTGGTTTATCTTTTCCGACGAATATTCCCCAAGTATCAATTTCTGATTTACCTGTATCAATTCTTTCATATACGCAATCTCTTGTTTTAATATTTTTAACAAAAAAATCATTGGCTTTTGATATTTTATTTAGCTCACCATCTTTTAGTTCATACACCTCGTCTGGACTTGAGAATGAATTTGCTATTACATATGTGCTTCCATCGCTAAACGTAAAGTCTTTGATGGTGATGTTTTCATCAATTAAGTCAATTTTTTTAGTACCATTCCGAAGAAGTGTTTTTCCAGAGTCTTCATATAGAAAATAAAGAATAGATTCGTACACTTCCGCTTTGACTATATTTCTGTCAAACAATCTATATTTAAAGGAAACTTTGCCTGATTGAGAGAATTTTAAAATTGTAGTATTGGTAGGCCATTCAAATCTATTCCTTAAGCCAACAGCATGAAGTTCGTCTTCATAGTAAAACAAATTTCCCATCATGCCTTTTGTAAATATATCTACAATTTTTTTATTTTTTAAAGTTCCAATTCTCTCCTCAAGCATTGTTCCTATTGAATTGTGCTTGTCATAAGAGAAAGTAAGAACACCATTATTTTCCACTAAAGAATCGATCGAAATAATATTATGTTTATCACCGTCTACAACCTTCTCAGGTTTACCAGTTTCAAGGTTAACTTTGTAGACATTACCTCTTTTGTTATAGATGATTCCTCTTGTATCAAATCTAAAAGGAAGATTTTCGTAGTACATAGGCTCAGAATCTTTTGATTGAATATTCTTAAATTCCTCATTCCACTCATTAGTAATCACATACAAAAACTTTCCATTATTACTCAGTAGATAGTTGTTGATACTTCCTTCAATTTCAAAAACTGATCTCACAGATCTTCCTGACTGCATTTCGATCGTTGAAGATGCATTTTTAGACTTACTCTTATCCTCAACAGACCTATTTGTTTTTACATAAAAAATGTCATTGCTTTTCTTTGCGAATTTTGGATTACTAAAGTTATTATTACCTGACTTAAATTTTCTCCAGTTCCCTTTGCTCATTCTCCAAAGTTCACTTACATATGTATTAGATTCAAATTCCATACGAGTACTTTGCACGATTAAGTTTGAATCTTTAGCTACAAGATTTGATAAAGTGTTGAATGAATTTAAATTTTCTGGTTTCATCTGTTAATTCTATTTGGTAAATCTGTCTGCAACAAACGTAATTATGACTGATGATACTAAAGCAATAGCAAAAGTATTAAGATCAGCTAATCCGTAGAGATCTGTTGGAACAAATAAACCTCCAGGATTTTCTTCTAAATTAACAAACAGATATCTGTACACAAACACTGAAATGAGGGAACCGACAAAAGGCAGAACAAGCAAAATGTCTTTGCTCGTTTTTTTAATTCTGTAAAAAGCAGGAAAAACAAGGCTTGTTGCTAGAAGATCAGCAACTAAAAATACAGTAAAAATATTAGTTACTCTTGTTGAAGCTATAAGCGCCAAGATAATAACTAATAAAGTTATATTATTAGCTTCTTTACTTCCTTTTTTAATTAAGTCTATCGATATAGTAGATGAGATAGCATTTTCCAGTGTATCAACGCTCGATGTTACCAAGAGAGTTGCTAAGGAGATTAAAACCAAGACAGTCATAGAATTTAAACTCAATTGATTTATAAAGCTTAAAGTCGGGACCTCCAAACCTTTCCCAGCACCAACGGCACCCGCAATGCCTAATAGAAGAATTGTTATAAAAACCCCAAACCCTGAGTAGATACAAGCTTTTTTGATTGTCGTTTCATTCATAGCTGAGAAGGTTCTTTGCCAATAGCCAGTAGAAAATATTTCAGCTGCTGTAACTGCAATTATTACTGCAAGTGCTGATTTCAAGCTGTATGTTTCAAAAGTATTTAACCCACCAAGTATTGCAAAATCTGTAATTTCGCTGATGTTATTTTGACTAAACCAAATACCAAACAAAAAGGTTAAAAGAAGTATTATTCCAATTCCTTGAATTTTATCTGTCAGATAAGAAGCTTTAAATCCTGACTTATTAAGATACAAAAAAGTAGTAGCTGCAACTAACGCTGCAACCACAATACCTGAAACATCAGAGATTGCCTCAAATAAATAACTTATTGATGCGAACTCTGCTATCAAGAATGCACTCATGTAAATAACAGCTACTAAAGAAACAATTTTTTGTGCTACAGATCCATATTTTTTTTCAACAAATTGAGCCAAAGTAACACCGTTAGGAAGTAGTTTAGAAATTTTTGGGCCAAATATGTATATCAAAATAAAAGGAGTTGCAGCTGAGATTGCGTATCCATAAATATCATATCCAAGTCCATACCATGCAACTTCAGCTGGTGAAGTCAATATCCATAAACCCATGCCACTCGCGTAGAAACTCATAGTTAACCCAAAAGTTTTTTCTGTCTTATCAAGTACAAAGTATTCGCTATCAACTGTCTTAATATTTCTAGTAATAAGAAATACCATTACAAGCAAGGATGCAATTACAACATAAGCTATATTTGTATTCATAAATAACCACCTTCAATAGTTTGTAATGGGGATAAAAGTTATGATTTCCCTTCGCTGGAATTACCCAACAGGTTCATACGGTCGGTTTTTTGCAACCCTCTCAGCTTTTGCTCCCGCTAATTTAATAATAGCGAAAATTGTCAACAAGAGTTATCTTTTTGAGAGCATTAGTATTTCAAGAGTGAAATCATCTACGAACACACCATTACAGCCAACATTACTCCAAACCATTGTTGCTATTTTTATTGCTGCATTTATGTGGGGAATGGGCAATGTGTTATCTAGAAGTCTTCTCATAGAAGGTATTAACGAAATTTATCTTGTTACGGTAAGGGTTTGTTTGATTGGGTCTTTGTTATTTTTATATTATGCCATTTTTATTAGAGAAGGATTTCAATCAACAATTTTTAAAGAAGCAACCATAACGGGGTTCTTTTCTGTGTTTTCAATTAGTTGGTTTTTTATATTTGCACTTCAATATATTTCTTCGGGTCTTGTGACCCTTCTCATAAGTTCCGCACCAGTATTTACTGTAATTTGGATAAAGCTACTTTTAAAGGATGAAGAGATTTCAAAAACTAGATACTTAGCAATACTTGTAGGTTTTGCAGGTATTGCATATTTATTTTTAAGACAGGAAACTGGGCTTTTAGATGAAGGAAGCATACTCCTTGGAGGAACGTTGGCGTTTTTTGGAGTTCAGTGTATTTCATTGGCAACAGTGTTAAATAGAAAGTACGCACCCAAATACAAAGTTGCTACCTGGTTGAGCTACCAGTATCCATTGATGATTGTTGCATCATTAATTGCATATATATTTTTTGATATTGAGGCAGAAACATTAAACCTATCTCAAGCTTTGAGAATAGCTGCTTTAGTTATCGCAAACTTAAGTGCATTTACAGCTTTTACTTGGTTAATAAGAAGGGTTAGTGCACTGCAAGTTGCTTCTGTTGACTATCTAGTGCCTATTATTGGAGTGACTGCAGGTGTAGTATTTTTAGGTGAATCTTTTAATACAAATATTTTTATTGCGGGAGTTTTTATTTTTATTTCACTGTTGCTAAATACTAAGGAAGAATTTTCAAGTTAAATTAAGTTCTTCCTTTACTTTTTTTAGATCTTGCCATGTTAGCCATTTAGGTTTACCTTTTTCTCTTGACGGGTTTCGAAGTAAGTAAGATGGATGAAAAATAGGCATATATTTAATACCATCTTTTATTATCCATTCCCCTCTAATTTTTGATATTGGTTCAGTCACTTGAAGATAAGATTCTACAGCAGTTGAACCTGCCAGTACAATAACTTTTGGTTGAATAAGTCCAATTTGTTTTTCTAACCAAGGGATACATTCAGATACTTCATTTTTGTGTGGCTTTCTATTACTCGGCGGTCTGCATTTAACAATATTTGAAATGTAACAATCTTTGTTTGTATCAATGCCAACTGATAAAAATGCTGAATCTAACATTTTTCCAGCCCTTCCAACAAAAGCAATACCTTGTTCATCTTCTTGTTGACCTGGCCCCTCACCTATTACAAACAGCTTTGAGTTTGGATTTCCTCGACCAAAAACTACATTTTTTCGTGTTAAAGATAGAGAACATTTCTTACATTCAATGCATTTACTATTTAAAGCTTGAAATTTTATTTGATTAGCCATTTTATAAAAATACTAGCCATTTTTTGTTAAATGAACACCCAAGGATATTTAGTTCCTTGGGATTTTGTATACCAACAAATTTGGGAGCGTTTGTTTTAATAACTTAATTTATTTTCTACTAGAGTGTTAAATTTTTAGTAAACAGATTTTAAACAATAAGAAACTTTTCGAACAGATATAAAACGAGAAAACCCTTGAAAACTCCGCAATCTGTTTCCAGATTTCCTGCCTCAAGGGTTATCTCTTATTACTTCTTGTAATGATTATCTATAAAGATTTTCTTCACAAAAAGTACTTTCAATATATACCTCTAAATAATAGAAATCAAAAAAATTATGTGGAATTTTTCCCACTCTCACGTCTCTTCATAAACATAGCTGTAATAATTGCTATCGTTGCAATCCCAAGCAAAGCACTCAGAAATGTCGATACAAAATTATTATTGATAGTGCTTATTCCGTAATCTTCAAGTAAAAGTACTATGCCATCTGTTTCCTGAAACCCGAATTCTTCAGCAACAGATTCTAGGCCATCTGGGGAAGAGGATGCAAATGGTGTAATTAGACTCAGTAATAAAATCAACATAATGAACAATCCATAAAAAGAAACAGCTGTTGTGTTTTTATCTTCTCTATCGTAAGCGTATATAAGATCTGGTCGAACCCTTATTAGTAATCCAACAATTAGAGCTGTGATTACTCCTTCGCCAAATCCAATTAGAAAGTGAACTGAGATCATTGCTATTAAGACTGTCCCCACCGGTATTGATATAGTTCCACCTAATATGTACTGAACCATAAATGCAATTGATGAAAAAACAACACTAACAATTCCAGACAAAACGCTGACAATTATTAATGACGAAGAGGTTTTGCCAATAAACTTTATCCAATATTTCACGACGACCCAGGCAGTTACAGAGGTTACAATGGCCATATTCATCACATTTATTCCCAACGCGCTTAGTCCACCATCTGCAAATAGAAGAGACTGAATTATTACAACTACTGAAAGACAGATTAAACCAAGCCTAGGCCCAAGAACTATGACAGCTAAAGCTCCTCCTAACAGATGGCCACTAGTTCCTGCGGCAACAGGAAAATTTATCATTTGTAAAACAAAAATTAGGGCAGTCATCATTCCAGTAAGAGCAATAAATTTATCAGCTATTAAGGAACTTGCAGATCTTATGTATGCCCATAAAGTTCCAAAGCTAATAACTCCCGTTGCTGCTGACACAGAAGCATTTATAAATCCGTCAGGTACATGCATAAGATAAGTTTAGAAAAGGAATAAATTATTGCAAATTATTTGCAATAAGATTAAATTATCTGTTTTTCCCTTAACCATCTGTGTAGCTCACTCAACACAAATGGCCTAGTATCTTGATTTAGAATTTCATGCTTTGAATTTTCTACAGTTATAAACTCTACATTCTCCAATTGTTTAATACCATTCGACGCTTTAATTGGAACGATAGTATCATTTTCTCCGTGAAATAAAATTGTCGGTGTACTCAAGTTTTCAATATTATTATTTACAAATGTCTGGTTATCAATCAATTCTTTACCATATCTTGCAGTAACTGAGCGAAAAACAAGAGGATCCTGAAAATAATCTTCAACAACTTCTTTATCTGTTGAGAGATTTTTTTTACTGACAGATGATGGAAACCTAAATTTTGGAGCTATTTTTGAAATTACGATTGATAGTTTTTTTACTACGTTTGGATAATTGTCATCTAATGTAGGTGCTGAAAGAATTAAGTAATCGGGGTCGAGTAGCCCACTTAGTATAGAATATAATGCAACTTGTCCACCAAAAGAGTGACCAAACAAAATTTTTGTTTCACAATGCTCAATTTTTTTAAAAGAGGTTTGTAATACACTATCAACCTCTTCCCAAGAACTAATATCTCCTTTGATTAAAGCATTTTCTCCATGACCTGGTAAATCAACAAGGTGTGATTCGATACCAAGTTTTTCGAACCATTCTTTGTTGAGTCTATGTCTTTCTTTGTGTTCAAAAAAACCGTGAAATAATATCAGTCCAGTTTTACTCATTCTAGTTATTAATTATATAGAATAATTGATAATGTATTTGGACTTCATCAAAACACCATTTAACAACAATCCTTCAATGCAAAAATATTCAGGCAGTCTGATTAGTGAAACACCCAGGAGAAGTTATCTTGAACAAAAAATAAACCAAGTTGCTTTATACGGAAGCGATCTATATGGTGAAACAGAATTATTTCAACGATTAAACTTACTTGAAAAAGTTGAAGAAAAATTAAAAATTAATAAAAACAACTCTTTAAAAGATCTATCTTTTCAAATAGAAGAAGACATTGCTGTAATGCATAAAGGAAAACTAGAAGCAATAAGTTTTGTATTCCCAAGCGGCTGGATACCTTCAAAAGCTTTAGGGAGAAATTTTTCATTTTTACATAAACCTGTTGCAGACAATGAACTACTTATGAAATCAAGTGATAAATTAACAGAATATATGTGCAAAAATACAATCCAAAGGTGGGTTTGGAATGTAACTACAATTAAAGCATTAAGTAATCATCCAGAAGTAGCGAGACCTGAAGTTGTAAGTTTTGAAAATTTATTCTTTCGACTTGAATCACAAATATCTACACCACTAGATGCCAACACAAGCTTGTTTCTAGTTTTAGTTGAAGTATATCCATTAAGTGAAGTCTGGGAATCTACTATTTTAGATAGCATTAACTCTATGAGTGAAAGTATTCTGAGTTATAAAAAACTAACAGATATAAAAAAGTATTTAAATAGTTTAAAATTCTAATACGGATGAATTATGTATATATTGCAGGACCATTATTTGATGATCACGAGAGAAATTATTTAGAAAGTATCGCGGAAATATTTGAAACTAGGGGGTACAAAACTTTTTTGCCTCATCGAGATGCAGGTGTTGTTTCAGGTGTATATACACAAGAAGAAAAGAAAAAAATTTTTACAACAGACCTAAATGCGTTGAAGAAAGCAGACATAGTGGTCGCATTATTAACTGGAAGAGATGTAGATTCTGGGACTGCAGCTGAAGTTGGTTACGCATTCGCGAACAATAAACAATTAATTGGTATTGATGCAAATAATGTAAAATTTTTAAACATTTTTATTTGGGGACTAATGGATAATGGTAACAAAATAGTAAAAAACCTAAGTGATTTAGAGAGACATTTAGATGAAAAATAGATATATAAATATTTTTATAGTTTTCTTTTTCTCAGGAACAATTGTCAGTTTAATTTTTAGATTGATTGACTATGTTTTGTTTAGAAACTCTGAATTCAATCTATCTAATTGGTCTTATTCAAATTCAATACTTTTTATATTGGCACTTTTTATAACTTATTCATGGATAAGAAAGAATAAAACTTAATATTTAAATCCTGTTTTTAAATCGGATAAATCTTTTTCTGTCTTCAAGATATAATTTTATTACCATGAAAAAAGTTATAGTTGTTGGAGCAGGATTTGGTGGTTTAAATTTCATTAGAAATGCAAGTTCAAATAAAGAGATTGAATTTACTTTAATAGATAAGCAAAATCATCATCTATTTCAACCTCTCTTGTATCAAGTTGCAACAGCTGTTTTATCACCTGCAAATATTGCTTTTCCAATTAGAAGAATGTTTAAAAAATCCAAAAATGTAAAAGTAGTCTTAGGTGAGGTTACCTCTGTTGATAGGGATAAGAAGAATGTGGAATTAGATTCAGGTATTAATTTAAGTTATGATCAGTTGGTCATTGCAACTGGCTCACTTCATTCATACTTTGGGAATGATAGCTGGTCTAATTATTCTCAAGGGCTCAAAGGTATAAACGACGCTTTAGTAATTAGAGAAAATCTTTTAAAGGCTTTCGAAAAAGCTGAAAATGAATTAGATAATGAAATCAAACAAGAGTATTTAAATTTTGTTGTTATTGGAGGTGGTCCAACAGGAGTTGAGATGGCTGGGTCCATTGCTGAGATAGCATATAAAAATTTAAATAAAGAATTCGAAAACTTTGACTCCGATGATCCTAATGTATATTTAATTGAAGCAAACAGTAAGTTACTTCCAATGTTCAGCAATAAATTATCAGAAAAAACAGAAAAATATTTATCCGACTTCGGTGTCCAAGTACTTAAAGACGAGAAAGTAGAAAATGTCAATAATCATATCGTTCAAACTAATAAACAAGTTATAAAATCTAGAAATATTATATGGGCTGCAGGAAATGAAGCCTCTCCATTGATTAGTAAGTTAAACACAATTACCGACGATTATGGAAGAGCAATTGTTGATCCAGATTGTTCATTAAAAGAAGACCCTGATGTTTTTGTATTAGGTGATGCAGCAAATCATAAAGATTTAAAAAATAATTCTTTACCAGGCATTGCGCCCGTAGCTATTCAGCAGGGAAAGTATGTCGCTAAAATTGTAAAAAACAAAATTTTAAAAATTGATAGAAAGCCATTTAAATTCTCTGACAAAGGCATGATGGCAACTGTTGGCAAATATAAAGCTGTTGGAAAGATTGGAAACATTGAAGTATCAGGCTTTATAGCCTGGATTGTTTGGAGTGTAATTCATATTGTCTATTTAATTGGTTATCGATCTAAATTGTTAGTAGTTATTGAATGGATATTTTCCTACTTGTTTAACAAAAAGGGAACAAGATTAATTTACAGAGAAGAAGTGTGAACTCTTTTTAAAAAAGTAGTGGGCCTAGTTAGATTTGAACTAACGACCTCATCCTTATCAGAGATTTAACATAGCATACGGATACCTATGAAGTCATATGGCTAATTTGGCTCCAATATTTTTAGGCTCTTATGAAAGCATCTCAAAACATATGGAGACATATGAACAAAACTTGATTCAAAAAGAGGGGGAAAAGAGGGGATATTATTCTGTCTTATGAAATTTTTAAAATGTATTAATGGGTTATTAAGGTAAAAATTACTTAAAATAGAAACAATGTCAAAAGAAATAAAAATCGAAAAGCCAAGAGTATTTTTTAATTCTACTTCTCCAGTCAGTACACAAATTATTAAAGGGGACTGCTTCACGGCAATGGATAAAATGATAAAGGAAGAGAAAAAATTCGATATGATTTTTGCTGACCCACCTTATTTCTTAAGTAATGGAGGAATCACTTGTCAATCGGGAAAGATGGTCAAGGTTGACAAAGGAGATTGGGATGCATCTCAAGGTCCTGAACTAAACCATGAATTTAATTCTGAGTGGCTTAGAAGGTGTCGAGATTTGCTAGCTGATCACGGTACATTATGGGTAAGCGGAACAATGCATGTAATCTACAGTGTTGGTTTTGCAATGCAGCAATTAGAAATGAAGATTCTTAATAATGTAACCTGGCAAAAACCTAATCCACCCCCACATCTAGCAGGTAGATACTTTACTCATTCAACAGAGACTCTTTTGTGGGCTCGCAAGGACGAGAAAGCAAAACATAAATATAATTATTCGCTTATGAAAGAGGAAAATGGCGGAAAACAGTTAAAGGATGTATGGACTTTTACAGCACCTAAAAAATCAGAAAAAACAGAGGGCAAACATCCAACCCAAAAACCACTAATTTTATTAGACCGAATTATTAGAGCATCAACTGATGAAGGATCAACAATACTTGATCCCTTTTTAGGCAGTGGAACAACATCTGTTGCAGCACTTCTTAACGGGAGAAATTCAGTTGGTATAGAACAAGATGAAGAATACTGTGAGTTGTCTAAAAAAAGAATTCAGTGGGCTAAAAAAGAATTAAACAAACCAAAACAAGAAGGCCTATTCTAAATTTCCAAAAAGCACATAATTACTTGGGAAAAAGTTAAAATGTTTAATTTTATTGTTATCAAGATATTCCAAAGTATCTAAATAAACACTTTTATTTTTTCTATTGCCGGCTTTTTCACCTATCTCAGTGTCTTTATAGACTTTGTCAGTATAAAACCAGTCACTTAAAACAAATAAATACTCGAATTCATAGTCATTAAGTGAATTACTTTTTGAAAGAATTTTTTTGTAATATTCTATTTTAAAATTAAAAGACTGAAGTTTTTCATCAACAGAACCAGGTGTTTTTTGATTTTTCATCTCCACCACAAAACACTTTTTTAAATTAAAGTTTATTACAAATGTGTCTGGCTTCCACATTTTATAAAAGTAATCTCCCCAAAAAACATTCTCTTTTGACAATAGGTCGTTATACATTTGTTTTTCGAAATACACTTCTGCAATTAATTTATCTTGACCAAGTATTTTAAAAGGTTTATTTTTAGCTTTACTATCCGTATCTATAAATTCGTAACTTAAATTTGGGTCTTGACTTACAATATTTAAAAATGAATTCTTATTCTCAAAATCAATCCCACTTTTGGCAGCAACATCACCGCCCTTACCGCCTTCTTTCATAATTTTATTTTATTAAGAAAGAGGGGAAAGAGAGGGGGAATTGAACTTTTCTTGCATTGTGCAAATGTGATTTCTGAAAAACCCTTATGACAATTGTGGGCCTAGTTAGATTTGAACTAACGACCTCATCCTTATCAGGGATGCGCTCTAACCAGGCTGAGCTATAGGCCCATATGTCTAATTAACAATAGTCTATTAAAAGAAATATTTAAATTTTTTTTTCATTTACTCTCATATCAAGGGCATAATATTAAGGCGAGGGGATGTAGCTCAGCTGGAAGAGCACCTGCTTTGCAAGCAGGGGGTCGTGGGTTCAAGTCCCATCATCTCCACAGGAAGGTAATCTAGATATATGGATTATTTAATAGCGCTTTTAATTGGTCTTGTTGTTTTTAGATTTTTAAGAAATTCAATATCTTCATTAGCAAGCATTCCTCCAGAGCTTGATACAGATGATGTTGTTGAAATTTCACAATCATTCAGTTGTAACAAGTGTGGTACACAACTTACTATCAACAGACAATCCGTTGTTGCTAATGAACCCCCTAAGCACTGCAAGGAAGAGATGCATCCACTTGATTAATAATTCTTAACGATTAGGTATAGTTTGTGGTCATTAAGAAACCACCACCAATTAAAGCTAAACCACTCCACAAATACCATTTCGATACTGAACCAGGCAAAAGTGTTAGGTAATTAAAAACTATCAACAATACTCCAATAATCATTAATGAAGACATGGTTACAACATACCATCTTGGAGAAGGCCCTTTCCCCGAAGACATTTGAGTTGATATATTTTTTGATTGAGTAGGCCTGTTATTTTTCGTTCTTTTTTTTGATACTGGCATAATTTACAACTTAATATCAACCAGGATTTATTTCAACAAGATTATTTGTATTCAACTTTACTAAACCATCATTTTGCATCTTTTCTAATACTTCACTCAGTCTATCTTGATCGGTATCCAGTTCCTGTTGTATCGTTTTGACCTTCAAATTTCCTTTTTTTAGAAGCAATTTAACCAGGTTGCCTCTAAGTTCTCTATTAGATCCTGAAAACTTTTCTTTAGGCTTTGTTTCATAATTAAAATATTTTTCACAGGTGTTTTCGAGTGGACAATCTGAACACAATGGACTTCGAGGCTTACAAATACTACTTCCAAAATCCATGAAAGCTTGATTTAAATTTCTCGAATTAGTATTTTTTAAAAGTAAAGATGAAAAACGATCAATATATTTCTTTGAATTTTCAATACCAAAATATCTAGAAATAATTCGTTTAACATTTATATCTTCAGTTATTACTTGTTCATTGTATGCAAAAGACAATATTGCATTTTCTGTGTAAGGTCCAACACCTGGTAATTGTTGAAAGTCAGGATATAAATCGTCAAAAGATTTCTCAGCTATTATTTTTGATGACTCAAACATTCTTTTGGCCCTGCTGTTATAACCTAAACCTGACCACATCTTTAAGACCTTTTTAAAAGAAGAAGTAGCCATATCATTTGGAGTAGGAAATTCTTTTATAAATTTCTTAAAATACTTATCCGCCCTATCTAACTGAGTTTGTTGAGAGATTACTTCAAGTAAGTAAATACTCCAAGGGTCAGAATTTTTTCTCCATGCATATTCTCTTTTATTATCTTTGTACCAATGTAAAAGTACATTTTTGAAATTTTTAGTTTTAACTTCCAAAACTTAATTCAACAAACCCTTCAGGATCAATAAACTCACCTTCTCTTGGATTTTGCTCACTTACTCTTCCTCCAGTATCCCCACTTGCTGAAGGCAAGAGGCCTATTTCCTGCAATATATTAGATGCCTCTTGATAAGTAAATCCAATTAAGTTTGGTACCTCAACTTTAAGCCCAATGGAAACTATTACTTGAATTACTTGATCAATTGTTACTAGTTCACCTGCACGTGGAATTGTGTGTGATACAAGCCCCACAGAAACATCCTCAGAGTATTCTTCTATAAACTCATATTCAAATCCAAGTGTTTCAAGAATTTGGATAGCATCAACTATAGACTTTCTTGATAGATCGCTTATTTCAATTAAGCTTGGTCCAGCTGAAATAACTAAATCTACTGTTGAGTCAGGACTCATTTTTGTTCCAGCAATTGGGTTTTGAGAAATAATAAATCCTCGAGGAATATTATCATCGTTTATTTCTAGTCGCTGTCCCACCTGAAAGCCGCTTTCATTAATAACATAAACTCCTCTTGCTACTTCAAGATCTACAACGTAAGGAACAGGGAATGCTTCAGGACCTACCGAAACAATAATAGTAACTAATGTATCAGGATTAGTAATAGTGTTTGCAGGAGGCTGTGTTGTAATTACAAAATTAGCAGGTACTGAAGAGTCAGCAGCATTTTCAATTCCCACAATAAACCCAAGTGACTGTAAATCATTGAGTGCCTGCGCTTGTTCACTTCCAGTTAAGTCAGGTATCTCAACTAACGTTGGTGCTCCACCATCAACAGGAAGACCATCAAAAACATTTGATAATGCCCATACAGTTCCAAATACAAGTGCTACTGATATTACTAACGCAGGCAGAGTAAATCTAAATTTTATTTTTGGGTTAGTTAAATCAATTAGATTTTCTTGAGTTTGGTTAATTTGTATTTGTTTCCTTTGTTGTAACAGTAAAGCTCTTAAATCTTCAGCGGACTTAAATCTATCGGAGGGCCTTTTTTCAAGAAGTTTTAATACTGCATTTTCTAGTGCTTTTGGTATGTCTTTTCTGTAATTTGATAATTTTTCTGGCTTATCAGTCAAGTGTTTTGTAGCAGTAGCAATCGGTGAATCACCAGTAAATGGTGGTTTTCCAGCTATTAGCTCATAAAGTACCGTACCAAGAGAATACAAATCTGATTCAAATGAAACTGGTTTACCTTGTGCTTGTTCAGGAGAGATATAGCTTGCTGTTCCAAGTACAGCTCCAGTTTTAGTGATATCACTCTCTTCATTTTGCAATGAAACTATGCCGAAATCTGTAACTTTAACTTTACCGTCTGGAGTAATCATTATATTTCCTGGCTTAATATCTCTATGAACCAAACCATGCTTATGCGCCTCTTTAAGACCATTAGCAACTTGTGATCCGATATACAAAATATCATTTAATCCGACAGTTCTGTTACCAGAGATTATGGAAGTTAAAGTCTTGCCTTCTATGTATTCCATTACAAAATATGGTTCATCTTCAATTCCCCAATCAAATATCTGGACTATATTTGGGTGGTTTAAATTAGCAGCTGTTTGGGCTTCACGTCTGAAACGATCAACAAATTTTTCCTGATTAACATAATTTGGTTTCAGTGTCTTGATTGCTACATCTCTTTGAAGTTGTTTGTCTCTTGCTTTATAGACAAAAGCCATTCCGCCCTCACCTAGGATTTCTACTATCTCATATCGCTCTTTTATAATTTGTCCAATTTTCATAATCAAATCACATTTATTATTATTGCTGATATATTATCTTTTGGGTTTTGTAAAAGAACTTCACTAATGAGGGATTCAGCAGTAACCCCATCCATTAATTTATTCTTTAGGTATTCATCACCTATTTCGTTATAAACTCCATCTGTACATAAAAACACCACGTCACCACTTGTGAGCTGAAAATCTTTAGTTTGAATCTTTAGTCTTTCTTTACTACCTAAAGCCTGTGTAAGTACATTTTGATAACCCGGGACATTTTCATCTTTAGTGAGCTGTATTAAATTTCTATTACTTAGGACATAACACCTACTGTCTCCAACATGTGCAAGGTGGAGTACTTTTTCCTGATCAATTTCCACAATAGTCATTGTTGTACCCATTCCAGTTGCTTCAGAGTATTCATTTTGATAATCCAGAATGTTTTTATTAGCTAAATTTACATAATCAGTGATATCTATGAAACTATAATCCATTACCTCAGAAGCTATGAGACTAGCAACTTCACCTTTTTTATGGCCACCCATCCCATCAAATATTCCAGCTTTTATTGGTAAGCTTGAAGAGCCTGAATTATTGGGGTATATAGCATCCTCGTTTTTTTCTCTAATTGGACCGCATTCAGTTTTTACTGTCCATATCGCTTTGCTATTTTTCATTTAGTAATAATGATAGTTGTGAAATGTATTTGTTTTCTTAGACTTAATAAAGAAGTACAATACTGTTCGTAAATACAAAAAGATCAGCGCAAATGAGAAATAACATATTTAAAATAGCAGGATTAACAATAACAATCGCTTTTCTCTCATATGTTTTACTTACTTACTTTGATGAATTAAACCAAGCTGAAGAGTTTAATCAATTTTTGTCAGACGCAGCAACTATATCTGAAATACACAATTCAAATTCAACAAACTTTAAAGATCTTCTCGACTTTTCAGAAGTTAGTAGAGAAAGATTTGAAAATAACATTAATAATATTCGTACAAACTCGCAAGAAGCATACCAACTTTTAAACTCAAGCAACACTGGATATACATCCAAGGAAAAGCAACTATTAGAAATAGCTGTCAATAGTTGGTTGGAGGGAATAGAATTATTCGAAGTTTCAATTATTACACTTATTGATAATCCAAACTCTGTTAACATAGAGGAATCAATAGCACAAAGTATCATTGATCTTTCTATTGGTGATGAAGCATATTCTGAATTTCTATTTCTTTTAAAACAGAATGCTTCAATCGACGGAACTTTTTTACCAAATTTTTACCAAATTGAATATATAGGAATTGAAGATAATTCATATCAATTTGCAGACTTACTCGTAGATAAAGCAAAAAGAAGTACAGGTGGTTTATTTTTACAGAAAAATCTTGCTGTTGCTGGAACTGAATTTGTTCCAATGCCAATTGCTTTTACGGAAGACGATGTAGCCGTTCTTCTTGACGAACCGGCTTCCCTTCAAGTTGTCATCTCAAATGAAGGAAATATTTATTCTTACGATATAGTGGTATTAATTTTAGTTACAGATGAGTTCGGTGATACTGTATATGAATCTCAGAATAAAATTAGTTCAATAGGACCCAAAGAAAGCAAAATTTTTCTTACTGACCCCATTAATATAGAAAAAGGTATTCAACACGAATGGTTTATAAAAATTGAAGAAATTGAAGACGAAGAAGAACTCACAGACAACTTGTTGTCAGTTTATGGTTTCATACCACCAGAAAGTTAATTTATGCTAGATCCTCTTATGCTTAAAAATGATTTTGATTCTCTGAGAGATAATCTAAAAAGAAGAAATCTTGACTTTGACCTAGAACAATTAATCGAACTTGATGAATCTAGAAGAAAACTAAGGTTTGAAGCAGAAAAATTAAGAGCAAAGCAGAAATCAATAGGTAAAGATATTGCGAATGCAGAACCAAAAGAAAAAGAAGCACTACTGGAAAAAGCTTCACAAATTAGTGAAAATGTAAAAAAAACTCTTTGATGAGGTAGAGGAAAAAGATAAAGTTTTTTATGACTTATGGATAAAAATTCCAAATTTAATCTCATCGACATCTCCTGATGGTAAAACGGATAAAGACAATGCGGAAATAAAACAAGTGGGTGACATAAAAAATATAGATAATCCTAAAGATCACTTAGAGATTGCAGAAAAATTAGGCTTAATTGATGTTCAAAAAGCATCTGAAGTATCTGGTTCACGTTTTTCTTACTTGTTTGGTGATTTAGTAAAAATTGAATTCAATCTTGTTTCTTGGGCTTTAGATTTTCTCTCAAACAAAGGCTTCACACCTACTGTGCCACCAGTGTTAGTAAGAGAAAATGCATTATATGGAACTGGATTTTTTCCTGATGATGCTGAGCAAGTGTATGAAATTCCAAATGATGATTTATATTTAGTCGGAACTTCAGAAGTACCATTGGCAGCTTTGCATAGCGATGAGATTTTAGACATAGAAGATTTACCAATTAGATATGCGGGATTTTCTACATGTTTTAGACGTGAAGCCGGAACATATGGAAAAGATACAACAGGAATATTTAGAGTACATCAATTCGACAAAGTTGAGATGTTTTCCTTCTGTAATCCTGAAAAATCTGAAGAGGAACATAAATTTATTCTTTCAATCGAAGAAGAACTCTTACAGTTTTTGGAGATTCCATATAGAGTTGTAGATGTTTGCGCAGGAGACTTAGGCGCTTCTGCTGCTAAAAAATACGACATTGAAGCGTGGATACCAAGTCAAAACACATACAGAGAGGTTACTTCTTGTTCCAACACAACAAGCTTTCAAGCAAGAAGGCTTAACATAAGAGCAAAATCAGATGGAGAAACAAATATATTACATACTCTAAATGGGACCGCCATTGCAGTGGGAAGAATTTTAATTGCCTTAATTGAAAATAACCAAACTGAAGATGGTAAAGTCGAGTTCTCTGATACAGTTGCAGAAATTATTGGCGTTAAAAACTTAGGCTAATAACAAGCTAGCAATCATGCTTATGCCAAGCGTTACATAAGCTGCACGAGCCACTTTCTTATTTTTTTTCAAACTATTTTGAAGCTGCTCTCCAAGTATTAACCATATTCCTACACAAAAAGGTAAAACTAAAAAATATATCAGCGCCCCCTGATTATTTGTAATATTGAATGCCGTAAGACCAGACACAGCCATAACAACACCTTTAGGGTTTATCCATTGGAAAAGACAAGCCTGTATAAAGGTAAAAGGCTTCTCTACTGCAGAACCTTTTACATTTGTATCTAGCGAAGTAGTGGCAACCCTGTATGCGATATATGTAATAACCGCGTAACCAACATATTGAAGATAATTAAATATTTCAACTGGTACATAGGTAAGTAAAAAACCACCTACAAAAAATAAAAAAGTGAATCCTAACCAAATCCCAAGAAAGTGAGGTATCGATGCTTTTCTTCCAAATTTTATTCCAGAGGCCATCAACAAAGAATTGTTTGGCCCAGGAGTAATTGCAGTTACAAATGCAAAAATGAAAAACTCAAACATTTGGTTATATTAACATCAACAATTGAGATAATTAAATAAGATGAAATATATATCAGATGAAGACAAGATGAGAGTTGCTCTTGATGAAGCTAAAAAAGCTCTCGATATTGATGAAGTTCCTGTAGGTGCAGCAATATTTGATAAAGAAGATAACTTAATTTGTGCAAATCACAATAGAAGAGAATTAGACCAAAACCCAATGTCTCATGCAGAAATTTTAGTTTTAGAAGAAGCTTCGCAAATTTTAGGTACTTGGAGACTTGAAGAGACAACAATAGCTGTAACTTTAGAACCAGACCCTATGTGTGCTGGCGCTATTTCGTTATCTAGAGTTAAAAAATTAATATATGGAGCCCAAAATGAAAAAGCGGGTGCAGCATTTTCGTTGTACAACATACCTCAAGACCCCAGGTTAAATCACTTTGTTGAGATAAAAGATAATATTCTTTCGCATGAATCTAAAGATATATTATCCTCTTTCTTTGAAACTAAGAGATAACTAAAATAGAATCTCAGGTTTATTCGGAGGGATCGCATAGTCTGGCCTAGTGCGCACGCTTGGAAAGCGTGTAAGGGTTTATCCCCTTCGAGGGTTCGAATCCCTCTCCCTCCGCGTAAAAACGATTTGGAGGGATGGCCGAGCGGACGAAGGCGATAGTCTTGAAAACTATTGTATGTATTCCATACCGTGGGTTCGAATCCCACTCCCTCCGCTGACTTGGAGAGGTGACTGAGTGGCCTAAAGTGCTCGCCTGCTAAGCGAGTGGGGAAGAAATTCCCTCGAGGGTTCGAATCCCTCCCTCTCCGCAAAGCGCCCGTAGCTTAACTGGATAGAGCATCTGACTACGGATCAGAAGGTTGGGGGTTCGACTCCCTCCGGGCGTGCTCTATATTTTATTAAATTAGTAATTCCAGAGTGGTTCTTTTAAATTCCAATTAGTTTCATTGCCCCAAGTGTTTAGATACGTAACTTCATCTACTGGATTTCTTTTAGCTACACCCCATTTGCCTAATGGATAACCCGCAGTTACAACTGCATCTATCTTCCAACCTTTATCACTTGGAATATTTAAGATTTTAAAAGCTTGTTGTGGTTTAAACATTCCTAGTACTGTTGTTAAGCAAGTGCCAACACCATGCGCTCTTCCTGCAAGCATTAAGCTCCAAATTGCTGGAAATATAGAAGAACCAGTTGGGTCGTTTCTTGATAACACTACAAACATTGCAGGAATTCTATGAAAATTTTCTGAAAGCCAGGTAGCAGATTTGGTAATTCTAACTACTTGCTCAGCTTTTTCATCATCAAGAACATTTGAGGCTCCCAAATCAGAAGTTCCACCATAAAATTCTTTAACATAAAAATCCCAAGCTTCTCTGTATAAATCTCCAAGTTGGTTTTTTATTTCTGGATCAGTTACTACAATAAATTTCCAACCTTGACGATTAGAACCACTTGGAGCACGAATACTAGCATCAATCATTTGTTTTAAAACATCGTCAGGGATTGGATCTTCACTAACTCTTCGCATTGCTCTTGTTGTATATAAAGCTTCGAATACATCCATCAAACAATCTTACTAAGATTAATTAAGTGGATGATAAATTAATAAAAGAAATTAAAGGGAATGTTGCGTATATTTGGATCAATAGACCAGATAAGAAAAATGCTCTTGATTCTGATGTTTGGTTTGGACTACCAAAAATTATTGAAGAAATAAACGACAGTGATGAAGCTAATTGTATTGTTATATCTGGTAAGGGAGATAGTTTTTCCGCTGGTATAGATATAACAATGTTTATGTCCGACATGAACCTAAATGAAAACTTATCTTCTACACCTCAGGACAGGCGAGAATTAATGGGTCTTGTTGAAAGAATGCAAGGTGCATTTACAACTATAGCTAAATCTAAAATACCAACTATTGCACTTGCTCATGGGTTTTGTATAGGTGGTGCTACTAGCTTAGTATCCGCCTGCGACATTAGATTAGCCACCAAAGATGCAAAATTCTCCATCGGTGAAACAAAACTGGGTTTAGTTGCTGATGTAGGAGTTATTCAGAGAATGCCAAAAATTGTATCAAGTGGCGACATAAACGAACTCGCACTTACAGGTCGGATTTTTGACGGTGAACATGCAGAAAAAATTAGATTTGTCAGTAAGGCATATGAAAACTTAGATAACTTGTTTGAAGCAGGAGAAAAGCTTGCCAATGAAATTTCAACTAACTCTAAAAGAATTGTTCAGGCAACCAAAGAAGCATTAGATAAAAGTGCAAATTTAACAGTTGAACAAGGACTTGAATACGCAAAACTTTGGAGTACTTCATTTTTAGTTTCTGAAGACCTCAGAGAGGGCGTGATGGCATTTCTTGAAAAAAGAGAACCTAAATTTAATGAATAGAATTATAGGTTGAAATAGCAAACCTATCAGTCATTCCTGCGACATAGTCTACAGAATTCTGAATTTCTGATTGATCTTGTGAATAAGAACTAGGAAGCTTATCTGGATTATTCTTAAAATACTCAACTAGAACTTCTACAATTTTTTTTGCATCTGATCTTTGTTGCATTGTTTCCTCTCTTAGATATACATTTTTAAACATGAACTCTCTTAATTCATTCATTATGTCTAGTATTTCTTGGTCCATTCCTAGATTTCCACCATTGGAACCTTTGAACACCCCAGAAATTAATGAATTTATCCAAGCTTTTCCGGGAGGACCCAGTGAAGAAATTATTTTTTTTGGTAAGTCTTTCTCAGTCAAAACACCAGCTCTGATTGCGTCTTCTACATCATGAGATAAATAAGCAATTCTATCAGAAAACCTACATATCATACCTTCAGGTGCAAACGGAGGTTCCTCGTATCTCCACGGATGTTTCTTAATACCATCTATTGTTTCTTTAGTTAGATTTAATGGCTCTATAACAGAAAGCATTTTTACAGAATTTTCTGAATGGCTCCAGCCTCCGTCAAGTATTTCATTCAAGACGTCTTCACCCGTGTGGCCAAAAGGAGAGTGTCCTACATCGTGCCCTAAACATATTGCTTCAGTAAGGTCTGGATTAAAACCAAGTGTTTTCGCAATAGATCTTCCAATTTGAGTGACATTCAGTGTGTGTGTCATTCTTGTAATAAAATGATCACCATCCGGATTAATAAACACCTGTGTTTTGTGTTTTAATCTTCGAAAAGTTTTTGAGTGAATGATTCTATCTCGATCTCTTTCAAAGCAAGTTCTAAAAGTATCTTGAGGTTCTTCTTGATTTCTTCCGAGTGAATCTCCAGAGAAAGTGGCGTAACTTGATAATGTTACGCGTTCATTTTGTTCTCTCCATTTTCTATCTCTTAAGATAAAAGAATCGTTCATACAATTACTTTACAAGTTGTGTTCTTCAAGTAAAGAAGTTAATTCCATCCAGTTATTTATATCTACTGCCCCTTTTACAGGTCTGTTGTATTCTCTTACAAATCGTAAAATTAATTTATCAGGAACTTGTTTTACATAATTTTCTATTTGGTGTGGTGCATCATCTATATAAGCATCACACTCAACTTTCCACTTTTCTTCGATAAAATGTATTTCTCTCGAAGGAATTTTGTTTTCACCTAACCACATTAAGGTATCGTGTATTGACCACCATGGCTTTGAAGACAAAATAACAACCTCATGTCCTTCTTTGGAAAGCTCTGTCAAAACTTTCACAGAATTTTCGTAGGTTTCCAAGTTTCTAAAGATTGAGCTTCCACCAATGTCTTTTGCCCAATTCCAAAAATCTAATTCTGTATTGAAATGCGTCAGAGGTTTAGATAGTCCCCAATTAGTAATGTCTGATTCAGGTATTTCCTTGCCAAATTCTATTTTGTACTGCTCTGTCCATCCTTTGGTAAAATTTGCAACAACACCATCTAAGTCAACTCCTATTCTCATTTGACTTAGTTTAATTGTATAGTGCATTATAGAAAGTAAAGATATTACCATTTATATAGATATGCAAGAAGCCTTATATAGAAAATACAGACCTGATAGCTTAAAAAAGTTAGTCGGACAACCTGATGCTGTAACGTTAATCGAAAAGCAAATAAAGAATAATAATTTAAGTCATGCATATTTATTTTCTGGACCAAGAGGTGTTGGCAAAACTTCACTGGCAAGAATAATTGCTACTACTTTGGGTTGCGATCCGGTCTTTGATATAACTGAAATAGATGCAGCTTCCCACAATAAAGTCGATGACATTAGAGAATTAAACGACAGTATTAACTTTATAGCAAGTAGTCCAGGTAAAAAGAGGGTATTTATTTTAGATGAGGTACATATGCTATCTAACGCAGCTTCAAATGCATTTTTAAAAACTTTAGAGGAACCACCAGAGCACGTGATATTCATACTTGCAACTACAGAACCCGAAAGAGTATTAGAAACTATTAAAAGCAGAACAACTCAAATAGCTTTTAAAAGAATTGGGAACGATGAAATTATAAGCACACTTAATGAGATTGGTAAAAATGAAAAAATAAAAATTAATGACGATGTTTTAAGCTACATTGCTAACCAAAGCGATGGTTCATTGCGTGATGCAATAAATCTTTTTGAACAAACCCACAATACATTTGGTAATAAAGCAACTATCGATGACTTGTACAGTATTCTTGGCAAAGTCTCTATCGCAGACTTACAGCAAATTATTGAGTCTATTAATACACAAGATACATCTAAGATTCTAAATATTCTCAAAGTTAATTACAGCAAAGGCCTTCAGCCTTTAGACATCCTAAATTCTATTACTGATTTATTTAGGAATATTTTTTACTTCAAATACTTGCCTGATGATGATACTTTTTTAGCTATTAGCGAAAGTGAAAACGCATTAGTAAAACACTCGAATGAATTTATAACTGCCAAGCAGTTATCCAGAGTCTTAGATTTATTAGATGAACTTAACCAAACAATTGTCAACGCACCTTCTCAAGAACTAAAGTTGGAACTATTCCTAATTAAATTAATTAAACCCCAACTGGCATCTGATATAAAATCAATTTCAAGACGAGTTGACCTTTTAGAAGGCGAACAAAACATTATAGAAGCTGTTGTTAAAGAAATTCCCTCTACCCAGCAAACGCCAAAACTAAAAAATGATACTGAAAAAAAAACTAAAAGCCCAATTAGGGCCCCAAAAAAAGATCTAGAAAATTTTGATGTATATTGGCCAAAGATACTTCAAGAAGGAAAGAATATACTTACTCCAAGAAAATATTCCTATATTACTCTGGTAAGCCCTCAGATAGAAGATAAAGAAAACCTGACTCTTTATGTTGATGATGAGAATGAGTATTTAATTACTGAGCTGAAAAAATCGCAGGATATTTTGGAATTTATTGAATCAGAAATTGCAAAAAAAATGGGACTAAAAGTTTCTATCCAAGTAAAGGCAGCGAAAGGTTTATCGGAAAACTCCAGTACAGAAAAAAATGTTCAGGATAATATCAGTGAAGTTTTTAATATCGAAAATATTGACTAATTCTCTTTAAGATTTAACTCACTTAAAGCGACTGTTATTCTTCGAGATCCTTGATTTTGAGCACTTTTACACAACTCTATAAAACTCCTTAATTCTCCGGTTCTAAATTTTTTTAGTTCGTCTCCAGACTCAACTTTTGTGTTTCTTTCTCTTTCAAGTAATTTTATCTCTATTTCTTTAGCTCTCGCCAGATATGTACTGCTAACTTCAAAAAGTGTATCAACCCCATCTGCAATTGGGGGGTTAATGTGCCCCATTAACACATCTATATAATCATTTATTTCTCTGTGCAATTCTTGAGCACTGGACAAACCTTTTTTTAATGGAAATTTTTGCATTAGTTTCTTTTTGTTATATTAATATATTTAAATTTTAGCAATACAAGAAAAGTAAAAGTCAAACCTACAATACTTACAAAGCTTGTTGAAAGTTGTATGAAAGTACTGTCAAAAACTAACAATTTAGAAAGAAGGAATGATAGTACCAAAATTACACATGATTTAATAACATCTTTAACTAGAGATAGGTTAAGTATTTTTATATTTTTAACTTTTAAATTAATCAGTAAATATATTGAATAAACAAACAAAGATAATGTAATTAGTAGAGCATAAGCCTTTGCATCTTTATTGCCTATAACAAGCAAAAGAATCGTCGTTAATACAGATATAACAGATCCGCTTATTACAGGAAACCAGAATATTTTTTGAACATAATATGATCTTGTAAGAATTTGATTCATAGACCAAGGCAATATAGCAAAAACAATAATTGAAAATATACTGGCCACAGTTAATGTGTTTGTTGAATTAAAAGCTCCACGTTCGTAAATTATAGAAATTATAGATTCAGCATTAGCAAGACAGAAAACCATAACGGCACCATTGAATAAAAATAGATAAGAAAGCTGTTTTCTAACTAGAAGTACTAATTCTTCTATTTCGTCTGCTTTGAATAATCTTGCAAGCAATGGATAACTTGCAACACCAATTGCTTGAGCAATTATACCAACTGGAAGTATGGCAATTCTGCGTGCGTATCTAAAAGTTGCAACACTACCAACAGTAAGCATTGACCCAAAAATTCTGAAAAGCTGTTCATCTATTACAGCAATTGATTGTCCAACAACAAGGGGTAAAGAGATAAATAGATACTCTTTCAAATATCTCAGTTGAGGAGGAACAAAACTGTATTTGAGACCCGACCTCGATGCACCAATAACCTGTATTATTAAATGGCCAATTATTGAACCGACTAAAGTCCCTATAGCGAAACCTTTAACCGTACTTTCTGGAGAGCTAGAGTTGATCCAACCAAAAAATATAATCGTACTGTTGTAAACCAGTGGTGCAAGTGATGCATATAAGAAGTTTTCCTTTAAATACTGATAAGACATAAGAATTGCACCTATAAAAAAGAATATTTGACTAAATATAATTGGGGTAAATACCTCAATAAAAAATGCAGGTGACTCAACATTTAGAACCTCTGACAATTGGTATCTAAACAAGAAAACTATGGCTGAAAATAAAATAAACACCAAAGACAACCCATATAAAAGTGACAAGAAATAGTTATTTAATTCTTCTTCTGACTTACTACTCATCAACGGAATCAGAGTTATAGCAAGGTAACCTCCAGCTGAAAGATAAAACAAGAAATCAGGAATTATAAATGCTAAATCAAGTGTGTCTGTCGCACCTGAAACACCAGTCCATTTAGCTAGAAGAATCTCTCTAAAAAATCCTAATAGTCTACTAGCAGCATACGAAGCTGTAACTATAGATATAGAACCCATCAATTTTTTATAGTTTTGCATATGCTTCTTCCATTCTAGATAATAAATTTAAGGGAACTTTTATTGGATTATTTTCATAACCTATTCCGAGTAGATTACTTGGCTTATTTTCACCATGAAAATCACTCCCACCAGAAATTAATAAATCTAAACTTTCACAAATTTCAATAAGTTGAGCCTTTGCAGAACTGTTATAACCTGGGTAGTAAACTTCTAGACCACTTAATCCCATTATTTTTATTTGTTTTAGATAATCGAAAAATTCTGAAGTAATCCAATTTTGATTTTTTTTGTATGATTCGCTACTCATAAGCGTATGAGGGTGTGCTAAAAAAATTAATGATTTTGATTCTTTTGATAATTGAATTATTTCTTCAATATCAAGTTGATGAGTATCTATATTGGGGATAATTCCATTTCTTAAAAATTTTGTAAAGGCTTCACTGACATTACTCACATATTGTTTCTCAACCATTATTTGTGCAATGTGTGGTCTACCAGGCACCTTAGTCTTTACGAGATCTAGCTCGGATTTTTCAATATCTATGCCTGATTTCTTTAAGCTTTCAAGAATTATGTAATTTCTCTCTTTTTTCTTATTTCTAATCTCTTCAAGTCTTACGTTTAAGCTTGTGTTTCTGTCTAAAAAATAGACTAAGAGATGAATACCAGCAAATGGATTTTTTGACTTTAATTCCTTCCAATCTGCACCAACTTCAATTCCTTTAATTATTTTTATGTCATTATCGGAAGGGACCTCAGTTAAATATTCATGATCTGTTATTGATATTGCTTCTAACTGTAATTCCTTAGAAAGATTGACAATTTCCTCTACCGAGAAGGTTCCATCAGAATTAACCGAGTGAATGTGCAAATCTATACTCATAAAAACTAGAGTACTAGGGTCTTTAATTCTTTAATAAATTAATTAGAATGTTTCCAATGAAATTAATCGTACAAAAATTTGGTGGAACTAGCGTAGCTGACACAAGCTCGTTAAAAATAGTTGCGGAAAGAATAATTGACCGTAAGAAAGAAGGGTATGAAGTTGTAGTTGTGCCTTCAGCAATGGGTTCCAGCACAGATGAATTAATTGATTTAGCCAATGAGCTTTCCGAGAAACCTACTCCACGTGAGATGGATATGTTGTTATCTGCTGGCGAGAGAATAACCATGTCACTACTTTCAATGCATTTAAACAGTTTGGGTCATAGTTCATTTTCTCTTACAGGTTCTCAAGCTGGAATAATTACTACATCTAGACACGGCAAAGCAGAAATTGAAGAAATCTCAGGTGAAAGAGTTAGAGAAGGCATTGAAAGAGGAGACATTGTTATTGTTGCAGGATTCCAAGGCTTTAATCGTGACACGAGAGAAATAACTACCTTAGGCAGAGGAGGATCTGATGCCACTGCGGTTGCTTTAGCAGCTGCTCTAGGTGCTGAAAAGTGTGAAATATTTACTGATGTGGAGGGAATATTTACTGCAGATCCGAGAATTATTGATTCAGCAAAGTTAATTGATGAGATTACTTACGACGAGATGCTTGAAATGTCTTCTTCGGGAGCAGGCGTATTAATGGCTAGGTCTGTAGAATTTGGTAGAAGGTATAATGTGCCAATAATTGTAAAATCAACTTTTACAAACAATAAAGGTACCGTAGTGAAAGAAAAAACAATGGAAGAGGCAATTGTAAGTGGGGTAACCCACAATGATAAAGAAGTAAAGTTCACACTTTTTGGCGTTCCTGATCAGCCAGGTATTGCTGGTACAGTTTTTGGATCTCTTTCAGAGATTGGAACAAATGTTGATATGATTGTTCAGAACGTTTCTAAAGAATCAATTACTGATATTTCATTTACTGCTCCCTCCGAACAACAAAAAGATGTAGAAGATACTTTAAAAAATATTTCAAAACAACTCGATGCAAAAGGTTATGACGTAGATGAAAATATTGCTCGAATTTCCATAATCGGAGCAGGAATGAAATCAGAATCGGGAGTTGCCTCAAAAATGTTTAAAACTTTGGGAGATAATAAAATTAACATATCAATGATATCCACTTCTCCTATTAGAGTATCCTGTGTTATCAGTAGTAATGATATTGAGAAGGCTCTTAATGTCTTACATGAAGAATTCATAACAAACTAATGAAAATAGCCATTATTGGGGCAACGGGATTAGTTGGTCGTAAAATTATAAATCTATCAGAAGAGTATTTTCCGAAAGATACTTCCTACACTTTTTTTGCATCAAGTAAATCAAAAGGAACTGAATTAGTAATAAATAAAAATAAGTTAATTGTTCAAGAATTAATTGATGAAAATATATCCGAATTTGATATTGCCCTTTTTTCAGCTGGAGGTGATAGATCTAAAGAATTTGCTAAAAAGTTTATAGACCATGGAGCTTATGTCATTGATAACTCATCTGCTTTCAGACATGATCATGAAGTCCCGTTAGTAGTTTATGGAATTAATGAACAGACTATAAATAGCAACACAAAATTAATTGCTAATCCTAACTGTACAACAATGGGTTTAGTTATGGCTTTAAAACCTCTCCATGATAAATTTAACCTTAAATCAATTACGCCAGTTGCATATCAAGCAGTATCCGGATCAGGAACCCAAGCGGTGGACTCTCTTAGTAGAGAAATTGAAATGGGAGATGATTTGAAAAAAGATTATGCAGATGGTTTTTATCCAAGACCAATTGCAAAAAATGTTATCCCAGTTGCTGGAAATTTATTAGAGAACGGATACTCTGACGAAGAAATGAAGTTTGTAAATGAATCAAGAAAGATACTTTCTATAGACGACTTAATTGTAGAGCCTTCAAACGCTAGGGTTGGAGTAAAAACAGGGCATGGAACATTCTGTTCAGCAGTTTTTGAAAATGAAGTTTCAAGAGAGTCTGCAATTGATGCAATCAACAATTTTGATGGTATCGAATATTGGGATGATCCATTACCTACTCCACTTGATGCTGAGGGTAGAGATGATGTTTTGGTATCAAGAATGAGAGAGGGTCTTTCATCCAAAAAAATACTCAACTTCTGGGTTGTTTCAGATAACTTACTTAAAGGTGCAGCACTTAATGCAGTCCAAATAGCAAAATATGTTTCAGAGTTATGAGCGAAGCAAATTATAAAAACCTAGCAACAAAAAAAAGAAGAATTCTTGGCCCCTTTGGAAGGCTTTTAATGAAACTATTTAGATGGGAGATTAAGGGCGAAATTCCAGATTTAAGCAAAATGATTCTTATTGGTTTACCTCATACAGCAATGAGAGATGCTTGGTATGCTCTTTTAGCAGTTTGGTCTTTAGATTTAAAAATTAATTTTTTTGGTGCTGCATGGATATTTACACGATTACCTAGCTTGTTTACTATCTCAAAAAATTTAGACAAGCTCGGTATACCGTGGCCATTTTGGTGGCTACAGAAATATCTTTTATTAAAACTGGGCGGAATTCCTGTATATAGAGTTAATTCAAAAGGATTAATTTATGGAGCAGTCGAAGAGTTTAAAAAGATAGATAACTATATTTTAGTTATTGCACCTGAAGCGGGTACAGAGCCAGTATCTGAGTTTAGAAGTGGTTTTTACTATCTAGCAAAAGGTCTAAACATACCTCTTGTGCCTATAGCTATAGATTTCAAAAATCGTTGTTTTTCAATAAGGCAACATTATTTTGTAAAAGGCACGTTTGAGGAAGAATCTCAAAAGCTAATTGATCAATTTGAGGGAGTTGAGGGAGCAACTAGAACATTTAAAATGCTAGAAAAAATGGAATAAACAAACTCAAGATATAATTTCCAACAGGAATTTGTTTGATTCCAAGTAAATTAATTCCAACTCCTACCAATAATACACCACCAATCCCGGCTATAGAATCAGACATAGCCTGGTCGATCGATCCACCAATAGCTAAAGCGCATAAAGTAAAGAAGCCTTGGTATATCAAGATGGAAATCCCCGAATAGCCTGCTCCTTTACCACCACTCGAAGTTAAAAACAAAACTAAGAAGCAATCAAGTGCAGTTTTGATTAACAAAAGCTCAATGTTTCCCTCAACTACATCTAAGAATGGACCCACAATTGCCAGTGGACCAGTAACCACTATTAATGAAGCAGTTAAGTAACTTTCAATAAACTTATTTTTTTCTCCTTCTCCTTTTTCAAATTTTTTATGAAGATATTCTCCAAAGCTTTTAATTCTTTCTTCAATTTTTAAATATGTACCAATAATTGCGCCAATTAAAACAGCAAAAAGTGTAACTAAAAATTCTGGACTTTTTAGCGATTCTCTAATTCCCAAAGTTAATACCAACAAACCAAGAGGCAGTAAGTTATTTTCAAAGTTTTTAATTTCCTTTTTAATAAAAAATCTACTTAATAGGCCTACACCCATTACTGCAAAAGAATTTATTAGGGTACCAATACCTGGAATCATTTATTTTTAAAATCGTTATGGCTACGGCTCGGAGTAGGCCCCTCTTGTCCCTGATATTTGCTTCCGTATACTCCTGAACCATATTTGGATTCAGAAGGAGAATTTAAGTAATAGAAAGATATCTGACCTATTTTCATTTCAGGGTAAATTTTGATTGGTAAATTTGCTACATTTGAAAGCTCAAGTGTTAGATAACCTGAAAAACCAGGGTCTACGAATCCTGCTGTTGAGTGAATTAATAGCCCAATTCTACCTAGAGAACTTTTTCCTTCTAGCCTTGCAACTACTGTATTTGATAAAGTCACTTTTTCAAATGTAGTTCCAAGAACAAATTCCCCTGGATGAAGAACAAACGGTTCATCAATTGTTGCAGTAACCAGAGTAGTTAAATCCTCTTGCTCTGCTTTTGGATCTATATGAGAGTATTTATGATTTTCAAATACTCTAAATTCATTTCCAACTCTTAGATCTACACTTGAAGGCTGAATGTAAGCTTCGTCTAAAGGAGAGATCTCTATCTCTTTATTCTCTAGTGATATTTTTATGTCTTTGTCTGATAACATTTAAACCTTTAGTTCTTTGAATATCATAACCTATTTTTAGTATTTTTATCTGTTTATTAATGAAGCAATTGACCAGATAGTAATTACAAGACCAACAATTGTTAAAAAAATTGTTCGTGTAAAGAAAATTTCAGTACCCTCTTTGTTTGATTTGAGCAAAGCTGCAATATTTCCAGCTACCATTGCTGCTCCAACACCAAGAAGAAGAAGAATTATTGTTAAATCTAGTGCAAATGGATCATTCATAACTTATATTATGATAATGAATATGATCGAATCTAGTGAAGTAGTAAAAATATTTTTAGATTATGAAATTTCTAATATTAAAGATGAAAAAAAATACACCATCTCATCCCTAGATGGAATAACAAATAATACGGTTGTTGTAGGCGTAGATAATAAAAAGTTTGTCTTGAGAATTCCCGGAAAAAATCCAGACGTTATAAATAGAAAATCTGAAAAACTTAATTCTATTAGAGCTTATGAGGCTGGATTAACGCTTCCGTTTATACTTTTTGATGAAATTACTGGAATTAAAATTTCAGAATATTTCGATATATATACATACAAGCAACAAGATTTTAACAATAAAGAAATGCGGATGAATGCATTTTATATATTAAATGAATTGCACAATTCAGATTTGGTACTTGAAGAAAATTTTTCACCTCTAAAAGTTTTTCATAATATTGCAGATGCTTCTCACTCAGTAGAAAAAGAAGCTATTGAAGTTGCTTCAAATGTTATAAAAAAGATAAACGAAATTGGAATCAAAAATGTACCGTGTCACCAAGATCTTTACCATGCAAATTTCGTAATCTATGAAAATAAAACAATTCTTATTGATTGGGAATACTCATCTATGGGAGATAGCTACTTTGATTATGCAGACTTATTTTGGCAAAATGAATTTGATCATAACGACGAATTTAAAAAAAGTTCATTAATAGAAATAGGGATAGAGTCTGACGAAGATATTGAAAAATTTGAGTACTTTGAAATGCTCTCTATGATTACTTGGGGCCTATGGGCGTTAAGAAGGTCTCCAAATGATAATGATGGCTTAATAGCAATAAATAATGCAATAAAATTAAGCAAAATTAAAAAACTTTGAAAAGATTTTCAGTTAATGGTGAAAATCAGTTAGAATTTCGCAGTTAGGAAAAAAGGAAAAAAATTTAATTTATGGGATCTTTGATCAAAAAAAGACGTAAGAAAATGTCAAAACATAAATATCGTAAACGTCGTAAATCAAATAGACATAAGAAGAAAAGCGTCTAGCTAGAGTTCTCTCTCTTCATTTAAAAAGTCTTCAATCTGCTGGACTAAATTGTCTTCAGAGAAGTTGTCCTCAATACTAACTTCGGCTTCCTCAAGCTTAGAAACATAGTCAGCTAGGTCTTGAGAGTTCTCCATAGCTTTACTTATTTTCAGTTCAAACTGCTGACCTTCACTTTGTATGCCAGAGTCATCAATATCAATTTTTAATATCTCAGAAGTTTTGTTTAAAAGTGCGCTCATTCCTTTAGGATACCCACCACTACTTAAGTAATGCGGAACAGCAGCCCAAAGACCAGAAGTCTCAATTCCATTATCTCTTAAAGATTGTCCAACAACACTTGTTATGCCTGTTGGTCCTGAGTAATTAGGATTGAGAACATTAAAGCGAGAGTGAAATGTAGGATCCCCACTAACGCCGAAAATTGGAACAGGAAGAGTATGTGCTACTTGTCCAAAAAAAGCTCCTAAGGTAACAGCTTTTTTGACACCTAGCTCTAAAAGGGTTTCTGTTATATTTTTTGAATATTCTTTCCATCTCATTGATGGCTCTTCTCCGAATACCAAAATTAGATCACTTTTGAGTTTGTAATCCTCAATTGAATAGAAAGAAGTTTGAGGCCAATGAAAGTTTCTTTCACCAAAGTCTTTAACCTCAACAATCGGCCTTCTCATTTGATAGTTATAGTAAGAATCAGAATCTAGCTCAGCAAAAGGATCTACGTCATATGTGCAGCTTAAATTCTCAACACAGCCAGTAGCTGTATTGCCTGCATCACTCCACCCTTCAAAGGCAAGTATTGCTACAGGTTCTGATAAAAGTGGCTTTCTATACCAAACTACATCTTCCATAATGAAAGATTAATGTTTTAATAGATTTATTTAATATAAATTT
Source organism: uncultured Candidatus Actinomarina sp. (assembly GCA_902566515.1). GTDB lineage: Bacteria > Actinomycetota > Acidimicrobiia > Actinomarinales > Actinomarinaceae > Actinomarina. The sequence goes on from CACFIX010000002.1 coordinate 83,921, forward strand.
TTATAGTTTTCTTGATGAATTCAAAACTACTGAAATGCTTGATAGTGCCATGGCTAAAGCTGCTAAATTTGGAGTAATTACCCCAGACACAGCCAATGGAATCATTGAGGTGTTGTAAACAAAAGCAAGGAATAGATTTTGATAAATTCTACTTTTAGATTTTTTTGATAATTTAAAAATTTCAGAAATTGTATCTAAACCGCCCTTGTGAATTAAAATATCACCAGCTACTTGTGCTATTTGACTACTACTAGAGGTAGTTATACCAATATCCGCTTGTTTTATTGAAGGGGAATCATTTACTCCATCACCAACATAAATAATTTTTTCTTCTAGTTGTTTATTTTTAATAAAGTCTAACTTTTCTTCTGGAGATTTATTTGAATGATATTTGTCCACCCCAATACTTTTAGCAAACTTTTCAACATTTACTTCTTTATCTCCAGAGAGAATAATTATTTCTTTTTCATCTTTCAGTATATTTAAGAAATTTGACGATACGGATACCTCTTCTTCTAAGTAGAGGTCAATTTTTTGCTCGTCAATTTTAACAATGATTGAAGACTCGTTAGAGTCTTCATTTTTTTCAATTAAAACTTTTTTCTCATCAACTATACCTTGTATCCCTAAGCCAGGAACTTCCTTGACATTATCAGCTTTAAGCAAATTCAAATCTCGTAATTCTGCTTCATAAACAATACTTCTTGCAATCGGATGCTGAGAATAGCTTTCAAGACTTGCAATAATTTGTAAAATTGTATTTTCCGTTAGAGATGTATTATTGTCGATCTTTGATATTTTAAAAATACCAGAAGAAAGGGTACCTGTTTTATCAAAAATAAGAGTATTTATATCACCAAATTTTTGCAAAATATCAAAATTTTTGAATAAATATCCCTGTTTTTTACTGAGAGTTGCAGTCTTAAACAAAACTATTGGAGTTGCTAAGCCTAATGCACAAGGACATGCAATCACCAAAACTGTTATTGAATTTTTTAAGGCATCTAATAATGTGAAATCGCTTATAAAGAGTCTAAACAGGAAAGTTACAAGACTAATAAAAAGAACAGCTGGAACGAAGTATTGAGTTACTTTGTCCAATGATTTTTGAATCTCTGGTTTAGTTGCTTGAGCCGTTCTAATTAATTCTTCAATTATGTTGTAGGTAGATTTTTGATAAGACTCTTGGACAGAGACCTTTAATGCACCATCTAAATTTATACTTCCACCTACAACTAAGTCCCCAGGATTTTTAACTAGAGGAATTGACTCTCCAGTTAATAAACTTTCATCAACAGTTGTTGAACCTTCTAAAACAACACCATCAACAGGAATAATCTCTCCAGGGCTTACTTTAAATAAATCACCAATTGTAACTTCTTTAATAGGTACTTCAAGATGCTCCCCACCTCTTTCCACAATTAAAGTTTTAGGCATTCTGCTTTTTATTGATTCAGATTCATTTACGGATTCCTCTATAACCTTATCTTCTATTGCTTTACCAATTAAGATAAATGAAACTATGAAAGCTCCGGTATCTAGGAACATTTTATTATTTGTGATTGATAAATCAGAGCTAAGAACAGTGCTTGGGAACAGTGAAATAATAAGCGCACTCAAGCTACCGATTGAAATTAGAGTATCCATATTAAAATCAAGAAATTTAATTTTTTTAAAAGCAGAAATATGAAAATTTCTACCAAGTATCAAGATAACAAAAGAGCCTATTGCATAAGATAAGATATCTAGCCCAGCTTCAAATGTAAATCTGAGAATGTAAGTAAGAAACAATGAAAATAAAGGTATTAAAAATTTAAATCTAACTTTACTTCCTGAACTAAGGCTGTCTGCTTCTTTTGCCTTATAGCCAATAGTGTTTACTTTTTTAATTAAATTATCAACATCAAATTCGTCATTATTTTTAATGTCAACAATTGCAGACTTTAAAGGAAAGCTTACAGATACGTCTAAGACATCTTCTTGTTTTGAAATTACTCGTTCTATCCGTGCAGCACATGCAGCACATGTCATGCCTTCGATGTCTAAATTTAAAGTATTATTCTGACTGGACAACTGTGTAGCCTTGTTCATCTAACAGTTGAGAAACATTCATCATGTCTAAATCAGAAGATGAGATAACTTCAACTGATTTTTTCTCAATATCAACTGAAACGCTTTCTATTGATTCAACATTATTTAATGTAGATTCAATCGTATCCTTACAATGACCACAACTGATTTCAGGAACTGTAAATACAACATTCATAATTATCAATATTAATACTCGGCGGGCTATAAATAAGCCCCTAATTTCTTAGGGGCTTATAAGAAATCTCTTGGGGGAGATTTCGTTAGGGGGGTGTTTAAAACTTAAGCAGTTTCTTGTAGAATTCTGCCTCTAACTCTAGGATATTTCACAGGAGCATGATTGAAGCAGTGATCTCTCTTGTTATAAATACTTAATTGAGTACTACAAGATTCATCTTTGCACACTCTGCCCTGGTCAAAACTCTTTGATGGCCTAATTCCGCCCTTTATTTGACTCGCTTTTAATCCGTCTGTCATTTTATTCCTTTATATACTTTGTGAATATATTCACAAGCTTAACATAAATATTTTAGAATACAATTTTAAATAAGCAAGTTCTTTTGAAATAAAAAAGCTTCATCATCCCACTTTCTACCTAGGAAGCTTTGCACCATATTTTCTGCAGGAATAGTACCTCCGGGCTTGAGAATCTTATTTTTGTAATCAACACCTACTGAATTTGAAAGCACTCCTTCATTTTCAAATCTGCTAAACAAGTCATCACCAATAATTTCTGCCCATAAGTATCCATAGTAAGCAGCATCATATCCACCAAGTAAATGACCAAATGCTGCCAAATGATTTGTATCTTTGGGGTAGGTGATATTAGTTACTAACTGAGAAGCTTGTTCGATTTGTAAAAGGTCATCATTGAAATTCTCACCATGCATATGTTGATCAGCAAGTCCAAAAGATACTTGCCTTAATGCCAACAAACTAACTCCAATGTTTTTTGATTCGTTTAGCTTTTTACATAGTTGTTCAGACAATGGTTCTGAAGTTTCAATATGTTTTGAAATCCTTTTTAAACACTCTACTTTCCAAACCCAGTGCTCCATAATCTGACTAGGAGCTTCCACAAAATCCCACTCACAATTTGCACCCACAAACCTTGTATATTTTGATTTACCAATTCCATTATGTAAGACATGACCAAATTCATGAAACAAGGTTTCAACTTCATCAAAAGTCATAAGCCCATCTCCTGTATTAGGATTTGGAAAATTTGCGACCATTGAACATACTGGTAGCTCTTGCCTTTCGGAACCACCAGAAGAAATATCAAATACTGCTGCATGGGTAAACTTTCCTTCTCTTGGATAGAGGTCTAAATAAAAGTAAGCTAGTTGTTCACCATTTTTTTCCCACAAAGACCAAAGTTCAACATCTTCATGCCACGCAGTGTCATTTGATTCTGACTTAATTTCTAAATCAAAAACTTCTTCACAAACTTTGAACATTTCATTTTTTACATCATGAATAAAAAAATATTTTTTTAGTTCACTATTTTCTATATTGCTAGTTTTGCTTCTTTTTGATGAAATAAAGTATCGAATATCCCATGGTGAGATATCATTAATTTCAATATCATCTATTACAAGGTCTTTTTTTTCTTTCTCAGCAGCTTTTTGCAACTTAGGAATTAAATCTTTATACATAGCATCAACATTTTTTGGATTTTTTGCCATTCTGTTTTGCAATCTATATTCAGCCCATGTTTCAAATCCAAACAATTTAGATTTTTCATTTCTTAGCAAAACAGCTTCTTTAAGGATTGGAATATTATCTTCTACAGCCCGATTATTAAAAGCTTTCCAAACTATTTCTCTTGTGTTCCTGACATTACAGTTCTCAGATATTGCATTTACATCAGGATATGCCATTGTAATAATAAATTTTTCTTCATCTTTTTTTAAGTTGTTAAGTTCATTTTTGCTTAAACCGCTTAATTCAACCTCTGAAAATTTAAGCTCTGTTTTATCTTTTGCTATATTTTCTGAAAAAGCGATACCAAGCTCTATAAGCCTTTTATCAATTTCTATTAATCTATTTCTGCTTTCATCTGATAAACCATGACCAGCATTTTTAAAATCTATGCCTAAATCTTTGTGAAACTCAATACTCTCTTTATCTGCATCTGAAATATCAATTTCATTATATTTTTTGTAAAGATCATCATCATTAAATAGTTCAAGTGCAAAATTTTGTATTTTAGAATCTGCTTCATTTCCAAAATCTCTAATCTTTTCTTCTGGGTGTACATCTCCAAGAAAAGCAACCCTTCCTGAAACGTCATAAACTGTACTTTCTAAATCATTAAAATCATTTAAATTAACGTTTGTTGATGACTTTATGTTTTCAACTAATTTTTTACATTCTTCTAAAGTGCTATCCAAATCATTATTCAAGCTCTCTAAGTTTGCCTTAGAATAGTTAAACATAAACCTCCTTAATCTAAGTTATGATACTATTAAATTATGGAAATAAAATTAGAGTTTTGTGTAGTCTGAAACTACACCCCTCGTGCAGTTAGTACGATAGAAGACATCTTAGAAATTTACGGAAACAAAGTAACTTCGATTAATTTAATTCCAAGTGGTGGAGGAGTATTTGAGTTCCATCTAGATGACAATTTATTATTTTCAAAAAAAGAACTAGGTAGACATACTGAGGACGGTGAGATTCTTAAGCTCATAGAAGAAGCGCTTGATTGAGTCTACCTTTTGACCTAACCCTTTTTGAATTAATCTTTATTGCTCTATTAATCTTTATAGGATCATCAGTTCAAGGAATACTAGGATTTGGATTTGCTGTTATAGCATCACCTATAGTTGTACAAATTGAAGCACTGTTAGTTCCTCAACTCTTATCACTATTGGGTTTACCATTAGCAATTCGAGTATTTATAAGAGAAAGAAATAAAGTTGATTTAAGTTCAGTAAAACCTTTAGTTGCTGGCAGGTTTGTTGGGGGACCAATCGGCTTGTTGTTTTTATCAATATTAAATGAAAAATATCTTTCTATTTCTGTAGGTTTAATAGTTTTTTTAGCTGGAATAGCTTCTTTTTTTGGATGGGTAATTAAAAGAAACAAAACCAATTCTTTCATTGCAGGTACATTTTCTGGAATTTTTGGAATGATTGCCGCAATAGGAGGCCCTCCAATTGCTCTTCTGTATCGAGATGCCGATCCAGACGAATTCAGACCATCATTAAATAGTGTTTTTATAATTGGAATACTAATCACTTTGTCTTTGCTTGCCTTTACTGGAAGAATCTACATTGATCACATTTATTTATTATTGATTAATATTCCATTTGTTTTTTTAGGAATTAGATTATCAAGCTTAATTTTTTCTAAAGTTTCTCAGAGTTTTCTGTCTGCGTCAGTGACTTATTTTTCTATTTTTTCTGGTTTGTATGTGATATTAAGAAATATAAATTAGTTTATTTCATGAGGTCAAATTATTAACATAAAAAGATATGTTAATACGAGCATCCTTAGCAGGGGTACTATATTTTTTAAGCTTTCCTCCTTTTGACTTTTGGTTCTTAATTTTTCCAGCACTATATTTTTTTTACTATTCGTTGTTATCGGATGAAAAATCTTTTTTAACAGGGTTTATATTTGGGAGTGTCACCTATGGTGTAATTTTATTAGGAATTCAATCAATAGGACTTGAAGCATGGATTCCATTAACAATTTTAATGGGATTGATGTATGGAATATTCGCAAAACTGTTTTCTTATCTAAATACAAAATCTGATAACAATTTCTATGTATTGTTGTCAGCTATAGCAATTTTTGATTTGATTAGAGCATATTTTCCATTTGGCGGTTTTCCTTGGGGTTTTCCCTCAACGGTTTTATTAACTGGTCCTATAGACAGTTGGTTCATGCTAGATGCTCGTTTATCTTTTGAAGGCTTTGGACCAACGGGATCTTCTCTTTTACTACAATCCTTTTCTTTAATAATTGCACTTGGTGTCTTTTCAAAAAACAAACAAAAAAATTATTTTAAAAATTATATGATATTTTCATTAGTAGTTTTTTCAATATACGTTTTCAGTCTTGTAATTATTAATACTGATTACGATGATGCTCAATTAAAAGTATCAGGACTAAACATCGCAATCATTCAAGGAAACAGCCCATGTCCTGGTGCCAAAAATAGATGTAGTAATGAAAGACAAAAAATATACGAAAGCCATTTAACTCAAACACAATCTCTTGATGGGAATTTTGACCTTGTAGTTTGGCCCGAGAGCTCAACAGGATTTAACAATGATCCTGTAATACATAGTAGAGTTCAAGACGATATTGCTACCGAAGCTTTGAGGCTAGATTCATATTTTTTAATAGGAGGAGACAGACCTATACAAAATCAATATTTTGAAAATTATGGAGTCTTTATAAACAAAGATGGTGAAATCATTGATCAATATTTAAAACAGCACCCGGTGCCCTTTGGAGAGTATATTCCATTTAGAAAATATTTAGACTGGATTCCTCCGTTAGCACTAGTTCCACGTGACATGATCAGGGGTGATGGTCAAAAAATATTTATAGTAAACAATACTAAAATTTCAACAGTTATCTCATTTGAGGGATCGTTCCAAAGATATATTAGGAATAGTGTTCGGGATGGTGCAGAATTAGTTGTGATACTTACAAACCAAGCAAGTTATGGAGAAAGCGGCATGTCTGATCAATTTATATTAATGTCTAGAGCAAACGCAATTTCAAATGGGAGACCGATTGTACATGCAGCTATAACTGGTAAGTCAGCATTTATAGATCATAACGGAAAAGTGATTGCTAAGACTAAATTATTTGAAACAGGAGTGCTTACTGAAAAACTTGAGGCAAAACAGAAAGAAACTCCTTACAGCAGATATGGAAATTATTTAAATTATATTTTTATAATATTTGGGGTCATTGTTTTTAGTAAAAAATTTATTCGTCCAACTGATTAAAGGGTAAATTTTTAACAGCTACTGCTTCAAGCAGTCCATTCTGAAAAACTCTTAGGCCAAATTTTGGAAGAATAGCAAATAAGTGATCAAAGATATCAGACTGAATTTTTTCATACGCCTCCCACTCAGTCGTATTTGTGAATGTATAGATTTCTAATGGCACACCTTCTGGAGAGGATGGAAGCTGTCGAACAAGGAAAGTCATAGTTTCAGTATTTAAGTTTGAATTTTGTTTCAAATAGCTTTCAACATAAGCTCTGTATGTACCTATATTCGTCAATTTTCTAGTTTCAATATTGTTATCCGAATTTTCAATAGAAGCATTAAATTCAGATAATTCGTTATTTTTAAAAGATATGTAATCCTTTAATGGTGCTAATTTTTCTAATTCCGAAATTTCTTTGGCCGTTAAAAATTTGATACTTGAAATATCTATAAGTAAAGATCTTTTAATTCTTCTTCCACCATACTCCGACATTGCCCTCCAATTCTTAACAGAAGTGTTTACAATTTTTGATGTCGGGATTGTTGTTATTGTTTTATCCCAGTTCTGAACTTTTACAGTATGAAGAGCAATGTCTACTACATCACCATCTGCTCCAAATTCCGGAACTTCAATCCAGTCTCCAATTTTTATTATGTCATTTTGACCTATTTGAACTGAAGCTACAAATGACAAAATTGTATCTTGAAAAACTAATAGTAAAACAGCTGTAAGAGCGCCTAGTCCACTTATGTAATAAGCTACAGATTGTCCAGTTACGATTGCGAAAATAATAATCACCACAAAAGCAGAGATAATAATTTTTAGAATTTGTATATAACCTTTTATTGGTCTATCTTTTAAAACATCAATTTTTTCAGAAATTTTATTGAAAACGCTTAAGACTTCTAAAATCGTCATTCCGACTAATAGTGCAAATGCAGCATCTATTAGTCTCGAAACAATAACATTGCTAAACAGGTCAATACTAAATTCTGGTGTTGCGGTCAATATATTGAAGACGATAAAAACTACAACATAGGAGAGCCTATTTAAAAATTTTTTATCAAGAAATAAATCATCAATAAACGTTGATGTCCTATTTGCTAATTTTTTTATAGCTGGAAAAAAAATAGATCTTAAAATTCCATAGGAAACAATCAATATCCCTAATAGAATTAAGGCGGTTGTTGCATCTGAATTTAGAAAATTATCCATATTTTAATAATAACCTTAAAATCCTTTTTGTTGACTTGTCCATGGCTCAGGTGTGTTATTTATAAATTCTTCCACACTTGGTCCATTTAATTTCTGTAGTCTCTTTTGACCAACGATATATGTAACAACTAACAAAATAAGAGTGCTTTGATTAGAAGTTGCAAGCTTTATTACTATAAGAATTTCTGGGTTGTTGTAAAAGTAAATCTGTAGACCTGCCTTTATTAAAAGATACAATGTCCAGATAATAGCTACCAAAGTGTATGCTGGCTTTACTTTTTTATGAAAGTACCATTCTTTTGGCCAATTTCTAAAAGCTTTTGAACTATATATTGTAAAAGGCCTACCAACTATAATTGACACAACTCCTACAAAAGCTATTACGCCATCTCTAATAATTCCTGGCAGAAAAAATCCAGATGCACTTCCTTGTATTCTGGCAATAAATAAAGCAATTAAAGATCCGATGAATCCATAAAATACATATTTTAAATTTTGTTTTTTGAATACTCTGTAAAAAAGAAATGCAGATAATAATGCTGCTGTACTGTATATCGCTTGATTCAATTCTAAAAAATTAGCACTTATAACAAAAAATATTGGTGCAATTATTGAATCTGTAATTGATTCATTGTTAGGGTTGAGATTTTTAATTTCATCTTTAATCTCTATGAATTTGTTTTTAAAATTTTCCAAATTAAGTTAATTTATCCTCAAAAGATTCTTTACTGATGTTTTGACTATCAGGAGTGTCAAAATCAGGAAATTCAACACCAAAATGTTTTTCGAGGTTGGTCTTAATTTCATTTGGGCTTAAGTTTTTAAATGATTCTTCCTGAATCACTTTGTAAGCCTCTTCTCTATTAACGCCCTCATTTACAAGATGAGATAACATTTGTTGACTCATTGATTTACTTTTTGCATTATTTAAATTAACTTCAATTTGTTCATAATTGATGACCAGGTCACTAATAATCGATGTTAGCTCTGAAGTCATGAAGCAAATTAAATTAAAACAATCTGGTAGTGCAATTCTTTCTACTGAAGAATTTGAAATATCTCTTTCATTCCAAAGCACCATATTTTCTAAACCACTTAATGTGTATCCTCTCATAATTCTTGCAAGACCAGTAATTCTTTCGCTGCCTATAGGATTCTTTTTATGTGGCATTGCAGATGAGCCTTTTTGTCCATCTTTAAATGGTTCATACATTTCAGAAATTTCTGATCTTTGATAACTTCTTAAATTAGTTGAGATTCTCTCATAGGTTGAAGCAAGAATAGATAGGGATGTAAATACTTCAGCATATCTATCTCTATTTACTATTTGACTTGCAAATATTTCAGATTTGAGTCCAAGTTTTTCTAGTGTTAGTTCTTCCATCTCCTCTGTAACTACAGTATGGTTCCCAACAGGGCCACTTAGCTTTCCAAAGGCAATTGAATTTTTCGCTCTTTCAACTCTAACTAGAGACCTTTTTATTTCTAGATACCAGTTTCCAAAAATATTACCAAGAAAGGTTTCTTCAGCATATACCCCATGAGTCCTGCCAATAATTTTGGTATCCTTTTCATCTATTGCTTTTAACTTGAGTTCTTTAAGCAAATCATGAATCAATTTTTGAGCTACTTCTATAGATTGCACTATAAGTAAACTATTAGCTGTATCTACAATATCCGAACTAGTGAGACCATAGTGAATCCAATTAGATCCCTCACCAACTTTATTTTGAAGTATGTCAACAAATGAGGCTAAGTCATGATTAGTAATTTCTTCCTGTTTATAAACTTCTTCCTTTAACACTTCAGCTTCTTGAATTTTTTTTGCAACACCACCTTTAGCTATTTTTAGCTGCTCAAGGGTTTCAACATACTTCTCCTGTATGAGCTTCCATGTATCAAATTTGTTTTGATCATTCCAAATTGCATTAATTTTATTATTTATGTATCTATCAATCATTTAAATTATTATATTTTCTGTTCTCTCTGGCCCAACAGAGATAAACGTAATAGGCACTTCTATAAAAGCTTCAATCGCTTTTATATAACTTTGGGCATTATTTGGTAAATCCTCAAAAGATTTTACTGTTGAAATATCATCTGTCCAACCATCGAAGGTTTCATAAACTGGTTCAGCGCTGTTTAAAACATTTTGATAAAATGGATAGTCAGTTATAACTTCATCGTTATCTTTGTAACCTACACAAAGCTTTAATTCTTCAAGACCTGAAAGTACATCAAGTTTAGTTATAAAAAGCTCTGTCAAAGAGTTAACTCTTACTGAGTATTTAAGGGAAATTAAATCAAGCCATCCACACCTTCTTCTTCTTCCAGTAACTACCCCAAACTCTGCTCCCTTTTCAATAAGAAAATCTCCAATTTCGTTTTTTTGTTCTGTTAGAAAAGGACCACTACCAACACGGGAAATGTAGGCTTTTGTAACACCAACTATTCTATCTATATTTTTAGGACCTACACCCGAGCCAATAGCCGCATTGCCAGAAGAAGTATTTGAACTTGTCACAAAAGGATATGTCCCATGGTCAATATCTAACAATGTTCCCTGAGCTCCCTCAAATAAAATTGTTTTTTTATTCTTTATTGCATTGGCTATTAGTAAAGATGCATCTGCAACATGATTAGTAACGATATCTTTGTAAGTGCTAAATTCATCAAGAATATCATCAACTACCAATGGAGAGTGGTCATAGATTTTTGTAAGAGTTAAATTTACATCTTCTATATTTTTTCTAACTTTTATTTCAAAATTTGTTTCATCTAATAAGTCTTGAATTCTAATTCCTTTTCTTTGAATTTTATCTGCATAACATGGACCAATACCTTTTTTTGTTGTTCCAATTTTATTTTCTCCCAAACTTTCTTCTATAAGTTCATCGAGTAGTTTGTGATATGGCATTATTACATGTGCATTTGGAGAAATCACTAATTTATCAGTATTAATATTTTTTTTGTTTAGCATTTCAAGTTCTTCTTTTAAGAAACCAAGATCAATAACACAACCCGAGCCAATTACTGGGGTACACTCAGGATAAAGCACTCCAGATGGTGTTAGGGATAATGCAATTTTGTCATCTCCAACCACAATTGTATGACCAGCATTGTTTCCACCTTGAAATCTGACGACATAATCGGCTGTTGAAGCAAAAAAATCTGTGACTTTACCCTTACCCTCATCTCCCCACTGGGCTCCGAGAACTACGGTAGTGGACAATTTTTCTCCTTAGATACAACATAAAATGATAACCTAAGTTTTTACTAATAAGAACAAGTTTCTTAGCGAATTTCATTTAAATTGCAAATTTTTTGTATTTTTAAGGTTTTTTTCATTGATACAAAATCCTAACTATATTAGATTTAAATACATACGGCCTCTAAAGAGGCTGTCTACTTTTAATTAAAAGGAGATAAACATTGAATAAAAAAGCAATTGTTTTTCTTTTAGTATTTGCAATGGTAATCGTCGCTTGTGGAGACACAACCGAAGAAGCTGCTGTTGAAGCTACTGAAGAAGAACATGACCACGAAGGCGAGTCAACGCTTGAACAAGTTCAAGAAAGAGGCTTCCTTAAGTGCGGTGTTAGCACAGGTGCAACTGGATTCACTGAAGTAGGGGACGACGGTTCTTATTCAGGATTCGACGTTGACTACTGTTATGCAGTTGCTGCTGCTATCTTCGGTGATTACAGTAAAGTTGAATTTAAACAACTTACTGCAGCTGAAAGATTTACAGCACTTAGCGCTGGAGAAGTTGATGTGTTGATAAGAAACACAACTTGGACTCAAAGCCGAGACACAGAGCTTGGTAACGATTTTGGACCAACAACTTACTTTGACGGTCAGCAATTAATGGGAAGAGTTTCTGATGGACTTTCATCATCTTCAACTCTTGCTGATATTGACGGACTAAGAGTATGTACAAATGCTGGTACAACCACAGAAAAGAATATTACAGAAGGTGCTGGACTTGTAGGAGCTACAATTGAGCTCGTTACAGTTGAAGCATTCTCAGAGGCAATTGACAAGTTCATTGCTGGTGAGTGTGATATTGTTACAACTGACGGTTCAGGATTAGTTGGTAGAAGAGCAGTCAATGACGCTCTTAATGACTGGGCAATTTTCCCACAATCACCAATTTCAAAAGAACCATTAGGTCCAACATACAGATCAAATGATAGCCAATGGGCTGACATCATTAACTGGACTGTTTATGCAACAATCATTGCAGATGAGTACGGAGTTACAAGAGCTAACATCGATTCATTTGACTATGATGCTGCACCAGAAATGGGTAGATTATTTGGTAAGAATGACGGAGAGCTTCAAACAAAGATGGGTCTTAGTGCCGATGCGTATTACAACGTTGTAAAACAAATTGGTAACTACGATGAAATCTTCTCAAGAAACCTAAATCCATTAGGTCTCTACAGAGAAGGTGGAGCTAACGCTCGCTGGACAGAAGGCGGATTAGTTTACGCACCACCAGCAAGGTAATTTTTACCTATTTATAATTAGTAAAAGGGGCTTTTAGCCCCTTTTACTTTGAATAAGAAAAATATTTCTGATAGGATTTATTTATGAAAAATGCACTTAAGACGTTATCGTTTTTTAGGAATGTGGTATTTCTTAAGTGGGCTTCACAAATAGTATTTTTAGTAGGTCTTCTATATATAATCTGGAGCTATATCCAAAATGCAGTTGTAAATCTTGAACAAACTAATATCGCTTTTTCATGGGGATGGCTAGGAGAAACGCCAGGAGTTTCAATTGCAGAAGGAATGTATACTCTCCCTAATTCAGGTCGACAGATGATCCAAGTCGGTATGCTCAATATGCTAAGGGTCACAGTAACAGGTATATTTGCAGCAACATTTTTGGGTACATTTCTTGGTATTGCTCGTTTATCAAAAAACTATATAGTAGAAAAAACTTCAACAGGTTTGCTAGAAGTTGTTCGTAATGTTCCTCTGTTAGTACAAATTTTCTTTTTCCAAGCTTTTGTATTGACTTTTCCTAGATTAGAAGTCTTTGATGTAGGAACTTACAATCTTCATGTAAGTGCAAAAGGTATTGCCTTTCCTTGGTTAAACAGACAACCTACAGCATATTTATTCTGGGTTTATTTGTTAGCCATTTTAATTTTGGCTAACAAAATTTATAAGTGGAGAGTACAAATTCTTGAAAGAGAGGGTAGAGAAACAAGGCCTTTTCTTTGGTCAGTTGGTATCTTTTTTGGATTATTAGTCGCTGGCTGGTATGGAGGATATCGAGTCATGGGAGTTATAGGATTCTTAGCCGGATATATTTCAACAGGAGTTGACCTTTTGCCTGCAATTTTTTATCAAATACTCTTCTCTTCAATTGCAGTATTTATTGGTTATAGATCTACAAAGAAGTTTATAGATAGCAAAAAATCAGAAGAAGCCCAGGGAATTTACAGTGATGATGATTACTTTAAAATCATATTAAATGTCATAGTTGTATTGTTAGTCGTTGTCTTAATGTTTTCTTCTGTAGGGCTGGGACTTTCTAACTTTCTAGTTGGTGATGAAATTGTTTTTAAAGCAGATTGGGGCGTTCCTCAATTTTTTGACGGTGTTAATAATAAACTATATTGGAACCCAGAGGCAAAAATTGTATTAGATGCACAGCTGGATGGTATGAAGAGAGCAGATATTATAGATTGGATTGCTGTCCCCGGCACAGAAGTAACAAAAGGTGATGTAATAGCAAGAGCTACAGCAAAAGATTTAAAGGGTGATTTGAATCAAGAGATATCCATTTATGCAAAATATACAGGTGTAATCGAAGAGGTTTTTGTATCTAAGGGAGATACTGTAAAAATAAACGAAAAAACATACGATATTCGAGTAACAGACAGTAAACCATTAGAACTGTCAAGACCAAGAATAGAGCAAATTGGTACTACTAAGTTTAAAAGATATGCTGAAGGGTTTGGTAAGAGTCTCTCGGTAGGATATTTTGCTATTTGGCTTGGAGTTGTTTTGTATACAGCAATATTCATTTCTGAAGTTGTGAGAGCTGGAATAATGGCAGTTTCAAAAGGACAGTCTGAAGCAGGTCTTTCTCTTGGGCTAGGCCGAGGTGCACTACTAAGGTTAATAGTCTTACCACAGGCAATCAGGGTAATGCTTCCACCTATGGGTAATCAGTATCTAAACCTTGCAAAGAACACATCTTTAGGTATAGCTGTTGCATATCCAGAAATTGTTGCTGTAGGGCAAACCCTTTACAACCAAGAAGGACAAACCTTGCCAGTATTTTTAATCTGGATGGCGTTTTACAGTACAGTAAGCTTGACTATTTCAACAATAATTAATTATTACAATAGAAAAATGAAAATAGTGGAGAGGTAATGGTTGACTTAATTAAAAAGAACGCAAAGTCATTACAGGAGAGTTTATTTTCGTCTGTCGGATCTGCAGCTTTAACTATTGCTACAACGTATCTTGTAATTAACTTTTTCAGAGGAATGCTTGGTTTTGCATTAACGTCAGATAAAGATTGGCTGGCTGTATTAAACAATATGCAGCTATACATGGTTCAAGCATATCCAGAGGAAGATTTTATTAGAGTCTGGTTATCAGTTGGCCTTACTTTTGTCCTTGCAGGATTATCAATTGGCATTTGGAGAAGTGATGATAGAGTAAAAAGTTCTCAGGTATTTAATTCCTTTTTTAAAGTCGGACTAGGTGTACTTTTCTTTACAATAATTGCTCCAACAAATTCAAGCTTTATGGGAAATGATGGATCGGTTATAACAGAAGAAGTCTTTTCTATGGAAACAAGGTTAGGAATATTAATTCCAGTTGTTATTTTCTGTGTAATATTTTTTAGTATCCGATTTATAAATATTAACTTTACTGTAAATAGCTCTGACATGGTTTTCTTTTATTTATTCATCCCTGTTGCACTTCTTTGGTTTATAAAGCTACCCACTATTCAACTGGATCAAAATAATGAAAGAATTATTCCTGACCCTGTAATGCCAATAGCTGATACTACAAAGATTCCTTGGACAGTCATCTTTGTATCATTCTTGGCTAGCTATTTTATTGGAATGTATCTTAAAAATATAAAAAGTATTAAGTCAATCATGTCTTTATCATGGTTTTTATTACCTCTTTTAATTTTTTCTTGGATTTTCAAAAAACCACAAATTGACATGTCAGTCGTGCTTGGCAGTGACCTTCCTATATTCGGAGCTTTCTTACTTTGGGGTTTTTTAGTAATTACTTTTGTTAATAACTCTATATTTAAAAAATATTATTCAACTTACTTAGGACTAACTTTCCTATTAACACTTGTTGGTGTGTTTTCCGGTTTACCAATGTTAGCCAAAACTTGCTTACTCTTGATAGCATTATTCTCGGTTGTGGTGCCAGCTGTATCAACTTCGTCGCAGGGTAAAAGAAGTCTTTTAATCGTGTGGGCAGTTGCATTGGTTACTCTTACCTTTTTACTAAGAGGTGGAGCATCAGATACTGGTATAGTTGTTCCGGGTTCAAGTATTTTTGGAGGTTTTTCTTTAACATGGTTACTGGCCATATTTGGAACATATGTTTCTTTCCCACTTGGAGTCTTACTGGCACTAGGGAGAAACTCGAAACTACCAATAATTAGAATTGTCTGTACTGGAATTATTGAATTAACTAGGTCTGTGCCATATATCACATGGTTGTTTTTTGCAAGCGTCACGTTAGCCGTATTTCTACCCGCAGGAGTTGAGTTCAACTTAATAGTTAGAGTGTTGATGGTGACAGCTTTTTTCAGTGGTGCTTACTTTGCAGAAAATATTAGAGGTGGTCTCCAATCTATTCCAAAAGGACAATATGAAGCGGCTGATGCTATAGGAATGAGCCCATTTCAAAAGATTTCTCTAATTATTATGCCACAGGCTCTAAGAGCAGTTATACCTACTCTTGTTAGCAGTGCTATTACAGCTTTTAAAGACTCAAGTCTTGTGACAATTATTGGATTATTTGATTTCCTCACTATTGGAAAAACTGTTATCGGAAATCAATCAATACCTGTAAACTTTGTTGGTCATGACAGAGAGAATTTAATTTTTGTAGCAATTGTATATTGGATATTTACTTTTACGCTTTCTAGAAGAAGCATGAAAGTTGAAAAGAAGTTAGGATTAGGAGAGAGGTAATATCGTATGAGCATAATTCAAACAAAAGATGTTAAAAAATGGTTTGGAGATTTTCAAGCATTAAAAGGTATAAGCATGGACGTTGCAGAAGGAGAGGTTCTTGTAATCTGTGGTCCATCAGGTTCAGGTAAATCTACATTCATACGATGCATTAACAGGCTTGAACAACATCAAGAAGGTCAAATAATTGTTGATGGTATAGAGCTTACAAATGATTTGAAGAACATAGAAGCTATCAGATCTGAAGTTGGAATGGTTTTTCAGAGCTTTAATCTTTTCCCACATTTAACAGTTATGCAGAATATTACCCTTGCCCAGATATGGGTTAGAAAAAAGAATAGGGCAGAAGCTGAAGAAAAAGCAATGGAGCTTCTCGAAAGAGTTGGAATTCCAGAACAGGCTCAAAAGTTTCCGGGACAGCTCTCTGGCGGTCAGCAACAAAGAGTAGCAATTGCTAGAGCACTAGCAATGGAACCAAAGATTATGCTTTTTGACGAACCTACTTCTGCATTGGATCCTGAAATGATTAAAGAAGTATTAGATGTTATGAAAGAATTAGCACAATCTGGTATGACAATGATTGTGGTTACTCATGAAATGGGTTTTGCAAAAGAAGTCGCAGATAGAGTCATGTTATTTGACGAAGGTCAACTTGTAGAGGAAAATACTCCTGAAGAATTCTTTAATAATCCTGAGAGTGACAGAACTAAGCTATTTTTGAGTCAAATTCTCTAGAGATTATCCCATAGATTTTTTTCAGCTAAATCAATAATTGTTGTCCCCATGGCATAAGCACCATCATATATAGCTTTGTGGCCACCTGGAGCTATTGTTGCAGCGGCATATTCTGGTTGATGGTTTACGGCATTTTTAGCATCTATAGACAACATAGGGTGAATTGAAGGGAATACTTGAGAAATATTTCCCATATCTGTTGATCCTAAACCAGGGCTTGTAGCGTCTTTTTGTAAAATCATTTTTCGATCTATATCAGCAGAATTAGCAACGTATAGTTCATACATTGTTTTATTATTATCAATTTCTTCATAGCGGTAATCAGGAAAAGTTATTTTTACTTCACACTTTGTAGACATAGCTGCTGCATTAGCAAAATTGTAAAAATCACTTTCAAGTTTGTCTAGACCCTCTTTATTTAATGATCTCAAATACCATTCAGACTTTGTGTATGAAGGGATTATATTTGGCTTAAATCCTCCATCTTTGATAACACCGTGCATTCTGTTGCTCTGTACCATTTGCTGTCTATAGGTTGAAGCATTTACAAAAAGTTGGATTTGTGCATCTAAAGCATTTATTCCTTCTTGGGGTGCTCCAGCAGCATGAGCATCTTTACCAAAAAACTCAACAGTGTATTGCTGTATGGTTGTAAAAGTAGGATTAACTACATTTTCGTATCCTGGATGAATCATCATTGAACATTTAGCATTCTCAAAAGCTCCATTATCAAGTAAAATAATTTTTCCTCCACCACCTTCTTCAGCTGGAGTTCCAAGAAGTTTGACTCTAATACCTAAATCATCCGCTAAATCTTGCAGGCCTAAACCAGCACCAATTGATGCAGTTGCAATGATATTATGTCCACATGCATGTCCAATTTCTGGTAGAGCATCATATTCAACGCACAACACGACAAGGGGTCCAGAATCTCCAAAAGTTACATCAAAAGCCGTATCAAGATTATGTGAAGGATAATTAACTTTTGCATTCTTGCTCTCAATAAAATTTACTAAGTATTTTGAAGTTTCATATTCCTCAAATCCTAGTTCTGGGTTGTGGTACATCCAATCACTTACATCACAAAGCTCTTTGTGAAGACTATCTAGAGTATCTCTGAACTTTTCTTTATTAGTCATGATTCAATTTTAGTAAAATAATTTGCATCATACACACTGGAATTGTTCCAGATTATCCAATCAAGTCCCATATCTTCTGCAGCTTTTATATTTAATCTTACATCTTCTGGAGTATGCCAAAATCCTTGCAAATAAGGCCTCAACTGTTCAACCTTAGTCCCTCTGTACAGCCCATCGCTGAGTGCAGCAGTAACAACTTCATAGGGATGTTTGTTTGGATATTTATAACCGAAGGATCCATTTGAGTAATGAGACGGATAAACCATTGGTGATATAAAATCTACTGATTTAACAATAGTTTCCAAATGTTGACCAATTCCATTATCAGACTCAGATTGCAAAACATATCCAAATATGTCGGCAGATACTAAACAGCCTTCTCCATGAAGTATTTTTGTTGCCTCATGTAAAAATGAATTTATATTGCGTGTTCTATTTTCAAAATTACTTTCTTCTTCATAAACTAGATGGTTATTCATTGCATCTGGGTATCTAATATAATCAAATTGAATCTCGTCAAAACCTAAATGACATGCTTCTATTGCAATATTTAATACATAATTTC
>CACFIX010000003.1:0-86029 GCA_902566515.1 uncultured Candidatus Actinomarina sp.
TAGTTATATGACACACCCAGGAACAATATAATACCAAATATCGATGAAGCAATTAATTTAGTTCTTTTATTCATTTATAGTTATCGAATTGTTTGTTCTAATTCATCCTCAATCAATTCGCCAATTTCACTATCAGAAACCATCTCGTCACCATTGAAATGTACAGGACGATTTAACTCGGCATATTTTTTCATGAAGTTTCCTAAAATTAAAATAATTGCAATATAGAAAAGTAAGACTAATGCAAATCTATATGCTAAGGAACCACTCTCAAGAAGTGTCTGTTGCATTTGATTAAATTCACTATCTGGTGGTAGTACCAAAATTCTTATAAACAACCAGACGCTTATCAAAAAACTAACTACTGGCATTGCTTGATTTAAACCCTTTGAATCTCCAATTGCATCAAACAATTCATTACCACCCCATGGGACTGCTTTAAATATCACACCTTCCAGGCACATTAGATAAGTCAATTTACAAATTGCCATTAAAACGCCTGAAGATTGAACAGAATCAAAAGAAGTTGCATAAAAGAAGAAGTAACCAACTATAGCCAATGAAATCATGGAATAAAATTTAGGCGATAAGTCAGCTTGTTCACGATTTGAAACTATATGAAGAGAAGCAATGAAACCTAGGATGAACCCAAAAGGAAGATCAATCACAATAAATAAAACTGTTGATAAAATTGCGAAGAACATTGCTTGAGGATTCCAGCTGAACATTGTCTTTTGATCATAAACAAAATATTCGATTAAAGATTCGATACCTTCATATGAGAATGTAACGATAACCAAACCAAATAATACACCCAAGAAGATAGCTAAATTCTGTGGTTCAACAGAAAACGTAAACCCTTCTTCAACAAAAGCATATATAAGTGAGGTAATCATTGCCATTAACGAAATCTCCATGAATGTTTCAAGTCTGGTTTTCTTTTGTAAGACAGTCTCTTTTTTTGTCCACTTAACTCTGTAATGAGAAATTATTCTGTTAAACCATTCCTGAGCTAAGAGCACAGCATAGAATAAAAAGATAATCATTGAAGTTATTCCAAATGCGAAGGCATTTTTTGCTTGATTAGAGAAATCTATATCGCTGAATAAGGGAATAGTGGTTATTAAGGCATTTGTAAATTCAATACTACCAACGGTAGAGTCATCCACTGGCTCTGGTGCAGTCACTTCTACAATGGTGGTTGGAACTGGAGGTAGCGTAGGAACTGAATCAATTTCAAAAACTTCTGACTCAAATTCCTCAATATTTTCTCTTAAACAAAATGTATGATTACAGTCTTCACCAGTGTATTGAACAAAATTCATAGTAGATATTTTTAATTTAATAAATAACTTAGATTCTCCATCCCATGGAATAATTCTTGAACTCGTTAATTCATCCATTGTGATATCGTCAACAATCAATGGGTTTTCTACCTGTCCTGCAGCTGGGTTTTCGAAAAGAACTTCTAAAACAACATCGTCTACATTCTCTACCCCATTAATTGACCATGAAATAACTAAATTTTCTTGATCAGCTCTATTTGCTGTAATTTTTATCTCAGCATCTTCTATTCCACCTGCATTGATAAAGAATAAAAATATTAGAAAAACTGAAAAATATTTTTTTAGTTTCATCCAAACACCTCAACTTTTGTCAACATGCCAATGACTACTAGCCTTTGTCTCGCAGAAAATTTTGGGTGGCATGTTGTTAATGTAATTCTGTCATCACCAAATGATGAAAGTAGGTATGTTTCACTTGGATCTACGATTTTTACTTCACTAACTGTGTATGTGTATTGATTAGTGTTAGTTTGGAAGTAAATATTATCTCCTGGATTTAATTTGTCTAAATTTTTAAATGGAGCACCATACGTAGTTCTATGACCAGCAATAGCAAAATTTCCACCAGTGCCTGGAAGTGCTGTTGAAATATAATATCCAGGTCCAAATTCTAATTTTTCTAAACTAGATCCATAAACCACATAATGATCAACTTTTGAAGGAAATATGATTAATCTACCAACTACATCCGGTAAGAATTCTTCTCTAGCATTTTCATTTGTCATTGTTTTAGCAACAACACTCAAAACCGATTCTTGAAACTCCCCTGTTTCGTCAAGAGAAACATTAGCTTCAAGAGAATTTGAATTAATAAATCTTAATTCTTCCAAAGAAATGTTCTGATTTTGTTCATATTTTAAGCTGAGAAGATTTTGCTCATCATCTATGACTGACATAGAAAAGAATGTCTGACTCACCGAGTAGATAACTATAAAAAGACCGACTAATAGTAAGCCAACGCCTAGTGGTATCATTGCTGATTTTCCACTGTTGTTTGATATGTTTACAGTTCTTGCCCTTGTTGGTTTACTTCCTCTATTTCTAAAATTTAACATTGGCAAGCTTAAGTGCTTAAGAACAGGTTTTTTTGTAAATACAATTGAGAAACGACTAGACATCAATAAGTTTAATCTTTCTCTTAATAATTCTTCATCAACTTCAATACCTAGATATTTTGAATTTTTACTGACATTCTCAACAGCTGCAATCATGTAATCTATTTCATTAAGCAGGCCTATTACTTCAGCTGCATAAACCTCTGGTGGGTTTAAAACAGGATTAAACTTTTCACTGATATCAATACTTATTAATACTTCAGTACCAATTGTGTTTTCAATCACTTTTTTTAATGTATTAGATTTTACATAAACCTCAGCAAGCTCAACTTCGTACTCTTGAGATAATAAATTAACAGACTGTAAATTCTGCATGTTGTTAGATTGATCGGCTAGCTCATTTGAAGATTCTTCGACCGACATTTCATTATTTTGTACTTTGATTGTTCCATAGACTCTGTTGCTGATTTCAGCTGCAACAACCGGATTTTCTAATAAATAAAATTTCGCTTTGTCTTTACCATAGGCAATTTTTTCGTTTTCATATAAGTACCAATTCCCCTTTTTTTTTATAACTTTTTTCTTCACAGCAAGCTCAAGCAAATCTCCACCATAGATTACTTCTTTTTCGTCATCTCCTATTTCATTAAAACCTAAAGATAAATTGCTATTTCTTGAGAATCTGGAAGAAAAGCCCTGTCTTTTTTCTTGTTGTGGTGAATCGGATTCATAAACAATATCACTATCTTTTACATCTGTAATAACATTTGGATCATTTTGCCTATTTCTTCTGACACGCAAAACAGCTAAAACGGCAACGATATTTATGATAATTATTAAAAGATATACAAAAAAATACTGCATTAAAATCTATAACCTCTACTTAGGATAAAACCACCAGCCATCATAAGTAAAGAACCTAAGATAATTATTAATCTACCTACATTTGAACCTGTTCTTGCAAAATCTTCTAAACCATTATTACAACTTGGGTCACCTGGGCATAATGGAGGTGGTGATATATCTGATGCATCTTCGTCGTAAACCCATTCAACAAAGTCATCACCTGGTAGGAAGAATATATCATCTCCGTTGTCTCCCATTGCTTTATCGTCACCAGTTCCATCAATAATATTTTCAACGTCAATACCTTCGACTGGGTTTTGTTCATCAGTTGGACTAATTCCATTATCTATGCAGTCAGAGGTCTTGTTTTTAACCATTGATTGTGTCTTATCATTCTTCACATTTGTAACTTCAAACTCAACTGTAAAGAACTTATCTTCGCTGATTTCAAAACTAGAGAATTGAATTGACTCTCCTGCTGGGATGGTTTCTTGTTTTTCAAATACTGTAAATTTATCAACCCATACTCTTTGTATAACATCAGCATCAACATTTGATCTTGTATTATCTACAGTGATACCGAACACTGCACCACCATCTTCACTACAAACTCTGTTAGTAGAGATTAATGGTTCAAAAATAAATTTATTCTCAGGAATTGTTGTAGTAGTGGTACAACTAAGTGTCAATAAAGTTGATGTTTCCCAGTTACCATCAACGGCTATTGTAGAAGCATCGCTTGTTGCATCAATTATTCTCCATTGGATATTTTGTCCTTCAGAAATTTCGATAGTCTTTGATGTGTTGTCACCCGCTGGAATGATTAATGTCTCATATCTGGCAAACGTGCCATTATCAACTTTGTATTCAAGTAAGTATGATTTCTGTGAGCTGGAAAGATTAGTTACTTTGATAATTGATAGAGCTTTATTATTCTCACATGTTCCAAGTGTATGAATTATCTGTTGATTTGTAGTGATGTCACAGTTAACTGGTGCAGTATCAGTCAGAGTTTTGTAATCATTATCAGTCAAATTAGTAGGCTTATATCTCCATCTTATTTGGGTGCCTTTTGTAACATTTATTAAATCACTAAGATGTGTTGTATTAGCTTGAATTAATACAGTCTTTTCATTAGTCCAGCTATTTCCATCAAAAGAGTATGAGTAAGTAACAGTTTGGTTTGTTGTTGTTGGGTTAGAGATTTTTACCTGAGCAAATGGTTGGTCTTCACTACAAATAAATGTGTTTGTGGCTGTTAATGGGTTACCTACAGTTTCGCAATTAGTGACCTTATAAACCAATCCACTATTACTCCAATTTGTTGTTCCAAATGGAGCATATTGAAATTCAACATATGGATCAACTAATGTATATTCAACGTTTTTAGAATTGCCTGCTGAAATTGCAGTTGTAGTTAAAGTCTTCCAACTATCAGTTTGTAAATATCTGTATTGTACAGTAACGCTTCCATCCACTGATGATGTATTGTTTAATGTCAAGGTAACTTTTGTGTTACTAACTTGATTACTATTTAAAGTTGATGCATCAGCACAAACGGTCTGTGTCTGTAAGCTAAATACTGGTGTACACTGATTGGTCTTTGCCAGTGAAGGAATAAGAGAATCATTACTAAAATCTGTGTCCGTTGAAGCGACATACTGCCATCTTATAGTCTCTCCCTGCTGGATTGGCCATTGAAAATCGAAATTCTGTCCACCTGCAATAGGAGTTGAAGGGAATTTTGTTTCCCAGTTGCCATTATTAATTTGAATCTGAACTTGGTAATACTGGGTTGTTGAACCATTGTTTGTAATTGTTAATTTAGAGTATTGTTCTCCATCAACACAAGTACCTAAAGTATGAACGTGCGATGAAGATTGGAAACATTGAGCTAAATATCCTGGATGAGTATCGTTTGTCCAATCTCCAGCAAAATCATTTGATGCAAGTGATGCTCTAAATCTCCAATCAACATAGCCTCCACTAGATAATGCAGGTGCATTAAATCCTTTTGAAGTTCCTGCAGCAATACTTTCAACACTTAATGTTGTATATGATGACCAGATATTATTTGTTTCTGATGATTTTGTTCTGTACTGCACCTCTACATATACAGTATTATTTGTTGATGATGGGTTATTAATTGTAAATGTTCCGATTCTCTGACCGTCAGCACATGAATCAAATGCATGTGAATAAGTAATTTGAGTAGTTACTAATGAATCACAATCAATTGCTGGTTTATCATCAGTTAAAACATCGCTTGCGCTTGAAATTGCAGCAGAAGTACTTGCATATTTGTATTTCCACTTAACAACTGATCCGTTTGTAATATTGTTCTGGGTAAATACTTTTGGTGACGTTGTTATGACTTTCTGACTAGTTGCATGGTTGTTCCAATTAGCTCCACCATCATAACTTATCCATACATCGACATAAACATCTACAAATCCATCATTTGTCAATGTCAATGTTGATGATGCTTTTCTGTCAACACATGAACCAATAGTAACGTTGTGTGAAATGCTTCCATCACATAGCACTGACAGTGGTCCATTAGGTGTTCCAGAAGTAAATGATTTATTAGCAAATGCATCTGTGCTTAGAGAATCTTTGAATCTCCATTGAATTGTTGATCCCGAACCAACTTCTACAGAGATAGATTGCTCATTACTATTTGTATGTAGGGATGTATAGTAATTTGCTGTCTGTCCTGCTTTAGGATTTGTCCAAGCTCCACCGTCTATTGAATACTCAACTAAGAAATATACAGGAGCACCAGTGCTTGGCTTATTTAAATAATAGAATACGGAATCTCTTTTACCACTTTGACAAGCATCTAATGCAACTCTCCACTCAATGTCGCCAGAACAGTTAACAGGTCCTTTTGTTTCGCTAACAATGTAGTCAATTCCTGTAAAAGCTGATGTGGTATTAGTATTTGAAATCTTGTACCTAATAGTAAAGTACTCACCCTCAGACAAGTATTTAGTTTGGGTGTTGGTGTTAGAAGCTACCAATCCAAAATTGTTTGTTAAAGAAACCCAGTTAGATGGACTTTGCTCAAGTGAGTACTCAATTAAATAAAATTTATCAGATGAACTGTTATTTACCGTTGTAACAGTTGCAGTTTTTGTTCCGTTAGAGTTACATGTTGTTGGGATAGTTATAGAGACGTCATCACCAGATAAACATGTAATAGTCATTGTGCTTGATTCCGAATAATCAGTGGAGTACGTTACGTTATCTTTAGAAGTCTTATATCTCCACTTAATAGTGTTACCATTTGAAAGATTTGTTTTCTCAATTGTTGCTTGGCTATTTGGTCCAACAATAATTGTTCCTGCTGAAGTATATGCTTCTCCATTAACGCTTACTTCAACTTGGAAATAAACATCTGACGTTGCTGCAGCACCATTCTTAGCATAGAAGTATGCATCTTTATTCCCATCTCTACAGGAACCTTGTGCGATCTCAAAACCTGGGTCGATAATACTACAATTAACTGTTGCACTCTGAACAGGTGATTTAGGAGTAGCGACAGCTATAAGGTTTAGATCATTCGATACAGAATATCTCCACTCAATATATTTTCCTGATGGTACAGATTTTGTAAATGCAGTAGATGTCGTATTTGCATTTAATAAGAAGTCATCATCGACAGTTGTATAAACACTTTCTCCTTGGATTTTGTATTGAATTTTGTAATAAAGATTTGTACCAGTATTGTTCTGGATTACATAACTAGATAGTGCCTCACCATTAGTATCACACTCACCAATTGCTACTGTCTCAATAGTGTCGAATGTACAATCTGAGACTGCACTTTCCGTTAACTCAACATAGACAACTCCTGATGGCGTAGCTACTTGTGTGTGTGGGTAATACTTCCATCTAATTGTTTGACCACTAGGTACAGCAATGGTTTTTTGCTCTGTAGCTCCAGGCTGCACTTCTTCCACTATAGTTGTCCAGTTAGAACCACCATCTAATGTGTATTGAATATGAAAGAAAGCATTTGCATTTGATGATATTGGATTTGTAAAACTGAATGTAGATTGCTGTGCTCCTCCAACACAGTTACCTAAACTTGCTTCTGCAGTACCTGCTACAACTGGACATTCTACAAGATCTGACTGAACTATTGATGCTACTGTTGCATAAGCAGCTGTATAGTTGTTACTGATATTGGTAGCAGTAACTCTCCAGTAAACACGTTTTGTATGAGGTACATCTACTATGACTTCTTGAAAACCTGTTGGGGCAACCTCAACATTGCCCTCTACAACAGTGAAGTTGACATTGTCAAAAGATCTCTCAACTTTGAAATATAAAGTAGCAAATGTTTCATTATTTGTAAGCCTTACAGTTGATGCTTTTACACCTGCATTACATGTACCAAGTGTCTGAGAAACAGTAAAGTCTTTTACACAGTTAACAAATGATGCAGTCTGGTCGTATGTCCAGTTACCGGCAAAAGTATCGGTGTATGACCACTCATATCGCCAAATTATTTTCTGTCCCTCTGAAACATTTATAGTGTCACCTGTAACATAGGCTGCACCGTTTGCAGGCAAAAGATCTCCCATTAATGTTGTATTGACCCACGTTCCAGCAGATAAATCTTCACTAGTAGTTGTATTAATGATTTTGTATTGTACATTTACATACGCCGCTGAAGTTGATGATGTAGTGTTAACAACAGTCATATTTGGTTGTTGCACATTGTTTGTTGTACATACAGGAGTATTAGGTGTAAATGAAACTGTGTTAAATGGACAATCTACAGTAAGTGTGTCTGAGTATTTTAATTCTGCAGTATTTAGTGTTGATGTGCTTTTACTAATTCTATATCTAACTTGAATAGTTGCTGAGTGAGGAACAGTAATATCTAACTGTAACTGAGCATCATTACCGCCCGTCACAGTTTCCTGTGCCCTATACACTATCCAATCACTGTCAGTACTTCTCTTATACTCAATCTTAAAATATGTAGTATCTGTTGAATTCACGTCCAAAGTTACTGTTGGTGTAGCAGAACCATTTCCACAGGAACCTAAAGTAAGATCTACAACACCACCGGAACAACCACAGTCAACAGTCTCACTTGCATCGACAGTTTCCCAATCTTGACCAACAAAGTCACCACCATTAGTAGTATCTTTTATTCTCCACGTAATTGTATTTCCGTCTGGTACGAATACTGTCTGCGATGAGTCTGAGGCCCCCGCCGCAACCGATATGTCGTAGGCCGACTCAATATTTGGATTAGAGTACTGCCATGTTAGACCACCATCCAATGAATACATAACCTTGTAATACGTTGTATAGTTTTCGTTATTAGTAATAGTTAATGTTGAGTTTGCACCACTATCACTACACACACACTCAGTTACAGTCTGCGAATATGTGGAATCAGGATCGCAGTCCACAGAGATATTAGTAGTATTTTCATACACTATTGTGCTGAAATTCGTTGAGAGAGTGCCATCATTATAATTCTGAGTACTTGTCGGCATTCTTGTATAAAGACCATTTTTATTTGTTGAACCTATGTGGTCAAAATAACTACTAATCTTGCTGAAATCTCTAATGTAACCCCATTGAACCTGTATTACTGTTGTGTTAGGTAACGTAGCAGATGTAGGAAGCTCAAACGTTGTGGAGTTATTCAGGTTAACTTTTGTATGATTCGAATACGTCGATCCACCGTTGGTCGAGTACCTGTAAATTAATGTTGCTGCTTCATAAGGATCAGTATGAGAGATAGTAGTATCAGTAAATGTAAACTGGACTTTTCCTCTATTCTCCTGACACTGTTGTTGAGTAGACACAAGCGTAACAGGCTCAATATCGTTAGATTCACAACCTAGATTTGCCGCAACATCCATGGTTGTCCATGACAAGTTGTTTAAGGCTGCATGATCGTGGTTCTGCGAATTTGAGTTGTAGTAACGATATCGAATTTTGTAAGCATGTGAGGAGTCAACAAAATGATATGCAGACCAATTAGCATCACTTTGGGTATACGTACCAACGTTTATATATCCAGAGTGGCTTGGGTATGCGGAATTGTAATAAGTTTGGCTGAAATAATAAGTACCACTTGACCAATTTTCATTATTTCCATATCCATAAAATATCCACGGTCCAAATGGATTCCATGTTTGGCCATCATGGGATATCTGAATATCAAAATGTAGATAATTGTAACTGTTACCAGTACTTTGTATTTTTTGTGCTTTTAGTTTCAACAAATCTGGGCCAAGTGAGGCACAGCCATCATACGATGTTGATAACGTAAAATAATCATCTAAATTACACGAGACTGTGTATGGTCCTTTTGAAGTGTATGTAGTGTATGCAGAAGTTGCTGTGAGCTCTGTTCTTAATTCAAATGTTACTGAATCTCCATGTTGAAAATCTATAGGTATTGTTACGTAATCATTAGATGATGCATTTACAGTAATACTACCTGTATGTGGCCAGGAAGATCCTCCATCTTCTGAAGCTCTATACTGAAGCTGTATTGAAGTAGTTTCATCATTATCAATTAAGACTTTAAATCGCTGATTTCCTCCATAACATGTTGCATCTGTATAAACCTGTAACACATCACCAATAGTTGCATTTACATCACAGTCAACAAGAATTGTATTATTCACTGTTGTGAATGTACCTGAAGTAACTGGTGCAGTTGGAGAATGTCTGTATTTCAGAGCAATAGTCTGACCCTGTGTCATTGTTGGAGTAAAAGTAAATGAAACTGTTTCACCTGGTAACACAGATTTGTATACATCCGTACCAAATGCATCAAGCCAGTTGTCGCCTTGACCTACTATTGAGTAATCTACATCATAATGTGCCATTAAATAACCAGTATTAGTAATTGTTACTACAGGTTTGTTACCTCCAGAGACACAGTCTCCTAATGCAAAAACTAACTGTGCACCAGTACTTGGACAGTTAACTGTTAGAACTGGTGTGGTATATGCAGTCGCATTCGAAAAGTCTCCAGTATCTGGTGAGAGATGTAGTTTATATTGAATGGTTTGTCCATGATTGAGCTGTGCAGTTTCTTGAAGTAACGTATTAGCATTTAATTGATAATTTGTGTAAACCGTTGTCCAGTCATTAGCTCCATCAACTTTCTTTTCTAACTTCAGATAATAAATAGCCGAACCTGAATCTGTTTTAATACTAAAAATGGTGTCTGCAAAACCAGTATTAACATCATTTTGACAAGTGCCTTGTGCTAAAAGATTAGAAACTACAGTACCATTAACGGTCACATCAGTATTCCCACTTCCCTCAATAAAATCTGTTAGATCAACATCACATTCTGCAGTCCTGTCAGCTGTTGACATATTCTGTGAACCAAGTTCTATGTAACTAGCATTAGCTAAATCTGATTGTGAAAATGCTCTTTTATATCTGAGTTTTACTACAGAACCGTCAGCAAGCCTTGTTCCAATCGTGAAATATCTGTAAGAGTAACTTGTCATTTCAATATAAGTTCCAGTAGTAGTTGTTGCAGACCAACCATTATTATTAGTTGCTGATGGAGGAGAATGGATTGCAGAAGAGTTGTGTCTCCTGTAGAAAATATTTGCAGTTGACCAGTTTTGTCCATCATCAACGGAGTACTCAAAAATCCACCACTGCTTGGAGTAAGCTTCGTTGTTTCCTCCTGAATTGTTATAAAATTGATTTGAAACCCAAATCTGATCGTTTATGCAGGAATTTGTTTGTGTATTATCAGGAAAGAGATACTGGTAATTACTAGTTGGTAGTGTTTCATATTGATTACAGTTAATTCCGTAATAACCAGAAGTAATATCTGCGGATGACCTAGCTTGACTGACATAGACATAAGGGAACGGGCCTGATGACCAAGTAACATTCTCTACATATGAAACTTGATATCTCCAATGTGCAAAATATTGCGAACCAACATCTGACGTATATGTTTTTTGAAAACCAGGTCTTGAGTTTGCATCGTATGTGTAGGCTGTGTTTGCTGGAATTGCATAAACGACTGCTGCTGGTGAATTATCATAATATGAGTCACTGTTATAACTGGTGGTATTAAGTTGATCTTCTGATGGTTGAATACGAACATAAATAGTTACAGATTCGTTATTTTGTATAGTAAGCGTTGAAGTTTTTCCTGTGTTAGTACAGGCACTCATTGAATACACTCCAGTAGTTGAAGGATTACAATTTGTTTGTACTGTTGAAGTGTAATTAAAGTTATGTAATGTTGTATTGGTCCAATCTGGATTTTGTGTAAAAGAGCCCTGAACTTTCCAATAAATATAACTGTTGACACCATATGTATATGTCTTTGTTGTTGTGTGTGAGTAGGTAGTATTTGCAGCAATGGAGAATAACTGGATATCATCATCTTCGTAATTAGCTGTTGTTGTTTGACTGTTGCTTGCACCAACTTTTGAAGGTACCGCTCTAAAATAAATTGTCTGAGATTCGTTATTAGTAATTGTAAGTGTTGTAGTTTGACCAGATGCTGAACATGAAGTTACTGTTTGTGAAACACTAAAATCAGCCTGACAATTTATTGCCTGGGTATAGATGCCCCATGCTGCTGTAGTATCAGGATCTGTTTCATCAATTCTAAATCTAAAATATGCAGTTGATCCAGAGGATAATGTAGATGGAGAGTCATACGTTAACGTTACTCCATCGTTAAATGCTACCCCATCAGCCAGAGTTGACCACGTTGAACCATTTGTTGAGTAATCAACATCAATAAAACCATTAAAGCTATCGTTTGCTGCATCTCTTTGTTTAATCGTAAATCTTGCAATAGCACTTCCCTGAGCATCGCAAACCTGTGATATGGTTTTAGTCGTACTGCTATAGTTGTTGCTTGAATTATTAGAGGAACCACCACTACCTACGTAGAAACAGTCAACCTCTGAGTCAGTAAGCGTTAGATAGGAATCACCAGATTTAACATAGGATCCATAACTTGAATTAGACGTATAAGATCCGTTAACACCGTTCGTTAAAAGATTATAAGTAGAATATAAATTGGAATAAATCCATCTTATTTCTGGTGTAACACCATGCCACATTTGAAAAGTGAATGTTTGTGTTGAACCAGCTGAAACCGATCTGTAAGTATCAATCCAACTAAAGGTTCCACTCTGACCACTAGAATTTATATTTCCTCGAATGTGAACTTGAGCTGTTTGGTTACCTGTATTTTGCACTGTCATTGTGTAGGTCTTATATGGTTGATTAGTTGTACATGAAGGTGAATTTAGACTTGCAGTCATACTGTACACAGGACAGTTAATAGTTACACTAGACGATTCTGTCCAGTTCGTACCAGATGGATTGCTAGCGCCAACAATATATCTAAAAGTAACGACAGAGTTGTGTGCTACTGCTGACGTTATCTCGTAAGTCTCTGGAGAGCCAACTGCAACTTGTTCACCATCCTTTAATGCCTGCCAGGCACTACTTCCTACCTTGTACTCAACATCAAAAAATACCGTCGTGTTACCAGTTGCTGTAAGAGTAATTGTAGGCTTTGCTGTACCATCACCTAAACATGTTCCATTTGCAGTTGCAACAGAACCCGTCGCTAACGTATAGTTTCCACATCCACTGACAGTTAATTGTTGACCTACGTTGTAGGAAGTTGCAGAATTAGATGGATTAGATGAGTTATAGCGCATACGGAATTGTATTGTTCGACCGTCATATTCCTGATTTGCCGAAATCGTTGTATTAGCGCCAGGGGTCACCGACTGCCCGTCAACAAGATTTGTAAACGAACCACCATCTATGCTGACATCTACATCAAAGTATTGTGTGCTGGATTTGTTGTTTGTGATTAACAGTTGTGGTGTAGCAAAACCATTGGAACATGCTGTAAGAGTTGCACTAAATGTTGGTGAAAATGGATCAAATGCATTAGGTCCACAAGAGGCACCATCAGAGTTGTTTGTTAAGAAAGAGCTTCCTTTTTGTGTAACGCTATAGTTATTTGTTCCATTTCTTACAATCTCAAAACGCATACCGTTTGTGTCATCAACAATAAATCGAATCTCACCTTGGGGTGTTTTATAAGAAAATGCAGAAAGTACAGTACTTGCTCCAGAAAACGCGCTTGTTTGTGGATCAATTGAAGATGAGTTTGATGGATTATCGATATCAAATCTGTGTATTTTGTTATTAATTGCATCATAGGTAACTAGCTCATATCCGTCCCAGTCCCCTACATAGGCATAGTCAGCAGCATTAATTGGACTAACAAAAGCTGGATCTGGAAAGGTAGTTGTAGTACCACTTGATACGTTATAGATCATGTTTGAGTTTGGTCGTGCTATATCTGATCCATTTCCATCAGAGTCAGTATCAAATGCACCCTGTGAGAAATAAATTCTATCTATGCCATCTTTTGAGACATACTCACCAGATGAGAAACCATAGTGACCACCACCACCTGGTAGCTGATAGAAATCCAACTGTCCAATAGTTCCATATGAACCCATATTTTTTAAGTGTGTGAGTGAACCATTAGTATTAATTTGGAAAAGATCAGTACCGTTTGCTGA
This sequence comes from uncultured Candidatus Actinomarina sp., assembly GCA_902566515.1. Classification (GTDB taxonomy): domain Bacteria; phylum Actinomycetota; class Acidimicrobiia; order Actinomarinales; family Actinomarinaceae; genus Actinomarina. Next base: position 13,840 of record CACFIX010000003.1, read on the forward strand.
AGATGTAATTGTGACATACATCTTTCCATCAGGTGACATGGCTAAACCATTAATACCTTTTACTCCAGTTATGCTTGTTCCGCCTACCGTTAATCCAGATAAACTGACTTGGGTCTCAGCTAAGTTAACTGTTGATGTTGATGTGGCAACATATTGAGAGATTGTAAAAAAGTTGTCCGTAAACTCCCAATCAAGTTTATAGAAATACGCTCTCTCTGCAGCGTCGTTACATTCCCATATCGTATTTGCATATGCTTCTTCTTGAGGTGTGGCCCAAGAAGAGATGAATACTAATGCAAATAAAAGGACATGAAGTGTTGTTGTTGTGATTTTTTTATAGTTGATGGCGTGAAAGAACGTCTTAACCTTAAGACAACACAAAATAAAATTATATTTATTTATCACACACATCAACTTTTTTTTAATTAGATTTAATTCTAATCAACTTAAGTTAAGTTTAACTGGAATTGATTTAAAGTAAATGTTTTTTTAAAAAAATTAGTACTGTTTTAGTATGTTTTCTACTAAATTTTCGGAGGTTTCAAGAAAAAACTCCTCTGAATATCTATTAAACAGTTCGTGATCGCCAATATTTAAGGCATATTCGAACATCGCTCCCCTAAAAGCTGTAGCAACATTTACAGCAATTTCATCTGCTCTGTCCTGATATTGCTCAGAATTACTCAATAAAGCTGTAATTGCTTGTACAGGATCTTGGTCTAGCCATTTATCAACATTGACTAAATTAAACATTTGTACAACAATAACTTTTCCTGCATATCCGAGGCTTACAAGGTTCTCAGCATATGTAACTGGAATCTGCTTTAATTTCTCAATCACGCTTAAAGATTCGTCCGCAAGTGTGGCACCCATGTTTGCCGCTACATCCATTCTGGAATGAACAATTGCAGAAAATACATCTTCCATTCTGTCAGGAAAATGATTGTATGCTGTAGCAGGTGATACACCAGCTTCTTTTGCAATTTGAGTTAAAGTGACTTCTCTAATATCTCCAACTTCATTAATTACATCAACAGCTGTATCAATAAGTTTTGTCCTATTGAGGTCAAAAATATCTTGCTGCCTACGTGCTCTGCCGTCTTGTTGGATATCAGTCATATTGGCATATTACATGAATAAATTTAAGAATCTAAAATTTTTTTAAAAATACTCTTTTATTGTATTTTCAACCACTGAAGAATCTGATTCAGAAACAATGTATTTCTCAATATTTTCTATGTTTTCTACAGAAAAAGATGGAATTACAGAGGAAATTACATTACTAAATTTTTCAGGTGATGCAGTAGCAATACCAACAACTGGGAGGTTTGAAGTAAATGAAACACTTTCTGAGACTGCAGTTGCAGTATGAGGATCTACAATCCATTCATAATCCTCATAGAACTCTTTAATCTCTTTTAATATCATTTCATCATCAAATGATTTTGAAGAAAAGATGCTCTGTAATTTTTTAGCTGCATCTTTATTTAATGTTGCAAGTTTTTCGTTTTGTAGCTGCTCATAGAATAATGAAGTATCCCCTTCTAAATCAAAAATTAATCTCTCTAGGCTAGAGGGAATTTGTATATCCATACTTGGTGCAACTGTAGGCATGGTATCTTTTGGTTCTAAGGTTCCACTTGAAATAAACCTTGTAAGTACATCATTGAGATTTGATGCACAGAATATTTCATTAATTGGAAGCCCATTACGCCTACCAAACCAAGCAGAATAGGCGTTTCCAAAGTTTCCAGATGGTATAGAGATGTTAATTGGATTAGTAAATTGTTTTGTAAGCCATACATAATAAGCTGTTTGACCCATAACTCTTAACCAGTTGATTGAATTTAAAGAAACTACTCTTCTGTTAAACGCGTTTTCCTGTAAAAGAGTTTTGGCAATTTGCTGGCAATCATCATAGGACCCCTCAATTGCAATATTTAATACATTGTCTTGAATAACCTCTGTCATCTGACGTCTTTGATATTCACTAACTTTATTGTGTGGATGCAAAACTACTATGTCGATGTTTTTTGAATCTTTTACAGCTTGGATAGCAGCACTTCCAGTGTCTCCACTTGTTGCGACAATAACTAACCCTCTCTCACCAATTTCTTCTAATCTCTTATCTGCTATTGCACCAAGTGGTTGAAGTGCATAGTCTTTGAATGATTTTGTTGGACCATGGAATAGCTCCATTACGTATTTATCTTTATTGATCTCTTTAAGCACTGGCTCTGGTGAGTTTTCAAAGCCTGGATAAATTGATAATTCATCTATATAACTTGCAGAATTTTTATCTAAGGCAATAAATACTGTCTTAACGAAATTTTCATAACTTAAATCTTCTTGTGTCAGGTTGCTTAAATTTTCAAGAGTTGTTCCATTTGGTAGGTATAATCCTTTGTCTTCTGCGACACCTGAAAGGACAATATCTTGAAAAGAAAGTGTCGACTTACTTCCACGGGTTGAATGGTATGTAATCACTTGTTTAGAGATAAACTCTGATTGTAGATGTTACAGAGCTGACACTATCGAGATTTGCAATACTGTCTATTGAACTTGTTAAATTGTCTTCTGCAGCTTCATGTGTAACAAGAACTAACTCTGCGTTATCTCCTCTGCCTTCTTGAATAACGCTTTCAATGCTTACATTGTTTTCTCCAAATAAGCTTGCAATAGCTGCAAGAACACCTGGTTCGTCTTTGACTGAGAGCCTAATAAACCAACTTGAATTGACATCTTTTATAGCTTTGTCTCCTGTCTTTGGAGTTCGTAATGGATACCAGTTGGTTTGATTGCTTGCCATTTGATGACATGCGCTTAATACGTCTCCAATAATTGCACTTGCAGTTGGTGCTGCACCAGCACCTGGTCCGGAAAATACTAATTGGTTTATATTGTCACCTTCAACAAGCACAGCATTTAATGCGCCTCTTATAGATGCTAGGGGGTGCTTGCTGTCAACAAGAGCTGGGAAAACTCTTGCATTGAAACCTTCTTGACCATTATCAATTTGAGCTACTAATTTTATGGTCTTGTTTAGTTTTTTCGCCCAATCGAAATCTTCTTTTGTAATTTTAGAAATACCTTCTGTATAAACATCATCAGTCGATGGAGATACACCAAAACACAGTAGTGATAAAATCATGGCTTTATATTTTGCATCTATACCTTCAACATCATTTGTAGGATCTGGTTCTGCATAGCCTAATTCTTGAGCATTTTGTAATGCATCACCGTATGTGCTGCCCTCTTCCATTGCAGTCAGGATGTAATTGCTTGTTCCATTAATAATCCCAGCAACCCTTGAGAGTTCTTCTCCTCTTAAGCTTTCAATGAGTGGTTTTAAAACAGGTATACCAGCTGCGACTGCTGCTTCAAAATATAAACAGGTATTGTTATCCTGAGCGGTCTTAATCAATTCTTCACCACAATCTGCAATGATATCTTTGTTTGCAGTAATTACTGATTTTCCTTTTTGTAATAGTGTTTTAATGTACTCTTTTCCTGGTTCTACTCCACCTAAAACTTCAATTACCAAATCAATATTTTCATCATTGGCAATTTCATTAAAATCCTCAGTTACAAGATTTGAACCAAAATCTCTGTCTTTAGTGGAATCAGAGACTAAAACCTTGGAAAGATTGATATTAATTACCTCATTATCAAGATGCAACAATCGAGATATAACTGCAGAGCCAATATTTCCTGCACCTAAAACTGCTACTGTGTATGAATTATTTTTCATAATTAGTAAGGATAAATGTTATTTTGAGCCAAACAACAATTAATTTTTAGATTTTATGAAGAAATTGTTAATGCTGAAACTGCTTCTTGATAAACATCACAATAGTCAATCATATCAGCTACCCATTTGCGATCTTGCTCTGGAAGATAGTCGAGCTTGTAATAGTTAGTCCACTTTCCCCCATAATAATAAACAAAAACATCTGCTAGATTCTCGTCATCACCATATCTTTGATGTGCAAGTTCTCTAAAGGTAGTTCCACCTTGCAAAATACATCCTCTCAAGACTAAATATGAATAGGCATGCGCAGCTTCGTGAATAAGAATATCTTTTAATTTTCCAGATTGTATCCCTCTATCTGATATCCAAATTGTCATAGCCCAATTATTCCCATAATTTCCATCAGCACCATAACCTACTGGATCAAATACTCCATACACACATCTATTGAATAAAGCTTCACCATAAGGATGGCATCCATTAAGAACATCTACTTCGGAAGTTAATATTGTTCTCAGAGGATCTGGGAGTTGATATATTGCAAGCTGGATTCTGAGATTAGAATCTTCATTCCCTTCAAATCCAGGATATGAAACATCTTCGAGGACAGTTTTGGAATTAAGTTTGTAAGATGGCTCGGCTATGTTTATAGCTGGAGCTTCAATTAAAGAATAAAGAAAATTAGTCACGTCATTTTTAATACCCGTATTACTTCCATCTCTTCTTTCATGTAGATTAATCAAAACAGCATTCTCATCAGGTATTGTTAAACTACATATTGTAGTTAAGCCTTTAGTAAGCTCAATTAATGCCTCTTCAAAACTAAATGGACCAAATCTATTACATTCAGAATCATAAAGTATAAATGCGACATTGTATGGATCATCTGAATTTACTACATTAGAAGAAAGTTTGTATGAAGGTTCAGCTATTTCAATATTTGGAGATTCTATTCTCAGAACTGAAAATAAATTTATATTTAAAAAATAGGTAATCAACCAAATGGCTATGTTGATTGAAAGAAAAGCAAAAAGCACTACTTTAAAAGTTTTCACATAATGAATGTTAATTTAAAAAAGTTTAAGTTTTAAGGAATCTTTATGTTAATTTTTCTTTTACGATTTTACTGACCACTGAACCATCTATGCCTTCACCTTTAGACATAACAGCGCCAATTACTTTACCCATTTGGGAGATATCAACTTCGCCCATCTCACTCAGAACTTCATCAATAATTTTTTCAACATCTTCGTCACTAAGTTGCTCAGGCAACCATTCGCTCAGGAAATCAATTTCAAACTGAATTTTTTCAGCCATTTCAGTACCTCTATCACCAAGCGACTGATACTCTTCAACTGCTTTAGTCATCTTCTTAACATAAGAGGAAATGACTCCTAAAACTAATTCATCGGTAGCTTCTTCACCTTTTTCAGCTTTTTTCTTTGCTACCTCTGTCTGAACTTGTCTAATTGCATCAAGTTTAGGCTTATCTTTTGCTTTCATTGCTTCTTTTAAAGCAGCACTTAAATCATCTGATATTGTCATAATTTACTTTCTATATACATGCATTGTATCAGGAATATCTGTAATTACTCCGAATACACCTAACTCCATTAAATATTGAAAATCTTTTTCATCGTTAACTGTCCAGACTCCTGTCTTTTGAAGTGGCAAATCAAAATTCCTACTATCTAATAAAGTTCTCTCAACCATAAAAAATAAATGTTCATCATGTATTGATAGAGATTTTGCTTGAAATAATCCATCTTCTTGGTCAAGTATGATTCCATAATGGCAAGTAAATAATTCTTTGAAGTCTTGGATGGCTTTCCAATTAAATGAGGTAACAATATCTTGAGGTAACAAAAGAGAGAGCATTTTTTGAAATAATATGTCTATCTGAGTTTTTTCTAAACTATTTGTTTTAATTTCAAAATTAACTTTTCCTTCTATTTGATCTCTTGATGATAAAATCAATTCATCTTTTTCAACATCATTTAACTTATTTAGTATCTCTTCCGTAGAAAGTTCGTTAATTAATTCTCCATTTATATCAGGGTCATGAAATAAAATAAGATTATTATCGGCTGTAATTCGAACATCAGTTTCAACATAATCACAGTAATTAAATGCTTTATTTAGACCTGTTATTGAATTTTCCCTATAAATATAGGGCAGACCCCTATGTCCAAAAATTTTTCCCAAAATGCCTCCATATAAATTAAAGTTGAGTACTATTAAATGTCAAGCTTGTGAAATATTTCACAAAGTAATAAGGTATGTGCAAATGTTAAAAATGGAATTTGAACAAGAAGATTGGATGCTAGAGGGTGGCTGTGTCTACTCTGACACTGAGCTGTTTTTTCCTGTCGGATCTTCAATGAAAGCAATGAAACAAGCTAATGAAGCAAAAGCAATATGCATGGAGTGCCCAGTTGTCACTGAATGTCTTGAATACGCTATAAGAACTAATCAAGATTCTGGTATCTGGGGCGGAACAACTGAAGATGAGAGAAAATCAATAAGAAGACAGTATCGTAAAACCGGTCTAGTTATCAACGGTTAGAAACTAAGCCCGCTCCCCTTTTATTGTCACCATCATCTGAGAATTCAATAATCTGAATTAATGATGTATTGACTGCAATTTCACCTTCATCATCTTTATGAATATAAAATTCATTTGCAGAAGTTAAGTTCTTAATTTCATCTAAGAATTTTTCTTTATCTTTGATATCTACTTCTATAGCTGAGGTTGATCCAACCATATAAATTCTTGCTTTCAAAGTTCCTGCCATTTTTACTCCTTATAAAACGTTTTCACCCATAAATAATGCTGAGACTGAGTCATCAGTAAATATAGATGTTAGTGCATTTGCAATTATTGGAGAAACACTCAAAGACTCAACATTTCCTAATTTTTCAGGATTTCCATTCTGCAGCAAAGTATCTGTGACGACTATTTTATCTACTGGTGCATCTTGTAATTTTTCTACTGAACCCTCAGAAAATATACCGTGCGTAGCTGCAACATTTACAGATAAAGCTCCACGTTCCTTTAAAATTCTTGAAGCGGCCGCGATAGTACCTCCGGTGTCAATAATGTCATCTAGTAGGATTGCATGTCTGTCTTCAACTTCACCAATGATCGTGAAAGACTTTACCTCGTTATGTATCTTCGGATCTCTTTTTTTATGTACAAAACCAACATACGCTTCAAGATGTTTTGCAAATATAGTTGCTCTCTTTACTCCACCTGCATCAGGCGAAATAATAGAAATTGGACCATCAAATCTATCTTTAAAATATTCAACAAAAAGTGGCATAGCAGTTAAATGGTCGAATGGCTGATCAACAAAACCCTGTATCTGCTGAGTGTGCAAGTCGATAGATACCATTCTATCAACACCTGCGGCAACATACATATCGCTTATTAATCTTGCAGATATTGGTTCCCTAGGAAGTGCTTTTTTATCTTGTCTTGAGTAAGGATAGAAAGGAAGTACAGCTGTGATTCGTTTTGCTGAAGCACGTTTTAAAGCATCTATCATGAGAAGTTGTTCCATAATTGTTCTATTGATATCTCCAGAATGGCTTTGCATAACAAAACAGTCTGCACCTCTAACACTCTCACCAAGTCTCAAATAAATCTCACCGCTAGCAAATTCTTTTCTCTCTACTTCTGATAATTCGGTTCCAAGATTTGAAGCTACTTGTTGCGCAAGTTCAACATTTGATGAACCCGAAAAAAGAAGCATTTTTTTCTTGCCAGGTTGTTCAATCATTTTTTTTCTTTCTATCCATATAGCCTTCTATGTTTTTTTGATCATTTCTTTCAATACCTAAAGCTTTTGAAGGAACATCTTTTGTAATTACAGAACCTGCACCTATCATTGATTCTTTTCCAATAGTCACTGGAGCAACAAGCATGACATCTGATCCAATAAAAGCCCCATCTTCAATATCTGTTTTATGTTTATTTTTACCGTCATAATTAACTGTTATTGATCCTGCAGAAAAGTTTACATCTGTTCCTAATTCTGCATCACCTACATACGCAAGATGAGGAATTTTACTTCCTTTACCAATTTTTGATTTTTTTGTTTCAGCAAATGCTCCAACCTTCACATTCTCTCCTAGTTCCGAACCAGGTCTAATGTGGGCAAAAGGTCCTATTTGACCTCCATTATCAATAATTGAATCGTCTACCACTGAATTCAATACTTTTGAACCTTTACCAACTTTTGAATTATTAATTTGAGCATTTGGTCCAATCTCACAATCAGGGCCTATCACTGTTTCACCTTTTAAATGACTGTTTGCGTAAACTTTTGTACCAGCAGAAATTTTTACAGTTGAATCTATATATGTAGAGGTTGGATCTTGGAAGTAAACACCTTCGTCCATGAATTGTTGTATTGTTTGCTTTAATAGAGCGTCTTCAACTTCATTTAGTTGGCCCATAGAATTTATTCCTCTTATTGAATCTTCATCTACTTGTACTATAACAATATCTTTTTTTTCATTATTTGCAATACCTATTAAGTCAGTTATGTAAAATTCTCCCTGCGCATTAGAGGTATTCAAATTGTTGATTTGCTCAAGAAGAAATTCTTTTTCAAAACAATATATCCCTGAATTAATTTCATCAACCAACCTCTCTTCTTCTGTGCAGTCTTTTTCCTCAACTATTTTAATTTGTCCATCTTGTTGAATGACTCTTCCATATCCAAATGGATTAGAGACCTTAGATGTTAGAAAGCCTATTGTTGAACTTGAGTCAGTTACTTTTTTAATTAGATTTTTAATATCATTGCTATTGATCATTGGTACATCTCCTGGAAGAACAAGAATATATTCAGATATATCATTAGCAAATTTTTTATCCTCTAACAGGATTGAAATTGCATGTCCTGTACCTTTTTGCTCCTCTTGGATAACAAAATTAAGTGATTCTGGCAGAGCTTCCATTACTTGTTTAGCTTCATGCCCTACTACAACATATTTAGTATTGATATCCTCAATAACCTCAAGGGCGTATGAAATTAATTTTTTTCCTGAAACAGAATGTAAGACTTTTGGTAAATTGGACTTCATTCTAGTCCCTTTACCTGCGGCTAATATTACTCCTGATACATTCATTTCAAAATTGATGGCTGGGGGAGAAGGACTCGAACCCTCAACGATGGGACCAAAACCCATTGTGTTGCCAATTACACCATCCCCCAATTGTTATGCAAATATATTCTAATCGTCATTTTGAGAGAAACTACAATCAATTTTCTTAGTTATTGAAAAAAATTTTAGATTTAATTCTTCGGAATCTATTTCTTCAATCTCTTCATGTTCTTCAAACAAGGAAAAAAGAGCCGACCCACTGCCAGACATAAAAAAGTTTTTGTTGTATCTCTCTTCAAGATCTTGTTTTATTGCATTAAGTTCTGGATAGATTTCTATAGATGTATTCCAGAGATCATTAAAAAGTGAGATATCATTCCACAAATACTTTTCAGTTTCCTTTGGTTGTGTTTCGTCATATTTTTCAAAGACTTCTTTTGTACTTAAACCGTTTTTTGGAACAGCAATAATGATTTTCATTGGTGGAGTGTCATTCAGGTTTAGGACATTTTCACCAATACCTGATATATTTGCTGGTTGTTTATTTATAAAGAATGGAACATCACTTCCAACATACTTCACAACATCATAATAAGAAGGCATTGATAATTCATAATTTAAACAGAGGAAATTAATTATTGCTGCACCGTTTGAACTTCCTCCACCAAGTCCAGATTCTATTGGTATCTGCTTATCAACTTTGATTTCAAAGTATTTATCAAAAGAAGGATTGAGTTTTCTCATTAATGATAAAGATTTATGAATGGTTGTTAACTCATTATTTAATTTATCATTATTAAAAACGATCTGATCTTTTTTACTTTCTTTAATTACTATTTCATCAAAAATACCAACAGGAATAATATCTGATTCAATCTTGTGAAAATTATCTTGTAAGCCATCATGAATTTTTAAATTAAGATTGATTTTTGCTGAAGTTAATATTTTCACAATATGTCCTTTGCAATATCATAATAATTTTCAGGAGTTAAATTACTTGCGCGATTATTAGGGTCTATACCTAATTCAACAAGACTGTCCTCAGAGATTATTGATTTGAGTGATGTTCTGACTTTTTTTCTTTTTTGTTGAAAAGCAATTTTGGATATTTCAAATGCTCGAATTCTTGTTTCTTCATCCAAGATAGTCTCTCTTTGAATAGTCAGCACAGAAGAAGTAATTTTTGGAGGTGGATAGAAACAATTTTTTGAAACATCAAATTGAATCTTGGATTCAGTAAATAATTTAAATAAGACTGATAAAGCACCATATTCTTTTCCACCAGGTTTCGCAACAATTCTATCTCCCACCTCTTTTTGAACCATGACAACATATCTATGAATTACAGGAACTTCAGTTATCAATTTAACCAACAATCTTGTTCCGATATTGTAAGGCAAATTCGATACAAAAATCCACCATGGACCCTGAAGTTGTGTGTAGTCAAATTCCATTGCATCTTCATTGAATATCTCCAGATTAGGTACATCAATAAATCTTTCATTTAGAATCTCTGCAAGATTCCCATCAATTTCTACGGCCTTAATTCTGTAATTATCTTTTAATAATTCACTTGTTAAAGATCCCGTGCCAGGGCCAACTTCAATTATTGGATCTGCTAATTGTCCCTGAACTAATTTTGTAATTTTTCTTGATATATTTGAATCAATTAGAAAATTCTGGCCTAATTTATAATTTGGCTTTGTTTCTAATTTTTCAACCCATTCTTGTTCACTCATTTAAATCTCGAGATAATAATCTATCAGTATTGTTTTTAGTCAGTTCTGAAAACTCATTTAGCGATATATCTAATATTTTTGAAATTTTTTCAGCAGTATACATAATATAAGACGGTTTATTTTTTTGTCCTTTATAAGGTTCAGGAGCTAAATAAGGAATGTCTGTTTCAACTAAAATTTTATTTAATGGAATATTATTAACTGCTAGTTGCAAATCTTGAGCAGTGTCGTACGTTACAATTCCAGATATAGAGAAATAAACACCAAGTTCTGCAAACTTTTTAGTCCACTTATTACCCCCAGTCCATGAATGTAGAATAATTTTATTGTTGCTTTCTCTCTCACTAAGAATTTTATAAATATCAGAAAAACTATCTCTGCAATGAACAATTACTGGTTTAGAAAGCTTTTCACCAACTTCAAGGTGGTAAAGAAAGCTATTTATCTGATCTTCCTTTGATGATAAATTGCGATAGTAATCCAGTCCAGTTTCGCCAATCAAGTCAGCTTCGATAAATAAAGTATCGAGTGATTGTTTTAACGTTTCAAATTCACTGGCTTGATGTGGATGCAAGCCTGCTGACCAATAAGACAGTTTTTTTAAACTATTAGAAACTTGCTTTGCTTTTAATGAAGACTCTACATCAACACCTGGAATCACTACATACTCTAGATTAAATAGGTCCCTTTCATCGATTTCATTACTCCAAAGCTGAAGATGACAATGCGTATCTACCCATTTGAATTGCTCTAATGTTTTATTTTTATTCACTACTATATAAGCATAGGATTAAATACATTTATGAGTAAAGGTAACAGAAGTAAAATTGATAATCTTGGAAGGGTTGTAATTCCAAAATCTATTAGGAAAGCTCTTGATGTTGAAGCTAATAGTGAAATCTCAATGTATGTTGAAGATAAAAAGTTAATAATTACAAAGGGCTATCAAACTTGTTCTATATGTGGCTCCAAAGATGTCACATATCAACTCAAAGATAAATTTCTATGTTCTAATTGTATAAACGATATTAAGAGTCTTTAATTTTATCGTAGATTGCGTTTGTAGGAATGTCAGTAATCAGAGATACTGCTTTTGCTAAATCTCTTTTAGGAACACCATTATCTAATAATATTTTTAGTGCAGAATCTAGTTCAAAATTTACATTTGTATTTAATTCACTAGGTGCAATGACGAGCGTTATTTCGCCTTTGAGATTATCTGAGCTAAGCTTTTCTTTAACTTCTGCTATATCGCCTCGGTGAATTGTTTCAAATTTTTTTGTTAATTCCCTACACAATGTTATTTGTGAATTCAATCCATTTTTTTCAAAATAATCAAGATCTTTTATTACACGTTTTGGAGAAGTAAAACAGACACTTGGCATTTGAGCATTTAATAATTTTGTTAAAAATTCGCTTTTCTCTTTTCCTGATTTAGGTATGAATCCTAAAAATTGAAAATTTGAAATGTCGAATCCAGAAAGAGTTAAAGCTACTAGCACACTTGAGGGACCGGGTATTGATTCAACTCTAAATCCTTCCTTGATTATTATTTCTACTAGTTTATTACCTGGATCAGAAATTAAAGGCGTACCTGCATCAGAAATAAGTGCTAGGTTTAAATTATTTCCTAAATGACTTTTGATATCTTCAATTTTATTGATTTCATTGCCAATAAAGTATGACTCTATTCCTGTTTCAATACCAAAATAATTTAAAAGTTTTTTTGCACGTCTTGTATCCTCACAATAAATTAAATCGACATTGTTTAATACATCAAGGAGTCTTTGTGATACATCATCTAAATTTCCAATTGGGGTTGGGCAAATGTATAAAGTACCCACTTTGTTTATAAGTCACCAAGCTGTGATGAGATTTCATCAATAATATTTATGTCTTGAGAAAGGACCATTTTTACAAAACCATTTTGCTTTGAAATCCATACATTGGTGGAGCCTTTATAAATAACTCCGTTGTACTGTTCAACCACTTCTGTAAATCTTTTTTGGGTATCGCCCCATAAAATAAATGCATCATATATTTCATCAAGATCTGCAGCAGTGTCGCCACTTATTTTTACAGTCATTACTAAATTGCCAGATGAATCAACGTAGTCTTTCCATGAACCTCCCCCGATTCCAACTGCAGCAGTAATTGCAGGGATAGGTCCAATGGTGTCTTGTAGAAGATAAACAAGGTCCAAAGATCCAAGTGTACCTTCATCTATTAACTCAAAATTATTAATTTCAACATCAGCAATTTCGATGACATCATATCTTTCATTAGCAAAATACTTTTCAGAGGAATATATCTGTTCAGAGGTAGGGAGGTTTGTTAAGCCAGTTCTTTTATACTCACCTAGCGCGTCATTTAAAGCTGCCATTTTTCCTTTATTGATAATTTCTCTTGAAAGTATTGGACCATAGGTGTAATACAAATCTGAAGGTATATAAAAATAATTTGGAAGCTGAACCCTGCAGGAAATATTTGGAATCTGTGCTTGCATAGTTTGACGGTCATATGCATCTAAACTATCAACCCATTTTGCTTCGACCCACTCAGCTTGAGCCTCCATTAATGCTCTAATTCCTGGATAGTTAGAGAAATCATCTAAGTCATCCATTTCTTGATACCACTCAGATACCTCAAAATGCATACCCTGTAAAGAATGGACAAGTTCATGAACTACTACTCTCTGTTCATAAAAATTAAGCTTTTTTTGACCTGATTTTATAGGGACTCTTAGTGTTTTATCTAATAAGTTGTATGAACCAGCAGAGAAACAACGTTGGAATTCTACTTGTAAATTTAAAAGTTGGTCAGCTGAGAAATCATTTAAACCCCACATATTTTCTGAAAGTACAGCTCTTTCCCACTCACCTTCTTCATAATCTTCTTCAAAATCATCTAGAAAAGAAAGAGCATTGTATTCTTGATAATCATTAAGAGTGTAAAAATCATAGAGAGGTTCTTCGATAAACTCTAAACCTATTCTTCTCTCAATAAATTTCATTAATTCAGCTAATTGATTTTTGATTTCAGTTGGCGGTTCTTGAATCTCTAATCCAAACTCATCAATTGCAAACGGAGGCTCTTCATAAACAGTTGTTGTTGTAGAGGTAGATGTAGTTGTGGTACTTTCAGTAGTTGTAGATTCTTCTGCCTGGGTTTCAGAAACAGATTCTTCAGTAGTTCCTGATGAGCAGGATATTAAAATTAGACACAAAAAAGTTAGTAAAAATTTTCTCATAGGTTATTAGATTACATGTATTCTATTATTTATAAAAACAATTGGAGGAATTTTGATTAAAGAATTTAGAGATTTTATCAATAGAGGGAATGTTGTTGAACTTGGAGTAGCGTTCGTTATGGGTGCTTCTTTTAAGTCATTGGTTGATGTTTTTACCAAGAGATTAGTTGAGCCATTGATTGGTTTAATAATAAATCTTCCTAATTTAGATAAGCTAGGAATGTTTGGAGATATAGATCCTGCATCTGGTACGTCTGCAGGCTCTTTTGGAGCATTTTTAGGGGAAGTAATAAATTATACAATTATTGCTTTTGTAATGTTTTTAGTAATAAAAGCTTACAACCATTTTGAAGATATTGTTTCTGATGAAGAAACTGAAGCAGTAGCTGCAGAATCAAAAGAGGTATTATTGCTTAAAGAAATTAGAGATGGAATAAATAAGATTAGTAAATAATAAAAAATTTTATGAAAGAAAATAATTTAAGAGATTTATTTAACTACGCACTTGAGCAAGATACAAAGGTTCGTAGAGGAATAATTTATTCAATACTAAATAAAATATTTGACTTAGCTCCTCCTGTTTTGATTGGTATTGCAATAGATATAGTGGTGGAAGGATCTGATTCCTTTATAGGAAATCTTGGATATAGCGACAGAAGACAGCAATTAATTATTCTCGCCATCTTAACTTTTATAATATGGGGACTAGAATCAGCATTCGATTATATCGCGGCTGTTACTTGGAGAAACATCTCTCAAGATATCGAACATTCTTTACGCACAGATGCCTTTAATAATGTCCTCGGTCTTGATTTGGCTTTTTTTGAAAATAAATCTTCTGGAAGATTGATGGCAATCCTTAATGATGATGTAAATCAACTAGAGACTTTCTTGGATAACGGTGCAAACAGACTAGTTCAAACTGCTACAACCGTTCTTGTTATTGGTGGAACATTCTTGTATATTTCACCGCTAGTTGCTGTGTTTGCCTTTATACCCATTCCAATTATTATTTTTGGCTCACTTAAATTCACTAACAGAATTGCAGAAAGGTATACAAAGATTCGAAATGATATAGAAAATTTAAATGCCAATCTTTCGAACTCTCTTACAGGAATACTCACAGTAAAAAGTTTTAATAGAGAAAAAAAAGAAAGCGAAAGAATAATTTTTTCATCAAATGAGGTTAAAAGTGCAAATTATCATGCAATAAGACTATCTGCAGCATTTATTCCTATAATTCGAATTGCAATACTATTTGGATTTACAGCAACACTTTTAATTGGTGGTTTCTTAGCCCTAGACGGAGAAATTAAAGTAGCAACCTATTCAGTAATGCTATTTATAACACAGAGATTATTGTGGCCATTAACTGAACTCGGAGTGATTTTTGATTCTTATCAAAAAGCAATGGCATCATTTAGACGAATTATAAATTTAAAAAATACTTCACCCACAATCGATAATGGAAACAAAAAGCTCACAAGTTTTAATAATAAAATTGAGATATCAAATTTAAATTTTGAATATGTTACAAATTTTCCAGTTTTAAATGACGTTTCTATAGACATAAATAAAGGTCAAACTACAGCGATTGTTGGAAGCACAGGTTCTGGGAAATCTACTCTAATAAAACTTATTTTAAGATTATACGATTCAACTTCTGGAGAAATTAAATTTGATGGCAAAAATATAAGAGATTTAGAGTTAGACAGTTTGAGAAATAAAATCGGATTGGTTAGCCAAGATATATTTTTATTTGAAGGTACAGTTTTTGAAAATATTGCATACGGAAATCTAGATGCAAAAGATGAAGAAGTTTGGGAAGCAGCAAAACTTTCAGAGTCTGACAAATTTATAAATCTATTGCCTAATAAAGAAAATACAATCGTTGGAGAAAGAGGACAAAAACTATCAGGTGGCCAAAGGCAAAGAATCTCAATAGCAAGAGCAATACTAAAAAATCCAGAAATATTAATTTTAGATGAAGCAACTTCAGCCGTTGACAATGAAACTGAAGCTGCAATACAGAGGTCTATTAATACCTTAAAAGAAGGAAGGACTGTTATTGCAATAGCGCATCGTTTATCCACTATAAGAAATGCTGAAATTATTTATGTTTTAGAAAAAGGTAAAGTTGTTGAATCTGGAAATCACGAAAGCCTTCTAGAAATTAATGGAGTTTACTCAAAGCTATGGTCAGTTCAAACAGGAGAAAAAATTAGTTAATCTTTTCTGCAATATACTCACCAATAGCTAAAGAAGCTGTTGCTGCAGGGCTTGGTGCATTTAGAACATGAAGAGAGTTATTACCCTCCTCAAAAACAAAATCGTCAATCAAGTCGCCGTTAGAACTTACAGCTTGCGCCCTTACTCCAGCTACTCGGGGTTCTAAATCTTTTAACTCAACATTAGGAATATAATTTAATATTTCCTTTAGAAATACTCTCTTATTTAAAGATCTATACATCTCAGAAACTCCTGTACCAAAGTATTTCTTGCCTAGCTTCCACATTCCTTTGTATGAAATTGTTTTACTAAATTCAAAAACATTTATGTTGCTCCATTTATATCCCTCTTTAGCAAATGCTAAAACTGCATTTGGACCAGCTTCAATTTGACCATCAACTGTTTTGGTAAGATGAATACCCAAAAATGGTAAGTTTGGATCACTTATTGGATAAATCATATTATTTACTAAATGAGATTTCTCTTGATTCAATACAAAATATTCACCCCTAAAAGGAATTATTCTTAAATTGGGCTTAATATTGTCCATTAAGGCAACTGTATCAGAAAATAAACCTGCACAGTTTATTAGATATTCTGAAGTAAATGTTTCCTTATCACTGGTAAGAATTTTAAAATCATTTTTTGAATCTATTGATTTTATTTTTTGAAAATATTTAACAGTTCCTCCTAAAGTCTCAAATTTCTTCGCAATTGTCTCTGTTACTACCTTATAGTCAACTACTCCAGCCTGAGGAACATATAATGCTGATTCAAATTTACAATTTGGTTCTAAATCTAGTATCTCATTTCTTTCCAAAGGCCTTACACCATCCATGTTAAGTTCTTTAGCTCTATTGTTTAAATGGGTAATTTTTTCTATATCATGATCGACTACAATTTTTCCTTCAATTCTGAATGGGATGCTTTCCGAATTCATAAAATCAATTAATAGTTCTCTACCTCTAATACAAAGATTTGATTTGAAAGACTGAGGTTTGTAATAAATTCCAGAATGAATAACTCCTGAGTTTCTACCAGACTGGTGGGTCCCTGGAGATTTTTCTTTATCTAATACAAGAACATTTTTACCTTGTTCTTGTAATTTTAGAGCCGTTGAGAGACCAACAATACCTGCCCCTACAATTGCAACATCATATATTTTATTCATGGTGGAGGTGCGGGGAGTCGAACCCCGGTCCTTCCAAGCTATCAAACAGATTCTCCGAGTGCATCCGATGTTTTACTGCTAGGCAAGTCATCGGAACCTATAACCTAACAGGTTTACCTAAATCTTAAGAGTTAGTCGGTAACCCAACTCAGCATCCCACATTTCGACGCCATTGCTATCCGAGGTGGGAACCCCGATAGGTGACGAGCAGCTGTTAGGCTGCTAAAGCCAACTTAGGTTTGGCAGTTATATTGTTTTCCTACGTTTTTTACGAGGCCCTAGGACCCTCGACTCGCTACTGAGAGACTCGCTTCAAAGTCGAAGCCAGTTCACCCCCATACAGTTTTATTAGTTCTAAAATTATACTTGAGAATTAGATTATTTGAAATATGAAAATTAATAACAATAGCTTTGAACTAAACGAACAATTACAAATGGTAATTGATTCAAATGATAATGATGGGTTAATTTTTATACCAAAAAATATTCAACTTGATGTAGAAATAGAAAACTATTTTGGAAAAATTGTAATTTGTAAGTTAGTTATTCATCCTTCTGAGAGTGAATTTCAAATTGGTAAATTAACAATTGAAAATAACATTCCAAATATGGATATTAAGTTACTTGATCGATATATTTATAAAGTTTTATCTGACAAGTCTGGATTAGCCTACTCTCCTTACAAATTTTTCCCTAATTACGATTTTACAGTTTTTGAAAAAGGCAGAAGGCCCTCGCCGTTAGATTGGGCTATGTTTGCTTCTATATATGTGTTTAGTTGCAATGTCTTACCGCAATCAATAAAAGTAGAATTATCACTTGCAAAGTATCTAAGAATATCAGAGGAAAACTTTAAAAGATTTATGAAAAAGATTCCTGAAGATTTATTTAGAAAATCAGGACACACCGAATCTAGAGGTGGGGATATCTCATTGAATGCAGAAAATTTAATTAAAGAATTTCTAGGAGCAGAACAGGAATCTTTTGAGAACAATCCTTTTTTAAAGTTTTACTCTGAAGCTGATTTTGCCTGAGCTCTGCTGACCATAGATATAACCTTATTAACATCAATTTCCCATATTTCTCTGGATTTGAATCCTGCTTGCTCCCAAGTGACATCTTTTGTTCTACCATATGGTTTACCTGAATATCTATTTGATAAATAATCTATGTGCTCATTTGCAGTTGAATCTTGAACAATATTCCCAACAACGCCCCTTAACTCCCAGCATGTATACATATCAGATGGATGAAATATAACTAGTGAAATATTTGGTTCCTTCCTAATGTTTACTGTTTTTTTTCTTCCTTGCTCTGTATTGATAAGAATTTTATTATCTTTGTAATCAACCCACATTAAATGATTCTGCATCTCTTTTTCATTGATTTTGGTTGATAATGCACAAAAAGCATTGTTATCAATTGCTTGCTTAAGTTCATTAGGAAGTTGCATACATCCTTATTTTAAGTAAAAATTATTAATATGGCATTTATTAAATTGTTCAAATTTAATGACTCTACTGGTCTTCTCAAAAAAGAGTACGAGAAAGGCTTGAGAAGAGCTGGGAGAATTTGGAACATACTGACTATTCAATCTCAAACCCCAGAAATTTTAAGAGATTCGATGCGATTATATAATTCAACAATGTTTGGAAATTTAGAAATATCTCGTTTTGATAGAGAATTACTTGCAGTAATCACTTCAATTTCCAATGAATGCGAATATTGAATTCGAGCACATTTATATGATCTCCGGTCGGAGACAAAAGACCAAAAATTAGTTGATGAGATTGCTAATGATTGGAAAAAAAGTAGCTTAACAAAAGAACAAATCGCTTTATGTAATTTTGCGGAAAAATTGACTTTGAAACCGGGTGAAATAACACAATTTGATTACAAAGAATTACAAAAAAATAATTTTGATGACAAAGCAATATCAGAAATAGTTCAAGTAATTTCCTACTTTAATTACATCAATAGAGTTGCCGATGGACTTGGTTTAGAACCTGAGGAATTTATTGACGAAAAAGGTTATAAAAAATAAAGTACCTTGTAAGAATTTAAAGTACTTATAACATATAGATATGCAACAAAACACTAAAGGCTTACTCCTTTTTGTATTTTTAATTTCCGTAAGTGTAGTTGGTATAAACCTTTTTAACAATAATGATTCTGAAGAGAGTGTAGAGGTAACTCAAACAACATTATTTGAAGCTACCACGACAACATCTCCTGTAGTTAAAATCGAAAAATATGCTTATCCAAGTTTTGATTTTGAAAAAGAAACAACATCCTCTCTGGAGTCTATAAGTGACTTATGTTACATAACAGGAAATTGGTTCAGCTTAACAAGAGAGTGTCTTTCAGAATGGGAAAATTCATTAAAAATTATCGATAGTAAAAGAGATGCTTACCTTGAACATTATGAATACACTTTGAATTATTTTAAAAATAATTATGCCAATATTGATGAAGATACATTTTTGTATATTGTTTCAACTTTGACAATTAATGAGAGGGTAAATTTCTTTACGTCACAATTAAAAGAAGTTGAGGAAGTAATAAGAATCAAAGAAAATCAAGATGAAAATATTACATCTATATTTTTATCGGACGAATCAGTTACAAAATCTAAAGAGTTGGAAACAGAAGATCTGAAAAACGGTTGTTATCTAGAGAATTCAGAAGATCCTATAGAGAATCCTGAACTTATTGAAGTTGAAACAATAAATACAAGAGATGACAAAAAGTTTAATTTTGGAATAAAGGTTGAATCTTCTTTAAATATCGATCCTGAGTGTATAAAAAAGTTATTGGATTTGATATTGAATCATGAAAAAGGCTGGATAAACATAACTAATAAAGGCTTCTATCATACAAACGTTGAAGATAGTGATTTCGTATATACATTTGCTTCTCCTGAAACTACTGACGAACTTTGTTACCCCTTGCAAACAAATGGGATATATTCATGTAGAAATGAAAGAGAGATAGTTATTAACGACTTTAGATGGAAAAATGGTGCTAGGGATTTTTTAAGAGATTTAGAAACTTACAGATTGTATCTTATTAATCATGAAACTGGCCATATTTTAGGTTGGGGGCACACAAGTTGTCCTAAAGAAGGTGCAATTGCACCAGTAATGATGCAACAAAGTAAAGGTACTGATGGATGTATTCCATATGGTTGGCCTATTTACGAAATTATAAAAGCCAATTTTGGTGATTAGTTAATTTTATTGGTGCCAGCCTTAATAACTAAATTGTTATTTTATTATCGTGTTGTTTTGTTTTTATTACAATAGTTTTTTAAAAATTTAAAGAGCTACAGATTCATCCCCGGCTAAAATTTTTTTTATATTTTCAATAGTTTCTAAACCTGCTTTAAGTTGAGCTTCATTTGTAGATGCACCCATGTGTGGAGTGGTAACCAGATTTAAGCCATTATATCGATCTACATTTTTTGGTGGTTCATTTGAATATACATCCAACCCAGCTCCAAAAACTTTCTCTGATTCTAAAAGTTCAAATAAATAATCTTCATCCAAAACACCACCTCTTGAAGTATTTACAATTATTGAACTGGGTTTGAGTAAATCTAGCATGTCTTTAGAAATCAAATTTTCTGTATCCTTAGTCTTAATTACATGAATTGATACTACATCTGCAGTTCTTAGTAAATCATCAAGCTTGATACTTTCTTCTGAACCATTCCAGTCCGTAACATATGGATCATAAAATACAATTGACATACCAAAACTTTTCATTCTCTCTGCGACTAAACGACCAGCTTTACCAAAGCCAACTATTCCTAATGTTTTTCCATAAAGTTCATAGCCTAGAAATTGAGA
The DNA here is from genome assembly GCA_902566515.1 of uncultured Candidatus Actinomarina sp. Taxonomy (GTDB): domain Bacteria; phylum Actinomycetota; class Acidimicrobiia; order Actinomarinales; family Actinomarinaceae; genus Actinomarina. The sequence continues at coordinate 34,946 of CACFIX010000003.1, forward strand.
TCTGTTCCATTCACCTTTCTTAAGATGCGAATCAGCAAGGCTTAATTTTCTAGATACACTGATTATTAAAGCAACTGTTAACTCAACAACAGATATTAAATTAGCTGAGGGAGAATTAGTAACAAAAATATTCTTAGATTTTGCAAAATCTATATCAACATTATCTATCCCAACACCACACCTAGCTATTATTTTTAGTTGTTCTGCGTTGTCTAAAACTTCTTTTGTTAATTTTGTAGCACTACGTATTACTACAATTTCACAGTCTTTTATATGATTAGCTAAGTCTTTATCTTTTGAATTAGATTTAGATATATCTACACAATCACCGATTGTTTCAAGCTCTTTATAAACTTGTTGATTCAAGTTATCACAGATAAGTATTTTCATTTTATTTATTGAAGTTTTGATAACGCCTGTTCGTGAATTTGCTTTGATGCAGATGCAAGTACGTAAACATTGCTTTCATCAAAATTTAATTTTTTACCCTCCCAATCTGTCATGATACCACCAGCGCCCTCAACAATTTTAATTAGTGGCAAATAATCATGTGGAAAAGATAATCGCTCAGCGACAATATCTATATGACCACTGGCTAAAAGTCCATAGTTATAACAATCACTACCAGTAGTAGTTACCTTTACAGATTGTTCTAGCGACTGATAAGCTCTCCATTTTTTCATTCCAAATTCATGACTAGAGGTTGTAGCCATTACTGCATCTTCTAATTTTTCAACAGATTTACAGATAGTTGGCTGGTTATTTACTTTTGTAAGATCAGGTTGGAATGAAGACCATCTTTCGCTTAAGGCCGGACAATCTATAACTCCTGCAACTAACTGATCTTCAATGACTAATGAAATTAATGTACCAAAATCATGTTTACCAGCTAAAAAGCTCCTAGTTCCATCAATAGGATCAATGTACCAAGTGATATTTTCTGTACCAATAACCTCTTTATATTCTTCTCCAACAATATTGTGATTTGGGTAATGATTAAGAATTTGTGTTCTAATATATTTTTCTATCTCTTTATCTGCCTTGGTTACTGGACTCATATCTCTTTTAAGTGACAAATCTTTTATATCACGAAAATATTTCAGCGCAATTTTTCCTGTATTATCTAAAATATTATTTATGAATATTTCAAAATCATTCGTTTTATTATCAACCATGAATACCATTTAAATTAATTAATTCTATCTTAAGCATGAATTCATATGGTTAATTAACAAAGTTTTAACAACAAAGGTTAAATGTAATTTAATTGTTTTAGTTTTAGCTCCAACTCAACATCAGATGGCTCAACTAGAAAAGTATCGTCCTCAAATACAATAGTTGGGATTCTTCTCTGATTGTTTTGTAACTTTGTTATGTATTCATTTGCTTCTGAGTTGATATCTACATTGATTTCTTCAAAATCAACATTCAATTTGTTAAGTAAAGCTTTAGATCGTACACAATCCCCACACCAGTCAGTTGTGTAGAATTTAATATTCATGTCTAGGAATTTCCTTGTAATTGACTAAATAACTCAAGAAAGTTATTAAAAAATAATGACAGATCACTTAGAGTTTTGAATGCTTCTCCAAATTGTGATTGCAATGAAGAAACAGCATCTGCAGTAGCGTTTAGTTTTGGAAGTAGTGCTTGAATTTCTTGAATCACAGACATCACAGTTTCAATTTCAGAATTGATTACTTGCACATAATTGTAAAAATAAATCCCAGCACCTACAAGCAAAGATAAGGTTAAGACTTGTAAAAATAAAACTACTCGAAGCAACTTAGATTAAAGCGGAAACTTTTTCTTTAATTACTTCTTTTGGCTGTACACCAACAAAACGTTCTTTGACTTCCCCGCCTTTTAACATAACTACTGTTGGTACTCCCATAACTCCATTGGCTCCAGCGATATCTGGATGTTGATCGACGTCAAGCTTCACAAACTCTACTCCTTCAACTTCACTTGATAACTCTTCAAGGATTGGACTTAAAACTTTGCATGGACCACACCATGTTGCGTGAAAATCAATAACAACTGGCGAATCGGAATTAAGTAATTCGCTATATTCTTGTGCATTTATATCTTTCATTAATTCACTCCTTATTGTTTTATAAGTTTATAGTTGTTGAATTTATACGAGTAACTTTCAAAAGGAAATATATATTAAAAATTACTTATAATTGTTACTATGAATGACATAATCGTCTCACCTCACTATCTATCTACTGATATTGCTTCTCAAATATATAACAAAGGTGGAAATGCAGTTGATGCTGCTATTGCAACTAATCTTATTCAAGGTATCGTAGCACCAGAAACTTGTGGTATTGGTGGAGACCTATTTGCGCTAGTTTGGGACCCATCAAAAAATGAACCCGATTTTCTAGACGCTTCCGGATATGCTGGTACTTTTGCAAATCCTGATGATTTGCAAAATATGGAATCAATACCATTAAATCATCCATTATCTGTAACTGTTCCAGGAGCAGTCGCAGGATGGATAGAGCTCAATAAAAGATATGGCAATTTAAAAGTAGAGGAGATTTTAGATCTTGGAATAGATTTATGTCACGAGGGTTTTGAAATCAACGAAGAACTTTATAACTCTCTAACTATACATAAAGAGGAACTCAGCGGACAGGCATCTGGATATGGGTTTTACAGAGGTAACCAGCCATTTGAAAAAGGTAAGGTGATAAGGCGTCCTCAATTAGGAAAGACTCTAGAGCAATTAAAAACAAATGGCCTTGAATATTTTTATGATAGTGAAATTGCAAAATCGATCTCTTCAAGTGTCAATGGAATTTTATCATTGGATGATTTAAGAAATTATAAAGCTGAATGGAAAAAGCCTCTGCATACAAATATTTATGGGTTTGATGGCTGGACATCACCTCCACATACTCAGGGTTACCTAACTTTATCAACGTTGAAAGCAATTGAGATGTTAGGTACTGAGAACAATGATATACATAAAATTATTGAGACATACAGAATTCTTGCAGCAGATCGAGACAATATTACTTACGATTATGGAAAAAATATAAAAGATTTTAAAGGCGTTGATATAGATTACTTACAAGAAAAAATAAAGCTATTCAACCCAAATCATTCCGAAAAATTTGATTTTCCTAAACCACATGGTGGAGGAACAGCATATATGAACACAGTTGATAAAGACGGATTAGGAGTATCACTTATACAATCTAATTTTCACGGAATTGGGAGCAGGATAGGTGTAGGAAGTTTTGGATTTTTCCTACACAACAGAGGATGTGGATTTAATCTAGACTCAAAACACCCAAATTATTTAACACCAGGAAGAAAACCGCTTCATACTCTTTCACCAACAATTTGGTCTAAAAATGGAAATTTAGAATTTATAGCTGGCACCAGAGGAGGAAGATATCAACCTCAACTATTAATTCAAACAATACTGCCTTATATTCAAAAATCAGATTCTTTCGAAGAAATAATTAAAGAACCCAGATGGGTCATAGAAAATTTTTCTAGTGAAACGATATCAAAATTAAGATTCGAAAAAATTAATAATGAAGATTTAGAAATTTTACTGAAAAAAGGGCACAAAGTTGAAGTAGAAAATAAACTTAACAAAGCTTATGGTCCTATTTCAATTATTTATAAAAAGGTTGAGGGAAATTTTGAAGGTGTTTGTGATATTAGAGTAGGTACTGAGAAAGTTTTTAATAGTTTTTAATTTCTTTTTTATGCTGTTTTTCAATAAGTTTTTTTCTTTTATCGTAGTCTTTTTTACCTCTAGCAAGAGCAAGCTCAACTTTTATATACCCATTTTTTTCAAAAATTTTTGTAGCGATTAATGTAAATCCTTTTTGAGAAGTTAAACCTATTAGTTTTTTTATCTCACCTTTGTGAAGTAAAAGTTTCCTTTGATTTTTTGGATTGTAATCTGTCTGATCCGCATATTTATATGGCTCAATGTTCATTTCCATAAGAAATGCTTCCTCATTTTCAATTATTGCGAATGCGTCAACAATTGAAACCGCACCAGTTCTTACACTCTTAGTTTCTGGACCAGTTAAGACAATTCCAGCTTCATAAAATTCTTGAAATTCATAAGAATTTCTCGCTTTTCTATTTTCTGCAAATACTTTCATCAATCTAGAAAACAGTAAGGATTTACTCTACCTCTAGAAGTTGGATCAAGATATGGTAGTGAACAGTTAGCGGAACTTGGATTTTTTAATCTTACTTCAAAGTGTAAATGTGGTCCTGTAGAACGACCTGTAGAGCCAACTGTTCCAATTTGGTCACCTGTCACTACAGTTTGACCAACTGAAACTAAAATTTTATCCATATGGAAATATAAAGTTGTCATTCCTCCGCCATGATCGATGAATACAGTCCTTCCAGCTAGACCGTAATATCTTGCAAGAATAACTACACCACCTGCAGCAGCTTTAATTGGCGTGCCTCTACTTGCTGCTATATCTATAGCACCATGAAAACTAGTTGTTCCTCCAAGCCTTCTCCATTTGTATCCACTAGAAACATATCCCGTTGTTACAGGCCAACTTAGTTTGTTTGGAGCAACACCTCCTACACTACTTAACCTTTCTATATCTGCCTGGATTGCATCTTCAAGTTTTTCTAAATCAGCATGTTCTTTATCTAGCTTTTCTAATTCTTTATTAGCTTGATTTAATAAACTTTGAGCATTTTGCCTAGCTCTAAGAACCTGAGATTTTTTAGCCTCAACTTGCCTTTTCTCTCTTTCTACAGTTTCTTTTTTCTCTTCTACTTCTTCAGCAAATTCTTCAGCTTCAATAGAAATTTCAGTTTTTCTTGTTTCCTCATTTTGTAAGAGATTAACTATTTCTTCCCTTTCTTCTTCTCTTTCAGTCAAAAATACTGTCTGAGTTGAAGCAAGATTTTTTAAAGCATTTAGTTGTTCAACAATCTCATAAGCAGAGTCAACAATTGTAGAGGCATATCCTAGGGCAACTAAAAACCTTGATAATTCATTTAATTCCACGAACAATGCTGTTGTAGGACTCATAACACCATTTATGTAGAGGCTTACAGCTTGTTCTTGTAACTTATCATCTGCTTCTACCAAGTTTTTTTGAGTTTCAAACAATTCGTCAGATACATTAGATATTTCATTTTTAATTTTTCCAAGTTTAGTTTGTTCTTGAACAATAGTCTGCTGAACTTCAGCCAAGTCATTTAAGGTTCCATCGTAATTTTCTAATGCTTTTTCTAATTCCCTTTCAGCAGCAGAAAGCCTTGACTGTACTTCTGCAAGTTCTTGATTGACTTGTTGCAAATCTTTATCGTTTTCCAAAATAGCATTTTCAAGATCAGTAAGTTGTCCTTCGTAGTTACTGATCTGCTCAGCGATTGCCTGAAGTTGTCTTTCAACCTCTATCAATCTATCCTCTGCAGTTATAGCCATCGAATTTGCTGGAAACATTAAAGTCAAAACTAAAAATATTGGCAGTGAAAGAGTTAGAAACCTTCTAATCATTCAATACTTTCCTTATACCCACAAAAGAAGCAAACAATCCAAAAATTATTGAGGACAGTAGTAGAACCAAAGTTAGGTAAATCAAATAACTATCAGAAATTGTTATGTCAAAAATGCTTTCAGCTACTATCGAATTTTTAGAATACTCAATTATTCCCCACCCAAGACCAACAGCAATACTAGTTCCAATTAAAGATTCGAAAACTGCTTCAAAAATAAATGGCAATCTAATATAAGTCGAAGATGCACCGACTAATCTCATTATTTTTATTTCTTTTTTCTTTGAATATGCAGCAAGCCTTAATGTATTGATAATAAGAATGAATGCTGCAAAACCTATAAGTAATGCAAATGTTGATGCTGAAATTACTAAGGTATTGGTCAAGCTTAATAATCTTTCTATAGCTTCACCACTTGTCCTTATTTCCTTAACTGCTGGATTACCATCCATCCTCTCAATTATTAATTCATAATCAGATGGATCATTAAGATTTACCCTTAAAGACGAAGGTAGTTTTTCATAATCTACTTCACTTAATAATTCTGGTTGATCTTTGAATAATATTTTAAATTCTTCCTCTGCTTCAGATTTAGTAAAATATTCAACAGTTCTAATCTCTGGGTAAATTTCAAGTGACTCTTGTAATTGTTTATGTGCTGTAGTGGTAACCCTGTCATCAAGAAAAATTACAACATGCGTACCGTTTTGCCATCTGACTGTGTTGTTTTGAACAATAGACCTGGCAGAAAGAGTTGTGAAAACTAAAAAGCTAGATACCAATACTGCAATTATTGTTGCAAAAACCAATAAAGGAGTTCTTCTCATATTTAAAATTGTATTTTTTATTACATATGAAAATTTGTTCATGATTTACCTAAGAATATAACTTCCTTCACTTTCATCTCTAGCAATTTTTCCGTTTGCAAGTTCAATAACTCGTTTTTTTCTTCTATTCACGATTGAAGAATCATGTGTAGCCATAACAACTGTTGTTCCAGCTCTATTGATTTTTTCAAGCAAAGAAACTATCTGGATACTCAATTCAGGATCAAGATTACCTGTAGGCTCATCACACAAAAGTACAAGTGGATTGTTAGCTAATGACCTTGCAATACTTACTCTTGTTTGTTCACCACCAGAAAGTTGGTCTGGATATTTAAAAGCATTTTCATTTAGCTCTACAAGATCTAATAAGGTATTTGTTTTAGATTCGATCTCATCATTTGGAGTGCCCATAACTTCTAAAGCAAAAGCTATATTTTCGTAAGTATTTCTCTTTTCTAATAGTTGAGGCTCTTGAGTAACAATTCCAAGTTTTCTTCTTAACAATGGTGTCTTCCATCTAGGCAGTTGAACAACATCGAGTCCTGCAACTTCAATACTTCCTTTTGTAGAAATATACTCCTTATATAAAAGTTTTAGAAAAGAAGACTTTCCGCTTCCAGAATGACCAACAAGATAAACGAATTCTCCTTCGTTTATAGTCGTACTTATATTGGAAAGTGCAACACTTCCACCTTGAAATACTAATGAAACATTATCTAACTTAATCATTTATTCCCTGTCTACGCCATTTTAGGTACTCTTTAATAAATATGGAAATATCCCCATCAAGAACATTCTGTACATTTCCAACCTCAACACTGTTTCTAGCATCTTTTACTTGCTGATATGGTTGAAGTACATAAGACCTAATTTGCCTTCCCCATCCAGCCTCGTGCTGATCTCCTCTTATTTCATTCAATTTTTTTAATTCTTCTTCTCTTTTTTTTAATAATAATTTTGTTTTTAAAAGTTCTAATGCTCTTGTTTTATTTTGAAGCTGAGATCTTTCTGCCTGACAAGCCACAACTATTCCAGTAGCAATATGTGTAATTCTTACAGCTGAATCTGTAGTATTTACATGCTGACCTCCTGCTCCAGAAGATCTATAAACATCAATTCTTATTTCATCATCTTGGATATTAATTTCGTCATTATTTTCAATTAAAGGAATTACATCTACTCCTGCAAAGCTAGTGTGTCTTCTTTTATTACTATCAAAAGGGCTAATTCTTACTAATCTATGAACTCCTCTTTCACTCTCTAAATTTGCATATGCTCTAAATCCATTGATTCTTATAGACGCTGACTTAATTCCCGCTTCTTCACCCTGAGAGATTTCTTCAATTTGATGATCTATATTGTTACTGGAAAGGTGTCTTGTATACATTCTTAAAAGCATCTCAGCCCAGTCATGAGCATCAACCCCACCAGCACCTGCATTAATAGTCAAAACTGCATTCAAGTCATCATACTTATCGAAATAAAGTGCTTCGTCTTCAATCTCCTCAATCATATTTTCTAATTTATTTATTTCATCTTGATAAACTTCTTCATTGATATTTTCTTCTTCAGTAAGCTCAATTAATTCTTTAAGCTCTTTGAGGTCATTTTCTAAACTACTTAAAGACGTTATCAATTTTTCTATTGTAGAAGCTTCAATTGATACCTTTTGGGCATACTGCGGATTGTCCCAAAATCCTTTTTTATTTATCTCAAGGTTTAATTGATCAAGCTTCTTTTTTTTGTTTTCAAAGTCAAAGATACCCCTTTGCAGAAATCAATCTTTCATTAAAAGTGCTAACTTTGCTTAAGATTTCTTTATACATTTATCAACCATTCCACATTTTTTATATTTTATACCTGAACCACAATAGCAAGGATCATTCCTACCAATCTTATCTTTAATTATTTGTGTAGTCTTTACATTATCCTTGTTTTCTTGATTTTGTAAGATAAAACTTTTATCAAAATTCATAAGAATTCTAATTACTGAAAACTTAACATTCTCTATTAAATCCTCAAAAAGTGTATATCCCTCATTTTGGTACTCAACAAGCGGATCTCTTTGACCCATTGCCCTTAGTCCAATTCCAGATCTTAAATAATCCATTTCAGCTAAATGATCCTTCCAAGATTGGTCAATAAATGATAGAGATGAACCTCTTGCTAATTTCCAAAATGTATCAGAGTCTTGTGATTCATTATTATTAAAAAGATTCTCCAGCTCATGATCAATTTGCAATTGATCATTGATTTCGATATTTCTTACAAATTCTTTTTTAACTCCATCACTTAATAAATTACTTAATTCATCAGAAATTAATTGGTTGAAATGCTCTAAGTTTTCGTAATTTTTTTTATATAGTTCAATATTATTTGAAATTGTGCTGACAACATCATCAAACCATTCTGAAATTAGATTTTCAATACTATCTGACCTAAGTAGTTGTCTTCTCCATTTGTATATAACTTCCCTTTGTTGATTTAGAACTTGATCAAATTTAAGTACATTTTTTCTGATTTCAAAATTGAGTGATTCAACCTGAGCTTGCGCTCTTTCTATACTTTTAGTAACCATTGATTGTTCTATTCGTTCTTCATCTGGAAGATTGAGTTTATTCATTATTGATTCAATTCTTTCACCTTGAAATCTTCTCATTAAATCATCTTGAAGTGAAATATAGAATCTTGACTCTCCAGGGTCACCCTGCCTTCCAGATCTTCCTCTTAACTGATTATCAATTCTTCTTGAGTCATGTCTCTCCGTGCCTAAAACATAAAGCCCACCAAGTTCTAATACTTTATTTTTTTCTTCATCAACTTGTAACTCCAACTCATTAATCTTTGAATCTAAATACATTGGATCGTCTAATTTATCTTCAATTATTTGGTGCTGAACTGCCATGTCCTCAGGATTTCCACCTAGTTTTATGTCAACACCTCTACCAGCCATATTTGTGGCAACCGTAACAGCGCCTAATCTTCCCGCCTGTGCAATGATTTGCGCTTCCTGTTCATGATTTTTTGCATTTAAAACATTATGTACGATTCCTTTATTGGTTAATTGTTTAGATACTTCTTCTGAAGCTTCGACAGATACAGTTCCTAATAAGATTGGTTGTCCTTTTTTGTTTCTGTCAATAATATCGTCAATAACTGCGTTAAGTTTTGCTTCATTGGTTTTATATACAGCATCCTGTTGATCTATTCTCTGTATAGGTAGGTTCGTTGGAATTTCAACAACCTCAAGATTGTATATTTGAATAAACTCTTCTTCTTCAGTTTTTGCAGTACCTGTCATTCCTGCCAAATTTTCATACATTCTAAAATAGTTTTGATATGTTATTGATGCTAGTGTTTGGTTTTCATCTTGGATTCTCACATTTTCTTTAGCTTCTAATGCTTGATGTAACCCGTCTGAATACCTCCTTCCTTCAAGAACTCTGCCAGTAAATTCATCAACAATGTTGATTTGGCCATTTGAGACAATATAATCTACATCTTTTGCAAATATTGTTTTAGCTCTTAAACATGCTGTTAAATAATGTATAAAGTTTGTTTGTGAGTTTTCATATAAATTTGAGATACCCAGCTTTGACTCTACATACTCAATGCCTAATTCTGTAGGATGAACTTGTTTTTTGGCTTCATCAATATCATAGTGAACATCTCTTTTCATTCCTTTTACAATCTTGGTAAACTCTGTGTACCATTTTGTTGAATCACTTACCTTGCCAGAGATAATTAAAGGGGTTCTTGCTTCGTCAACTAGTATTGAATCTACCTCATCAATAACACTGTAAAACAAATCTCCTTGAACTAGTTGTTCACTTGAAATTGCCATGTTGTCTCTGAGATAATCAAAACCAAATTCATTGTTGGTACCATATGTAATATCTTTTTTGTATGCTTTAATCTTTTCTTCATAATCTTGATTTGAATAAATCAGGCCTACTTCAAGACCTAAAAAATTATAAATTGGGCTCATCCACTCTGCGTCCCTTTTTGCGAGGTATTCATTAACTGTTACAACATGTACGCCTTTTTTATATAAAGCCATTAAAGAGATGGGCAAGGTTGAAACAAGAGTTTTACCTTCACCAGTTTTCATTTCAGATATTTTATTTCTAAGAAGAACCAGTCCTCCAAATAGTTGAACATCATAATGTCTTTGATTAAGTGTTCTTTTTGCAGCCTCTCTTATATATGCAAATGCTTCTACCTCAATATCTGATGGTGAATCAACAATTTTTTCAGAAAGATTCTGAAAATTAGTTTTTATTTCTTCATCGGATAATTTTTCAAAAGATTGTTCTTTTTTATTTATCTCTTCAACAATCCCATTTAGCTCAGAAGTTAACTTCCCACTACCAACTGAAAGTGCTTTTTTAAATAAATTCAAATTTAGCTGGTGCCATGCTCCCAAGAGTCGAGATATTCAATTTGCTCTTTTGTGAGTATTTCTAACTCTCCACCCATGAGTCCTAACTTAGTTGCAGCGATTTTTAAATCAACTTCACTTGGAAGGGTGTACACTTTTGCTTCCAATGTTTTATGGTTTTCTTTAATCCACTCAGCAGCCAAAGCTTGATTTGCAAAGGACATGTCCATAACCGATGCTGGATGCCCAGTAGCAGCGGCTAAATTTACGAGTCTTCCTTCAGCAAGTACCAATATTTCTTTTCCATCATATTTATAACTTTCAACATGTTCTCTAACCCTATTAACCTCTGAACTATCCTCTTTTAATCTTTCTAAATTTATTTCTACATCAAAATGTCCTGCATTGGCCAAAACAACACCATCTTTCATTACATCAAAATGTTGCTTGTCAAGTGCGTGCATATTTCCAGTTACTGACACAACAACATCAGCAATTTTTGAAGCATTAATACTATTTTTAACCTCATATCCATGCATTAATGCTTCTAGTGCACGTACCGAGTTTGGTTCAACAACAGTAACTTTTGCTCCCATGCCGTAGGCTCTCTCTGCAACTCCTTTTCCGCAATCGCCAAAACCAACCACAACTACATTTAATCCAGCAATTAAAAGATCTGTAGCTCTAACAACACCGTCCATTGCACTTTGTCCCGTGCCAAATCTGTTATCAAATAAATGCTTTGTGTCAGAGTCATTTACAGCTACAACTGGGAATCGAAGTTTATTATTCTTTTCCATAGATTTTAGCCTTATTACTCCAGTGGTAGTTTCTTCCATTGAACCCATTATTGGAATGTCAGATCGATCTGTAAGTAATAAAGTGACTAAATCTGCCCCATCATCCATTGTAATATCTGGTTTTGTATCCAAAACAGAGTTGAGGTGTTTAAAGAATTCATCATTAGAGACTCCATGAACAGCATGAACTTCTACATCATTTTCGGCAAGATAAGCTGCAACTGAGTCTTTTGTAGATAGTGGATTTGATGCACATAAAGCTACATTTGCTCCAGCTTCTTTTAAAGTAAGCATTAAGTTTGCAGTTTCTTTTGTTACATGCATGCAAGCACCAATATTTAAGCCGTTTAGAGGTTTAGTAGATGAAAATTCATTTTTTATTTCCTCTAGAACTTGCATCTGTCTACTAGCCCAACTTACTTCTTCATGTCCTATGTTTGCTAATTTTGAATTTTTTATTGTTGACATTACCTATCCTTTTAATTTTTTCTTTAAATTTTCAATAGCATCAATGTTAAATGGATCAATATTTAATTGATCTGCTATATTAACACTTACTAAATCACCTATTAAGACTAAATGAAACAAATCTATAATTAAATTGTCAGATGAAATATTTCTAACATCAATCGTGTCTACTTTTGAGCCTATAAGTTCCTTTGTAAATTCAAATCTATTGTCTATCTTTTTATAGTCATCTCCTCTAAGAAGGATTAAAATAAAGTTATTTTTTGATCCCTCTTGGTCTGCTTCCCATGAAAGTATTTCATTATGGTGTACTTCGGGCATGAAACCAACATAAGCTTTAGATTTAGAATTCTCATTTATTTGTGTTTTCCATCTTTGAGCAACCAAATAGGTTAAGTCTGAACCAGCGTAAATTACAGCAGTTTTCGTTCCTATTTGATTAGCAATATTCTTTGAAATTTCAAAAACTTCATTTGAAGCGTCTTTCGTTAAATTATTTAAATAATTTCCAGCTTCCTCACATGCATTAATAAAAATCTCTTTAGTTGGATTTGGTAAATAATTAATAACTGCTTTGGTCATGAGACCAAATGCAGCCCTAGGCTGAAGCCCATTTGGTACTTTGACAAACTTTTTATTATGTTTAGTTGCTAAATCTAGAAGCTCTCCACCACTAGAGATTGCTGCCCATTCCAAATTTTCATCTATTGCATCCTTAGCAACACTTATTGTTTCTTCTGTATTTCCAGAATACGAAATGAATAAACAAAAAGGTCGGGCTGCTATTTGGTTTTTTGTTAAATTGTATGTTTTCCTAACTTCTACATCTATATTGGTATGTTGATTTAATATAAGTTTAAGAACATCACCTGCTACTCCAGAACCACCCATCCCAACAATAAGAATTCTCTCATAATCAACTGATGCAAATCCCTCTGAAGTCTCTAAATCAGTTGTTAGCTGATTACCTAAATTTAAAACATGTTCTAACATTTACAACTAAATACTACTCGAAATTTTTTCTAAAACTTGATCAAGAATTTCTTGAGTATCAGCTTCAACATTAATTCTTAACTTATTTTCAGTATTTGAACCCCTGACATTAAACCAAAAGTTTCTATACAGACAACTAAGTCCGTCAGTTTGATCAAACTCCCCTTCAAAGATGCTTTCAATTTTGCTAATTGACTCATTAATATCTTCAACAGAAAAATTTATTTCACCAGAACTAGGTGGAAAGTTATAGTTATCAATTATTGAGCTGAGTTTGTCTTTATTATTGGAAAGCAATTTCATAAATATCAAAAGTGTGAGAATTGCAGAATCAGCATAAAAGTTATCTCTGTAATAAAAATGTGCGCTATGTTCTCCGCCAAAATCAGCATCTACATCACGCATCATTTTTTTTATATTGGAATGACCAACTTTACATTTATATAATTCAATATTGTTGTTTTTCATCATTTTTAAAGCATGAGGAGAGACGTTTACATTGTGGACTACACTAAATTCATTTTTTTGTGAAGACAAAAATTCTGATATTAAGACTGTCATCATACTCCCTGAAATAACTCTCCCAAGATTATCTATAAATACACCTCTATCAGCGTCCCCATCAAATGCTATTCCAAAATCTAGATCATTATCTATTACTAAATTTTTTAAATCAGTTAAGTTTGATTCGTCTGATGGGTCAGCAGGATGATTAGGGAAATTTCCATCAACTTCTAAATATATAGCCTTCGCATTGAATTTGTATATATTATTTAAAGTATCAAATACCGCACCAAATACACCGTTTCCTCCATCAATACCAAAATTTAATTTTTGTGAAATACTCTCTGGAGATACTAAGTTTTTGAGATGTTCATAATATTCATTACCTAAGTATTTGTCGTTAATTTTAAATTTCTCAATACGTATTTCTAAATTTCTATCGGCTAATTTTTTGATATCCATTAGGCCAGAGTTTTCACCTATTGGTATTGCGCCAGCACTACAGAGTTTTAAACCATTATAATTTTTTGGATTGTGTGAAGCAGTAATTATTGCACCTGGTTTTTTAAGTAAGCCGGATAGTGAATAGACAGTATCTGTTGGGACTAATCCAACATAGATAATTTCCTTGTTAATGGATTTAATTCCAGAAGTAAAGGCATCAAGCATTTCAATATTTGAAACTCTCCCGTCATGACCAACAATAATAGTGTCATCTGGAACAAATTCTGCAAAAGCTTTGCCAATTTTATATGCTATATCTTGGTCTATACTGTCACCATAAACACCTCTGATGTCATAAGATTTAAAAATTAAATCTAGTTTATTTTTTGTCATTACTCAATTATTGTACTGTTCATGGATTCAAACTCTAGTTTTAATAACTTTTCAATTGTGATTCCTATTTATAATGAGGAAGATATTCTTGCCGAATCAATAAATAATATTCTCTCTATTTGTGAGAGAACATCTGTCGAATATGAAATCATAATCTCAGAAAATGGGTCTACTGACAATACAAAAAATCTTGCTAGAGATTTTGAACAAAATAATTCCAAAATAGTTTTAATTGAAAGCGATCATCCAAATTATGGTGAAGCACTGAAAAGAGGATTTTTGAAATGCAAAAATGAAATTATAATTTCATTTGATATTGACTACTATTCTGAAAGTTTTCTAAAAGAGTGTTTATTGCTTGAGGATAAATATGCAGGTTTAATTGCTTCAAAAAGATTGAGCAATTCTGAAGATGGAAGAAGACTGATACGAAAATTGGCCACTAATTTCTTTGTTTATATTTTAAGAATTTTATTTAAAACTAAATTATCTGACACACACGGAATGAAAGCAGTCAGAAAAAGTTTTGTAAATAATCATATTGATTTAGTAATTTCAACACAAGATTTATTTGATACAGAGCTACTACTTAGAATTGAAAGAACTGGAAATGAATTTAAGGAAGTTCCCGCCAAAATTAACGAAATAAGACCAAGTGTTTCAGTTATATATAAAAGAATTCCAAGAACTTTGAAGAGCTTATTTAAGCTAAAAATTGCTTTTTATAAAGAGTCCTTAAAAACAAAAAATTTATAAATTAAATACTTGATTGGAAGTATTGATCCATGAATTAAAACTGTAATTACCAAATAATAGAACTCGTTTTTTTGAAATTCAGGGTTCCATAAATTAATTAAAAACCAAACAAGAATTGGGATTCCTAAATTAAGTAAGCTAACAGAAATATATTTAACGAACTCCCTCCATGAGCCATCAAGATATGAAAGTTGAAAAATAATTTTTCTTGATAAAAAATAAGAAACCACTACACCAATTGCAAATGAAAATGTATTAGTTAAATAAGTTCTGAGAGGAAAACTAATCATAGTTAAAATTAAAAATTGAAAAATATAATTCAAAAAAAGACCAAATATTAAATTAAATGCTCCAACAATATATGTTCTAAATAATTCAGCAAATGAGCTGTCACTTTTTGTGAGTTTGTTAATGAGATTATTCAGCATATTTTTTAATTCTAAATACTAGAAGATATGCTGTAAGTAAAAAAATAATTAATGAAATAATATTTAAGGATTTTTCTAAAAATGTATTTTCGAACGTTATGCTTACTTCGTTAGAATAAGGAATAACACCAATAAATGATGGTGACAATCTATATGGGCCAGAACCATTTTCTATTGTCCAATTTGGAAAATATGATACTTTGACAATGTGAAGTTCATTAGGGTGTTCTGTTTCAAAAGTTATTCTGTTATTTGAAATTCTGACATTATTAATCTCACTTTTTTTGTTGGGAAGTCTGTTTTGAATCTGAGATTCTTCAGCATCTATTCCTTCAATAATTCTTTTTTTATTATCTAACTTGAATTCTTTCATTGCAAGACTGAAAAAACTATCAGTTTTTTCTTGTTTAAATATCGAATTAGAAATTCTTTCAAATAATTCTGGCTGACTAAAGTTTACTAATTCAGCATCAACAACTTGAACTTTGTCAGAATAAATTTTAAAAACTGTAAATGGAGAGCTCTGGAATAAATTCTCTAACTCGTCTGACATTATTGCTTTGTCAGTAATCGAATCTGTATAAGAAATAAAATAATCAACTCCTAACTCTTTCATGTATCTAACTCCTCTATCAAAATCACCATTTATATAACTTAGTCCTCCTACTGGGTTAGATGGACTTTCTGCAACACCAGATACAGTCACAAAGTGAAAAGGGGTAGTTATGCTCGAATCAAAATAAAGACCTTCAACACTTTCATGATTTGTAAACATAGGAATTGTCATTAAAACCATAGGTGTACCATATTTGTTTAAATCTGAATTTGGCTCCCACATTATTCTTCCAGGCTCCAGTTGGTTTAATCCAGAGTATAAATTTGTTATATCGCTCCAATCATCTTTTTGATCATACCCAGTAAAATTCCAATTCAACCAATGTGGTAAGAAATTTACTGAAGACAGAACTAATGCAATAAGCGTAATTCCTAATCCATATTTAGGTTTAAAAATAGTAATTAGGAAAGAAAGCAAAATTATAAAAGCAATGAAATAAACTGTAATTGCATACCTATCTTGCCATTTTTGGACATAATTAAAAATAAAGAATGATGAACATATTAAATAAAACAATATAATCAAGTATTTTTGTTTTATTCTTTCAATTAAAAAGTCCATTTTCTCTTCAAAGATTTTGAAAAATAAGATAATTAGACCCAAATTTAAAAAAGGTACTAATCTTCCATTCCATAAAGCACCCTCTGGGCCATAAAAAAATAACAATGTTGATACAAAAATTAAGTACATTTCGGTTGATAGAAATATATTTTTCAAATTTCTTCCTGCTGTAAAAATTCCATAAGAAAATATCGCAATTGCAAAAGGAAGGATATCAGGCTTTATTAAATCTTTGATTTTTGTGTAAGGAGAGTATGTCATATTTGTTGTAAATTCTAGATTTAGAAACAAAGAGATAGAAAAGCGCAAAGTTAGAAACAAAAAAATCAATAACCCAATTAATTTTTCAAGATTTATTGATTTTGAAGACAAAAAATAAATTAAAAATATTGGTGCATAGATCAAAAATGGAATTATATGAGAAAGCAAGGATAATCCCAACAATATTGACCCTTTAATGACTGAATACTTTATCAATTTATTACGCATGTAATAAATTGATAAATTTGCAAATGCTAAAGAATATGTGAATGAATACTGGCCAGCAAGAGAGGATGCTAGATTACCCCCAAAAATAGTAAAAGACTCAGTTAATAGATACAACAATCCTCCAGCAAACCCAATATAAGATAAAGTACCAATTTTGAAGTTTATTAACTTTTCTATAGAAATAACTAGAAGAACTAAAGCAATTAACACCATAATTTTAAATGAGATATTGAAGGGAAGAATAAGATTTAAAATTGCAACAATAGATGGCGGTAATGGAAAATAAAAATAATATGCAGGGTAGCCTGCAAACCAGTCATTTGACCAACCACTAATTTTAAAATTGTAAAAAAGCTCTTCAACAAAAAATTTAGTTGGTACGATATGAGCACCCATATCTCCACCTGTTGGGAGTGTATTAAGAAGTATTAAATCAATTCTTAAAAATATTAAGAGTATTGCAAACGGAAATACAGTCGCAATTTTATTTGATTGAAAGTTAAACTTCACTTAAGGTTTTTCCCAAGTATTTTGTTCTTCTTTTTCCATTTTCTGTCCATTCGGCATACCAATATGGACCGTGTGGACATTTTTGGCATGATTCTTTACCGCATTTAATATTTTTTGACCTATATGAGACGTTAATGTCTTTATGAAGATTTAATTTATTATCAACTAGAAGCTTTATTCTCTTTAAGTCTGTTTCGTTTAGTTCAGCTAAACCTTCTAGAATATCTTTATCTATCATTATTAAAATGTTAGTTGAAAGGTCAAGAATAATAGGTTCTTAAAATTGAAAAAAGTTACATATTTAAGCGGCGGTGTAGGTGGTGCAAAATTTGCTAAAGGCTTATATAAAACAAGTTTGAACAAACTTTCGATAATTGTTAACACTGGTGATGACGAACATGTAAATGGTGTCTCACTATCTCCAGATATAGATACTGTAATATATGGTCTAGCTGGAATTGAAGGTGAATTTGGATGGGGAATAAAAAAAGATAAATTTACAGTTCATGAACAGTTAAATAAATTTTTAAATACCAATTTCATGATCGGCGATAAAGATTTGGCTACCAATTTATTTAGAAACCAAATGCTACATGAGGGAAAAACTTTGACAGAAATTACTAATGAAATAAAATCTAAATTCAACATTCTTTGTGAAATTATTCCAATGACTGATGACAAGGTAAGTACAAAATTAATTACAAAGCAGGGTGAAAGGCTTGATTTTCAAAACTATTTTGTCCAAAAAAGAGGAAAGCCAAGATTAAAAAATATAACATACAACGGATCAAGTCAAGCAAAAGTTAGCAGCAAACTAATAAGAACAATTAAAGAAAGCGATACGATTATCATTGGCCCCTCTAATCCTTATTTATCAATCGGACCAATTTTGTCTCTAAGAAAAATAAAGGATGCATTAATTCAACATGATAATGTTATAGTTATTAGCCCATTTATTAATAACAATGCCATAAAAGGACCTTCGAAAAAAAACTTTACAGATATGGGCCTCACAGCAGATATTAAAGGCATTAAAAAATTCTATAAAAATATAGCTAACAAATATGTCGTACATTTTGGAGATTCTGATAATTTAAGCAATACTTACGAAGAGAACATACTTTTTAAAACAATTGAAGATTCAAAGAAATTAGCTACAAAACTACTTAGTTATGAATGAAATTTCGATTATTCCGTTAAAAGGATTGCCCGAAGTCAAAAAAGGTGATGACCTAGCTTCCATGACTTTTGACCTGATTAATAAGTCAGGAAATGAGATTAAAAATAATGATGTATTTGTAATTACACAAAAAATTGTTTCAAAGAGTGAAGGTATGGAAAGAGATTTAAATGAATATGAATTTGAAGATTTAATTAAAAGTGAAACGAAACAAATTATTAGAAAACGAGGAGATTTAATAATTGCAAAAACAAAACACGGTTTCATATGTGCAAATGCAGGAATAGATAAATCTAATATTGAGAAAAACAAAGCTCTTCTTTTACCCGAAGATCCAAATAAATCAGCTCATAAATTTAGAAGTCAAATAGAGACTTCAAGTGGAAAAAGAGTAGCTGTAGTGATTTCTGATACGTTTGGAAGAGCATGGAGAAAAGGTCAGGTTAATTTTGCAATAGGTTCCTCTGGTATTTCTCCTATTACAAACTACATTGGGAAATACGACTCATTTAACAATGAACTATTTGCAACAGAAATTGCAACAATTGATGAAATTGCTAGTGCAGCAGAATTAGTTATGGAAAAGTCGATTAATATTCCAATAGCTATCATAAGAGGACTTAAATATGAATCCTCAAATGAAAATGCGGAGATATTAATTAGAGAAGATCAAGAAGATTTTTTTCTTTAAGTTTTTAACCAGCTTACTACTTCTTTTATGCCCTTATTTAATGAAAATTGAGATTCCCAATTTAATTCTTTTTGTGCCTTAGAACTATTCAAAACACTTCGCAGAAGTTCACCTTTTCTTGACTCCTTATATATTGGTTCTACATCAGATGCAAATTCAGATTTTATCGTTTCTAACAATTGATTTACTGATGTCTCTATCCCCGTCCCAATATTAAGAAATAAATTGGAGTCAATCTTTGAAGATAAAATTAATGCATTTACAACATCTTTCACATATATATAGTCTCTTGTTTGTTCTCCGTCGCCATAAATAATTGGTTTTTCATTATTTAAAATTTTATTTGAAAATATAGATACTACTCCTGCTTCACCATGGGGATCTTGACGTGGTCCGTAAACATTTGAGAGGTTCAAAATTGAATATGACAAATGTGTATTAATTGTCATACTTTTGATAATTTCGTTTAACTTCTTTTTACCAATACCATATGGTGACTCAGGTTCGCCTGCAAAATCTTCTTCTCCAGTTGGTAAAATGCTTGGCTCACCAAATATCGTTCCACCAGAAGAGGCAAAAACAAATTTACTACAATCAGTGCTTAATAAAGTTTTTATAAGTTGGACTGGTTGTAAGATATTATGCTCAAAATCAAGTAACGGATAATCTACAGAAACTACAACAGAAGATTGGGCTGCCAAGTGAAAACAAATTTGAGGATTAAATTCTTTAATTAAATTTAATGAATTCTTATTACCTAAATCATCTTCAATTAATTTAAAATTACCCTTGAATTCAATATTTTCTTTTTTACCGGTTATAAAGTTATCAAATACTAATATTTCATTATCAGATGATAAAAGTTCTTCTAATAGGTGTGAGCCAATAAAACCTGCTCCACCCGTAATTAAGATTTTCATTTTTAATTTGTTCTAACTATTTCGTTCTTAATTATACTTCCACTTTCAATTGTGGAATTATTGGAAATAATTGAATTTTCGATCACAACGTTTTCACCGATTTTACAACCATCCAAAATAACGCTGTTTTTAATAAATGAATCTTGATTTATTTTTGTATTGTTTGGAGATATCCAATTTTCTTTGCCATCATCAAGGTGTGCTTCAATAAATGCCTCTCTAGTTCCAACATCAATCATATTTCCTTTAACGGTATACGTACTCAACAATTGATTTGTTGACAGTCGAGGAAATACATCTCTCTCAAAAGAGCACGGAATATCAAGTGAAGAAAGGATGGACATAATATCTTTTTTGAAAAGGTGATAGAGTCCTAAGCTAATTTTATTTCCAAATCTGTCATCCTCTGGCTTTTCTATGAAAGCTTCAACCTCCATCTTTTCATTTACTTTTAAAACTCCATATCTTGATGGATTTTCAACTTCAAATGAACCAATTAATGAATTAGTACAGTTACGAGCTGAATCAATGAAATTTTCTAAATCAACGTCTAATAATAGATCTCCGTTCATGCATAGAAATTTATCAGGCATCGTTTGAATATTTTCAATGATATAACCAGCTGTGTCTAGTTTTTTTTGCTCAAATAATAGATTGATATTGTTGCTTGATGACACTTCATAATCATTCCAATGCTGTCTGTGCTTTTCTGAACAAATTAGATTAAATGTAAAATCAGAAAATTGTGAAAACTGAGTAATTATCTTATCAATTATTTTTTCACCTCTTATTGTTAGAAGTGCTTTGGGAATTCCAGTAGATAATGGTTGAAGCCTAGTTGCCTCTCCCCCAACAAGAAGAAATATTTCATTCATCATCTTGTAGGATATTAAAGAATTTAGTTAATTCGTCATCTTTTTCTAAATTGATAACCTGTTCCCATAATGACATTGATTTTTCTAAAGAAAGAACTTTTTGTACATTTCTTATGAATTTATCTTTTAATAGTGGAATGGCTTCCTCTCTTCTAGATGGATGCCCTATGGGATTTTCAATGGTGATTTTTTCAGAAGTGGAGTTATCATCATAAACAATTTCTATGGAGTTTGATATATGTCTCTTTGAAAATTCATAGTAATTTTTGGTAAAATTTGAGTCTTCACTAACAACAATTTTTTTTCTTAAACTTTCTATTTTTTTTAATCCAAAGAAATCGTTTCCGTACATTTCGTATTTCAATTCTCCAAAAAGAAGAGCAGCTGAAACCATATATTCAAGACTGTGATCCCTATCAGACGCGTTAGATAAATTTTCTTTATTTGCGATTATCCTTATTGCAGGTTCATGTGTAAAAATGTTAATTTTTTTTACTTTATCAATATTTTGATTGAATTCTTTACTTAACTTGATTGCACCTTCAACTGCTGACTGCCCATGAAATTCGGCTGGAAATAAAACTTTAAATAATACATTTTGAATTACCCAATCATTTAATTCTTTACCAAATTTAATTTCAGAATCATTTAGATAATTTTTTTCAAATCCCCAATTTTTATCTTCTTGGATGGAGCTATAAACTTCATCATTTAATTGGCTGATTTTAGCGAGTTCAATCCCTCGTTTTGATGCATCTGCTGCTGCCCAGCTTTTTCTCTTTCCTACGTTAGGAAAGTGTCTATAGGATCTTAGGGAAGGACCATCAAGTAAAATATGATTAATAGTTCTATGAACAATATTCTCATTTCCTTTACTTAATAAAGATGAGAAAACAGCTCCAGATGCTAACTTCACATAAAACACATGGTCATAACCTAGTTGGTTTAATGAAGTCCCAAGACATAAAGAACCTTGAATTTCGTAAGCTTTTGTTAGAGCAGTTGTAAAGTCTATAAATTTGAAATTTGGATTCGCATAAAAATAACTGTACACGGTCCCAAAGTTGTCTGATGGGTGGGCCCACTCTTTTGCAAGAAAAGTGTCGTTGTAGTCAAACCATCTAGTTAATACAGTTAAATACCATGCAACTTCTTGGTAGGAATTTAATTTCCCAACATTTAAGAAAGGGTTTGAAAATAATTCAAATGATTTATCTTCTATAGCAAAATTATTGACTTCGTCATGAGTACTTGCTTCAATTATGCAACCAAGGGTATCAAGGATTGCAAGCTTAGCAGAAGTAAAATGGTCATCACTTTTCAAAGGAGTGGAAAGAAAGTTAAATATTTGTTTATCTAAGTTCTTATTTTGCAAAAACTATCTTTCAGAAGGCCCAATATATTTTGCCGCAGGTCTTATTAAAATATCCTGTTCCCTTTGTTCAAAGTAATGCGCAGCCCATCCAACAGACCTTCCTGCTACAAATATTGGAGTAAAAAGGTCCACTTCAAATCCTAATTCAGCTAAAAGCAGACCTCCATAAAAGTCGACATTTGGAAAGAGATTTTTTTCTTCATCCATAATTTGGTCAATTTTCTTTGCAATTTCAAATCTATTTTTAGAAAAATCATTATCTACTAACTGTTCTACCCAGTTTTTCACAACTGGGCTTCTTGGATCTTGAACTTTATATACTCCGTGTCCAAATCCCATAATTTTTTTCTTTTCATCAAGAAGTGTGTAAATTCCTTTTTCAGCATCTTCTACTGTATTAAAACTGTTAATTAATTCAACTGCTCTTTCATTTGCTCCACCATGTAGTTCTCCTTTTAAAGTTGCTATACCGGAAACAATTGCACCAGTTAAATCGGCTCTTGTAGATGCAGTAACTCTTGTTGCAAAAGTTGATGCATTAAAACCATGCTCAGCATAAAGGATAAGCATATCATCTAATGCTTCAAGCATTTCATCGCTTGCATCATTTGGTAAAAGTGAGCTGGCAACTAAATACTTATCTGAAAGAGTATTTGTATCAGCTTTATGATATGAGGCAATTGCGAAACAGACAGTTGCACTAATCCTAGCTATTGATTCAATTTCGGTATCAGAGTCCATTTCTTCTCCACCAGATACGATAGTTCTTAATAAATCCATTGGATGCATTCCTTTTGGATGTATCGATTTTAGATTCTCTATATTTTTTGAAAGTGTTTCATCCTCAAGAGCTTTATTGTTGTAATGTTTTAAAAATGCTTCTTTGAACTCATCTCCATCTAAGGAATCTTTAATAATTAGAGATGCAACTTCTTCATAAGTATTATTCTTTGTCAGTTCAATTGCGTCGTAGCCTCTGTATCGAAGTGAAGTACCTTCTTTACCAACCGTTGAAATAGAGGTTTCCCCAGCAATAACTCCTCTTAAGCCTGGTGAAAATTCCATATGTCTAATTGTACAATATTGTTACATATAAGGATTAGAATTTTCTCATGGCAGAAATACATAATCTTGAAAACAAGACAAGATTTGGCTCAAGGTACATAGCTGGATTTTTATTAATACTCAGTAGTTTTCTTTTTGCCGCCTGGGTTGGTTTTTTTGTCTTCCTCCCTATAAAATCTGCAATGTCAGTCGTAACTGATTTAGAAGAAAAATTTCTCCCAAGAGCTGAAGGAATGGTATTAAATTTTGTTTCACTATCTGAACCTTCGATCATTTACACTTCTGATAATCAAATTCTTGATGAATTGCATGATGGATTAAACAGGGATCCAATTGCTTTGTCAGATGTTCCGCCTTTTGTAATAAACACACTTTTAGCTGCTGAAGATAGTAATTATTACCAGCACGAAGGAGTAGATTTTATCGCAATTCTCAGTGCTGTTTTAGATAATCTAAGGGGCGTAACGAGAGGTGGTTCAACTATAACTTCACAGGTTGCAAAACAATCTTTTGTTGGTGACGAAATTTCTATAAGAAGAAAAGTAGCTGAGGCTGTAGTAGCAGCAGAGCTTGAACGAAGATACACAAAAGATCAAATTCTTGAATATTATATTAATTCAATTTATTGGGGTTCAGGCGCTTATGGAATCCAATCAGCAGCTTATGAATACTTTGATAAAACTGTACAGGGGTTAACACTTGATGAGGCAGCAACCTTAGTTGTAATTATTAGAAGCCCTGCTTATTACAACCCGAGAAAATATCCAGATAGAGTTCTTGAAAGAAGAAATGATGTCATAAATATAATGCTAAAAGAAGGGTTTATAGTAGATATCCAAGCAAGATCAGCAAAACTTGCTCCTCTAAATGTTGTTGAATCCAAAAATTTTGTAGCACAGGCAGAACATGTTGTGGCAGAAGTAAAAAGACAATTATTAAATGATCCCCAATTTGCTGTATTAGGCAATACAAAAGAAGAGAGAAAGAAAGCAGTTTTTGGTTGTCCCTCTGATGATACGAATTGTTTTGGAGGTGGAGGTTTAAAAGTATATGTGACTCTTAATTTGTCGTTGCAACAACATGCAAATACTGTACTCAATACCTGGGTTCCGCCTGATCCCGACGAAGAAAACCCAGATGAACCAAAACCAACAGGTGTAATTACATTAATTAACAATTACACAGGTGCAATTGAAGTAATGGCTTCAGGATTGCCTTTTGATGAAGAACAATACAATTTAGCAACACAAGGTAAAAGAAATCCTGGGTCCGCTTTTAAACCAATAACTCTTTTGGCAGCACTTGAATCAGGTGCAAAGTTGTACAGCTATAGAGATTCTAGAAGTCCAGTTGAAATTAATTGTGGTTATCCTTGTGCTCCTGATGGTGTAGGAGAAAAATGGGTTGTAAGAAATTATGGAACATCAATTACCGCAGATAGATACCTTAATAAAATTGATGCTCAAGATAGAGCTATTGAACTTCAATGCTTTGATTTTCATGTTGAAGAAATTAAAAATAAAGATTTTATAAAACAATTCCCTCTCGGTTTAAATCTTGATGAGTTAGAAACGGAGGAAGAAAAAATTATGGAAATTGCAAAAGCATTAGGCCAATATGATTCTGAAGGTAATTTAATAATTTATAGAGAATTAGAAGAAGGAGAAGAAATTCCAGAAGATCAAGTCATAATTTTTGATCCCGAACTTATTGAAAATCAACTAAATCTAACTCAAATTGATTTAGAGTCAGAAATTCAATATATTTTTAAACCTTGCCAAGATAAAGCTGAATACAACAGATCTATAAAACTATTAGATACCTCAGGAATGATATCTTTGGAAGAAGCAACAAGAAGATCAATAAATACTGTATTTGCACAGCTTGCATCTGAGCTTGGTGGAGAAAAATTAGCTTCTACTGCAAAAAGAATAGGAATTAATTCATCATTAGATCCTGTTATTTCTTTAACTTTAGGCGCTGGAGCTGCAACGCCAATTGAGATGGCTTCTGCATATTCATCATTCGCCACAAATGGTGTTTTAGCTCCTACATACTTAATTGAAAAAATTGAGGATGATAAAGGCAATGTTATTTATAGGCATATTGTATCTCCAAGGACTAGTATCCCTGACCCAGGTGCTGCAGCTGCAGTGCGAAAAACACTTGAGGTAGCAGCTCAGTATGGAACTGGTACAAGAGCTGTCCTTGATGATAGAGAGATTGCTGGAAAAACAGGAACTCATCAAGGCTTTAGAGAAGCATGGTTTATCGGATTTATACCCCAATACACTTCATCAGTTTGGGTTGGTTTTGCCGAAGAACAATTGCCTCTCACAGATGTAGAAATAAAAGGAGAAGTCATAAGAAATGTGTCTGGTGGAAGAGTACCTGCTCCTATGTGGAAAGAATTTATGACTGAGGTAGTTAAAGACTTGCCTGTTGTTAACTGGCCATTAGATCCAAGTGATATAGATAAATATTATGAAATACCTACAATAGAAATTCCACAACTAGTTGGTTTAAATATTCTAGATGCAGAAGAAATTGCCTTTTCATCTTATATTTTACCAACAATAAATTTAGTAGAATCTGATGAGGCTCCTGGTCTAGTATTAACTCAGGATATTGAAAATGGTGAAGAATTACCAGAAGGAACAGAGGTAATCCTAGAAGTTTCAGGTAATAAATTTTCAGCTGCAATTCCAAGTATTACACCATGCACTTTGACACCTGAAGAAGGTGAAAGTCTAATCAGAGATTTCATGAGGGATAATAATGTTATTATTTTCCTCAAAGAAGAGTTCGAAGAAAATGAGCTAGATAATTGTAATGGAAAAATCATTGGAACAAATGTTGCTCAAGGAGCAGTTATGACAACTGGTGATACTTTAGTTTTTGTTATAAGTAAATTTACTGAGGATTCTTAGACAATAGCTTAAAGAAATTCACCAAACCAATAACACCAAAGCCAGTGCCACCCTCTGGGTTTAAAGCGGAACTACTTCTGGCTCTTGCTGGGCCTGCTATATCTAAGTGAACCCAAGGAATTTCATCAACAAACTCTTCAAGTATTAATGCAGCAGTAATTGCACCTCCAAATCTTCCTCCAGTGTTTTTCATATCAGCAATGCTAGATTTTATTAAAGATTTGTAACCTTGAAATAAAGGAAGTTCGTGATAAGACTCAACCTGATTTTTATTGGATTTTATGAATTCAGCTGCATACTTTTCTGAATTGGAAATAACTGCACCTATATCAACACCCAAAGCAACATACGCAGCTCCAGTCAATGTTGCTACGTCACATATTAAATCTGGTTTTTTTTCAGCAGCAAAAGCTAGAGCGTCTGCCATAATTAATCTTCCCTCAGCATCAGTGTTTAAAACTTCTACAGTTTTTCCATTTCTCATTTTTAAAACATCACCAGGCCTAATTGCAGTACTGCTTGGCATGTTTTCTACCAAAGGCGTATAAACTTTTACACCAACATTTAACCCCAGTGAAGCAACAAGTTTTATAACAGCCCAAGCAGTTGCAGCACCTGCCATATCTGTTTTCATGGTTTCCATTCCAGATGGAGATTTTAACGAAAGTCCACCTGAATCAAACAGTACGCCTTTACCAATTAGTGCTATTTGAAAATCAGCACCAGTGTTATATTCACCAACAAGAAAGTAGGGGTCTTTTGAAGAACCTTGCGCGACACCAATTACACCACCAAAATTTTCTTTCAATAACCATTTCTTATCAAATATTGTTAATTTAATTTTTTCATTATCAATTAGTTGCTTAACTTCATTAATAAAATAATCTGGAGTTTTATCTAGTGCTGGTAAATTAACTAGGTCTCTAACAAAATAGATTGAATCTTTAATAAATTTTTGCTCATCGATGTTAATTGACTCATCAAATTGAATATTGATTTCTTTGGAGTCCGTTTCAACGTATTTTTCAAATTTGTAACCTGATAGGATTAATCCAAGTGTAAATTCCTTAAGATCTACTTCAGTTTCCAGATTCAAAAGATAACTTATATTGCAATCAAAAGGGATTTTATTTCTTACTTTTGAGCCAAGCTCACATAATTCATTCTTATTTAAAGAATCATCTATCGATACTATAATTGTATCTTTTTCATTTTTTAAATATAGTTTCGGTACAAGCAACATCTCTTTTTTGCTTGCTTTAAATTTATTAATTTCAAAATAATCTTTGATTTGCTCTTCGTCTTTAAAATTATTTAATAGACTATCATTCACAGAATCTACAAATAAAATAGACAGTTCTTTCATTAGCTACTTGGTGTCCAATCTTCTTCAAATTCACGTGCCATCATCCAAAGAAAGTCTGACAACCTGTTCAAATAGGTTACAACTTTTGTGTCTTCAATTTGCAAAGTTTTATACCATGTAACACATTTTCTTTCGGCTCTTCTGGAAACCACTCTTGCCCAATCAAATTTTGCCGATATAACATTTTCACCGGGGACAACGAAATATGTAGGAATGCCATTTTTTTCAGTGAGAAAGTCAATATCTTTCTCGAGAGTTTTAATCATAGATTCAGTTACCCTTGTTTTACCATCTTCTAATTTATTTCTTTTTTCTTTGTCAGTCGCTAGCTCTGCACCAACAATAAATAGTTCTCTTTGAATTCGGAGAATAGTATCTTTTACTTCAATCGGCAATTTATCTTCACACCTTATTAAGCCAAGTGCAGCAACAAGTTCGTCTACTGATCCATATGCTTCTGGTGCTATGTTGTCTTTTGAGACTTGGTCACCATATAAAAGACTGGTATCACCTTTGTCGCCTTTCTTTGTATAAATTTTCATACTCTTAGATTAGTGTTAAATGGAAAGTATTAATGTTCCTGATGCACCCATTGATACAATTAATGACAAATAACTCAGTCCTGTACTTGCCATTACACCCGTATACGACTTTTCTTGTAAAGATTTATATGAACCAAAAGATAATAGTGCTGCAGAGAGGTATAAAAATATAATGATATTATTAAGCATATTTGTAGAAATTAAATTAAATAAACTTGATGAGCTCTCGTACAAACCGGAAAATACAAGTATTGAGATTCCAATCGATAAATAGGTTGAAAATAAAGCTGTATTTTTCATACCCTCTCTACTTATTGTAGGATCTACCAAAAACCAATGTCCTATCATCATTAAAGAAAATACAGAAGATACCATCATTATTGGCAATGCAGACATAAATAAGGTTTGGCCTACTAAAGTGTATGCTCCAACTGCAAAACTAATAAAACTTAGAAATAAAAGGTAAAGCTTTTCTGATCTTTTAAATAAATTTAAATACATAGCAAGAAAAAATGCTCCAATATATGAAAACTGATTCATATATAGAAAAATATTCATTGCAATAACTGCAGAAAATAAAATACTAAAGCCCTTTTTCGGTTCAGTGCTTTTAATGATATAGGCAAAAAACGGCACACATAGTGCTAGAAAGATATAAGTAAACTCACTCAATTGCATATATTCTTTACAATAATATATATGTTTATATCAATATTGAAAAAAAATTTCAAAAAAGCAATCTTGTTAACCATGGCTTTTATTGGATTAATTTATTTTCTTGAAGACAATACTTCAATTAACTTTTTTTCACCTGAATTTTTACTAACTTTTCTAATGTATTTGATATTATTTGCAATATCACTTGATGCACTTGATAAAAATAAATTCTTGGGATTATTGATGTCTTTTTCTTTATTATTTTTACCACCAGCAATTTTTCCAGGATTTGCAGGAAAATTATTTCCACTGACTTACGGAATTTTTATCATTTATCTTTTTTTTACTTATGGATTGAATATGTTTAGAAATTGGAAAAATAATGCTGGATTGTGAAATATATATCAATTTATCTAAAATGATTACATGAAACAGGGGTTTTTAAAAAATTCTGCTTATATTTTTACGTTTTTAATAGCTTTCGCATTGGTATTTTCACCAAAAGAAGAAGCAAAAGCACTAGAGATTAAATATGACACAAATATGTTCTGCGTGGATAATGCAGTGGCTCCGCTTAATAATCTCTTAGATATTCAAACATTTCTAAGTTGTAATGGGTTTAATCCAGGACCAATTGATGGCTTGAGTGGCACGAGAACAAATAACGCAATAATAACTTTTCAGAAATCAGTTGGTTTGACTCCTGATGGCGTTGTTGGTCCAGCAACAAAACAAGCAATGAGAGGATACAGTACAGTGTCTTTTACTTTTACTGGTAGTGGTTGGGGTCATGGTGTTGGACTTAGCCAATATGGTGCCAAAGGTTTAACAGAACTTGGTGCAAGTTTTTGCAGTAATACTAGCTCATGTACATCTACTGAGGTTGTTGATTATTACTTCAAAGACACTACCGTGAAAAATCTTTCTGAAATTAGCTTATCATCTCCAGATATTGCAACTGGTAATAATGCTTTGTGGGTTGGACTAGCAAGAAATGCTAGGAGTATAAATCTCACTACACTTCCTTCATCTAGTCCACCTATACTCTCTATTTGCCAAGATGGACTTTCTGATGTGGCAGGAGTCCAAGTATTCTTAACTTCTAGAGGCTTCGAACCCGGTCCTGTTGACGGTGCTTTTGGTGATAAAACATCAAATGCTTTAAAAAATTACCAAGCATCCGTTGGCCTGAGTCAGTCAGGGAGTATTGATACTGAAACATTAAATAAAATCAAGTCCGAGGCAAGTTCTGATGGCTCATGTGAATCTATATTTGGACCGCTAAAAATAAGTGGTGGGGCAACAATTAATGTAATTTCAAATGGAAATGGATGCTACTTTAATGGCCA
Organism: uncultured Candidatus Actinomarina sp.; assembly: GCA_902566515.1. GTDB lineage: Bacteria > Actinomycetota > Acidimicrobiia > Actinomarinales > Actinomarinaceae > Actinomarina. The sequence goes on from CACFIX010000003.1 coordinate 65,580, forward strand.
TCCCCTTGTTAATAGAACAACAGCTAGTTGTAATATTGGTATCAGTTGGTCTGACGGTGGAAGAATTAGAGTTGGACCTCGTGAACACAAACATGGTGTACTTAAATTACGTTCCCAAAATGTCTCTTCAGGATTTCATGTTGTTTTATCTGTAAATATAGAAAAGTATTTATATGGACTAGCAGAAATGCCATCTCACTGGAATGTGAAAGCATTAGAAGCTCAGGCACTTGTTGGTAGGAGTTATGCTGTCTATCAATATTTAAAACAAAATATACCAGCTCAATCTACAGATCTGAACGCGGGCTTATCTACATCTAGGCAAGCATATTGTTGGTGTCATATTGGTTCAACCGCATCAAGTCAATATTATTATGGGTATTTAAAGGAAATAGCTGGTCCTAATTGGGTTCAAGCTGTAAATAATACATCAGGAAAAGTCATAACATACTCTGGTGGCTACACTCAAAGCTCTGTAATTCAAGCTTTCTACTCTTCATCTACTGGTGGGAAGACTAATAATAATGCAGTTGGATTTGGTTCTGCTACGGCATGGCCATATCTGCAAACAGTTGATGATCCTTGGTCAGTTGACAACAGAGTAGGAAATCCAAAAGCTGCATGGTCTTATGACTTCTCAACTTATCAATTATCCAAAAACATACTGTGTGGAGACATTCCTTGTTTTGATTCAATCACAGATATATATATTTCATCTGTAGCGGAATCTGGTGCGGCTATTGAAGTAACAATGAAAGGATTTAGAAATGGTTCTTCAAAAACTGTTACAAAATCTGGAAGAAATATTAAATCTCAATTAGGATTTACTTCTCATTATTTTAAAACATCTAGTCAATCAGATGTGTCTAACCTTTCAATTGGACCAGTAACAGTTAACACTTCACCCACTACTTCTAATAATGGTACAAGTGTTACAAGTACTACTGGTGATGTTGCTCAGTATGCAACTTCTACAGCAGGGTTAAATTATTTATCTGGAGCTGGATTGTTAAATAACTGCGCTGAAACTTCATCAGCTTGTCAGGCTAAAACTATGACAAGAGAAGAAGCAGCTGCTGTGGTCACAGTTATCGGAGGAATTTCACTAGATGCACCAAATGCATACAGTGATGATGATCAAAGCATTTTTCAAAAAGCAATTAATGGCATACCTTATTATGGAATACAAGTGTGTATAGGCAGTCCATTCCAGTTTCAACCAACAGAGACCATATCTAGAGACCAGTTTGCATGTATGCTTGTCAAAGCAATTACAGCAGGATCTACAACAAATTTATCAGGAGCAATAGATAAATACTCTGATGAGGGTGCAAGTAAATGGACAAATGAAATTAATGTTTTGGCTGCAAATGATGTTATTCCAGCTTGTAGTTCTCTTCAAGATAAATTTTGTCCAAGTAGAAAAATCTCTATTGGTGAAGTTGCATTCATAGTGAACCAAATGGTGAGTAAATCTTTAATATCAAGCGATACATTTAATTCAAATCCTTTTCAAGAAGGATGGTCTGCAAATGGTTCAGAAGTTGAAGATGCTAGTGCAACTGCAGTTTCCAATCCGAATGCAGGTAACGACGCATGCGTTCCAAAAGACAATTCAGGTTTGGTTATAAATTCAATATTAGACGTACAACAGTTTTTATCGAATAATGGTTTCAATCCTGGTCCAATTGATGGACAAAGTGGGCCAAAAACTAAAAATGCTGTTATCGCATTCCAAAAAGAGAGTGGCCTTCTAGCAGATGGTATTGTTGGTAACAAAACTAAAGAAGCTATGCGTGCTTATACAGGTTGTAGAAGTACTAATGTTTGTAATGCGAGAGACAATACCGGAGCCAAATTGGATTCAGTCGCAGATATCCAAACATATCTCTCAAACAACGGATTTAATCCAGGAATAATTGACGGAGAAATGGGTTCTTATACAAAAGAGGCCATAAAAGCATTTCAAAGAAAAGTTGATTTAATACCTGATGGTGTGGCTGGAAATAGAACGAAATCCGCTATGCGCGCTTATACAGGTTGTTAATTTACAATAGATCTAAAATCTGCTGAGATATTTTTTTGGCTTCCATATTGAAATTGTCTTCTAACTGATCAATTGGTGCTGAAGCCCCAAAGGAATCTATGCTAAAACTTTTTGTTACTGGTCCTACATAGTCTTGCCAGCCTATCGATCTTCCTAACTCAATAGTGAAAACTTTATTATTAATATCTAAAGAACTAATTAACTCTGGTTTCAATTTATTAAGTATTGGGGTACTAATTATCTGTATTGATTTTCCTTTTAACAACTTACTAACTTCCATAGCAAGATTAACTTCTGACCCCGAAGCAAAAATTGTTGCATCAGTTCCATGAGCTAATTCATAATACCCTTTTTTAAAATCTTCATAAGAAGTGTTGGTCTCTAAATAGTCAATATTTTGTCTCGTTAAAACTAAAGCTTTTGGATTATTTGTTTTTGAAAATATGTATTGATATGAATACACTATTTCTTCACTGTTCGAAGGTCTTATCACGTCAACACCAGGTATCAGTCTTAGTGACATAAGATGCTCTATTGGTTGGTGTGTAGGTCCATCTTCTCCCAGATAAATAGAATCATGCGTAAATATAAAAACAGAGTTTAATTTCATTAATGCAGCAAGCCTTATGCTTGGCCTCATATAATCTGAAAATACCAAAAATGTTGATCCAAACCCAATTAGTGAGCTGTGGAGGGTTATGCCGTTAGTAATTGCAGCCATTGCATGTTCCCTGACTCCATATTCAAGAACTTGTCCAGTTTGATTATCAGATGAATAAACCGTATCTGAAATAATCTGCTTTGTTGATGCTGCTAAGTCTGCTGATCCACCTAGTATAAATTTATTAAACTTACCAATATCTTTTAGGACATCACTACCAGCTACACGTGTTGCTTTCTTTTCACTAAGGGATGTATTTATATTTGCTATGTTTTTTTCGTTAAATTGATCCCATAAAAAATTAAATTCTGAATCTTCCAATAATTTTTTTTCAAGTTCTTGTTTCCACTTTTTATATTCTTCATTATCTATTTGTCTTTTCTCTTCAAAATATTCATATACTTCCTTTGGGTGTTCAAAAAGATCAGTCGACCAATCTAGGTTTTCTAAAAATTGTTTCATTTCTTCTTCACCAAGTGGTGAACCGTGTACACCACTTGTATTTTCTTTATTAGGTGAGAATTTACCAATTGTGGACTTAGCAATAATTAAAGAAGGTTGAGATGTGTTGGCTTTTGCATTATTTACTGCCTTGATTATTTCATTCTCATCATGACCATCTATAGATTGAACATCCCAGCCAAAAGATTCAAATTTTGTTTTCTGATTTGTTACTGACACCTTGTCTACATTGCCATCAATTGAAATATTGTTATCGTCAAATATATAAATTAATTTTCCTAACCCCCATAAAGCAGCGAGTTCTGCTGCCTCCTGAGATAATCCTTCCATCAAGTCCCCATCAGATACAATTCCATAAGTAAAATGATTAATAATATTATCTCCGAATGTTTTTGAAAGATATGATTCTGCTAAAGCTAGTCCAACTCCAGTTGCAAAACCTTGTCCTAGTGGACCTGTTGTTATGTCAATCCCTAATTTTGTGTCTAACTCAGGATGCCCAGGTGTTTTTGAATTCAATTGTCTAAAGTTTTTCATATCGTCTATTGATATATCAAATCCATTAAAGTGCAATAGGCTATATAACAATGCAGATCCATGTCCAGCACTTAAAACAAATCTATCTCTGTTAATCCAGTCTGGACAATTGTTTGTGACTTTTAAAAAATTTTTGTATAAAACTGTACCTACATCCGCCATTCCTAACGGCATGCCAGGATGACCAGAATTTGCTTTTTCTACACTACCTGCAGAAAGAACTCTTATAGATTTAGTTACATTATCGAACACAGATTAAGTATATAAGAATCTATGCAGAGGCAAAAGAATCTTTTGCATGATATGAAGATCTAACAAGCGGCCCAGATTCAACATGTGGAATGCCATAAGATTCACCAATGATTTTATAATCTTCAAATTCTTCAATTGTTGCATATCTATCTATTGGTCTATGTTTTGCAGTTGGTCTTAGGTATTGACCAATAGTGACAATATCCACTTCAATTTTTGATAAATCTTTTAATACTGATATAACTTCTTCTTTAGTCTCTCCCATACCAACAATTAAACCAGTTTTAGTTTTACCCATAAATCCTTGTTTTTTTACATATTCAAGCAAAGAAAGGGACCTTCCATAAGAAGCAGCCGTTCTAATCTCTCTTTGAAGTCTTGGTACAGTTTCTAAATTATGATTAAAAACTTCTGGGGATGCATCAATTATATTTTGTATTGCAGATCTTAAACCTTTGAAATCAGGAACTAATACTTCAACATCACAATGACTATTTTTATCTTTAACAGCTCTGATCGTATCAGCAAAGAACATAGACCCTCCATCTTCAAGATCATCACGATTAACTGAAGTAATAACTGCATGAGTTAAATTCATTGCCTGGACACTTTCTGCTACTCTAAGTGGTTCTCCTAAATCAAGTTCACCAGGCTTTCCAGTTTTTACATCACAAAAACCACAAGCACGAGTACAAACATCTCCCATAATCATAAAAGTTGCAGTTCCCATTGACCAGCATTCATATATATTTGGGCATGAAGCTTCCTCGCATACGGTATTTAATTTTTTTTCACTTAATAAATTTTTTAGTGAAACATAATCACTGCCTAGATTTGCCTTAACCTTCATCCATTCAGGTCTTTTAGGTTCACTTGGCAAAATACCTCTTACAGTAACTGGGATTTTATTTTGGTTTATTTTAAATACTCCGTCTTTCACCATTTGATCAATATTAAATTCTTTAGTTCTCTTTAACTGCCTAGGGGTAAATTGAGAAAACTGTATATCAGTATTGGTATAACCAAATACTTTTGCAAAGTTATCAGATATTTCACTTGCAACTTCCTCAAATGATATATCTGGGTTAAATTGATGAATGGATGTAATTTGTTCTGATTGTTTTCCACAAGGATTAATTAATTGATACCCATCCAATGAATCAAAAATATTTAATGAAAAACCATGGTAGGTTGTCCATTTGCTGACTTTAATACCTACAGAAGCAATTTTACCTTTTGCTGTCCAAACACCTGTGTCATCTTCTTTTGTAAATGAATCAATTTTAAACTTTCTTAAGGAATCAATTATTACATTTTCTAGGTTGCGAACGAATGGAATGACTTTTTTTGGATCAGAAAGTCGTATTATTGGATATCCAATTAATTGTCCGTCACCATGGTAAGTTATATCACCACCTCTATCGGTTTCAAAATACTCAATACCAAGTTCATGTAATTGGCCTTTTGAAACCAGTAAATTGTTTTCTTTGCTAGATCTGCCGGATGTAATTACATTATTGTGCTCTAATAGTAAGAGATAGTCATCTTTCGAATCTTTCTGAGAGACTGATCTGTGTAATCCAAGTTGTAAATCGTATGCTTCAGAATAAGGTAATTTACCCAACCAACGTATATTTAGATCTCTCAATCTAATCCCTGTGACCAATCAGGGTTTTCTAATTTATCCTTTATATGATTTAAAAATAACAAAGCAATAGAGCCATCGAATACTCGATGATCCCAAGTTAAACTTAGAACTCCTGTATGCCTTATAGCTATTGAATCAGTACCATCCTGGGATTGTATTACTACAGGTCTCTTCTTAACAGATTCCGTTGATAAAATAGCTACATTTGGTTGATTGATTATTGGCGATGTAATGAAAGAGTTAAATGAGCCATTGTTTGATATTGTAAAAGTACTTCCAGTTACATCCTCTAGACCATACTTACCATCTCTTAATAGCTTCGAAGTTTCTGAAATTTTTCTTGCTAGCCCTTTCAAATTAAAGGAATCTGCTTCAGCTATAGTACCGACTAACAGTCCCTCTTGATTTAAATCAACGGCAATACCAAGGTTTACATGACTATGAATATCATGAATGCCTTTTTCTAAGTCAAACGAGCTATTAACAGTTGGAAACTCCCTTAATGCAGAAATTGTCGCTAATGAAATAAATGGTAAATAGGTTAGCGAAAAACCATTTTCATCTTTAAATTTAGCTTTTTGTTTTGATCTAATTGTTTCTACATTTTCATAATCTACTTCAACAGAGGTCATGACGTGAGCAGATGTTTGTTTTGATAAAACCATATTTTCTGCGATTCTTTTTCTCAATCTAGATATTGATTTATTTGTATCAGCTGATTTAGTGGTTTCTTTTTTAATTGAATCCTCTGATTCAGTTAATGTGGCAGAGTCTTGATTTCCTAATGAAATGTAATTTTCAATATCTTCTCTTTTTATTCTTCCATTTTGACCAGTACCAACTACATTGTTCAAATCAATGTTATTTTCAGAAGCAAGTCTTCTTACAACTGGAGAAAGCTTTAAGTTTTTTGTATTTCTGATATTATCAGTTTTTGGCAAAACATCTTCTTTTGATGTATCTTCTTTGACAATATCTTCAACAGTTTCTTGCACTTCTTCAACTATCTTTGATTTATCATTATTAGATTCTTTTGCGCTTCCATCAAGCTCAAGAAGTGAAGCCCCAACCTCTACAGTTTCACCCTCTTCAACAAGAAGTGATGTTACTGTTCCATTAAATGGTGAAGGAACTTCAGTATCAACTTTATCAGTAGAAATTTCAAGAATTGGATCATCTTCTTTTACTTCGTCACCAACTTTTACAAGCCATCTTAGGATTGTACCCTCAGTGACTGTCTCTCCGAGCTGAGGCATAGTTATTGTGTTGCTCATTTACTTATTGTAATTCTTTCACGGCTTTAACAACTTTTTCAACACTAGGAATAAAAGCATCCTCAAGAACCGGTGCAAAAGGAATATGTGTATTAGGTGGAGTAACCTTCACAATTGGATTATCTAAATTCCAAAATCCTTTTTCAGCAACCACTGAAGATATCTCAGAGGCTACTGATGAAAAAGGAACATCTTCTTGTAGGATGCACAAATTAGATGTTTTTTCAACTGATGTAAGAATTATCTCCTCGTCAAGAGGCACTATTGTTCTTATGTCTACAATTTCAACATTTACCCCATCGTTTTCAAGTTGTTTGGCTGCTTCAGTCGCAACAGAAACCATGCCAGACCAGGTAACAATTGTAAGATCACTACCTTCTTTAACAATTTTTCCTTTCCCTATTTCAACCTCATAGAGACCCAATGGAACTTCCATTTTGATATCAGGTTTTCTATAAAGTTTTTTGTGTTCAAGATACATTACTGGATTTGGATCATTTACTGCAGCAACTAAAAGTCCCTTAGCATCATAAGGATTAGACGGTGCAACGACTTTAATACCAGGATGGTGAGCTAGCAGAGATTCTGGGCTTATTGAATGAAAAGGTCCAGATCTTGTTCCAGCACCAGTAGGACCTCGAACAACCATTGGTACGGCCTTTCCTGCTTTCCAGTGGTATTTTGCGGCTTCAGTAGTAATTTGATCTAAAGCTGGATAAACAAAATCATAAAACTGTAATTCCACGATAGGTTTCTTTCCTGCAAGAGCTGCTCCAACTGCAGCTCCAGTGAAACCTCCCTCAGATATTGATGTATCAATTACTCGAAATGGTCCGTATTTATTAAATAACCCCTTAGTAGCTTTAAATGCTCCTTCAAACACACCTATGTCTTCACCCATCATGAAAACATTTTCATCATCTTCCATTAATTCATCTAAACCGTTTGTAATTGCTTCAATAAAGTTCATAGTTTCTTTTGAGCTTCCATCATTTTGTATTGCTGGTTTAGTTCTTTCAGCAAACATATCAGGAACTTCATTTTGTGGTTCAGGATCTTTTTGATTCTTTGCCCAATCTAATGTCTCTTTAATTTCAGCATCTAGCTCTTCATTAAGGCTTACAAACTGTTCTGTAGTGAATAAACCCTCTTCAACCAATGAGTCTTCGAAGCGTGCAATAGGATCACGTTTCATCCAGAATTCTCTTACTTCATCATTAACATATTCGGCAGGATCATGACCAGCATGTCCATGATGTCTAAATGTAACAAGTTCAATTAGAGAAGGTCCATTACCATTTCTTGCATTTTCACATGCTTCGTGCATTACATCAATTACTTCATAAATGTCATTACCATCAATAATTTTTGCTGGAATTCCATATCCAGCTGCACGATCTGCAACGTTTGGAGTCCCAAACTCTGTTTCGTTTGGAGATGAATAGGCAAATTGATTATTTTGCACTGTGAATACTACTGGAAGGTTGAGCACTCCGGCCATGTTGATGCTTTCATGCCAAGTACCAGTTGCAGTGGCACCCTCACCACAATTAGCAACAGCGACAACCCCGGACCCACTTTGTTGAGAAGCTAGAGCCCAACCTACAGCTACAGGAGCAGAATCTGGCAATGGAGATACAACCATCAATGTTCCTTTATCTACAACTCCAAAATGACTATTACCGTCTCGACCTTTAGATGGTCCATCATGTTTTCCAAAAAAATTAAGTGCAATCTCTTTTAGTGTCACACCTTTTTTAATTTGCACACCAAGATCTCTATGTGTGCCACCAAATATATCTGTGTCTGCCATTCCCGCTGCTATGCCAGCCATTGATGCTTCTTGACCAATTCCAGGATATACTGCTCCACTTAATTGACCGCCCTTATACATTTTTAAGAGCCTATCTTCCAAAAGCCTTTGGGTTTTCATAGACTTATATACATCCCAAAGCTGCTCTTTAGAAAGAGTTGACGAATACCCTTTTCTGGTAATTTTTTCGATTTTCATGTTAATGTAACCCCCTACCGTTCAAACTTAACAAAGACTCTCCTATGGCCTCACTCAGTGTTGGATGAGCATGTATAAATTCAGATGCTTCACTAGGCAAAGCTTCCCAACCTACCATGTACATAAGCTCATGTATCATCTCTCCTGCTGCAGGTCCACAAACACTTGCGCCAACTATTGGGCCATCCTCTTCTGAGTAAACTTTTACAATTCCTTTATTTTGATTTTGAAGTAATGCCCTTCCAATCCCAGCAAAACTATGCTGTGCCTGATTAAGCTTAATTCCAATTTCCTTTGCTTTTTCAGAGTTCAATCCAACCTCTGCAAGTTCTGGTCTTGTGTAAACAACATACGGAATTGCTTTATAGTTGACTGGACTACTCTCACCTGTTGCGATATGTGTTATCGCACTAATTGCTTCAGCAAATGCAACATGAGCTAATTGAGGAGTATCGTAAACAATATCTCCCAAGGCATAAATATTTTCAACATCTGTTTGCATTGTTTTAAAATCTACTTCAACAAATCCTTTGTTTACATTCACTCCAATATCTTCAAGACCAATATTCTCAGTCAAAGGAGCTCTTCCGACTGCAACAAGAACACAATCAAAACTATCACTAGTCTCATCTGAAAAATTAATAACTTTGTCATTAATATTTGTGACTGATGTAGATAATTTGAAATCAACACCTCTAGAAGATAACTGTTTCCTAAGCTCTCCTGATGTTCTTTTATCTAATCCGGGCAAAATTTCTTTATCAAGCTCCACAACAGTGACTTCTGAGCCCAAGTCATTTAACAAACTAGCAAACTCACAACCAATTGCACCAGCACCAATAACACAAACTTTTTTTGGTGGCTCCTCCCAGCTAAGTGCGGTGTCTGATGTTATAACAAACTCTCCATCAACATTTATGTTTGGAATCTCTCTTGGTTTTGACCCAGTTGCTAAAAGAATATAGTCTGTAGATATCTCTTCTTCTTTGCCTTCAATAGTCTTAACAATAACTTTATTGCTATCTTTAATAGTTCCCCAGCCTTCAATAACATCAACTTTTTTTGACTTTAATAGCATGCCGATGCCACTAACTAGTTTGTTGACAGTATCTAATCTTTTTTGTGCAGTTGCTTTCCAATCAATATTTTTACCTGTTATTTCAATTCCAAAATCTTTTGAATTATCAATTTCATGATTTAGCTCTGCAACATGAAGCCAATATTTTGCAGGAATACATCCTCGGTTTAAACAGGTCCCACCTAAGGTATCAGATTCAATTAGAGTTATTTCGAGTTCAAAATTGCTTGCGTACAATGCTGCAGCATATCCTGCAGGACCTCCGCCTATAATGGTTAATTTTTTCAAATTACCTCTTTCTAGATAGGATTGCTATCTAATCGAGATAATAACTACATTATTTAATGGGGTTCCCAATAAAAATGATTATTGTTATTTCACCTTTAAATTTACTAAACTTTGGACAATGTTCAAAATTAAGATTATCTTAAAAAACATTACAATGTAACTATGCAAACAAGACATTTAATTATTGCCTCACTTATTACTGGTTTATTCATACTGGTAGCATTTGGTGTATGGCTATACACTTATTGAATTGAAGAGTTTTAACTTAAAAAACGGAATCCATCATATACCCCTTGAGCTCCCTTGGTCGTCTCCTGGCTTTGTTAATGTCTATTTAATTGAAGACAAAGATGGGTTTATCATGGTTGATTGCGGCGTCAATGGTGATAGCTATTACTCCTTACTGCTTGAATATCTTCAAAAATTAGAAATTAATATTAGTGATATTAATTTGTTAATAGGAACACATATGCATTCTGATCATATTGGTTTATCTACAAAAATAAGAGAATCAGGTGTTCCGTTTGCACTTTTTAAGAATTCAGTAGATTTCATAGATGATTACAATGACTGGTCTTTAAGATTCAAAAATCTTAAAGATTATGCAGAAAAACATAATGCTCCAACTAGCTTCTTGAATGATATAGCCTCAATAAACACACCATCATATGCTGGAAAAATTTCAAAGCCTGACATTCTTCTTGATGAAGGGAAAATAAAAGATGTTAAAAGAAATTTAACTACTATTTTTACTCCTGGGCACGATCGCACAGAGATTTCTTTGTTTGATGAAAGTACAAAAATAATATTTTCAGGCGATCATATATTGCCAAAAATTACACCCTTTATTCCAACTGATAATGAGAATGAAGACATGCTTGCAAATTACACTCAGTCTTTGGATAAAATTTATGAAATTGATCATGAAATAATTGCACCAGGTCATGGAGATATAATTAGCAAACCACACATCAGGATTGAGCAAATGAAACTTCACCATAAAAGGAGGGCTGAAAAAATTTTAAGCTTTCTTCAAGAGAGCGACTTTACTGGTTGGGAAATGGTTGAAAATTTATTTCCTAGAAAACTAGATGCATTAAATCTAAGACTTGCTTTTCAAGAAACTATGGCTCATTTAATTTATTTAGAAAATAAAGGAAAAATCAAGCAAGAAACTAAAAATAACTCCATATATTGGAAAATTATTTTATAGGTTTAAAACCTCTATTTTTAGCTTCATCAATCGTATCAGGTGAAAACGACTGGACTAAATTTAAACTAACAAAATCGTAATCTTTTAGATACTCATTCAATGATGTAAACTGGTTTTCATCATCACAGTCGTATACCTTCATGTTTTTTCTTATACCAACATACCTATGATGTTCAAAACGATTTAATCTATTCAAATTTATAGGCTCAGTAATTCTGCAATCTTATCTCTTGCTAATTTTGGAGTTCCTAAAAGTAAAGAGTCAGACTTTGCTTTTTTAAAAAATAAATGTGCTGGATGCTCCCAAGTAAAACCAATTCCCCCATGTACTTGAATATTGTCTCCAGCGATTTTGTTAAAAACTTCAGAACAGTATGATTTTGCTAACATTGCACTCATCTCAACTTCTAAATCATCTGAAGTATCTGTTCTCACTGCACTATAGGCAACAGACTTTGCACTTTCCAGCTGTACAAGCATATTTGCACAAATATGTTGAATTGCTTGAAATGAACCTATCGGCCTTCCAAATTGTATTCTTTCTTTTGCGTATTGTGTTGACATATCTAAACATGCTTGAGCACCACCAACTTGCTCCATTGCTAAATAACCTAGAGAAATATTTTTTACTTTTTCCCATGTATTAATGCATGAATCAGAAGCTATCATAATTTCATCATCAGAAATTAAAATGTCTTTCATATTTATTTCACACATAGGTCGTGTTTGATCAAGTGAAGAAGTTTGTTTTATTTCTAGACCCTCAGAATCTTTATTTACCAAAACAAACATTAACCCCTCTTCAGTGTTCGCCAGAATTGCAAAATAATCAGAGACGTCACCAAACATTACATATTTTTTTTGCCCATTAAGAATGTAACCACTCTTATCTTTTGTCAAAGTTGTTGAAACTTCATCATTACTAGTTAGGTATTTATCATTTTCATAAACACAATAAGTACCAACTTTTTCACCACTAATAATTTCCGGCAAAATAGTATTTTTTATATTTTCATTTGAAAGTAAAAGTAAATTCTTGAATACCACTCCAGAACTAAAAAGAGGAATGATTGGAATGTAATACCCTAAGACCTCTGAGAGAATTGCTGTGTCAGTGTTCGAAAATCCCAAACCACCATCTGATTCTGGTACATCAAGCGCTAACCACCCTTGTTCAATTACTAATTTCCATATATTTTCATCTAACCTACAATTATCATCAACTTTTTGTATTGTCTCTAATAAATCAATATTCTCTTTTAGGAGTTTCGTTGAATTTTCTTTTATTTCTTTTTGAATTTCATTCAAAGTAAATTGCATTATCTAATTGTAATTTTTATTTTTTATTTCGCTAATCATATTCAAGTTGTTTCAAATGATAATTATTATGTACATATGTTAGAAATTAAAAATTTGCATGCTGAAGTTGATGATATAGAAATTTTAAAAGGTGTCGATTTAAATATTAATCCTGGTGAAGTCCATGCAATAATGGGTCCGAATGGCTCTGGTAAGTCAACTCTTGCAAACGTCGTAATGGGTAATCCGGTATATGAGATTTCAAAAGGAAATATTATTTTTGAAGGTGAAGACATTACAGAGGAGCCGGTTGATAATAGGGCAAAATTAGGCATGTTTTTAGCTTTTCAATATCCTGAATCTATACCAGGAGTAACAATTGTTAATATGTTAAAAACTGCTCTTACGAACATAGATGAAACAGAGTACACTACATTAGAACTTCGACTAAAAGTAGCAGAATCAATGGAACAACTCGGACTATCTGCAGATTTTGCTGATCGTTATTTAAATGAAGGATTTTCTGGTGGTGAAAGAAAGAGAAATGAGATTTTGCAATTAGCTGTTTTGGATCCAAAACTAGCGATTTTAGATGAAACTGACTCTGGTTTAGATGTTGATGGACTTAAAGTAGTTGGTGAAGGTGTTAGTAAATTGAAAACTGATGACAAAGGCTATTTAGTGGTTACTCATTATCAAAGGTTGCTCGAGTACATTAAGCCAGATTTTGTTCATGTTTTTGTTGATGGAAGAATTGTTGAATCAGGTGATATTGAATTGTCTAACAAATTAGAAAAAGAAGGTTATGAGTCTTACTTATGATAAAAGTCGATGATATCAAAAAAGATTTTCCTATTTTTGAACGTAAGATAAATGGAAACAAACTTACATATCTTGATTCTGGGGCAACATCACAAAAACCAAATCAAGTTATAGATGTAATGTCTGATGTTTATAGAAATAATAATGCAAATGTCCATAGAGGAACTTATGTATTGTCATCTGAAACAACAAGTAAATACGAAGAGGTAAGAGTCAAATTTAAGAAATTTATTAACGCATATAATTCTGATGAGATAATTTTTACTAAAGGGTGTACTGAGGGATTTAATTTACTTGCCAATTCACTCTGCAAAAATCTAAATAAAGGTGATGAAATAATATTGTCAGAAATTGAACACCATGCAAATATAATTCCTTGGCAAATGGCAGCTAAAAAATATGGGTTAAATATTAAATATATAAAAATAGACGATTCTTACAATTTAGATTTAGATCACCTAAATAGTCTTTTAACTTCTAAAACTAAAATTGTATCAATAGTTGGCGAATCAAATATGTCTGGAATGCTCCCCAACATTAAAGATATAGTTTCTAATGTAAAATCAAAATCAGATGCAATCTTTATTCTTGATGGAGCGCAACTGGTGCCTCACAGATTTGTAGATGTTCAAGATCTTGGTATAGACTTTCTGTGTGTATCAGGTCATAAAATGCTTGGGCCAACTGGAATTGGGGTTGTATGGGGCAGGAAAGAACTTTGGGACTCCATGGATCCTGTTTATGGAGGTGGCGATATGATCGAAGAAGTTTACTATGACAAAGCTACATGGGCCCCAGTTCCACACAAGTTTGAAGCCGGTACACCACCTTTTGTTGAAGCTATTGGACTGGGTGTTGCGGCGGAGTATTTAATGAATATCTCAATGAGTGAGGTTCAACAACACTCTGATAGTTTAAGAGAATACGCAAAAAGTAAACTTGAAAATATTGACGGATTAAATGTAATTCATTCTATTTCTAAAAATGCTGGATGTACTTTTGCCATGAGTGTTGAGGGGGCTCACGCAGCTGATATTTCTTTGATGTTAGATACATATGGAGTTGCTGTAAGAGCTGGCCATCACTGTGTGCAACCATTTCACAGGAAATTAGAATTAGACGCTACATTTAGAGCAACTGGATATATATATAACAATGAGGAAGATTTTGATACCCTAGCTTATGCAATTGAAAACTCTATCAAAATGCTTAAATAATGAGTATCGAAGAAAAAATTTCAAAATACAAAAAAACTTTAGATTTATTTCCAAATCCTCAGGAAAAGTATCAATATTTAATTGAGCAAGCTAAAAAAAGTGAAGAATTTCCAGTTGAATTAAGAGTTGATGAGTTCAAAGTGAATGGATGCCAGAGTCAAGTGTGGCTTGTACCTGAGGAAAAAGATGATAAGTTATTTTTTAAAAGTGATTCAGATGCCCTGATAGCAAAGGGGCTCGTTACTTTGATTACTTCTATTTACTCTGATGAAACTGCCAAAGATATTACTAACTCTAAAATTGACTTAATGGATGAGTTTGAATTAGGGGTTTTACTAAGTCCAGCCAGAAGAAATGGAGCATTTAGTATGCTAAGAACTATAAAAGAGTTTGCCTCAAAATTAATTTAGTGAGTCTTCTTCCCACCAATTTTCATGTGGGAAAAATATCCACACATTTTCTGTATCTTTTGCTAAATCTCTGGTGTAATAATGAGGCTCAAAGTCACATTCATTGTTCCACCACAAAGAAGAAAATCTAACATCACATTCATGGTTTATATTATCCTTAATATAATTGGATAACCTTTCAAATGTTTCTCCACTATCGCAAATATCATCGACTATTAGAACCTTAGCATCATTTGCTTTTGGCAAATAATTCTCCCAATGTGGAAAATCTCTTGTGGATGCATGAACAGGCTTAAACGGTATATTGAGTTTATGCGAAATCATTACGCCTGGAATCAATCCTCCGCGACTTATACCAACAATTACATCTGGTAAAAAATTATCTTTGGTAATTTGGGCACAGATGTCTTCTGTATCAGATAGTTGTTCTTCCCATGTATAAATTAATTTTTCCATTTATTTAAGTGTTCATTTTATCAAACAATAAAAAAATGGACCTTAAAAAATTTAATTAATTTAGTCGCAAAATGAAATGTGTAATAAGAGGATGTTCTATACTAATCGTATGAAAAGGAGGTAAGGATGCGTAGAAGTTGGGCGGTAGGCCTAATTATTATCAGTATTCTTGCTATGGCCTGCGGAGGAGCCGCAGACGTAGATGATTACAAAGCAGCCTTTGTGTATCTTGGATCCGCAAATGATGGAGGATGGACACAGGCCCACGACGAAGGTCGTCAATATTTAGTTGAGCAAACAGGAATTGAAACAGCTTTCACTGAGGATATTCCACCTGATGCAACTGAATTCCGAACAGTAGCTGAGGCTTATATTGAACAGGGTTACAATATAATCTTTGGAACTACTTTCGGATACTTAGACATAATGGAAGAAATGGCAGCTGAATATCCAGATGTTGTTTTCTTACATTGCTCAGGATACAAATCAAATGACTCTAATTATACAAATTATTTTGGAAAAATATATGAAGCAAGATATTTGTCAGGATTAGCAGCTGGTTCACTTACTGAATCAAACAAGATTGGCTATGTAGCTGCATTTCCAATCCCAGAAGTTATTAGGGGAATAAATGCTTTTGCAGTTGGTGTAAAAGAAGTAAATCCAAATGCAACTGTTGAAGTTGTTTGGACAAATACATGGTTTGGTCCGGAAGAAGAAACACAAGCTGCAAATGCTCTTTTAGAAGCTGGTGCTGATGTTCTTACACAACATCAAGATTCTGCATCTACAGGAATTGCCGCAGAGGCAGCTGGAGCTAAATGGATTGGTTATCACACTGGTTATGGCCAAGATGCTGCTCCAAATGCATTTGTTACTGCGCCAGTATGGAACTGGGGACCACTTTATACAGAAATGGTAAACGCAGTAATTAACGACGAATTCACAACAACTCCATATTGGACAGGAATGTCTGGGAATGTTGTTGATTTATTTGAAGTATCAGACGACGTATCGAGTGACATTAAAGCACTCATTGAAGACAGAAAACAAGAAATTATTGACGGAACTTTTGAAATTTTTGAAGGTTCAAGCGATGGAGACTTGTTAGGTATGTTTTATTTTGTTGACAACGTTGTAGGTACACTAGATTAAATGTTTATATTACAGCACCTCTTAATTGAGGTGCTGTAATTTTTTTTATGAATAATAAATTTTTAGAAACCAAAAATATAACCAAAACTTTTGGAAAATTAAAAGCTTTAGATGATGTAAATTTCAATTTATACAGAGGCAAAATCCATGGTTTACTTGGTGAAAATGGGGCTGGAAAATCCTCTTTAATGAATGTTTTATCTGGAATATATAAACCAGAAAAGGGGGTAATCTATCTTGACGGCCAAAGACAAAATATTTCAAGTCCCGATATTGCATCTCAACTTGGTATCGGAATGGTTCATCAAGAGTTTCGATTAGTTGAAAGCTTCAGTATTAAAGATAATCTAACCCTTTCTAAATCAAATATTTTTAAAGATAATTTCTTGATATCTTTTAAAAAATATTCGGAAATTTTTGCACTGAATGCAAATGAAAATGAAATAATTTCAGATTTATCAGTAGGAGAAAAACAAAAAATTGAAATAATGAAACTAATTTTCAACGACAGTAACATTATGCTCCTCGATGAACCAACAGCAGTTCTGACTCCTCAAGAAACTTCCCAACTTAAAAATTCCCTCATAACTTTGGCAGAAGAAGATATGAAAACAATTGTATTGATTACTCACAAATTAAAAGAAATTAAAGAATTTACTGAAATAGTTTCAGTAATGAAAAATGGAAAGATGGTTGCTAAAGATTTGCCAACAAATGACGTGACAGATAATCAACTTATTGAACTCATGATGGGTGAAGTAAAAAAATCTACAATCAATAAGGATAATGAAATTGGCCAAACTAAATTAAAAGTTGAGAGTATAAATTTTTTCGACTCAATTAGCAATATAAAAAAATTGGAAGAAATTAATTTTCAAATTAAAGCAGGGGAAATTTTAGGTTTAGCTGGAGTGTCTGGGAATGGCCAAGTGGAGCTTGCAAATATCATTTCAGGCATTGAAAGAATTTTTGAAGGAAAAATAATCATTAACAATAATGATGTTTCAAAAAAAGGAGTACGTTCCAGAAAGAAACTTAATTTATCTTATATTCCTGAAAATAGACTTGGGGTTGGCTTAGCTCCTGGTGTTTCAGTGATAGATAACTCAATAGTAAGAGATTATTTTTTTACAAAACTTGGTCCACATATATCAAAAAGCAGAACATCGAATTATTTGCAAAGCTTGATTAAACAATTTTCAATTAAAGCTCCCAATCCAAAAGCTGAAATATCTACATTATCTGGAGGAAATATGCAGAAATTGTTGATGGGTAGAGAATTAGTTGGAAATCCAGATGTAATAATTGCCTCCCAACCAACAAGAGGTCTAGATGTAAATGCAGTGGATGCAATTCATAACCTTCTTATTGACCAAAGAAATAAAGGATCGGCAATTTTTTTAATTTCTGAAGATCTAGATGAATTATTTAAGTTATCTCACAGATTACTAGTGATCTTTGAAGGTAAAATTGTAAAATCTTTTAACACTGTTGATGCAAACATCAATGATATTGGATTGGCCATGGCAGGTGTTAGTGAATAAATATACATTATCAAAGCGCCAAGTCGTTAATGAACTATCTACCTTTTATTCTTTCCTACTGGGTTTTCTTATTGCCCTTATAATTGGTTCGGTTATTTTAATAATTCAGGATAAGAGCCCCAGTGACACTTTTTCACTTATGTTTAAATTATCAATTGGAAGTGTAAATAGCTTAAGCTCCTCTTTAAATAAAGCTACCCCTCTAATTCTTGCAGGTTTAGGAATTGCGATAATAAATACTGTGAAGCTTTGGAATATTGGTGCAGAAGGACAAATATTTATGGGTGCTATTGCAGTAAATTTAATTTACATTAATTTTCAATTTTCCAACTCCACTTCATTTATTTTTATACTTTTAGTTTCCTCATTTCTAGGAGGTGCATTTTGTATACTAATTCCTGCTATTACAAAGGTTCTATTTGGTGTTAATGAAATAATTACAACGTTGTTGACAAATTATATAGTTATAGGTTTAACTATATATCTCGTAAATGGACCTTGGAAAGATCCTGATTCATTAAATTTTCCTGCTGCAGCTTATGTAGGAAAAGAAGTATATCTGCCAAATATTTTTGGAAAATTAAGCTATGGTTTTTTAATTTGTATATTATTCACTGCTTTCGCACATTATCTTAAAAACAATTCTGTTTTTGGCTATGAAATGAGAATTGCTGGTGGATCAGAAATGACTGCAATTTATGCAGGAATAAATGCTAAACAAAAAGCTTTTTTTGCAATGCTAATTGGTGGTGGCTTTGCAGGATTAGCTGGCGGAGTAGAATTATTAAGTCAAACCCATCGTGTTTCAACAGGAATTTCACAAGGATTTGGCTATACAGCAATAATCGTGGCTGCAATAACCGGAATGCGTCCTATTGGTATTTTTTTGGTTGGATCTCTATTTGGAGCTTTATCTATTGGAGGTTCAGTTATTCAAACAATTGGGGTAAGCACATATATTGCCGATATTATCCAAGCATCCACGCTTTTTGGTGCATTAATAATTCAGTTTTTTTTCAATTATCAATTAAAAAGAGTTGATGATGGTTGACATACAATTACTTGGATTGCTAAATGCAACATTGCAAGCTGCGACACTTTTATTCATTGCTTCACTTGGGGAGTTGATTACAGAGAAATCTGGAATTCTAAATCTTGGAGTAGAAGGAATGATATCAGTAGGGGCAGTAGCAGGATTTATGACTGCAGTTAATACCAATAATATTTTTCTTGCAATAATTGTAGGAGTCCTTTCGTCGGCAATCTTCGCCTCTATTCATGCAATAGTGACAGTTATTCTAAAACAAGATCAAACTGTCTCGGGTTTAATATTAACAATACTTGGTTTAGCTGTTTCATCATTACTAGGAAAAAATTATGTAGGTAAAAAACTTGAAACAAAGCTTGAAAGTCTTTTTTCTATTGAGAACCCGTCGAATGTTCTTGAAGTTTTTTTAAGTCAAAACATAATTTTTTATCTTGCAATTACATTTACAATCACAGTTTCTTATATTTTAAAGAACACAATGTTTGGCACAAGATTTCAAGCTGTTGGAGAAGATTCAAAAGCAGCTGACTCAATGGGGATTAATGTTACAAAAACACAGTTTATTGCTACTTGTATTGGTGGAGCTTTTGCCGGACTTTCAGGAGTTTACTTAACACTAAGTTACGTACCATATTGGACTGATAATATGACTGCCGGTAGAGGTTGGATAGCATTGGCGTTGGTAATTTTTGGAGGATGGAAACCTTATAGAACAGCCATAGGTGCACTTTTGTTTGGATTTCTTGAAGCTTTAGTCCCAAGATTACAAACATACGGTTTTGAATTAAATCCTTACATTGTAAAAATTACTCCTTATATAATAACAATTCTTGTTTTAGTCTTACTCACAATTTATAAAGGTGGAAAAACTGGTGCCCCCAAAAATATTGGAATTGCATTCTTTAGAGAAAATAGATAAATAATATTAATTACAAATCTTATTTGGTAATATAGATATAGCTTTAAACAATGTCAGTGAGCATTGAAAGGATAAAATGACTATAGACAAAATTCTATTTCGCCTCAGT
>CACFIX010000004.1:0-68872 GCA_902566515.1 uncultured Candidatus Actinomarina sp.
ATTGAAAAAGATGAGGTATTAATTTCTTCTGGAGTAGTAAACAACAAAACTACTGGTGGCCCAATTGCTTTAAAAATTATCAATAGAGATTGGAATAACTGGAAAGATAAAGAAGTAGAACCTTTTGTAGTACCACGTCCAGGACATGCTGACTTAGTTGGCACATTAAAATATAATCACGAAGATATACGGATCGCGTTGGAAAGAGCAAGTGCTCGTGAAACAGCAATAAGATGTGCGGTTGGCGCTATAGCCCACCAAATCCTTGATCAGTTAAATATTTCGATAATTGGTTTTGTTTCATCCATAGGAAAGCAAGAACTTGATGTATCAAAATTTATAACCGATACAGATTTGAAAGATTCTATTTATAATTCAGAAGTTTCATGTCCAGATGAAGAGACAAGTAAATTAATGATTGATGAAATAAAGTCTGCAAGGAAGAAAAAAGATACTTTAGGAGGTTCAATAACTTGCGTAGCTACAAATTTTCCGCCCGCTTGTGGTAGCTATGTACATTTTGATCGCAAACTTGATGCAATTATTTCTTCGTCAATGATGTCAGTACAAAGTGTAAAGGCGGTTGAAATAGGAGATGGATTTGATTCTTCCAAAAAATTTGGAACAGAAGTACAGGATCAAATTGTTTTAAATGAAAAAAAAGTTGAGAGAATTACAAATAATTTAGGTGGTTTCGAAGGCGGAATGACAACAGGCGAACCTATTGTTGTTACAAGTTATTTAAAACCGATTAGCACAACTTTGACACCAATAAAAAGTGTAAACCTTGTAGAACAAGCAGAAACAGAAACAAATTATGAAAGATCTGATACTTGTGCAGTTCCAAGAGCAGTACCAATATTTGAAAGTGTATTCTCAATTGATTTATTAAATTCACTGTTAGAAAAGACTGGTGGAGACTCAAAGGAAGAAATCCATTCACGAGTTGTGAAACTTCAAGAATTTACTATTGATGATATTTCACTTTCAAATAAAAATTGGAACATGAAATATGAAAATGAATAAATGTTACTATTTGTCTGGCTTCATGGGTGTAGGTAAATCTACTATTCTCAAAAAAATAAATGAGAGCACTCAACTTTCATGTATAGATCTAGATGCATCAATCGCAGAAAAACACGGTCCTATCAATGAAATTTTTGAAATAAATGGTGAAGATTACTTTCGTAAGCTGGAAGAGAAAGAGTTTTTTCTTATTGAACCTAAATCCAACCTTGTTGCATTAGGCGCAGGTGCATTAACAAACAACAATATTTACAAATATATATTAGATAACAAAACAGGTATATATCTAGAAGAAGAATTTCAGATATTGTGGTCAAGAATCCAAAATTCTGACAGACCGTTAGCAAAATTAGGACACGATTATGTTGAAGATTTATTTAATAATAGAAAAGCAAGATATGAAAATCTGCATATAAAAATTAAAAATTCTAACTTAAATGATGTTATTAATTCGATACTCGATATATTGGCTGGAAAAAAATGACAAATAACATATATTTGAAAACTAATTTAGAACTTATAGAATATTTAAATTCACGATTCTCAGATGAGTCTCTTTTTATCATTGATTCAAATTTGAATAACCTCAAAATTGATGAGCAAGTTAATGCTCAGGTTTCTTATTTTGACATTAATGAAGAAACAAAAAACTTGACGTCAGTAGAAAAAATTTGGGATTTACTTTTTCAACACAATTTAAATCGATCAAGTGAAATAGTAATTATTGGTGGCGGTGTTCTATTAGATGTGTGCGCGTTTGCATCAAGCACATTTAAAAGGGGAGTTTCGTTTACGTTTGTTCCTTCAACGCTTTTATCAATGGTTGATGCATCTCATGGTGGAAAGAATGGATTTAATAATACATATGGTAAAAATCAAATTGGTACTTTTACTCTCCCGGAAAGTGTCATTGTTTGTTATCAATTACTGGATACCTTGCCTGAAGATCATTATAAAGATGGTCTTATAGAGCTAATCAAACATGGAATGATAGCTAATGAAAAAATATTCAATTCTATGATTACAAAAACGAGTTTCAGAGTTGATTTTGAAATAATAAAAGAAGGTATTGATGTAAAGCTCAAAATTGTCAGTGAAGATTTTTTGGAGGGTAATAAAAGGAAATTACTAAATTTCGGACATACCGTGGGACATCTAGTCGAGAAAGACTCTAATTATGAAATTACTCATGGCCAAGCAGTAGCCATAGGTATTTATTATGAACTCTTAATTTCAAAAGAGCAATTGGGTCTACCTAAGGAAATTATTGATTCTTATTTAAACTATTTAAATCAAATTGAATATGATTATGAATACAACTTTTTATCTAATAGTGAAAAATTGATTGAGATGTTAAAGCATGACAAAAAGAGTAATGCAAAAGGAGTCGATATAATTTTGCTCCATGAAATAGGTAATCCAAAAGTGATTAATCTAACATTTAATGAAGTAATAGAGGTGATTCAGCATTAAAAAAATATATATTATTAATGGTCCAAATTTAAATTTCCTAGGAATAAGAGAGTTGGAGAAATATGGTGAAACTGATTACACAACTCTTTTAAAGTTACTTGATAACAAAGCAAAAGCATTAGATATGGAGATTGAATATTTTCAATCAAATGTTGAGGGGGAATTAGTTAACTTTATTCAATCGATTCAACATGCACTTGATTCTTGGGTAGTAATCAACCCAGGAGCTTTTACCCATACAAGTATCGCTTTGAGGGACGCTTTAAATACACTAAGTGCTCAAAATAAAATTATTGAAGTTCATATATCAAACATTGAAGAACGAGAAAATTTCAGAAAATTTAATCTTATCAAAGATTTTTGTGAAATTTCAATAATAGGTGAGGGTATAGAAGGGTATTTTAAAGCATTGGATTATATAAATGACAAATAATTTTATGATTGCGTATCAAGGCTCAGAGGGTTCTTATTCGGAAGAGCTTCTAAAAAAAGAATTTTCAAATTATTCTTTTATTGCCTGTGAAAGCTTTACAGAGCTACTTAACAAAGTTAGTAGTGAAAATTGTTTAGGTCTCTTACCAGTAGAAAATTCAATTGCAGGTACTGTTAATGAGGCCTATGAAGAATTAATCAATAGTGGGTTAGAAATATTTGGAGAATATATTAAAAAGATTGATCATACTTTAATCGGTTTATCAAATTCTAAGTTTGAAGAAATTACTCATGTGATTTCACACCCACAGGCATTACAACAATGTAGTAAATTTCTACAAGATTCAAAGTTAAGAATTACGCCAGTTTTTGATACTGCAGGAAGCGTTTTTGAAATATTGGAAACAAAAGACATTAGTACAGCAGCAATAGCAGGCGAGCACTTTAAAAACGATAAACGATTTAAGATTCTTAAAGAAAATATTTCAAACCATCAAGAAAATTTTACTAGGTTTCTTTTAATTGGAAATGAAAAATTGGAATCCAATAAAGAAAATAATAAATATTCATCTGTGCTTATTTCAGATGATAAACCAGGTTCGTTACTTAAAGCACTGAATATCTTTAGTGATTTGAATATAAACTTAACAAAACTTGAATCAAGGCCAATATTAGGAAGACCTTGGGAATACAAGTTTTATATCGATTATGAACTTCAAAATGTAAAAACACAAATAGAGCTTATAGACGGAATAAAAAAAGTTTCAAAAGAGTTTATTATTTTAGGCCATTACCCAAAAGCTAATCCTTAATTTTCCACTCTATCTTATCCGTTGAATCTTCAATTTGAATATTTGAAGATTCAAGAATATCCCTTATCATGTCAGACATTTCATAATTTTTTTCATTTCTTAGCTTTACCCGCAAATCAATTAATTGGGTTACTAATTCTTTAAATATTTTGTTGTTAGATTCGTTTTCTTCAATTTGTATTTCGAGATTCGCAATTTTTCTTAAAGTTTCATCGGATTTATTTTGTTTAGCCTCATGATTTACTTCAGATGATTTATCTTTGTGGCTTTTACTTAAATGATTTTGCAAAGTGACTAAATCGTAAGTTTCTCCAGATTTGAATACTAGAGTTTTGTCCTCATTAATGACGGTAACCTCTCCAAGTCCATAAACTTCAAACGTATTTTCTTTACCAGAAATTATTAATGCAGTGTGTTCATCAATACCAAGTAGATTAGAGTAATTTATTTCCATTAATTTATTCATCCTATTCTTACCTACATAGCTAAAACTTGTATCATGATTCCCCCCTTCTTTATTATTAAAGTGAGGCACTACAGTACAGGACAAACCGTACAAGCCAAGCAAATCAAGTCCTTCTTCCCAATAGGGATCTATTCCAACCTTATATATTTCATAAACAGGTAAAGTGTTTTCTCCCAGTGTTGTTGCTGCAGCACTTGCAAATAGAGCGTTTGCACCTTTTTTAATATGATTAAACAATGTTTCTTTAATTTCATTGTTCACCCACAGTTTGCTTGCGTAGCTAGGACTACCAGGGCCTGCAAATATAAAATCTGCTTTTTCTAATAAAGATATCGTTTTAAAGAATGATTTTGTATTTAATTCTTCTTTGTTTCTGTAAGATGCTAATTTAATTTTTATATTTAAACTTAAATCATAAAAATCTTGAATTTTTTCAACAAGTTGTTCAGCATTTTCCTGGAAACCAAATGGTGAATCTAGCATGTATGCTTTTACAGGTTTAGGAATTTCCTGTAAAAGTTTTCTATGTACCGCAACTAAATTAGGACTTGTTTCGCCAGACCCTAATATTGCAATTGTTCCAAGTTGATTTGACATCAACCTATTATATATTTTTTTTCTTTTGAACCAAAGGTGTATAATCAAAGTGTGGTAACAATTTTAGCTAAAATATTGGAGAAATTTACAATTGAGATTATCCCGTCTCTTCCAATGTTTATGAGGACACCTTTATATCTAAATATATTAAAGTTCAGAAAAGTAAAAGACAGATTGAGGCTTGATGTTACTAAAAAAAATCCTACTTTTGAAGATCGCTTGGATTATGCTCTAGACTCTCGAGCAAATTTAAATAATTCAGGTGAAAAGTTACACAATTTTAATTCCAATGTCGCACTCGAAGAAATAAAAGATGGGCCAGTAAAAATTTATAAATTTATTCCACCAAATTCCAGTAAAGATAAATACGGAATCTATTTTCATGGGGGAGGATATTTTGCCGGAAGTATTACCTCACATAAAAATTTAATTTCCCAAATATCTTATGATTCAAATCTAATTGTTTATTTCTTTGAATATAGGCTGAGTCCAGAATACAATTTTCCATCTGCTCATGAAGACGCAAAACTTGCAGTAGATTTTATAAAAGCTCTTCATCCGGATGATCAAAGTATTTGGATAGGTGAATCTGCTGGCGGAGGTCTTGCTACAGGGCTAGTAGTAGATAAAGAGTATCTTGAAAAACCAGATAATCTAATACTTTTATCTCCATGGCTTGATTTGTCTGATAATTTTGAGGATAAGAAGTTTTTCAAAAACAGTGATGTGACGATAATTATTGAAGGAATGTATGAAGTAGGAGAATATTATGCAGGCGAATATGGAACAAAAAATCCAATATTATCTCCGGTATATGCTGATGTCGATGATTTTCCAGATGTACTAATTCAGGTATGCACCGATGAGCTTCTTTACAATGATGCAATAGAATTTGTAAAAAAATTAGAAGATAAGAATATAAATGTTCAACTGCAAACTTGGGACGGACTTTGGCATGCTTGGCAATTCTTTCCAATTAATGAAGCATATGAAGCACTTGAAAAGATTGTAGAGTATATTAAATCTTTAGAGTTTCACTCTTCTAAATGATGTAGGGCAAATCCATAAGGTAATTCAAGCCGATTTTCTTCCATTATTTTTTTGTCTTTAAGAATCTCATAGGTTTTCATATCAGTAGTAATTTCTCCATTATTTAAGATAATACTCCTGTCACAAATCTCTAGAGCCATTGGTAAATCATGAGTTACTAATATAAGTGAAATTTCCAAACTTTTTAGAATTTCGATTAATTCTCTTCGAGATGCTGGATCAAGATTAGAACTAGGTTCATCTAGAACTAGAAGCTCAGGTTCTGATGCTAAAACACTAGCAATAGCAACTTTTCTTTTTTGGCCAAAGCTTAAATGGTGTGGAGGCTTATCAATGAAATTATCCATCTTAACTTTTTTTAATGCATTTATAGCATTATTTTCAGCTTCTTCATTTGAAAAGCCAAAGTTCTTAGGTCCAAACATAACATCTTCTAAAACTGTAGGCATAAATAATTGGTCATCTGGGTCCTGGAAAACTAAACCTACAGTTTTACGAATTCTGCTAATGTTTTGTTCATTATATAAAAAATTATCAATTTTAATTTTTTCATCAAGATTTCCAAGAATTCCATTTAAATGAAGAATAAGAGTTGTTTTTCCTGCACCATTTGGACCAAGAACTGCAATTCTCTCGTTTTTCTCAATTTGAAAATTAATATTATGTAAAGCTTTAAATCCATCTGGATACTCAAAATTTAAATTATTTACACTTAGGTAGCTATTATTCATATGAGAAATCTTTCCACAATAGTTGTAGCAATTGAAATAAATGATAAATAATAAAGAAGAGAAGACTTTTTAAATTCTCTTTTCTTAAGTTCAATTGAACCGTTGAAACCTCTGGATATCATTGAGTTATAAACTCTTTCACCTCTTTCATACCCTCTTATCAACATTGCACCAGAAGCATATGCAATTGGTTTTAATCCCCTTAATCCTTTTTGATCATAACCTCTTGATTTCATTGCAACTTTAACTCTTTTAAATTCATCAATAAAAACATCAATATATCTAATTGCAAAAGATAATATTGAAATTAACAACGGTGAAATTTTTAATTTTTGCAAACCATAAATAATCTCAATATTTGATGTAGTAGCAGTTAAAACAATTGCTAACGAAACACACAGTGTAATTTTAATTAATATTGAAATCATTTCATTGAAACCAGTTTCATAAATAGGCAATGAAAAAAATTCAAACATCACAGTACTATCTCCTTTACTTAAAAAAGGGAGAAATAAAGCAAACAATACAAAGGGTATGTCGATTGAAAGTCTTTTAAAATATGTAGATATTTTTATTTTAGATAAATACAACAACAATAATACAACGAAAGTTTGTACAATTATTGCTAAATTTTTCTCAAGGCTTAAGAAAGCAATAGACAAGACAATTATAAATGTTGTTGCAATTTTGATTTCAGGTCTGGTGTTACTGAGAACAGAGTTTCTGTGAATTTCTAGATGATGCGAGTGTGTTGTTTCCATATAAAAATATGTTAATGCAAATTATTTGCAATAACATATTTATTTACACTTTTTACATATACCTGAATATATAAAATGATGATTTATAATCTTAAAATTACTATCTTTAATTAAAATTTTGTTAATTTCCTCTTTAGTTTCTGTTTTCAAATCAGAGATTGAATTGCATGAATCACAAATAATATGGTTATTATCATATTCACTTTTTAAATAATATATTCCTGAACCATGAACTTGGTGAGAGTGTTCAACGATGTCTACTTTTTCTAACAACTCTAGAGTTCTATAAACAGTTGCCAAATCTATATTTTGATCTTTTTTCAATGCTAAATTATGTAATTTTTCAACAGTAAAATGTTCATGTCCCGCAGTTTCTAAAATGTTACAAATCACCTCCCGCGGACTAGTGATTCTGTGACCCCTTTTTTTTAATTCATTAACGAAATCCATATTCAAGTATATTATAAGGTTTGATAAGGGACTTATGAAAAGAAAATTTCTAAAGATACTTAATCGGTATAGTTTAATTTATTTACCTTTAGGATGGGTTATTGGATTAGCAATTTTCTTTTTTGCATTTGAGCCTTCAGCTGTCTTATATTTTCTAAGTTTTTTTGTTCTTGGAATATTTTATTTTCTGATTTCATATACTTCAAATCGCATAATGGTTGACTCGTCTTATTCATATTCAGATTATGAAAATTCAATTATTGAATTTTACTCTGATTATTGACTAGGTTGTACTGCTTCAAAATTCATAGTTGATGAATTTAAAAAAGAAAATCCAGAAGTTTTTTTTGTATCAATTAATGCTAGTAAACAAAAAGATCATCCATTTATTGATGAGTACAAATTATTCAATACTCCAACATATGTTTTGATAAATAATAAAGGTGAAAAAATAGTCAGAAGAGTTGGCACATTTAATCCAAGCTATTTTAAAAAATATTTAGCTTAAGATACTCTATCGCCTAATTCTGAACCCTCTTCAGGGGACAACAAAAGCACATCTCCATTATTTGATGTTGAACCTAATACTAGACACTGGCTCATTATTGGACCAATTTGCTTATCACCTAAATTAATAACAGCTATACATTTTTTATTCGAAAGACTATTTAAATCATAATTTGTAATTTGAGCACTTGTTTTTTTGAGGCCAATTTCTACACCAAAATCAATAGTTAGAATATAAGCAGGTTTTATAGCTTCTTCAAATACTTCAGCTTTAATAATTTTTCCAACTCTAATATCTAATTTAGAAAATAAACCTACATTTTCACTATTCATATAACAAACATAATTACATACTGATAACATGTCAAAAATTTTCATCCTAAGTGCAGGAACAAGTCCTGACTCATATAACAATCAACTGGCGAAGCACCTAAGTACTTATTTTGAAAAAAAAGGTTTAGAAAATGTTCTGTTCGATAATCTGTATTCTGATATTCCATTTTTACTGGATACTTATGATGATGTTCCAGAAAAAATTCTTGAAATGAGAAAATCATTGGAGATATCTGAAAAAATAATTATTTTTAGCCCCGTTTACAACGGTGGGTTTTTAGCACATTTAAAAAATACTTTAGATTGGCTGTCACTTGCATATGATGGAAACCGTTATAGTGCGTTATTTAAAGAAAAAAAAGTTGCAGTTATTACAACCGTTAAGGGGGCTGGAGGTAATGCCCAAAAAGCATTTGAAATTCTAAGTATGCAATTATCAAACTATGATTTGCAAGTTTTTGAAAAATTTCATTTAATCACTAAATCGGAACATCAAAATGAAAAAAGTATTCTAAATAATCAAGATGTTATTGAATCATTGAATAGCTATGTAGAAGAGTTTTTAGATTTATAGTCTACTTTCTATTAAAGACTCCATTTTTGAAGTTAGTTCATCGACAGTGTAATCATTCACATTATAAATTGGATCTAATATCTCAATTTTAATTTTGCCACTTTTAAGCCATACTTTTCCTTTTACCATCAAGTTATGAGCATTATGGGAAACAACTGGAATTACTGGGAGATTAAAATCTTTTGCAATAAAAGCTGCCCCTTTTTTAAATGGCAACAACTCTTTTTGATTACTTCTCTTTCCTTCAGGAAATATCATAATTGAATTACCCAGCTTGATAACTTGGTTAATAGAGTCATTAATTTTTTCAAAATTGGCTTTCGCGTTTTTCCTATCAATTCTTGGTAATCCTAGGGTTTTTAAAACTCTTCCAAAAATTGGTATTCTAAATAATTCTGTTTTTGTAAGAAATCTAATTGAAACAGGCAGAGCAGTTATATGTGTAAAGATATCAAGAGTTGATGGATGATTTCCAATAACTACGTAACTTTTTTTTGTATCTATTTTTTCCGCTCCAATAACATTCAATTCAACACCTACAAGTACAATTCCTATCCAGCCAAAGAATTCATATAGTTTTGTTGCAAGAACCCGCCCTTTTGGAACAAATGCTGTTATTACGATCAATACACACAATGGAAACATAATAAAAATCATGAATAGTGGAAACAAGATGACAGTTTTTAAAAAGATTTTGATATTCATTCTTGCATCCATAGTGCTATTTTAAGAAATAAATCTATGAGTTATCAAATATTTATACCAAATTGTTTTTTTACACTCAAGCTTAAGAAATAAAATGAGCTTGCACATAATGTAAAACCTAATGTTGGTGGAATTAAATTCCAATAATTGGTTCCACCTAGATAAGAACCGTATGTGATTGAATCATAAATCATCATTCCCCAATTAGGCGTCCATCCAACTTGTCCATAAAATGATGCAAAACCATATGCTAATATTCCATAGGTCGTACTTGCTAACATGTAACTTACTGCGTACGGAACAACTACTGGCATTATGTGTCTTGTTGCGATGTATAGGTTTTTTCCACCTAACAATTTAGATGCATTGATAAATTCTTGATTTGATATCTCTACAACTGCTGACCTTACAATTAAATAGCAGACACCTAGACCTGATAAAATTCCATAAATTATACCAACTGATGACGGTGTCAAAATATCTGTAAAATCTCCAGTTCCTAAAATAAGTAAAATTATTGGAGGAGAAATTAAAATTAATCCGGATGAAATTTCTTTAAAGATAAGATCTGTTCTTTTGAAAATAAAAGGGATTGTTGTACCCAAAAAAAGGCTTATTGATATTCCAATAAAAAAAGAAAATATTGATAGTTTAATTAGAGGGCCAGATCCAGCTAAAAACATACTTAAGACATCTCTACCAAGTGGATCTGTACCTAATAAGTGTGCTTTTGAAGGTGTTGTTGGATGTGGAAAAACTTGTAAATCAAATCCGACAATTGGATCATAAATGCTTTCAGGCCAGATATTTCCTAGAAGCCAAGAATGAATTAGATTTCCAGTTATAAGTAAAAGTAAGAAAAAATATCCTATTTTTCCGTGGTAAGTTTTATAAGTACTGTTAATGATATATTTGATCATTTTGTCCTTACTCTAGGGTCAATAATCATCTGAATTAAGGAAATTGTAATTCTTAAAATAATTGTTAATAATGCCAATAATAAAAACAAACCCATTGCAGCATTTGAATCTTGATTCAATATTGTTTGATATAGTAAACTTCCCATTCCATTCCAATTTGTTGTTGATTCAACTATGACTAGTGATGCTATTGTAAAAGGCAATCCGAGCCCTATTCGGGTGGCAAATGGACCAAAAGAATTCCTTATAATGTGTTTTGAGAAAATTTTACTATTTGAATAACCCAAAGCTCTAGCGGTAAGTATGTGAGGCTCTCTAGCTATATTTTGAGTAATGACATTAGTTAGGAGTACGTATTCTCCAATAAAAAATATAGTAAGAATAGATATTGTTTTGAATGCATTTTTCGAGAGTAGAGCTACCTCATTAAATAGAATTGTGTCCGAATTGAAAATAAAAATGATAAAAATAAATACAATAATTGAAATTTTCAAAATAAATATTTTTAAATTGGTAAATATATCAATTAAACATGAGATAAAAATTGTTATTCCAAGCAAGAGTAAGAATAAAAATATATTTATTTTTAATTCACTAATTTCTAATAAGCTAATAGGTGTTTTTTCTATATTAAAAAAAGAAACTAGATATAAATATAAGTTATCAAACTTTGATCCAATAAGAAAAAGTATTATTGGAGGAAATAAGCTTATGAGAAAAGTTGCAAAAGTATCTGAAAAGATTTTGTTTTTATGCAATTTTTTTATTGGCGTATTGATTGATGGAATTCTTGAAATATAAAATGCAAGCAAAAATGACGGAATAAGAATTTGAATAGTTGGAAAGAATGTTGAAGTAATATCTTTTCCCGATCTTTGTCTAAAACCACCAGTAGTTATCTCTCCATTAAAAACTCCTAAAATCCATCTAAAATATCTGTGGTATAAAGGATCATTCACCCCTAGTGATTCTCTTAGAGCATCTAACTCTGCTTGGCTCATCATAAGTCTCAATGGGGTTAAAAAATCACCTGGAATTAGTAAGTTTATTCCATAAAACATAATTAGTAAGAAAATAAATAAAGAGATTAAAGAAGAAAAAATTTCTCTAATGATAAATTTAATCATTTTTTCGCATATCTACATATGGTAAAACTAGTTGAACTACTGGCCCTATACCGATTACAAACAGAATAGTAACATAACCAACTAATCCACCTAAAAGCCAACCAGTTAAAAAAGCAAATAATTCAATTAAATTTCTAGCTGTTCCAATTTTTAATCCAATTGTTTCAAGACCAACCATAACTCCGTCTCGTGGTCCAGCTCCCAAATCTGCTCCAACATATATCGCAGTACCGGAACCAATTAAAATTATTCCAAAGGCAATAAGAGTAAGACTCAAAAAGATACTGTCTGATAATTCAAAATTTAAAATTATTAAATCTGCAACAATACCAACCAAAAAGATATCAACAATTGTGCCTATTCCTGGTTTTTGCTTTAAAGGAATCCAAAGCAGCATTACAGCAACTCCAGTAATTATTATTGTTCTACCATAACTAATACCAAGCGTTTTAGAGAGTCCGTCATGAAAAACTCCCCAAGGTCCTAATCCTAAATTTGCCAAGTAATTTAATGAAATTCCTATACCAATTAGAGATGTTCCTGAGAAGACTTGAATAAATTGTCTAATTTTTGTCAACATTCATATAGGATACAAGTTAAAAAAAATAATAAACTAAGTAGAATATTCTCAATGAGAAATAAATACATCTTTTTTTTATTATTATTAATTTTCTGTAGCCAGGAAAGCTCAATACAAGAAGTTGATTTAACTACAACCTCTATGATGGAAGAAAGTCAAGCTCTTGACGAAGATGCAACAACTACAACTTCAGTTGAGATTGTACAATTAGAAACTTTTGAAAATATAAAATTTGTAATTGTAAAAGAAGACAGCAGAGTTAGTTATTTAGCACCAAAACAGTTTTTAAATTCTGGTTTAGATATTGTTGAAGGTACTACTCGTGAAATCATTGGTGAGTTTACTTTAACTTTATCTGATTGTGACCAAGCTGACTCATGTTTGTATATAAAAAATCTGTCAATTAGAGCAGATATATCAACTTTAAAAAGTAACAATGTGATCAGAGATCAAGCTTTAAACAATCAATGGCTTCAGTCGGCACTTTTCCCAGAAGCTATATTTAGAATTGATGAATTAGTGTTGCCAAATAAAAATTTTGATTCAAAAGTAGAAGATACTATCGTTGGAAAATTATCAATTAGGGAAATAGAACTTGATACACCTTTTTCAATCACTGCTTATCTTGAAGATGACAAAATATTTATATCTGGTTTTACTGAGATTGATACTACTTGGTTTGGATTTGATGCACCAACAAGATTCAATGCTTGGGAAGTTTTAAATCCCATTGGTATAAAGGTAGAGTTAGTAGCAAAAAGAAGTTAATTGATAGAAAATTTTGCATTTCAAGATTTGAATCAACCATATGATTCTATAGATTCAGACTATGCTGCAGTTTCTATATTAGTTTATAAAAATAAGGAAATACTTTTTATTAAAAGGTCTGATAACATGCCTACTCATAAGGGCCATATTGCATTTCCTGGAGGTAAAAAAGAATTATCTGACTCTACTGTTGTTGCCACAGCTGTCAGAGAGGCATCAGAAGAACTGTTGATTTCAGAACACCTAATCAAACCTGTCGGTATTTTAGAGGCAATAGATACAGTTGAATATAAATTTTTAGTTTATCCGATACTGTGCAATTTATCTATTAGACCTAAACAATTTAACACCATTGAAGTTCAAAAAGTAATTTATGAACCAATAAGAAATTTGATGAATAAGGATAATTGGTCATTTAGAGGTGCATATTCTGATGACTGGATATATATGTTAGAAGATGAAATTCTTTGGGGTGCAACAGCAAAAATGATTAGATCATTGCTTAAATTGAAATTAGTTTAAGTTTTCAGATTCATCTTTTACAGCTAGATACAGTGAGATAAAAATTAAAATTAAAGTTATAAAAAAGATATTATCAACAATTTCGTTGAGAAATATGTATCCAACCAAAATTCCAACAATTGGAACAACGTAATCAACTAAAGTACTAAAAGTTGCTGACAGTCTCTTAATTGTGTATAGAAATAAGGAATAATTAAAAATATCTATAAACGCAAGTCCAAACAATTTTGAAAATTCACCGGCTGTCAATATTTCGAATTTTCCATCTAATATGAAAAATAAAATAATTGATATAACTGACCCAACCAACCATTGAGTTAAGAGATATGTTTTAGACGGTATATACTGCAAGTGTTTTTTATTTGTTATATTGCTTAGTGCTAGGCCTTGAACTCCAAGTACCGCAAGCAATCCACCAATAAGCAAATTTCCCTCATTAGATAATCCAGTTGCTCCTGAGAGAAAGAGAATAATCAGTCCAATAAGACCAGTCAATACTGAAACAATTTTTAAATTTGTAATTTTTTCATCTTTATATAACAAGAGCACCCAAAAAACTGTGAATAAAGGAATTGTAGAAATGAAAATACTTTGAAGTCCGGAAGAAATGTACTTAAGGGCATAAATAAAAGCCCATCCAGGAATAAAGATTGCAAGTATTCCAGATAGGGAGCCTTTTAGAAAATACTCTACAGAAATTGATGAAATAAATTCTCTAAAGCAATAAATTCCAATGAGTAAAGTAACCACAGATATTCTTGATGTAACAATAAAAATTTCATTTACTCCATCAATGAGAAGACTTCGATTTAGTAACCCATGAAAACCAAAAAGGGTACCAATTAAAATTATGTTTCTTAAGCCAGCATATGCAGACATTGAATATTCAGGTTTGATAAAAACACTCCAATTTAAATTAGTTTATTAGAATAGCAGATATGAAAACAGTTTTTTCCGGAATTCAACCTAGTGGGTTAGTTCATTTGGGTAATCTCCTGGGAGCAATAAACAATTGGGCAAAATTATCAAATGAAGAATCAAAAAATTATTTTTGTATTGTTGACCTTCATTCTTTAACGGCAATGCCTAATAAATCTGACTTACAAGATAGCATCAAAAACACATTGAAAGTTTTATTAGCATCTGGAATTAATTTAGAAAATTCTGTAATTTATGTACAAAGCGATCTAAAAGACCACGCCTATTTATCTTGGATACTGTCAAATTTTTGCCAAGTTGGTGAGTTACAACGTATGACGCAATTTAAGGAGAAAGCTTCTTCGTTTGGAACACACTCTGGTCTTTTGACTTACCCCATCCTAATGGCGGCAGATATTTTAATTCATAAAGCAAATGAGGTCCCAGTAGGCGACGATCAAACTCAACATTTAGAATTAACAAGAAATATAGCTGAAAGGTTTAATAACAATTATGGTGAGATATTTCCAATACCTGAAAAAACTAGTGGAAAATATGGGGCTCGATTAATGTCTTTGAGACATCCAGAAAACAAAATGTCAAAAAGCTCCGATGATATTAATGGAACAATTTATTTCAATGATTCAAAAGATTCAATTATCAAAAAATTTAGATCTTCTGTTACAGACTCAAGTAATTCAATAGCATATGATATTAAATCAAAGGCGGGGATAAGTAATTTGATAGAGATATACTCATCTATCAATAATTTAGAAATAAAAGAAACTGAAAAAAAGTTTAATGATTATCAATATGGAGAATTCAAAATTGCTGTAGCAGAGTCAGTAATTTCATACTTGGAACCAATCAATGAAAAATTTAATAATCTAGGTGACAAAGAAGTAGATGAAATAATTAGAAAAAATTTAGAATTAGCAAAACAATCTTCTGAACTTACAATATCAGAAGTAGAAGAAGCTTTAGGTATAAGTTAATCAATGAGTATAAAGATAGAAAAGCCTAAATCTTAATGTCATTGGATTCTAATTTACCGGAAGACTGGAAAAAATTACTAAACCCAAGTCAGATTCAAGCCATAGAAACAATTAATGGACCTGTATTAATAATGGCAGGAGCAGGTTCAGGTAAAACTAGAGTGTTGACTCATAGGTATGCTCATTTAGTAAAACACCATAATGTAGATGTAGAGCAAATATTGGCTATTACATTTACAAATAAAGCAGCTGAAGAAATGAAATCAAGAATAAGTAAGCTTCTAAATTTAAAAATTTCACCAAAATGGATATCAACTTTTCATAGTTTGTGTGTAAAAATTTTAAGAATCCATGGAGACAAGATAGGCTATAAAAGCAACTTTACTATTTATGATCAATCTGATTCAAATAAAGTTGTAAGGAATTGTATGTCTGAAAACAATGTTGATCTTAAACAATATTCACCAAAACGTTTCCAGGCACATATATCTAATCTTAAGAACAGCATGATAAGCCCTGGAGAGGCACTGGAGAATGCAGAATCTTTTTTTGAGGTAAAAGTTGCCGAAATTTATTCAAGTTATGAAAAAAAATTAATGTTTGCTAATTCAATGGATTTTGATGATCTTTTAATTAAAACCGTAGAACTTTTACAAACAAATGAAAGCATTTTGAAGTTTTGGTCTAATAAATTTCAATTCATCATGGTTGATGAATATCAAGATACAAATTTTGTACAATACAAATTGGTTGAGCTTCTTGGTTCAAATAATAAAAATGTTTGTGTAGTTGGTGACTCTGATCAAAGCATCTAT
Organism: uncultured Candidatus Actinomarina sp.; assembly: GCA_902566515.1. GTDB lineage: Bacteria > Actinomycetota > Acidimicrobiia > Actinomarinales > Actinomarinaceae > Actinomarina. The sequence goes on from CACFIX010000004.1 coordinate 16,563, forward strand.
GCGTTTAGGGGTGCGGATATTAGAAACATTATTGAATTTGAAAAAGATTTTAGCAATGCAACAGTTATTCAATTAGATAAAAACTACAGATCTTCTAAAAAGATTCTAAATTTAGCTAACTCAGTCATCTCAAATAATCCACGAAAAATTGAAAAAAATCTTTGGACTGATAATGATGATGGTTTAGATATTTCATCATTTAGATTTAGATCTGAAAAAGATGAAGCAAGATGGGTTGCAGAAGAAGTTAAAAGCCTGATAGATTCATCTAAAGATAATGAGATTGCAATTTTTTATAGAACTAATAGCCAATCACGTTTACTTGAGGAAGAACTAAGAATATTAAATATTAATTATAAAGTCATCGGTAGTGTGAGATTTTATGACAGAAAAGAGATAAAAGATGTAATCTCATACCTACAATTTTTAGTAAATGATAGTGACACAGTTGCATTCGAAAGAATTGTGAATGTTCCCAGGCGAGGAATAGGAGAGTCTACTGTAAAAAAAATAAGGGCATATCTTAACGAAACAGGAAAGACTATATTTGAAGCTCTAGAATCAATAGAGGAAATTAAAAATATTTCTCCAAGAATTAAAGGAAGTCTCTTAGAATTTAAAGATTTAATTACGGATCTAAAGTCTTATTCTCTTCAAGGTCCTTCGAAAACAATCCAAAAAGTTTTGGAACTTACAGGATATAAAATGAGTTTGATTAAAGAAGGTACATTAGAGTCACAAATGCGCATTGAAAATATTGAAGAACTTCTAAATTCTGCAGTTAGTTTTGAGAATTTGTATGAAGAAGATATTGATGAACCTTATGGAATGCTCAGAGATTACCTGGAATCCATTGCCCTTTTTTCTGAAACTGATAAATTGGAAGATGCTGATAGAGTTTTGTTGATGACTCTACATAATGCAAAAGGCCTAGAGTTTCCATATGTGTTTATGACTGGAATGGAAGAAAATTTATTTCCGCATGAAAGAAGTTCACAGGGCGATAACTCTGAAATTGAGGAAGAGAGAAGACTTTGCTATGTAGGAATAACAAGAGCTGAAAAAAAGCTTTATTTAACACATGCGTGGTCCAGGACACTTTGGGGTGGCACAGTTTATAATTTACCAAGCCGGTTTCTAGAGGAAGGCTCTAGTCATTTTGAAACTGTAGATTTTTCACTTGATACTCACCAAAAAGATTCAACTGAGATTGAAGTTGGTACAGGTCAAAAAATAATTCATGAAAAATATGGAGAAGGGCTTGTTTTAGAAGTTCAGGGAAACGAAATAACCGTTCAATTTAACGATGATATTGGAGTAAAGTATCTTGATGTTGAATGGGCACCCATAAAATTTCAATAAAATATGAAGCATAATTTCATTTTATTTGTAATCTATATTCTTGTTACAAGATTATGAACCTATTTGAATATCAAGGCAAAGATTTATATAAAAAATATTCTATAACAACACCTAAATCAATTTTTATAAACTCTATTTCTGATTTAACAGAAAATCATGGTTTAAGTTTTCCATTAGTTGTAAAAGCCCAAGTTCAAGTTGGAGGAAGAGGAAAGGCAGGAGGAATAAAAGTTGCACAAAACCACCAAGAACTAGAAGAATATATAGATGCAATTTTAGGTATGGACATTAAAGATCATAAAGTTGAAAGCTTATTGATTGAGGAAGCTTCTGAAATTATAAGTGAATATTATATTTCATTTACTTTGGACAGGTCTGAAAAAAAATATTTGATGATGTTGAGCTCCAAAGGTGGAATGGATATTGAAGAAGTCGCAGCTAATAGTCCAGATGACTTAATTAAAATACATATATCTCCATCATTGGGACTTGAAAGTAACGTAATTACACAAGCAATAAAAGATGCAAACCTCAATCTTGATTACATTGATGAACTCCATGAAATTATTTCTAAACTTTACAAGCTTTTTACTGAAGGTGACTGCGATCTTGTTGAAGTAAACCCATTGGCAATAACAAATCAAGGTGTTTCTGCTCTAGATTCTAAAGTGTCACTAGATATGAATGCAATCTATCGACAAGATGATTTTAAAAAATATGAAGAGGAAATTCCTATCCCAGAATCCGAAAAGTTTGCCAAAAGTAAAGGTTTAAATTTTATCAAGTTGGATGGCAGTGTTGGAATTATTGGTAATGGTGCAGGATTAGTTATGTCAACTCTAGATGTTGTAGCAGAGCATGGTGGAAAAGCAGCAAATTTTTGTGATATTGGAGGGGGAGCAAAAGCTGAAACCGTTACGGCAGCTTTAGAAGTTTTAGAATCAGAAGAAGAGGTAACAAGTGTTTTAATTAATATATTCGGAGGCATTACAAGATGTGATTTAGTAGCTGAAGGAATTGTAGAGGCAACAAAAGGCAAAGTACTTAAATGGCCTTTGATAGTTAGATTAGATGGTACAAACTCAAAAGAAGGTTTAGAAATTTTGTCTAAAAATTCAAATGAAAAAATAATAATATCTGATTCTATGGATGATGCAGCGAAAGCTGCTGTCGAAGGTGGTAAATAATGGCTGTATTTATAAATGAAGAAACAAAAGTCGTTGTTCAAGGCTTAACAGGGAGAGAAGGAAAGTTTCATGCTTTGCGAAATAAGGACTATGGAACAAAAGTGGTTGCAGGAACAAGGCCAGGTAAAGGTGGAGAGGAAGTTGAAGGCATCCCCATTTTTAATACTGTTTTTGATGCGGTAAAAGAAACTGGTGCAAATACAGCTATGACTTTTGTACCTCCAGCATTTGCAATGGATGCAGTTCTCGAAGCAGGTGAAGCTGGTTGCGATTTAATAGTTTGCATTACTGAAGGAATTCCTGCTAAAGATGAAGCACTAATGTATGACTTGCTAAAAAGAAATACATCTTCACAACTATTAGGGCCTAATTGTCCCGGACTAATCTCTCCAGGAAAATCAAATGTAGGTATTATGCCACACGAAATAACTAAAGAAGGAAATGTAGGAGTTGTTTCAAGGTCTGGAACTTTAACTTATCAAGCAGTTCATGAATTAACTAGATTAGACATCGGACAGTCTACATGCATTGGTATCGGCGGTGACCCTGTGCCAGGAATGTCCTTTATTGACGTTTTAAAGGCATTTGAAAAAGATGAACAGACAGAAGCAATCGTAATGATTGGTGAGATAGGTGGCAGCGCTGAAGAAGAAGCAGCCGAGTATATAAGTAAGCTAGTTAGAAAACCAGTAGTTTCTTACATTGCTGGAGTAACCGCACCACCAGGAAAAAAAATGGGACATGCTGGAGCAATTGTTTCTGGAAATATGGGCACAGCCTCTGCTAAAATTGAAGCACTTACTAACGCAGGTGTCAATGTTGTTAACAACCCTACCAAAATTGGACAAGCAATAAAGGAATTGATTTGAAAGAAAATTTAAATAGAGAAGAATTATCTACAGCAATTTCTGATACTAGAAAATCTTTTGATACTGATAATCCTATAGTCCCGTTTATCGAAGGTGACGGAATAGGTATAGACATATGGCCTGCTTCTCAAAAAGTATTTGATTCAGCTGTTGAAAAAGCTTATAACAATCAAAGAAAAATTGAATGGATGGAAGTTTTAGCTGGTCAAAAAGCATATGATAATGAAAATGAGTGGTTGCCTGAAAAAACAATTGATATGTTTGATAAACATGGGATAGGAATTAAAGGACCTTTAACTACTCCTGTTGGAGGTGGAATCAGGTCTATAAATGTCACAATAAGGCAAAAATTAGACCTTTATGCTTGTGTCAGGCCTTTGAGGTGGTTTAAAGGTGTTGAAACGCCAACTAAGAACCCCGGAGATGTAGACATTGCTTTATTTAGAGAAAATACCGAAGATGTTTATTCAGGCAAAGAATTGGAGATGGGTTCTGAAGAAGTCAAAACATTACATAACTTTCTCAATTCTGAATTTGGATGGGAAATTAGAGAAGATAGCGGTATTGGAATTAAACCAATATCCCAGACTGCATCAGAGAGATTAATTAGAGCAGCATTGAATTATGCAATAGAGAATGGAAAGAAAAACCTAGCAATAGTACATAAAGGAAACATAATGAAATTTACCGAGGGAGCATTTCGAGGCTGGGGTTATGAATTAGTTAAAAATGAATTTTCAGATGTTGCAGTATCTTGGGAAGATTGTGAAGGTGAACCAGGAGATAAGATTCTAGTTCAGGACGTAATAGCTGATGCTTTTTTACAACAAGTATTAATTAAACCTCATGAATTTGAAGTGATTGCTACCACAAATCTTAACGGAGATTATGCATCCGATGCACTAGCAGCTCAAATTGGAGGAATTGGAATAAGTCCTGGTGGAAATATAAATTATGAAAATGGTAAATCAGTTTTTGAAGCGACTCATGGAACAGCCCCAAAATATGCTGGACAGGACAAAGCTAACCCTGGATCACTTATACTTTCAGGTGAAATGATGTTTAGGTATATGGGATGGAATGAAGCTGCAGATCTAGTAATTAAAGCTATGGAAAAATCAATAGGTGAAGGTAATGTTACATACGACTTAGCGAGAGGTAGATCTGATGCAAAAACTTTACCTTCATCAGAATTTGCCAAATCCTTAATCGAAAATATAGAAAGCTTTTAAGTCATGACAAAAGTAACAGTTGTTGGATCAGGTAAATATGGATCAATGACAGCTCTTAGAGTTGCAGAATATGATATAGCTGATACGGTAGTCATGACAGATATAGTTGAAGGCCTTCCTGAAGGTCTTGCTTTAGACATGAATCAATCAAGATTTGTAGAAAAATTTTCATCAAAAATTATTGGAACTAATAGTTATGAAGATACTTTTGATAGTGATGTCGTTGTCATCACTGCAGGCTTACCAAGAAAGCCAGGAATGTCACGCATGGATTTATTAGAGGTTAATGCAAATATTGTAACTGAGGTAACAAGTAACATTATGAAACATTCAAAGAATCCAATAATTATTGTTGTTACAAATCCTTTAGATCAAATGACAACTTTAGTTTCTGATGTTTCTGGCTTACCTAAAAGCAGAGTTATCGGTCAGGCAGGAGTTCTTGATTCATCTCGATTTGCTTATTTTATATCAGAGAAATTAAATGTCAATATGAATGAAGTCGAAGCTTGGACTCTGGGTAGTCATGGTGAAACTATGGTGCCTGCACCATCACAGTGTAAAGTTAATGGGAAGCCTTTAACTGAGTTACTTACAAATGATGAGATAGATGAGTTAGTAAAAAGAACTTCTGATGGAGGTGCTGAAATTGTTGCATTATTAAAAACAGGTAGTGCTTACTTTGCGCCTTCTTCGGCTGCTGCAACGATGGTAAAGTCAATTATTTCAGATTCGAATAATGTTCTACCTTGTTGTTCATGGGTCTCTGGAGAGTATGGAATTAGTGATGTTTACTTGGGTGTGCCAACTAAATTAGGTAAAGATGGCGTAACTGAAATTGTAGAACTTGATTTAAATACTGATGAGCTAGAAAACCTAAAATCAGCTGCTGATTCAGTAAAACAAAAAGTTTTAGAACTGAATGACCTAAAAACCCAATAAAACTAGGCTTTTATAGCAAAAAATTTATGGTTAGCATAAAAACTTAATAAAATCAGCAGTTTATAAAAAAAAGTCAATAAATTTAGGGTTTTATGACAAATTAATTAAAAAAACTATAATGTTTGTAGGGAGTTTTAAAAAAAACTCAATAAAGAAAGCGGATTCTAATGAATAAAGATGATTTAGCAAGTGCTGTTGCAGCTGCAGTAGGGTTGTCACAAGCAGACGCTAAAAAAGCAGTAGAAGCCGTGTTTGATGGAGTCACAGGTGGTATGAAAGACGGCGTAAAAGTAAGCGTTGCCGGTTTTGGTACATTTGAATCCAGATACAGGGCTGCAAGACAAGGTAGAAATCCAGCAACAGGTGAAACAATCCAAATTGCTGCGAAAAATGCCCCAGCTTTTAAAGCTGCAAAAGGATTAAAAGACGCTTTAAATTAAAGTTCTTTTAGTTAAATTTGAAAAGACGGCAAAAGCCGTCTTTTCTTTTTAGGAAATAAGACTTATATCACCAGATATTTTAATTTTTTTATCAAACATAAGGTCTTCAGGATGTATTTCAGCATTTACAATTTTATAAAGATCGACAGAAGACATTTTAAATTTTAGAAAATTTTCATCGTTAATATTTTTAATTTCAGAACAGTTGTCTAGAGAATATGTTTTTTCTAAATCTGTAAATTCAAAATAAATATACTCAATTTTGTATTCATAGTTAGAAATTTTTTCTTTAAAATCTTTTAGCGTATCTTCTATCAATTAATTGTTAATGTTTCTCTTTTAACGTCTTCTATAGCTTTGGTAACTTGTATGCCTCTAGGACATGCTGTAGTACAGTTAAATGCTGTTCTGCATCTAAAAGCTCCATTCACATCTTTAAGTATTTCTAATCTTTGTTTTGAGGCATTATCTCTTGAATCAAACACAAATCTATGCGCATTAACAATTGCTGCTGGGCCAACATAAGTATCCGCAGTCCAAAAAACTGGACAACTAGTTGTACAAGCTGCACAGAGAATACATTTTGTAGTATCTTCAAACTTATCTCTATCTTCTGGAGATTGTAACCTTTCTCTTTCTCCTGGCTCTTCATCACTTACAAGGTAAGGCATAACTTTTTTGTAAGATTCAAAGAATGTTTCCATATCAACAACTAAATCTTTTATAACAGGAAGACCTCTAATTGGCTCAATTTTTATTGGATTGCTAACTTCTTTTACCAAGACTTGGCAGGCAAGCATATTTTCTCCATTAACAACCATTGCATCAGAACCACATACTCCATGAGCACATGATCTTCTAAAAGCTAGACTACCATCATCAAACCATTTAACTTTGTGCAGAAGATCCAAGATTCTCTCATCTGGATCTGCTTCAATGTTATATTCTTCCCAATGGCCTTTTCTATCTGTTTCAGGATTGAATCTAAGAATTCTAAGTTTTATATCCATTAATATTTTCTTTCTTTTGGTTCATAGTTACCAAGTTCGACATCTTTATAGTCAAGTTTAACCGAGTCGCCATTCTTAAATGCAAATGAGTGTTTTAACCAATTTGAATCGTCTCTTTCAACATGATCTACTCTTGAATGTGCTCCACGACTTTCTTTTCTTTCTAAAGCGCTAGCAACAGTTGTGTCTGACATATCTAACAAGTACTCAAGCTCAATTGCTTCTAATAACTCTGTATTAAAAACTTTTCCTTTGTCAGAAATAGTAACATTTTGATATCTGTCTCTTAATTCTGACAAAATTTCTTTCTGTTTTGTTAAACTTTCTTCAGATCTAAAAATTTTGGCATTTTCTTCCATTGAATCTTGAAGTTCTTCTCTTATCTTTGCTACTGAAAAATTAGGGTCATGTTCTTTATCAATATAGTTACTTATTTTGTTTTTTAGATCTTCGCCAGCATTTTCAGATAAGGAAAATGGTTTTGTAGAAGAAACATAATCAACCATACTTTGACCTGCTCTTTTCCCAAAAACCACTATATCTAGTAGGGAATTAGTGCCTAATCTATTTGCACCATGAACACTTACACAAGCAGACTCTCCCGCTGAATATACACCTGGAAGGATTGTGCCTTGAGCATCGCTTAAAACTTTCGCATCTACATCAGTGGGAATACCTCCCATAGCGTAATGAGCCGTTGGTTGAACTGGAATTGGCTCATCTATAGGTTCAATTTTTACATATGTCCTAACAAAATCTGTAATATCGGGCAATTTCTGTTTTATTGTTTCTGCACCCAAATGTGTTAAATCTAAATATACGAAATCATTGTTTGGTCCTGCTCCGTTACCTACACTTATTTCAGTTGCGATAGCTCTTGAAACCATATCTCTCGGAGCGAGATCTTTAATTGATGGAGCATATCTTTCCATAAACCTCTCACCATCTTTGTTTCTTAAGATTCCACCCTCACCTCTTGCAGCTTCTGACAAAAGTATTCCAAGTCGATATATTCCTGTTGGGTGAAACTGGTAGAATTCCATGTCTTCTAACGGTATGCCCTTCTGATATAAAATTCCTGGACCATCACCTGTTAATGAGTGAGCATTGGAGCTAACCTTGTATATTTTTCCAAAACCACCAGTAGCGAACGTAACAGCTCTGGCCTCAAATATGTGTATATCACCGGTTGCAATTTCATAAGCTACGACACCTTTACAAACTCCGTCATCAATTTTTATATCTAAAACTTGAAATTCGTCAAAAAAGGTTACTCCCATCGAAACACATTTCTGATATAAAGTTTGAAGAATCATATGACCAGTTCTATCTGCTGCATAGCAGGCTCTAAAAGCTGGTGCCTCACCTTCTTTAACAGTATGTCCTCCAAATCTTCTTTGAGCAATTTTGCCATTTTCTAATCTACTAAATGGAAGTCCCCAATGTTCTAACTCAACTACAGAGTCAATTGCTTCTTTGCACAAAATATCTACAGCTGGTTGATCTGCTAAGTAATCTGATCCTTTCACTGTATCAAATGCATGCCAATTCCAATTATCTTCTTCTACATTTGCTAATGCGGCACTCATACCACCTTGGGCTGCACCAGTGTGTGATCTGGTTGGATATAGTTTTGTTATCACAGCTAACTTCATATGGGGTGCTGCTTCAATTGCAGCTCTTAGACCTGCTCCACCAGCACCAACGATTACTCCATCAAAAGAGTGCTTGATTATTTTCATGCCTGCCTCACAAATGCTACTAAAACATATGTACCTAATATAAAAAACGCGGTTGATACAAAATACAAACTATATAAAGCAAGACTTCTATGGAGTTTGTTTGCAATATTGTCGTGCATAACTATTCTTAATCCATTTGTTCCATGAAGAATACTTAGAGCGAGCAAAAGCCAATCAAAAGTTCTCCAATAAGGGGTATCCCATCTTGCAGCAACAAATTCATAATCAAGATTAAGCGTATCATTAAATACATGCATAATAAACATATGTCCAGCAGCTAATAAAACCAGAAATAAGCCACTTACTCTCATGAAAAACCATGCATATAATTCAAAATTACTTCCACCAATAGGCGGTTGCCTTCTTCCCCAATCAGTTCTAGTTGTATTCTGCATTATGATTTCCAATCTGGCAATGGTCGTACCATACAGTCAACAACTGTTGTTCCAGGTGAACTTTTTTCAATACAAATATCAAAATATGAAGTTATCATTCTATAAGTCGTTGGAACAAAAATTCCAATAAAAATTAGCAGCGCAACAGCGTTAAGAGATTTTTGATAATCTGATCCTTTTTTCCAAAGATCAACAGTGATGATTCTTAACCCATTTATTGCATGAGCTAATACTGCGGCCATTAAACCAACCTCACCGAGTCTAAAATAAAAGTTTTTGTATATTGCTTCTGCACCTTCATATATTTCAGGACCCGCAAGTATTAATGCGGTAGAAATAATATGTAAAAGTAAATAACCAAATAACGCAACACCAGTGATTCGATGAAAAAGATATAACCACATGCTAGTCCTGCCTTTATAAACAGAACCAGTAGAAACAATTTCCTGATAAGCCATATTTAATTATCCTACATTGGAAAAATAACTATAAATTAATTAGACAATTCACCCCTTGACATTTTTATGTTCCCGTAATAAATTACACATATGTAATTTACTTAAAGGAGTACTGGTGGAGCAATCAATAGTAGAAGAATTAATCGGTGGAATGCCATCATGGACAGAAGAGGCAAATTGTAAAGGGGCAGACGCAGATTTATTTTTTCCAGAAAGAGGAGCTTCTACTAGAAAAGCTAAAGCAGTTTGTAGAGCATGCACCGTCCAAGACCAATGCTTGGAGTATGCAGTAGAGAACTCAGAAAAATTCGGAATTTGGGGCGGCCTATCAGAGCGCGAACGCAGACGAATTAAAAGACAGCGTGCTGCAGAATTTGATATTCGAGACGTAGGTTAGATACTAAAACTTTCTGAATATTCTCTGAAGTCTCTTTCAACTCCAATTTCATCACTTTTTATTATTTCAGTAATAGTGTTTTCTTCATCTGTTATAAATGTATACCTTAAAGAAATACCAGCTCCCTCGTGAAAGCAACCAAATTTCTTGGCTACTTCACCATGAGGCCAAAAGTCTGACAAAATTGGGAATTCAATATTATGGTGTGCTGCCCATGATCCATTAGTTGGACTTGCACCTACTGTAATAAGTATTGTATTTGTATCATCTTTCAAAAAAGATTCTTGATAATCGCGTAATTCGCATATTTCTTTATCACAAACACTACTATATGGGAATGGCATAAAAACAAACATTGTTTTTTGACCCAAAAAATCTTTGTCGCTGTGCTTTGTTTTGTCATAATTGAATAATTCAAATTCTGGAATTTTATCTCCGATATTTAATGACATTTTTCAATCCTTTCTTACTAAAGTAATCATAGCTAAGTTTGAATTAAATAGGTGGCAATGAAGTCCTAGCTGCCCAAGAAATTGGATCATCTAATTCGTCAACTGAAGGAATAAGATTTATGTTTGAAATTATATCATTTAATCCTAATTCATTTTTTGATTCGTCTAAGAATGTGATAAAGGAATCAGACTTTTCATCATATTTAGAGATTTTTGATTCGAAATCACTACCGGGTCCTTGGTTAGCGACTAGGCCTAGGTCCATAATTAGATCAAATACACTTGGGTCAATAAAATCAATTAAATTTTTTGCATAGTGCTTGATTACTGATCTATAAAAACTAAGTGGCGCAAAAATAATATCAAGAATTGAATCAATGTCAAAGTTATTCAATTCAGGCATGTTATTCATGAGGTCTTCAGGATTAGAAAAATTACTTGGGTCAAAATTTGGTTCAATATCTTTTATGTTTGCTAAAAGCTCTTCATTACTTTTTTTCATTTGTTTCAGCAAGTAATTGAAGGGAGCTGTGTGCTCACCAAGTGTCAGGGTTATATATTCTAGAAGCATTAATGCAATTGTTGCTTCCTTTTCATCGATTGAAAATTGACTTATTCTTAAATCAAAATTATTTTTATTTATTGCGAGAGAGCTATTTCTTGGAAGAATAATCCCAAAATGGCTAAGACCCCAAGTGTTCTTACTTAAAAATCCAGCAATGTTACCTAATTGCATTCCTATTATTGATGATTGAGCTCCTCCAATACCTGTAGGTAAACCTTCAAACATTTGAAGTTCAGAAAAATCAAAATGCTTAATAGAATTTAGAAACCAGGTTCCATACTTTTTTGAATTCATAATTGAAATTTCCAATGGTGTGAACTCATTTTTTATTGAAGATTCTTGGCTCAATTCAATAACTCTAAATATTTCTTGATAATTTAAGTCTGAATTAGAAAGCAATCTATCTTCATGAATATCTTTATTAATATGGTTATTAATTTGTTCAGCCAATTGCCAATTTACATCTCCATCATCATTATTAAATAGACTGAATAGTTGGGAAAAAATATCGTCAGACATTAAACGTCAGATGGACGTAAATCCAATTCAAAAACAAGTGTAATTGCTTGTGATTCTCTTAGTATTTCAATCTCCACTTGTTCACCAGCTCTTTTTGTTCTTAAAATAGTAATCAAACCATCGAGTGTTTTTACTGTTTCACCATTTATTTTTTTTATAACATCACCCGGTAGTGCTCCAGCTTTTCCTATAGCGAATATTTCGCCTCCAGGACCATAAAGTTCCTGTATAAAGACTCCTGAAAATACTCTTGCACCATCATCTGCAATATCAAAATGCTGAGCTCCTAAAATTCCAAGAAAAGCGTGAAGAATTTTTCCATCTTTTAACAAACCTTCTGCAATGTTTAATGCAAGATTTACAGGTACAGCAAAGCCTAACCCTTCAGCACCAACATCTGCTGTTGCGATTGCAGTAGTAATACCAATTAATTCTCCATTTTTATTTATAAGAGCGCCTCCACTAGACCCTCTTGTTATGGGCGCATCAGTTTGTATAAGTCCAAACAAAGTTACTGAAGTTCCCATAACATCACCACCAACATCCAATCTTCTTTCAAGCGCAGAAACAACACCAGTAGTTACTGTAGGTGCAGCACCAAGTGTAAGAGGATGTCCAATGGCAACTGCTAAATCACCGACTAACATTTTATCGCTATTCCCAATTGCTATAGGTATCAAATTTGAAGCTGCAATCTTTACAAGCCCGATATCAGTCAATCTGTCAGAACCAATTACATTTGCTTCGTACATTCGCCCATCTTCGAAAATAACTCGGACTTCAGTGGAATTATCGATAACATGATGATTTGTCATTATAAGACCATCATTAGCTATTACAACTCCTGAACCTCCACCTGCTGATAAAAACTCTCCATCTTCAGTCAATGTACCAACTTGAACTTGGACTATTGTCTTTGTAGCCAATTCAGCTATTGAAACAACCTCGGTCGAATCTACTCTTGGCATTACTAATTCTTTTTCTTTAATTGTCTCAGTAATTGTTATTGGTTCTGGTAAAACGATTTCTTCTTCTTCAAAAAGACCAAATAAAAATAAAAATCCAATAACAATACCACTTGAAAGCAGAGCTGAGCCAATTACAACATTTAAAGAACTTCTTTTCTTTTCAGTTTTTTCTTCAATTAGATCTGAAATATATTTTTTTTGTTCAAATAATTCTTGCTGTGAATAATTGCCTTCTTCCATACATTCATATTAAATATGGAAAGATTCTAACCAATATTACAAATCAAATTTTTTAAAAGGTTTCAATGTTTGTTGCTTTAAATCTTCTATAAGTTGAAAAATGTTTTACGTTTCCTTAAAGTTAAAAGGTAAATGTTATCTGTTAAAAACTTAGAAGTTGTATATCAAGATGTAATTTTAGTTCTCAGAGGTATCTCTTTTGAAATACCAAAAGGAGAAATTGTTTCTCTTTTAGGAAGTAATGGTTCCGGAAAAACAACAGTAATTAGATCGATTACAGGTTTACTTGACATTCAAAATGGTGATATAACTAAGGGAAGTATATCTGTTGACGGCGAAGAAATTACCAATTTAAACCCATCAAAGATTGTTGAGAAAGGAATTGCACAAGTACTTGAAGGTAGAAGAGTTTTTTCAGAACTCACCGTTGTTGAAAATTTACGTTTGGGTGGTCATACAAATAGTCAAGATGTACCAAAAAATATAGAAAGAGTTTTTGAATTATTTCCTGTATTGAAAAATAGATCTAAAGGAGAAGCAGGCTATTTATCAGGTGGAGAACAACAAATGCTTGCAATTGGTCGAGCATTAATGTCAAATCCAAATTATTTGTTACTTGATGAACCTAGCCTAGGTCTTGCACCAAAATTAGTAGATCAAATTGCTGAATTGATTAGAGAAATAAACTCACAAGGAGTTACTGTATTACTTGTTGAACAAAATGCAAATATGGCTTTGAATGTATCAAGTCATGGATACATAATGGAGACTGGAAATATTGTTATGGACAACCCAAGCGATGTATTGTTAAAAGATGAGGATGTCAGAGAGTTTTATCTTGGATTAAATCCAGAAGGAACGAACAGAAAATCATTTAAAGATGTTAAGCATTACAAACGAAAGAAAAGATGGCTTTCATGAGATCGTTAAAATTCAATAGTGTAAGTTTAAAATTTGGTGGAATCACAGCATTAAACAATGTCAGTTTTGAAGTAAAACCATATACTCTTTATGCAATAATTGGTCCTAATGGAGCTGGTAAAACATCAATTTTTAATTGTATAAGTGGAATTTATAGACCTACACTTGGCTCCGTTACTTATGGTGATAACGACATTAAAGAATTGAGACCAGACCAAGTTGCTAATCTAGGTATTGCTAGAACCTTTCAAAATATTGAATTATTTGAAAATATGACAGTTTTAGACAATATTCTTATTGGTGCTCATCGGCATCTAAATTATGGCTCAGTCTCTGGTTTATTTTATAATAAGAAAGCTAGAAGAAGTGAGTTGAAAGCAAGAATGATTGCTGAAGAAATCATTGATTTTTTAGAAATTGAACAGTTTAGATATTCATATATTTTGTCATTACCATACGGAGTTCAAAAGAGGGTAGAAATAGGCAGAGCTTTAGCACTTAATCCTGATGTATTGTTACTTGATGAACCTGCTGCAGGTATGAACAATGAGGAAACTGAAGATATTGCCCGTTTTATTATTGATATACATGAAGAAATGGGAAAAACTGTAGTATTAGTTGATCATGATATGAATATGGTTATGGATATTGCACAGGAAGTAATGGTTTTGAATTTTGGAGAGAAATTAGCTGAAGGTACGCCTGAAGTTATAGTTAAAGATGCAAATGTAATAGAAGCTTATTTAGGAGTAAGTTAGTTATGGCTATGTCAATGACAGAAATTTATGACGAAATTTTAAAAGATGGTGGAAAGACTCCATCAAAAAAAATACAGGAAACATCAATAAGGTTCCCAGATAAAGTAGCAATGAGATACAAGGAATTCGGTGTATGGCAAGAGACTACATATGAAGAATTTTGGAAAAAATCTAATTATTTATCAATGGGCTTAAAGTTTTTTGGAATTGAAAAAAGTGATTCTGTTGCAATTCACTCTGAAAATAGGCCAGAGTGGTTTATAGCTGATATTGGAATTCAGTCTATCGGTGCTGTAAGTGTGGGCTTGTATCCTACAAATCCTGCTTCTGAAGTAGAATATTTGCTATCTCACTCAGAATCAAAAATCTTATTTGCAGAGGATCAAGAACAAGTTGATAAAGCCTTACAAGTTATTGAGGAGCTACCACAATTAGAAAAAATTGTTTACTTTGAGGATAGAGGTCTCTATAGCTATAACCATCCTAAGTTAATGCACTTTGATGAATTTCTTGAAATTGGAAAGTCTGAGTTTGAAGCTCACCCCGAGTATGTTAATGAACAACTAGCGAAAATTGAAGATCATGATGTTGCGTTTTTAGTGTATACTTCCGGCACTACCGGAAGACCTAAAGGCTCTATGATTACACATGGAAATATCGCTTGGGTTGCATCTCAAATTCCAAATTTTTCATTAGTAGAAAATGTAAAGTCAAAAGAACCGCAGTTTCTCTCATATTTACCGTTGTGTCATATTTTTGGAAGGCTAATAGATTTACTTGTAGCGTCACACACAATGGCAACAATTAATTTTGCAGAATCAATAGATACCGTACAAAGTGATTTAGTTGAAATACAACCAACAATTTTTCCAGCAGTTCCAAGAATTCTTGAAAGAATGCATTCAGGAGCAATTGTTAGAATGAAAGATGCTACTTTTTTAAAGCGTCAATTATTTAAAATTTCAATGTATCTTGGCAACATTGCAGCGGAAAGAAAGCTTGAAAGAGATTTTAATGATCCAATAGCAAAAATTTTGTTGGGTATAGGATGGTTATTATCTTTTAGAACTTTAAAGAAAAAACTGGGCCTTAGTAAGGCTGAGACAGCTATTTCAGGTGCAGCGCCTATTGCCCCTGAAATTTTAAAATTTTTCCTAGCACTTGGTGTTCCAATATTTGAAGGTTATGGTATGACAGAAAATTGTGGTTTTGCAACAGGAAACAATGAGAAAAAAATAAAGTTAGGTACTGTTGGAGTACCAAATCATGGCATGGAAATAAAGCTTGCCGAAGATGGAGAAGTTCTAACAAGAGGTGGTGCAGTTTTTAAAGGTTACTTTAAAAATGAAGAAGCAACCAGAGAAACAATAGATGAAGATGGTTGGCTTCATACAGGTGATGTTGGAGTTTTTGACGGAGAATTTCTTAAAATCGTGGATAGAAAAAAAGACATTATCATTACTAGTGGAGGAAAGAATGTATCACCACAAGAAATAGAAAATAAAATTAAAATTTCTCCTTTTATAAAAGATGCAATTGTTATAGGTGACAAAAGGAAATTCTTATCTGCTTTAATAGCAATAGAATTTGATACAGTTTCTAATTGGGCTTTAAGAAAAAATATTCCTCATACTACATATAGAGATCTCTCAGAAAAAAAAGAAGTTCAAGATTTAGTATGGAAAGAAATTATTAAAGCAAATGAGGAAACTTCATCATTAGAGATTAGAAAATTTAGAATGATTCCGAAAGAATTAGATCATGAAGATGGTGAGTTAACAGCTACACAAAAAATAAAGAGGAATGTATTGATAGAACAATTTAGTGATCTCATTGAGGAGATGTATTCTTGACAACTTTTTTACAAGCCACTGTTGAGGGCCTTTCATTAGCCGCTATATATTCACTTGTTGCAATTGGGTTTGTGTTGATTTACAAATCAATGGATGTATTAAGTTTTGCACAACCGGCTTTAGCAGTTGTTGGTGCTGGAATTATTAGTGCTTTAGCTGTAGATAGGGGGTTTCCTTTTTTACCCTCACTATTTCTTGCAATCTTATTAACAGGGATATTAAGTTCAATTGTTGAGAGAACGTTTCTTCGGCCTATGGTGGGAGAACCTGTTTTTGCTGTAGCTGTATTGACAATTGGTATAGATATTCTTTTAAGAACATTGTTAGATAGCTGGATTGGGGTCAGTCCAAGATATCTTGGAGACCCATTTCCTACTTATGGAACATTGGGTTCATTTAATATTGCAGGTGTTAATTTAAAATATTTGGAAATATCTGCTCTGATAACAGCGATAATACTGATTTCAATTTTGTCAATTTTCTTTAAAAGGTCTAAATATGGCGTAGCTATGAGAGCAACTTCTTTTGATCAAGAAGCTGCATTAGCTCAAGGTATTAATGTAGGAAGAATATTTGGATTGGTGTGGTTTATTGCCGGAATATTGGCAGCTTTTTCAGGTTTTTTTATGACCGGAGGTTTTAACACCCTATCACCACTTAGCTTTGCAAAAGCTCTCAGAGCTTTACCTGCTGTTGTTATAGGCGGTCTTGATTCAATTCCTGGTGCAATTGTTGGTTCAATAATTATTGGTCTCACTCAGGGATATGTTGCTTATTACCAATTTCAATTAGAGGGCGTATTTGACATAACTCTTGGAAATGGATTTTCATTATTGGCACCATATCTAATAATGTTTGTTATTTTGATATTTAAACCAGATGGCCTTTTTGGAACAGAGGAGGTTGAAAGAGTATGAGAGGTAGACCAGGCTTATATACGAATTATTCAAAAGAATCTGCGATATTTGCAAACAATACTCAAAAGTTTTGGTTTATAATTGTTGTTTTTTTTGCAGTCTCACTTTGTTTTCTTGCATCTGAATATTGGGTTTTACTATTAACAACATCTTTTTTAATTTCTGTTGCCTGTTGGGGGCTAAATATTGTCTCAGGTTTAGCAGGACAAATTAATTTAGCACATGGATTTTTTGTTGGTATCGGCACATATACATCAGCAATTATAGGAGGTATAGCTACTACAAATGTAATTGGTTATGAGCTTGACATGATTATTTGGTTGCCTTTAGCTGGTATTGTTTCAGCAATTGTAGGATTGATCATTGCACCGATAACTGTAAGATTGAAAGGGCTCAACTTGGCTCTAGTAACACTTGCTCTAGTATTTATTGGGTCACATGTCTTTTCTAATTTTAAATCTATCACTGGTGGCGCAGGTATAGGTAGAAAAGTTGCAAAACTAAAACTATTTGGTATTGATTTAGAATCAGGTATTTCACTAGGTGCTTATTTTATAGATAAAAATGAAATCATATATTTAATTAGCCTTACACTTTGTATTTTCACAGGTTTAGGTGTAAAGAATTTAGTAAGATCAAGATCTGGTAGAGCTTTTGCTGCAATAAGAGATGGAGATATAGCTGCTGAAGCTATTGGTATAAATCTTTTTAAATATAAGTCAGCCGCTTTTGCTTTATCAAGCTTTTTCGCAGGAGTTAGTGGTTCGATGTTTTTTACAGTCTCAGGGGGAGTTGAACCAGGAACATTTAGCCTCATATATTCTATAATTTTTGTTGCAATCGTTGTAATAGGTGGTGCAGGAACTGTTCTGGGCCCACTTTTTGGATCATTTTTCTACACATTATTTCCAGCATTTATATTGTTGGCGTTAAAAACATTTGAAATAGCTGAGCAATCGCTTCCGCTTAATATGGGACAGTTGGAAAGAATTTTATTTGGTTTGTTTATTATTTTATTTTTAATATTTGAACCACGTGGTTTATGGGGTATTTGGTTTAGGTTACGTAATTATTTTAAAGCTTGGCCATTTTCCTACTAAGATTAAAAAATCATAGTAATCTATTATTAATTAGTACTAATTAAATTAAGGGGGAGAAAATGAAACCATTGCGTAAGCAGGGAATCATTCTTTTTACTATCCTAGCCCTGATTATGGTAGCTTGTGGTGGCGATACCGCAGAAGAAACAGTTGAAGTTGAAGAAGCAGCTCCTGAAGTTGTTGAAACTCTAGATTCTCCTGCAGTTACTACAGCATCTACTGTTAAAACAGGTGTTGGGGTTACATCAGACCCTTGTCCAGAAGTTATAGGAGGAATTCCTACTGGTGCAGATCCATCAAAAGGTTGTATTTACCTTGGATTATTGAATGACTATACAGGACCTTTTGGTCCATATGGTATTCCACTAGAAACTGGCCAAAGAGGGTTTTGGTTATGGGCAAACCAATCTGGTGGAATTGGAGATTATAGCGTAGCTATTATAGAAGGTTACGATACTCAATATAATCCGCAAAAACATTTAGAAGGTTATAAGGCGATACGAGGCGAAGTTGCTGCATTAGCAATGTCATTAGGAACACCTCAAACTCAATTTATCTTAGACGATATGGATGCAGACAATATGATTGCTGCTCCAATGTCATGGTATTCAGGGTGGTCTTATAAAGGTAGCGACAGAGGATTAGTTGTCGAGTTCGGTGCAGCGTATTGTGCAGATGGTATGAACGCAGTTGACTGGGCTATGGCTAATTTGCCTGTTGATATTAAAACAATAGGTGTAATGGGATATGCCGGTGATTACGGTGGAGACTATGCGGCTGGTATTAGAGTCGCAGCTGAGGCAAATGGAATTGAAGTTGCTTGGGAATATATTGTTCCAAGTACTGAATTTGATGTTGCTCAAGCAGTTGGTCTTATGGTAACAAAACCAGTTGATGCATACTTCCCAGCTATTGGGCCTACATTTATGGCACAAGTTGCTGGTGGAGCTTTCCAACAAGGATTGACTCCAATTGCAATGATGGCTGCACCTTCATACAATGATGCATTTACTGCAGAAGGTTTCGCATTAGCACCATTGTTCCAGTCTGGATCAATGTATCTTATGGCTTTTATTGCTCCATATGAGGCTGACACTCCTGGTCATGCTGCTATGAGAGCAACTCTTACAGCTATGGGAGTTGATTCTGGTAACTTATTCTTAACTGCTGGTTGGGCTTCTCAGCACCACATTAAAGGTGTATTAGAAGCTGCGGTCAAAGGTGGAGACTTAACAAGAGCTGGAATTAGGCGTGCTGCTGCCAACGTTTATGTTGACTCTGACGGCATGATGCCAACTAGAGAGTTAGGACAAAACAGAGCTGACGCAGAAAGCTTTATCGGAATACCTGACGAAAGTCAAACAAGCGGTATCAGATTACTTTCTGGCAACTATGTTGGTCCAACAGCTGCTGGTTATGACTGGGAAGCTGGTCCATGTAGCTAATTAAGTTTGAATTAACTTATTTTAAAGAGCCGGTATCTACCGGCTCTTTATTTATATCTTGAATCTAAAATTAAAGTTGTGAAAAATTTAAATATAAAACAAAAAAAGCTTTTAATAACGGTTTTATCAATTTTCATAGTTATTGGATCATTAACTTTTGTCAAAACAGATTATTACTTTATGTCTCCAGGTCCGCCTTATCAGTGGGATATTGAATATGGAAACATTGAAAATTATCAATTCGATGGCAACCTTTTTCAATTAACAGTAAGAAGAGATGAAGCAAATGCATTAATTTATGCTTGGTCTTATATAGATAACTCTATCGATTTATACCCTAGAGAAGTTATTTTGCCAAAAGGAGTTACACCTGACGAATTAACTCAAATAAGTATTCAAAATATGAAAACCTCTGAAAATGTTGCCATTGCGGTTGCTCTAACTTACATTGGATATGATATTGGCTCAAAAGGTGACGGTGTATCCGTAGTAGGAATTCTTGATGATTCACCTGTTAAAGACAAGTTACAAAAGGGAGATTTATTAAATTCCATTAATGGAGAAGAAATTTCGTCAGCTACAGAATTTATTGCAACATTACGAAGATATCAAATAGGAGATATTGTAAGCATAGGTGTAGAAAGAGATTTTGACGGTGAAAGAAAAAATATAGAAGTACAAACAAAATTAATTGAACACGTTGAGTATAAAGGTGAACCTATGGTGGGGTTTCTTGCTACAACTGTAAACGAAAGATTCGATTTTCCGTTTGAAGTAGATATTAAAACTGGAAATGTTGGTGGACCATCAGCAGGTCTGATGATGGCTTTAAATGTTTACAATAATTTAATACAGGAAGATATAACAAATTCCTTAGTTATAGCAGGAACGGGCACAATAGAGATTGATGGATCAGTTGGTCCCGTTGGCGGTATAAAACAAAAAGTTATTGCTGCAAAACGAGCAGGGGCAGAACTTATTTTGGTACCAACTGCTAATTTTGAAGAAGCACGTCCCATGGCAACAGAATCAACAGCTATCATTGCGATTGATTCATTTGAAGAAGCTTTAAAAGTAATTTCAGAGTTTAGTTCACGTTAAAGACAAGAAATAAATAAAATAATAACATGGTAAATATTGGCGGTACAAACAATAATGAAAGAAGAGGCCTCTCTTTTATTGTTTTTGTTGCAATAATAGGTTTTTCAGTTGCAAGAGCTATTGCTACATTTTTTACTAATTATTTATGGTTTGATTCAGTAAATTTAAATTCTGTATGGTTAAAAATTTTACTTACGAAAGGCGCTCTGGTTGGCGCCACATCGTTATTGGCTTTTGTGTTTATTTTTACAAATTTAAGATTTGCTGTGAGAGCAACTCCAGTAATGGATATTTTTGAATCTTTTGAATCTCAAGACCCTTTATCAAGGTTTAGAGCCTGGACAAACGAAAGATTCTCAAGATACCGACTTTTGGGATCAATTGGTCTTTCACTTTTTTTAGGTGCAGGAGCATCACAATTATGGGAACAAGTTTTATTGTTTTTGAATCAACACAACTTTGGTGTCAATGATCCAGTCTTTCAAGCAGATGTATCTAGATATGTTTTTGGATTACCTCTTTATAGACTATTTGTCTCTTGGGGTTTTCAACTTGTAATTTTTACGTCATTAATAATTTTATTATTTTTTGTTGCGACTGGTGCATTACAACTTAGACAAGGTAGATTACCTGAAGTTAGTAGTGGTGCAAAAGCACATCTGTCTGTCCTTCTTGCATTCATAGCAATCTTGAAAGCCTTTGCATATCGTCTTGACTCCATGGAACTTCTTTACTCACCGAGAGGAAAGGTTTTTGGTGCAAGCTACACAGATGTTGTTGCACACTTACCAGCGTTAAACTTACTTATCCTAATCTCCCTTTTTGGTGCAGTTTTGCTTTTAGTAAACATAAAAAGAAGAGGATGGTTACTTCCTGCGACAGCCATAAGTTTATGGTTAGCAGTATCAATTATTGTTGGAGGTCTTGTCCCTGCAGCAATACAGAGATTTAGAGTAGTTCCTGACGAATTAAATAAAGAGCTACCCTATGTCGATAGTCACATTGACTATACAAGACTTGCTTATGGATTAGATAGTATAGAAGAGAAGTCATTTGCAGCATCTCCTGATTTATCACAAAATGATATTTCCAATAATAAGCAGACTGTTGATAACATTAGGCTTTGGGATCCAACAGTACTCGCTGAAACATACAGTCAGCTGCAGGAAATTAGGGCATACTATGCACTTCAAGAAGTCGATGTTGATAGATATAAAATCAACGGAGAATTAACTCAAGTAATGGTTGCAGCGAGAGAACTTGATCAAACCAATTTACCTGCTGTTGGTTGGGTTAATGAGAGACTACAATACACTCACGGTTTTGGTGTAGTTTTTAGTCCAGCTAATAATGTTGCAAGTCAAGGTCAACCTGATTTTTATGTCAAAGGCGTTCCAGCAACCACTACCGTTACTGAGTTAGAGGTAGAACAACCAAGAATTTACTTTGGTGAATCTGCTGATTCTGTAGAGTATGTTGTTGTTAATTCACTTCAAGATGAAGTTGATTATCCATTATCAACTGAAGGTCAATCTGTTGCCTACACAAATTATTCTGGAGATGGTGGAGTAGGAATTGGCTCTTTCTTTAGGAGACTTGGTTTTGCATTAAGATATGGTGAGTTGAATCTTCTAATTTCTAATCAGTTATCAGATGATTCCAAATTAATTATGGAAAGAAATATTGTAAGTAGAGTCAAAAAAGCTGCACCATTTCTTTATACAGATAACGATCCATATTTAGCCTTAATTGATGGAAATTTATTTTGGATTATTGATATGTACACAGTAAGTGACAAATATCCGTATGCCCAACCTGCAGATACTAGGAGATTAAATGAAAACTCAGGATTGCCGATAAACTTCAACTACCTAAGAAATTCTGTAAAAGCAGTTGTAAATGCTTATGACGGCACTATGAATTTTTATGTCGTCGATGAAAATGATCCATTAATGTCTGCTTACAATGACATTTTTCCAAATCTGTTTTCACCAAAGAGTGAAATGAGCTCAGAATTATTAGATCACATTAGGTATCCAGAAGATTTATTCACTATCCAGTCTGATATGTATCGGGATTATCACATGACGGATCCAAGGGTTTTTTATGCAGACGAAGATCCATGGGTCATTCCATCTGATTCATCCACAACTCCGAGAGTCGGTACTTTGAGAGGTGAATTTACGGAGATAGGTTTTAAGCCAATGTTGCCTTACTATCTTTTAATGAGCTTGCCGGGTGAAAGTGATTTAAGTTATTTAATTTTTCAACCATTTAATCCAGAGAACAGACCTAACATGCAGTCATTTTTAGTTGCAGATGCTGACCCGGAAAACTATGGACAGCTAATAGACTTTAGGCTACCAAAGGGAGAATTTGTTGACGGACCAAGCCAGGTAGCAACTAGAATAAACCAAGATCCAGACATTTCTCAAATATTTACACTGTTAGACCAACAGGGTTCTAGCGTTATCAAGGGTAATTTGTTTGTTGTTCCAATCAATCAGTCAATTCTTTACTATCAACCAATATACCTTCAAGGAGAACAGAATCCTTTACCAGAATTTAAATTTGTTGTTGTTGTCTTTCAGGACAGAATCATAATGAGAGAGACTCTCTCAGAAGCTCTAGCTAATATTTTTGGAGATGAGTTAATTAGTGATGTTATTGAGGAAACTGAAGGTGAAAACCCATTAGATATATTAGCTAAAGCAACGAAGGCTTTTGAACAAGCGCAGGAAGAATTACAAAAAGGTAATCTTGGTAGATATCAAGAATTAATTGATCAAGCTCAACAGTATGTAGATCTTGCAATTGAACTTTTAAATAAATAACAAAAATTTTTTTCTTGAGTTTAATTTAAAGTAAGTTACTATTAATTATTCAGCGCGGGGTGGAGCAGTCTGGTAGCTCGCTGGGCTCATAACCCAGAGGTCGTAGGTTCAAATCCTACCCCCGCTACTAATTACCTAATGAATAAATCTATTATTCTTTTTCTTCCAGTTGAAGCCGCAATTAATTTAAGAGTAAATAGCCCAGAAGCTCCAAGATAAAGTAAGCTACCTAGCACTAAGAAAATTCTCCAAAATAAAATTGCATCCATAATTGAATTATAAACTGCCTCTAGATAATCACTACCTGGTTAATTCAAAAATTTCCTTGGCTGTTATTTCACCATTGATTGTTGAGATAATTTTAAAATTATCATCTAGCACTAGAGTAGTAGGAATACCACTCCAAACAAACTGTATAAGAATACTCTCTGCTCTGGTGTTGTCTAATATATTTTGATACGATATTTCATTTTTTATGATAAATTCTTTGCCATTTTCTTTTGAGTCTTCAACCAAAATTCCGATAACATAATATTCTTTAGTCTCTGATAATATTTTTAACTCACTTACTTCGTTTTGGCACGGTATACACCAACTTGCCCAAATATTTAAAATGACAAATTTTTCATTTGAATTTAAGTTAGAGATCTCTTTCAAGTCTTCTAGTACAATTCCATCATTTATATTTGAGACGCTAGCAATTTCTAATTCATCATTATTTGTCGAATTGATTATGACAATTACGACAGTCATAGTTAGTAGTAAGAGAATAAAATTTCTTTTGAACATAATTTAATTTAATAACCTAATACAAATACAATACTAATAATGGAATTAGAAAACATTATTTATCCTGGATTTAATAAAACATTATCCGAATTAAATGCCCTTTCGAAAGTTAAAAAGAAATCATGTGAAATTGTTGATTTAACCGAAATTGAATGGGTGCGTGATGTTTTGCGACATAGAGTTGAGGAAATCGGCTCTTATGATATTAAATTTAGAAAACCGACGGAAGAAGAAATTCAAACTGTATCAAAAATTGTTGGTGCTGATATTGATATGGATGAGTTAAAAAATAATTTCCATAAAAATAAAAGAATCATCGGGATTACTTCTGGTAAAGGTGGAGTTGGAAAATCTACTATAACTTCATTATTGGGTATTGCATTTGATGAGTTAGGTAAAAAAGTTGGAATAATGGATTCAGATATTTGGGGTTATTCAGTCCCAAAAATATTAGGAGCAAAATTTCCACCTATACCCTTTAATGAGAGAATATTCCCATCACGTATAAATAATCTTAATGTCATCTCAATGGATTATTTTGTTAAACAGGATGAAGCTGTAATTTGGAGAGGCCCAATGTTACATAAAGCAATAGAACAATTTTTATTTGAAGTTCTGTGGCATGAAATTGATATTTTACTTATAGATATGCCACCTGGTACCGGCGATGTTTCTATTTCTTTATCTCAATTTTTAAAGTATTTTGAAAATATAGTTGTTACAAC
This sequence comes from uncultured Candidatus Actinomarina sp., assembly GCA_902566515.1. GTDB lineage: Bacteria > Actinomycetota > Acidimicrobiia > Actinomarinales > Actinomarinaceae > Actinomarina. The sequence goes on from CACFIX010000004.1 coordinate 41,784, forward strand.
TCCTCAAACAAATGCAACTATAGTTGCTGAACGATCTGGAATTATGTCAAAAAAAGTAAATGCTAGCATTATTGGTGTCATTGAAAACATGTCATACATGGAATCAGAAGGAAATAAAATATATCCTTTTGGTAAAGATGGTGGGAAAGAATTGTCTAAAAAGTTAGATGTACCGTTTATTGGAGAAATCCCTCTTTTAGAGGATATAACCGTATCTTCGGAAGGAAGTAATTTATTTGCTTTTAAAGAAAGTTCAGAATTTCAAAATATACTTTCAATAGCTAATGAAATTTTAAAATTTCAACCAAAGAAAAAACCTATCGATTTAAAAATCAATTAAGCACAAAACTTACAACTGAAAGAAGCAAACAGTAGAATCCAAAATATTGTAATTTTGAATTTGTAGTGAACTTTACAAGAAGCTTAATCGCAAACATCCCAGTAAAGAAAGCAGCAACTGATGGAATAATAATATTTGTATTTATTTCAAAAGATTGATTAACAAATGTTAAACTCCATGCTCCAAAGATTGTTGGTATTCCAAGAAGTAGAGAATAATATATTGCATCAGCTTTTTTAACCCCTATGTACATGGCAGCTAAGAGAGTAATTCCAGATCTTGAGATTCCTGGAAAAAGAGCAAAAGCCTGAGCTATTCCAATTATGAATGCATGGTTAATAGTTATTTCATTAATACTAAAAGCATTTTTAGTGTTAATTTTTTCAGAAAATATTAACAATATAGAAAGGAAAAAATAAGCAATTCCTGTGTAAATCAATATTTGAGAGCTGTTATCTATCGTGTCTTGTATTGGTGTAAATAATCCAATTACAACAGCTGGAAGAACCCCAACAGTAATGATTTTGAGATAATATTTAAAAACATCAAAATTTTTAAAAATGCTTAAAATTCTAGTCCTATAAAAAATCAAAATTGAAAACAATGTTCCTATATGAAGAAATGCAATATCATTTGTGTCTAGGTTTACTTCAGGTAATAATTCATCAAATATTACTAGGTGACCACTTGAAGATATTGGTAAAAACTCTGTTATACCTTGAATGATTCCTAAAAATATATCAGTCATGTCAGTTTATTGTTGAAAAATGCCAGCCATTACAATCACTGCAATTATATATACGAAATTTCTTATTGTACTCCTTTTCTATGTACAGTCTTTCCTTTCTTGCATCAACTTCGTTGTTATATCTACGTTTATGCTGACATCTATTCTCTTTTTTCATTACATTAATTACATTAAATTTGAAAAATGTATATATGTGCTCTAACTAATTTATTTTTATTAAAGTAAAGTAAGAACTGTGAGTTATTTATTTGTTGCTTTAAGTTATCTAATTGGTTCTATAAATTTCGCATATTTAGTAGCAAAATATAAAAAATTGGACATATCTTCTTCAGGAAGCGGAAATCCTGGGACTTCGAATGTAATGAGAACCATTGGGAAAAAGTATGCCGCAATTGTGTTAATCGGAGATGTATTAAAAGGCTTTCTTCCAATTTTCATATTTGATGAAAATTTACTTCTGTGTGGATTTGCTGCTGTTATTGGACATATTTATCCAATATTTTATAAATTTAAAGGTGGTAAAGGGGTTGCAACATACCTAGGCGTGTACATTGCTTTTTCTACACTTAACCCTCTCTCGTATGATTTATTTGAAACTTCTTATTTCTTATTTTTGAATATTCCTGTACTTGCAATTTTTTATTTTGTAGTTTTTAAAATTTCTAGAATTTCTGCGATTGCAAGTTTGTTAACTGTATTTATATCCAATCTTATATTATTGACATCTTTTAATGTTTTTCAAGATCGATTAGTTGTCTTTTTGTTATTTTGGTTAATTGTTTTCAAACACTCTGAAAACATAAAAAGACTTAATGAGGGCAAAGAAAATAAATTCTAAAAAAAAGAAAAATAAAAATTAATTAGTTAATATTAAATCAAGTAAACGTTTAGTTGGGACAGGGCAATGGGATCAACACTTGTATTAATATGTTTAATGTTATCGCTATCGATAGCTGTAATTTTTCCAGAAATGAAATATTCTCAAACTAGCAATACCTCGATTTCTTCAGAATTTGAATATATGGTAAGTAAACAACGTAAAGGTTTTTTAATTTTAGGCTTATTAGCACTTCTTACTTTTTTTACCTCTATTCAAACTCTTTCTGTAGGTACATTTGTACTTCATCTTTTATTAGATGTAGTTTTTGGTATTTATGCCTATGCATCATTCCAAGTAAGAGCTTCCTTGATACAGATGCAAAATATTAGTTCTGTTGATGAGGATATTCTTGATCTTGATGAATACGAGTATTTAAAGCAAGCTGTTTAATTTGGCCAATTTAGAGTCTAATTTAAATAATCTTTCTGAAACATTTGATAAATTAAATGAAATCCGAGAGACTTCTCTAACTATATCTAGAGCCATTGTTAGAGATTGTTCAAAGAGCATCAGGTTTATTCATAGAAACGATATAAATGGTGCTGAGGAATTTATTGATAGTGCAAAAAAGAAAATAACAGAGCTAAAAAAGCTTACTGAAAAAGTATCTGAGATTAGTTTTGCTGGATATGTTCTCGATGCTGAGAGAGAGTATGTAGAAGCAGTTCTATTTTATATATATGAATCAAAGGGATACATTGAACCTTTTGAGAAATTTAATGTTCATCCATCAAGTTATATTCAGGGAATTGGGGATACTATTGGAGAGTGGAGAAGAAAAGCTTTGGATAATTTAAGAAACTTAGAACTTGTAAAGTCAGAATCTTATCTCAATATTATGGAAGAAGGTTTAGGAATTCTAAACGAGCTCGATTATCCAGATGCTTTAACTGGGGGATTAAGAAGATATGCTGATAATGCCAGAGGTACTATTGAAAGGACAAGATCTGATATAACAAATGCATTTGTCAATGAGTCATTAAGAAATGATATCTCTAATATAAAGAAAGATGAAATATAAATATATAACTGGAAAAGTTTTAGAGATTGATCCAAAATCTGGTTGGAAAGACGGTCTGCTTTTAGAAGAAATTTATCCAGACTCTTCTTTTGTTAGTGGTAATAATCCAGAAAGCATGATGATGAAACCATTCATAAAAGATAGAAAAGTTTATACAAAATATACATTTGAAAAAAGATTCGAAGGTGGCCCTGGATTGGTACATGGTGGAATTTTATCAGCTGCTTTAGATGATATGATGGGCTACTCAACAATAATTCATAATAAGTTTGCAGTTACTGCAAATCTTGAAGTTAATTTTCTAATTCCAACACCTGTATTAAAAGAATTTGAAATATATGCATGGGTTAAAGATATAGACGGAAAAAAAATTTACACTGAGTCGTTGATCAAGTCAGATGAGCATACTCATGTAGAGTCTTCTGCAATGTTTATTGATTTAGGATTAGATGCAGCAGAGTTTTTTGCACCAGACAAAAATTATCCATAATTTAAATTTTTGACATTAAAAAGTGACTCATAGACTGAATACTAATCATTGGATTCACACCTGAACAACGAGGGAAGGTAGAAGCATCGACAATATAGACATTGTCTAAACCATGTACTTTTCCATCTAAATCAACCACACCATGTTCGGGGTTAGGATTGATTCTCGCAGTACCCATTTGATGTGCTGACCCAAGAAGCATTCGATACGGTTCATTTTTTATTAATTCAACTTTGTTAATAAAGTCTTCGATACTTTCATTTGAAGACTTTTTCCAATGCATCGTAGGTGAACTTGCAACCATAATTTCTTCTGCTCCAGCTAAGTAATTAGCCTTTACAAGACTCACTATCCCGTGAATTAAATTAGTGTGATCAAAGTCATTTAACTTATAATCCCATAAATGTTGAGGGTGTTTATTGATTATGTATCCAGAACTTGTATCGGATGTCAAAACAATGCTTCCAGACCAATAATTATAACTTTTTATGAATTCACTAAAACTATCTAAATTATTTGGAAAAAACGGGAAGAAAAGGCTTGGATGCATTGGAAGACCTTCTAATAGGTAACCATAATTATCTTTTAGAAATAAATTATCATCCGAATAAATTCCCTGCATTGTACCTGCCCATGGTTTTTGTTCTTCTGAAAACTTACCTGCAACACCTGAAACAGGATGAAGTTTTAAATTACGACCAAGATGTCTATTTTTATATCCGCTATCGAGCAAAATTTTAGGAGTATTTAAGGAACCTGCTGCAAGAATTACCCTGTTAACAGCAATCTCATGTAATGTACCATTATTTTCAACATTAATATGGGTAGCTTTTCCATTTGATATATTGAGACTTCTAATATTTGTATCACCAAATACATTATTGGGTTCAAATCTTTCTTCTGAAAACCAAATTTTGTTGGAGGAGTTGATGCTTTCGTCATAACGACCAAAAGTACTGAAACCTGATTCTGTGCAATCTGCGTTACTTGTATTCCTTGGGATAATTTTATAGTTTAAATTATTCAGCTCTAACCCCTCAGCCAATTTTTTTTCTTTTTGTGGTATTCGATTATTTTTTATATCAACATTTAATTCCTTGCACACATAATCCATACTGTTTTTAAATTCGCTGGAATTGAAATAATTAGTTTGTTTGGTTAGTGTATCCCATTCACTCAAAATTTTATCTGGAGTCCTGAGTGAAGTTGTCCAGTTCACACTTGTGCCACCACCAATTCCCATTCCAGCTAAAAGTAAAACTTTATACCCTCTTGTTTGTTGAATTCCATAAGTATCGTAAAAGTTGTGATATCCGAATGTTTCATTGTTGGTCATACCATTTCCGGAACTTCCTTTTTCAAAAATACCTACTTCATATTTTTCATTGAGAACACTAGCTGCGATACCTCCACCGGAACCACTTCCAATTACTGCTACTTCAATACTTTTAGGAATTGATATATTCTTCTTTTCAATTTTTGTATTTTTATATATTGGATAATCAAGATGTTTATATACAGATCCCTCTCCATCAAGAGATCTTGCAGTACTTAATCCAAATAATGCAGTAATACCAGAACCAAGTTTTCTCAATAACGATAAGTTGGAGCTTTGTAGATTTGTCACAAATGTTGGAATACTTGAATCCTTTATAAAAATTTTTCTTGCTTTAAAAGAAAATATAAAAAAGACAACTTTAAGCAGTGCAATTTCTGATCTATCAGGAAAATTCTCAAGAATAAAATTAAAATACTTTTCAGAGTTTTTTGTTTCTTCTTCGTTGAAATCTGGATACAAACTTGAAAAAATGACCCTAAATGTTTTTGATATTCTTTTATCCATATATATATTCTACAGGTAGTTCGTTGACGTACTATTTGTCATAACAAAATTTAAGGATTTAAAATTACAGTATTTCCACCCATTCCAAAGTGGTTTTCACAATATATATAAAGCTTGGTTGGAGTATCAGAAGTTATTTCAATTTCTATGTATGCTCCTGTAGTTCCTGCAGTTCCACTTGTCATAACATTAGAAGAGTATTCACTTCCATTTTGTGTTGCTGAAAATCGCAAAGGGTGTCCAGAATTACTAGAGTCGCTAAGATCAAAACGGTATTTGTTGCCCGTTGTTACATTTAAAGTAACATCTTGAGTACCATTTAGAAAATATTTATTGACTCCTTGTCCATTATTTGCAACAGTCACACCAATAGTAGTTGTAGTCTGAGGAACAGTAGTTGTTGTAGTCGTAGTAGTTGTAGTCTGAGGAACAGTAGTTGTTGTAGTCGTAGTAGTTGTAGTCTGAGGAACAGTAGTTGTTGTAGTCGTAGTAGTTGTAGTCTGAGGAACAGTAGTTGTTGTAGTCGTAGTAGTTGTAGTCTGAGGAACAGTAGTTGTTGTAGTCGTAGTAGTTGTAGTCTGAGGAACAGTAGTTGTTGTAGTCGTAGTAGTTGTAGTCTGAGGAACAGTAGTTGTTGTAGTCGTAGTAGTTGTAGTCTGAGGAACAGTAGTTGTTGTAGTCGTAGTAGTTGTAGTCTGAGGAACAGTAGTAGTTGTTGGGGTATATAAATTTGGTGAATCATCTTCATCAATGGGATAAATCGGCACGGGATAAGTTGTACTTGTTGTATTGTCACTAATTGGTGACAATTTCACAATTGATGAAACAGGAAATTGATTAAAGAGTGTTGTTGTAGTTGTATCTATTGAAGAATTTAATGACCTACTATTTAAGGCATCATTAGTAATCTGTATATCTGTAATTGTTTCTGGATAATCTGAGTTTCCACAGTATATAAGTATAAAAATTAAAAAAAAAGATTTTTTTATCATGAATCCATTATTTCACACAACAAACTTAAGCTTTAATTTTTAATGTTTAAAAAATACTTTTTGCATGCTCATTACATACACATTTTATTGATAGAATTTCAGTATGGCCGAAGTTGATAATACTTTTACATCCAGTAAATTAAATAACATTTCTCAATGTCATAGTTCTTATGGAAAAAATAATCAGCTAGCTAAGCCTAAATTGGATCGTTGGAAAGATTTAAATAATGCAATTATTGATTGGATGAATAATGACGCTATTGAAGAGACTTCTGTAAGAATTGCTGAACAAAATAATTTTCAATTCTACGACAAAATTCAAAAAGCAATATTGTCTGATTTATTTACAAGATTTAGAACAATATATCCTAAAAGAGAAGTTGAATTCAATCATGATTTTCCGATTAAAGAAATAAATAAAGAAATTAATGGTGAAGAGTATGCTTTAACAACATACTTTACATATGAGTTCATTGACCAGGGCTCTTCTGAATTTATAAAATTAAAAACTGCTTTTGATCCCGAACCTGAGTTAATTGATAAAGCTATAATTTCAAAATTAAAAGCAGACAATGAAGATTTTTATACTGCCTCGATTGAGCGTGAAGACTTAGAAGAAATAGATTTAGTTGATAATCCAGATGAAATTATTGATCAACATTTTGCTATATTAGAAAACTTTTTAAACAATAGACAAGCTCGCAATCCAGGTGAATTGTGTAGTAGGGGATGTGATATGGCATCACGCTGTGGTCAATTTCCTTTAATTAATATAGATAAACTTACTAATCGAATAAGAGAGGTAAAAATATCAAAGACAAACACTATTAAGTTACAAAATTGTGAAAGAAGAGCTGCCTGGAATGTTCAGTATGGAATACCAAGAGAAGACTACATTGAATATGAGTTTGAATCATCAGGAACCAAGTTCCATAACTACTCACAGGAAATGCTCGTTAATAATAACAACTTTACAAATGACGAAGATATTCAGAGATTTAATAAAATAACTGAAAGTGAAGAATCAATAACACGTGAAAAACTTTTTAGCAAATATAAGGAACTGATTGAAATGTTAAAGCCATATAGTAATTTATCAATCACAAAGTCCGAATTTAATTTAGGATTCACAATTGTTGCTGATGGTAAAGGTTTAAAAAATGGAGAAGTAGTTGATAAAAAAGTTGCAAGTGTGTTTATGGGGCGTGCAGATTTAGTTGGACGAGTTGATGGCACTCCGATAATTATTGAACTTAAAACTAGGCCTGAATTATCAGAAGATTTTCTTGAAGCACAACTTTATGCCCTAGGTGCGTCAAAATTACTCAATGTTAACGAAATAACAATATTACATATTTATCTGCCGGATGAAGACACGATTATAAAGGAGAGAAAATTTTCCGAAAGTGAGTTAGAAGAGGCTGAGAAAAAATATGAATCTTTAGCAATCAAATCTGCTTCATGGATTCCTTTTGATGCGTTAAGCCCTGCATATAACCTAGGAGACTGGTGTGAATTTTGCGAGTTTAAAAATACCTGTTTAGAAAATAGATAAGTGTATGTTTAGATGTAAACAAATATATACTTATTAAGATGGATCTTTCAAAAACACATATTGAGTTAGTTGAAAAAGTGTATGCAAAACTTGAAGATAATATTGCAAAACTAAGATCAAGAAAATCTGACTCATTAACTTTGGCAGAGAAAATTCTTTTTGGTCATGCTAGAAACGTTAACGAAGTATCTATGAATAGAGGAGAAGACTTCGGTGATTTCTTGCCTGACAGAGTTGCAATGCAAGATGCTACCGCCCAGATGGCTTTACTGCAATTTATGCAGGCTGATCTTCCGAATACTGCAGTTCCCACAACAGTTCACTGTGATCACTTAATTCAAGCTTATGAAGGTGCAAATAGTGACTTAAAGGTAGCAAATAAGAACCACAAGGAAGTATTTGATTTTTTAAGAACTGCTTCTCAAAAATATAATATTGGTTTTTGGGGGCCTGGAGCTGGAATCATTCATCAAGTAGTTCTTGAACAGTATGCTTTTCCTGGGGGAATGATGATTGGAACAGACAGTCATACTCCAAATGCTGGGGGTATTGGTATGATTGCAATTGGCGTTGGTGGCGCAGATGCTGTAGATGTAATGGCTGGCATGCCCTTTAATACAAAAATACCAAAACTAATCGGAATAAAATTGACAGGTTCTTTAAGTGGATGGACTTCTCCAAAAGACATTATCTTAAAAGTTGCAGAGATACTTACTGTAAAGGGAGGTACAAATGCAATTGTTGAATATTTTGGAGAAGGTACCGAATCAATATCCACAACTGGAAAAGCTACGATAACCAACATGGGTGCTGAAATTGGTGCAACCTGTTCAATATTTCCATTTGATTCCAAAGGTGAAGAATACTTAATTGCCACGGGAAGATCTGATATTGCAAAACTAGCAAAAAATAATATGCATTTGTTAACAGCTGACCAGGACGTTATTGAAAATCCAAAATCATATTTTGATCAAGTTATTGAGATAAACTTAGATTCACTTGTTCCACATATAGTAGGTCCACATACTCCAGATTTAGCTCGCCCGATAACAGAGTTAAAAGATGATGCTGAAAAAAATAATTATCCTGTAGAAATTTCTAATGCTTTGATAGGATCTTGTACTAATTCATCTTATGAAGATATAGGTCGTGCAGCATTTATAGCAAGAGAAGCTGCAAAAAAAGGGTTAAAGTCAAAAGTTCCTTTAATGGTTACTCCAGGTTCAGAAGTTACAAGGGCAACTATTGAAAGAGATGGATATCTTAAAGATTTGGAATCTATTGGAGCTACGGTGTTGGCAAATGCTTGCGGGCCTTGTATTGGTCAGTGGAAAAGAGATGATATAGGTGAAGGTGAAATTAATACAATTGTTTCCTCGTATAACAGAAATTTTCCCGCTAGAAATGATGGAAATAAAGAAACACTTTCATTTATTGGCTCACCAGAGTCTGTAATTGGATTAGCTCTAGGTGGTTCTTTAGATTTTGATTTTTTAAAAGATTCTTTAATCAATGATTCAGGAGAAGAGGTAAAACTAACACCTCCTGTTGCAGAAGAGTTGCCTTCAGAAGGATTTGCAAATACACTAGAAGGATTTATTCAACCTGCAAATGGTGATGAAGTAGATGTGAAAATTGATCCAAAATCTGAAAGACTCCAGGTTTTAACTCCATTTGATTCATTTGCTCCAAACAATTATTTGGATATGACCGTAATAATGAAAGCTGTTGGCAAGTGTACTACAGATCATATTTCGCCTGCTGGAAAATGGTTAAGGTTCAGGGGGCACTTAGAAAACATCTCACAAAATTTATTTATTGGTGTAAATAACGCTTTTACCGAAGAGTCCGGAACAGGCATTAATACTTTGAATGATGAAGTGATGACACTTCCAGATCTTGCTAAAGCTTATCATGAGAACTCAGTGAACTGGATTGCTATTGGGGATGAAAACTATGGCGAAGGTTCTTCCAGAGAACACGCTGCAATGGAACCAAGGTTTAGAGGGTGTAGAGTGGTTTTAGTCAAAAGCTTTGCAAGAATACATGAAGCAAATTTAAAAAAACAAGGTATCTTGCCTTTAACTTTCTCTGATAAAAATGACTATGAGAAAATTGAACAAAACGACAAAATTACAATAACTAACCTTGATGAAATAAGTCCAGGCAGCACTGTTACAGTAACTCTCCAAAAAGAAGATGGTTCCTCAGTTGACATTACTGCTAATCATTCTCTTTCGGATGAGCAAATAAAATGGTTTGAAAGTGGTTCAGCTTTAAATCACATAAAAGATAATTAATGGATAACTTATCTGAAAAAATAAAACAATTAAGAAACGAATATAGCGATTCAGATTTTTTAATCGAACATTTAGACAAAAATCCAGTACGGCAATTTACAAACTGGCTAGATGATGCAATTGAAACAAAAATTTACGAACCAAATGCTATGGTTCTGGCTACATCTGTTGATGATCAATCAAGATCTCGTTATGTACTCTTTAAAAATATTGTTGAGGATAAATTAATTTTTCATACTCATTACGAGAGTCCCAAAGCACTTGAAATGCTTGCAAATCCAAATATTTCAGGAATATTCTATTGGGCAGAAATTCACAGACAAGTGAGATTTCAAGGTATTGCAAAAAAAGCTGATAAAACAATATCTGATGAATATTTTTCAACTAGACCTAGAGGAGGTCAGCTAAGTGCATGGGCTTCAGATCAAAGCTCAATTATCCAAAATAGAGAAGAAGTAACAAATAAAATAGCTGAGTTAGACAAAAAATTTGAAAACCAAGAAGTACCAAGACCAGATTTTTGGGGAGGTTTTGAGATTGAAGTAAATTATTGGGAGTTCTGGCAAGGAAGAAGAAATAGAACTCATGATAGGTTTTGTTACACTCAAAACACCCAAGGTTGGAATATCGAAAGGATGTCTCCATAATGAGAGAAATCAAAGTTACCAAAAATTTCATTAATTCAGCAGAAAATTCTGTGTTGTACGAGTCTGGAAATACGAAAGTATTGGTTACAGTCTCAGTTACAGACCGAGTTCCTGATTGGTTATCAAATTCTGAAAAAGGCTGGGTTACGGCTGAATACAATATGCTTCCAGGTTCATCCGGCAATAGAATTTCTAGAAAATCGTTCGAAAGTGGAAGGTCAAAAGAAATTTCAAGATTAATCGGCCGTTCTCTCAGAGCTGTTTGTAATTTAGGGTTAATTAATGGTTATTCTTTTACTGTAGATTGTGATGTTCTAGAAGCAGATGGTGGAACTAGAACAGCATCAATTAACGGTGCTTGGATAGCTTTAAATGATACTTTCACAAAGATGGTAAATGAAAACAAGTTAGTACAAAACCCATTAACAAGCAAAGTCGGTGCAATTTCTGTTGGTATTGTAGATGGAGAGCTAGTAGCTGACTTAGATTATGCTAAGGATTCAAATGCTGAGGTTGACCTAAACCTTGTTTTAGATGAAAAATTTGAAATCTTGGAGATTCAAGGCACAGCTGAAGGTAAACCATTTTCAAAAGATAATCTTAATAGCTTATTTAACATTGCAAAAGAATGTGTTGAAGAAATATTTAAGATACAAAATTAATAAGAATGCAAATCATTTTAGCTAGTCAGAATAAAAATAAGTTAAAGGAATTATCTACAATATTTCAAATAAATTCAAGTAAACATTCTTTGGTGTTTCCCAGTAGAGTTTTGAATGTAACTGAGGATAAAGAAACTATAAAAGAAAATGCTGAAAAGAAGGCCTTAGAGTATTTTGAGTTTTATGATTTACCAGTAATTGCAGATGACTCAGGTCTTTTTGTAGATGCACTTAATGGTGCTCCCGGTGTTCATTCAGCTCGTTTTTCAGGAGAAAATGCAAATGATGAAAAAAATAATGATAAATTATTAGATTTGCTTCAAAATAATTCAAATAGATCAGCAACTTTCAAAACAGTTTTATGTTTTTATGATGGTAAAGAATTTATGAATACCTTAGGTGAACTAAATGGTGAAATTTTATCATCACCGAGAGGAGAAAATGGTTTTGGTTACGATCCTATATTTGAAGTAAATGGTAAAACTCTTGCTGAAATGACATTAGAAGAAAAATCGGAGATTAGTCATAGAAAAATTGCGACAATTAAGATGGTTGAGTTGTTAAATGAAATATAAAACATTATTAAAATTTCTATTTGTTTTTCTTGTATTTTCTGCATGTGAAGTTAAGTGGGACATGGAAATTTCTTTCGAAGAAGACTTATCGGGAAGTTACTCAATAGCAGTATTGATAGATCAAGAAGCACAAATGTATGCGGTTGAGACTGGGCAATCCTCAATTGGAGGCTTAGATGCAATACTGTCAAATCTTCCAGATGGTTTCGGTTCAAGTGTTTATCAAGAAGGAAACTATTTGGGAATTCTTATTAGAAACGATTTTGAAGATACAGATGAGTTGTTATTACAGTTTGAACAATTAAAGTCTGAGGAAAATACTGCTTTATTAATGTTACCAATTCAGGAAATTCGATTTGATAAAAGTGAACGTGATTTTGGAATTACAGGCAAGTTTGCAGAAATTTTTGTAACAGATGAAGAAAACTTAGAGGGTTTTAAAAGAATATTCGACGGCCAACTATCAATTATTGTTCCAGGTAATATTACAGATCCTCAAATTAGCGAAATAGTAGATAATACAATTATTTTTGAAAACGATGGTCTTTCGGTAAAAACTTTTAAGTTGGTCACAAGAACTAAACCAATTTTTACGCCAGAGCTAATTGCTGCGCTATTAGCAATTTTTGGTCTAATAATTTATTTTGTTAGACAATCTGTCAAAAAGAAGTAATATTGTCTCAATGAAAAAAATTATAATTATTATTTAGGAGCAGCGTTTACAACGTTGTTACCCTTGCATGGCAAGGGTTTTTTTTTAGACTATGAAAATTGATATATTTGATACAACTTTAAGAGACGGCTTTCAACAAGAAGGAATTTCACCTTCTGTAAAAGATAAACTCGAAATTGCAAAATTATTAGATAATCTTGGAGTATCTTTTATTGAAGGTGGTTGGCCTGGTGCTTCTCCTAAAGAAGAAGAGTTTTTCAAAAAAGCAAAATCAGAACTTAATCTTGCTAATTCAAAACTTGTTAGCTTTGGATCAACAAGAAAACTTAATTTGAGCGCTGACAAAGACCCTCAAGTACAAGCATTGCTTGATGCAGATACAGAATATGTATGCATAGTGGGAAAGTCTTCAAAACTACATATTACAAAAGCTATACAAGCCACTGTCGATGAAGCAATAGAAATGGCAGTTGATACCATTAATTATTTAGTACAAAATAAAAAGAAAGTATTTTTTGATGCAGAACATTTTTTTGACGGTTACAAAGAAGAACCAGAAACAAGTTTAAAAATATTAGATGCTGTAATTTCTACAAAAGTAGAATGTTTTGTATTTTGTGACACAAACGGTGGAACTCTTCCAAGTGAAGTCCATGAGATAATTTCAGAAATAATTTCAAAATATCCAAAAGCAAACTTTGGCGTACACTTCCAAAACGACAATGGTTGTGCAGTAGCTAATTCAATGGTTGCAGTTGATTTAGGTGTAAATCATGTTCAAGGAACCATTAATGGGTATGGTGAAAGAACAGGAAATGCTGATTTATGTACTTTAATCCCCAATTTAACATTAAAGAAAGGCTATAAAACAATTCCTGAACACTCACTAGGCCAATTAACTCAAACAGCAAATCATATTGCTGAGTTAGTAAATGTAGTGATTGATTCACGTCATCCTTATGTAGGTTCCTCAGCTTTTACACATAAAGCTGGATTACATGCATCTGGAATGGCAAAGGATAGCTCACTTTATGAACACATTGATTCAGCCGCGGTTGGGAATTTTACAAGGACAACAGTATCTGAATTAGCTGGTAGAGCTAGTGTTCTAACAAAAGCAGAGGAATTTGGTTTGGAATTTAACAATGATGATGCCAAAAAATTAATTGAAGAAGTGCAGAATCTTGAACATATGGGATATCAATTTGAAGCAGCTGATGGATCGCTATTTATATTGATGAACAAACTCAAGAATATTGAACCCAACTTTTTCAAATTTGAAAGCTTTAGGGTATTTTCTGAAAGACGAAATTCTGAAAATGTTGTTTCAGAAGCAGTTTGTAAAATTATTGTAGATGAAAATAGATACGTTAAAACTGGAGAAGGAGTCGGCCCAGTTGATGCTTTGAGCAAAGCTTTGAAATCTGCTTTAGAAAATGATTATTCAAAAGTAAATGAAATCAAGCTTATTGATTACAAAGTTAGAATTATAGATTCTTCAGATGGAACTGAAGCAAAAACACGGGTCTTGATTGAATTTACAGATTCCAATAAGAAATGGAGTACTATCGGAGTTCATGAAAATATAATCAATGCTTCATGGAATGCTTTGTGTGATGGTTTTAATTATTATTTTATGACTTCTTAAGTAGATTTTTCACTTCATTGATATATATACTATTTTAGGGAATATAAATATGAATGAAAAAATCGAAAATTTACTTAAAGAAGAACGAAAATTCCCTCCTTCGAAAGAACTTACAGAAAATGCAAACGCAACATCTTCATGGTATGAAGATGCAGATAAAAATCGCTTAGAATTTTGGCAGAAGCAAGCTTTAACAAGAATCTCTTGGTATAAAGAACCAACAGAAGTTTTAGATGATTCAAACCCTCCTTTTTTTAAATGGTTTAAAGATGGAGAGCTTAATTTATCTTATAACTGTTTAGACCGTCATCTAGAAACTGATTCAGATAGAGTAGCTTTTTATTGGGAAGGTGAACCTGGAGATACGCAAGAAATAACTTATCAAGATCTTTATGAAAGAGTCTGTAAGTTATCTAATGCATTAAAACAACTTGGAGTTCAAAAAGGTGATAGGGTAGCAATTTATTTAGGCATGACTCCAGAGATTGTTGTTTCAATGTTAGCATGTGCAAGAATTGGTGCAGTTCATTCAGTTGTCTTTGGAGGTTTTTCTTCGGAAGCACTTGCTGACAGAATTAATGATGCAAAGGCAAAGACTGTTATTACAGCTGATGGAGCATGGAGAAGAGGGGATATAGTTCCACTTAAAAACAATGTCGATGGTTCACTTGATTTAACAGACTATGTTGAAAATGTAATAGTTGTAAGACGAACAGAACAAGAAATAAATATGGATGATGGTAGAGATCACTGGTATCACGAAATAACAGAAAAACAATCTTCTGAATGTGAGCCTGAAGTAATGAATGCTGAAGATTTGTTATACATTTTATATACATCAGGAACAACAGCTAAACCTAAAGGTATCGTCCATACACAGGCTGGTTACCTCACTGGAGTTACAACTACTCATCATGAGGTATTTGATGTTAAAGAGGATGATATTTATTGGTGTGCTGCAGATTGTGGTTGGGTAACAGGTCATAGTTATATTGTTTATGGACCTTTAGCAAATAAAGCAACAAGTGTAATGTACGAAGGTGCACCAAATGCCCCCGATGAAAAAAGATTATGGAGCATAATTGAAAAATATAAAGTTAATATTTTTTATACTGCACCAACGGCAATTAGAGCATTTATGAAATGGGGAGTTGAGCATCCGCAAGCTCACGATTTAAGTTCGTTGAGAATACTTGGCACTGTTGGGGAGCCAATTAATCCTGAAGCCTGGATGTGGTACCACAAAAATATTGGTGGAGAAAATTGTGCAATTGTTGATACTTGGTGGCAGACAGAAACAGGTTCAATTATGATTTCACCTTTGCCAGGCGTAACAAGCACTAAACCAGGATCTGCCTGTGGTCCTTTACCTGGTATCGAATCTGTAATTATTGACAATGATGGAAATGAAGTGGGCAAAGGAGAAGGTGGATTTTTAGCAATCAAATCTCCGTGGCCATCAATGCTTCGAACAGTATATGGAGATGACGCAAGGTATATTGATACATATTGGTCTCAACATAAAGGTTTATATTTTGCCGGCGATGGTGCAAAATATGATGAAGAGGGTTACATTTGGCTTTTAGGTCGTGTTGATGACGTAATGAATATATCTGGACATAGAATATCTACTGCGGAAGTTGAAAGTGCGTTAGTTTCACATAATGCTGTTGCTGAGGCAGCAGTTATCGGTCGAAGTGATGAAATAACCGGAGAAGCAATTGCTGCCTTTGTATCTTTAATTGGGACTGAGGAAGGCAATGAAGATTTGATTGCGGAACTTAGACAGCATGTAAGTGACAAAATTGGTCCGATTGCAAAACCTAAAAGCATAGTAATTACTGCTGATCTTCCAAAAACGAGAAGTGGAAAAATTATGAGAAGATTACTTAAAGATATTTCAGAAGAAAGAAAATTAGGTGATGTAACAACATTAGCAAATGCTGATATTGTTTCAGAGCTTCAAACTAGAGCTTCAGATTCTGACGATGAATGAAAGAACCTTTTCATGGCATCTTCCAGAAGATGCAGTTCAAAAACTAGTTAGTTTAGACAAAAAAGATCGGAGAGAATTCTTTTCAAATCTTCCAATCAATAATGTACCAATTGGTTCTCTTATGGATTTTTCAAATATATCTTTAGACGATAAAGGACAAGTTTCATTTTATATTGTTCCTCAAGAGTTCCATTACAACCCACTTGGGACTGTACACGGTGGATTAGCAGCAACAATCTTGGATTCTTGCAACAGTATTTCAGCAAACTGTCAACTTGATAAAGGATTTTTGACTATGACTACTGATATAAGAGTAAATTATTTACGACCAATCACTGTCTCAACTGGTGAACTTATAGCTACAGCAACAATTGAAAAAGTAGGAAGAAAAGTTATATTTGTGAATGGCTCACTGTATGACAAAAGTGGAAAAGTATATGCTACTGCAAATTCAACAGAATTGGTTGTAGAAGTTCCATTGGGCTAATAATCAAAACATAGTGCGGATGAGAGGAGTCGAACCTCCACGAGCAAAGCTCACTGGATCCTAAATCCAGCGCGTCTACCAGTTCCGCCACATCCGCTAAATGTAACGTGGGTCGCCGGGGACTTGAACCCCGAACCTGCGGATTAAGAGTCCGATGCTCTGCCAAATTGAGCTAGCGACCCCTTTTAAAGAATAACTTAGATTATGATAGATAAGTATATATTTTTTCTATTTATTGTTTAATTAAATCAGTTAACATAGAAAATAATTAAGTTGCGGGCTGTGGCTCAGTTTGGCTAGAGCGCTTGGTTTGGGACCAAGAGGTCGTGAGTTCGAATCTCACCAGCCCGACATCCTAGCGGGTGTAGCTTAATGGCAAAGCTCCAGCCTTCCAAGCTGGCTATGAGGGTTCGATTCCCTTCACCCGCTCTGGCAGAGCTCTCGTAGCTCAAATGGATAGAGCAACAGACTTCTAATCTGTAGGTTGTAGGTTCGAGTCCTACCGAGAGCGCCGTGGTGATCGTAGCTCAGTTGGTTAGAGCGCCTGGTTGTGGTCCAGGAGGTCGCGGGTTCGAATCCCGTCGGTCACCCTCAATTTATAGGAGATAAATGAAATATAAAGTAAAGAAAATTAGTGACTTTGAGTTGTCTATTGAAATTACTGTTGATTTTGATGATTTAGAAGAAAAAAAAGATGAAGCAATTTCAAAAATTAGTAAGTCTTTGAAAGTAAAAGGATTTAGACCAGGTAAAATCCCAAAAAATATTGTTGTAAGAGAAGTTGGCGAAGATTATGTTTTAGAGGAAGCTATAGACATATATTTGCCAGAACAAATTTTTGAGATTTTAAGTAAAGAAGAAATAAGCCCTGCTGTAAGACCAGTAATAAAAGACCTAAAAAAAGAAAAAAAATTATACAAGATTGAAGCTCTCATTACTTTGTGGCCAAAGCTTTTAAAACTTCCTAAATTAAATCAAACAGTTGAAGTTGAATCCATAGAGCCAACTGAAGAGGAAATAAATGAACAAATTGAAAGAATTAAGCTTCAGTTTGGGGATGTTGAAAAAGTTGATAGACCTTCAAAAGAATCAGATTATTTATTGCTCAATATTTCTGGTTCAGAGAATGGTACAGAGTTAAAAGATTTTAACTATCAAGATTATCTTTATGAACTGGGCAGTGCGTTACTTACTCCATCTTTAGATTCAAAATTAGAGGGTGTATCTAGTGGGGCTATTATCAAATTTAATGATGATATTCCGGCTTTAGGTAAGAGTAATATTGAAATATCTGTTCTAGTTAAAGAAATTAAAGAAAAAATTATGCCAGAACTTACAGATGATTGGGTTTCATCGGTTACGGAGTTTGATACTGTTAAAGAGATGAACGAAGAATTATACAAAAACATTGAGAGTGTAAAAAAAAGACAGATAGCAAATCAATACCAAAGTCTGTTGACTTCAAAATTAATCGAGGAATCAAAATTAGAACTTCCTGAGCAGTTAGTAATAGCCGAAATGGATAGTATATTGCAAAACTTTATGAACGAATTGCAACAAAATAATATAAAAATCGAAGACTATTTACAAATAACTGGCTTAACTGAGGAAACACTCCAAGAGGATCTTAAAAATCAGGCAACTCGAAATTTATCCATGGTGGTAATTTTAGATAAGGTTGTTGACGACCAAAAATTAAAGCTTGATGAAAAAGAAGCTAGCTTTATTGATGAACATGTTGCTAATCTAGATGGAAACGATGTAGATGCTGCTAGTCGTAGATTAAATCTTGAAACAGAATCACTAAGAAATAAGGCAATGTTACATATTTTACAGCAAGGAATATCAATTGATAAGAATGGTGAAAAAGTATACCTGCAAGATGTGTACAATCAAGAAGAGGAGTTAGGAGAGGAAGAATAATATGAAAGATTTACCTTCAAATTATGTTATACCTACAGTAATTGAAAATACTAATAGGGGCGAAAGAGCCTTCGATATATATTCAAGACTTTTAAAGGACAGAATTATATTTTTAGGAACACCAATTGATGATGGTGTTGCGAACTCAATAATGGCTCAGTTATTGCATTTAGAGTCAGAAGATCCGGATAAAGATATTTTTATGTATATTAATTCTCCGGGCGGCTCTATTACTTCATTGTTTACAATTTATGACACAATGAATTACATTAAACCTGACATTTCAACAGTTTGCATGGGCTTGGCAGCTTCAGCAGCTTCAGTTATTTTGGCTGGAGGTACTGAAGGAAAAAGATACAGCCTTCCAAATGCAAGGATAATGTTACATCAACCTTCAGGTGGAATGGAAGGAACTGTGGCTGATATGGAGCGAAATTTTGATTTGATAGTATCTATGAGAACTCAATTAAACGGTTTATTGGCTGATTTTACTGGTCAAGACGTTGAAAAAGTTGCAGAAGACACAGATAGAGATTTTTGGATGACCGCGCAAGAAGCAAAAGAATACGGTATAGTAGATGAAGTGCTAATTCAAAGGGAGTTAGCCGAAAAAAAATAACTAAAAAAACAACAGGGTAGTTAAAAATGGCAAATAAAGATTCATCTCAAGCACTTAAGTGCAGTTTTTGTGGTAAATCTCAAAAACAAGTAATAAAACTTATAGCTGGTCCAGGTGTTTATATTTGTGACGAATGTATAGAGCTTTGTGTTGAAATTATTGAAGAAGAAAAAGTAGAAAAAATTGATACCGCTCCTGAAGAATATCTACCTTTACCTAAGGAAATAAATCAGTCTTTAAATGAATTTATCATAGGCCAAGAAGAAGCAAAAAAAACGCTATCTGTAGCTGTTTACAATCACTATAAAAGAATTTACAAAGGTGATTCAGTTGATAGTGACTTAGAAATTCAAAAATCTAATGTTCTTTTACTTGGACCAACGGGTAGTGGAAAAACTCTTCTTGCACAAACTTTAGCTAAAACTCTAAATGTGCCCTTTGCAATTGCAGACGCTACAACTCTTACTGAGGCTGGATATGTCGGTGAAGATGTTGAAAATATTCTACTCACATTGATTCAAGCAGCTGACTATGACATTCAACGTGCAGAAAAAGGAATAATTTATATTGATGAAATTGATAAGATAACAAGAAAATCTGACAACCCATCAATTACTAGAGATGTTTCTGGAGAGGGTGTCCAGCAAGCTTTATTAAAAATCCTTGAAGGAACAACTGCACAAGTTCCTCCGCAAGGTGGCAGAAAGCATCCACAGCAGGAATATTTGCAAATTGATACAACAAATGTGCTTTTTATAGTGGGTGGGGCGTTTGATGGTCTTGATCAAATTATCAGTAAACGCCTAGGAGAAAATACAATTGGATTTAATACAACAATTAATGATGTTAAAGATTACAAGAAGGAAGAGTTATTCAAATTTGTTGAACCAAAAGATCTAATCAAGTATGGATTAATTCCAGAATTTATAGGCAGATTACCAATAGCGACAAGTGTAAATGAATTAGACAAAGAAGCATTAATTGAAATTTTGACTAAACCAAAGAATGCAATTACAAAACAATTTGTAAAAATGTTTCAATTAGATGATATTGATTTAGTTTTCACTGACGATTCATTAGAGGCTATGGCTGATCTAGCATTAGCAAGAAAAACTGGTGCAAGAGGTTTAAGATCAATTCTAGAAAAAATTCTTCTAGAGCAGATGTATGAATCACCTTCAAGGAAAGATATTACTAAAATAATCATCGACAAAGAAAATGTACTTGATGATATTGCTCCAAAAATGGTTCTAAAGGAGTCAAAAGACGACAAAACAGCATAAAATATACTTATGCAAAATGAAACCTATGATCCATTATCTATAGAGTCAAAATGGCAGGAAAAGTGGGAACAAGGTAAAAAGTTTCAACCTATTGAATCTGATAAAAAGTTTTCAATTGTAATACCTCCTCCGAATGTGACCGGTTCTCTTCATATGGGTCATGCATTAGAGCACTCAATAATTGATGTGATAACAAGGGTTAAAAGAATGAACGGCTTTCAAACTCTATGGCTTCCCGGTACAGACCATGCTGGAATTATTACACAACTTTTAGTAGAGAAAGATCTTGAGGAATCTGGAGTTACAAAACATGATTTAGGAAGAGATAATTTTTTATCAAAAGTATGGGAATGGAAAGAAAAATCAGGTGACAATATTACAAATCAAATGAAGTCATTAGGAATGAGTTGTGATTGGTCAAGAGAAAGATTCACCATGGATGAAGGCTTATCTAAAGCTGTTTTAGAAGTTTTTGTTTCTTTATATGAAAATGATTTAATTTACAAAGGAACCAGGATGGTTAATTGGGACACAAAGTTAAAGTCTGCAGTATCAGATCTTGAAGTATCTTCAGAGACGCAATTAGGAAAATTGTGGACAATTAAGTACAAAGTCGGTGAAGAATATTTGTCAATCGCAACAACACGACCTGAAACTTTGTTAGGGGATACAGCAGTAGCAGTTAATCCAACTGACGAAAGATATAAACATTTAATTGGTAAAACTATTCAAATTCCCGTTGTCAATAGAGATGTAAAAATAATTGCTGATGAATATGTTGATAAAGATTTTGGATCAGGATGTGTAAAAATAACTCCAGCACATGATTTTAATGATTATGAAATTGGCCAAAGGCAAGATCTTGAATTAATACAATGTATTGATTTCGATGGAAAAATTGTAAGTGATGATTTTGTTCCTGAGCACCTTAGAGGTCTGGAAAGGTTTAAAGCAAGAGAAAAAATAATCCAAATTTTGGAAAAAGAAGGTCTTCTTGAGAAAGTTGAAGATCATGAAATACAAATTCCAAAAGGAGATAGATCAAAAACTATTTTGGAACCAATGATTTCTGATCAATGGTTTGTAAAAACCGAAAAACTTGCAAAAGATGCGATTCGTGTCGTTGAAGAAGATGAAGTTAAATTCATTCCCAAAAATTGGGAGAAAACCTATTTTGAATGGATGTACAATATCCAAGACTGGTGTGTTTCACGGCAACAATGGTGGGGTCACAGAATTCCGGCATGGTACGATTCTGAAAAAAATGTATATGTAGGCTTAAGTGAAGAAGACGTTCGTAATAAATATAAATTAGACAATAATGTTCAACTTATTCAAGATGAAGACGTTCTTGATACATGGTTTTCGTCAGCCTTGTGGCCTTTTAGTACTCTTGGTTGGCCTGAAGAAACAGAGGATTTGTCTACCTTTTATCCCACTACACTTCTTGTAACTGGTTTTGATATTATTTTCTTTTGGGTGGCTCGTATGATAATGATGGGCCTTTACTCAATGAATGCAATCCCTTTTGGTGATATTTTAATTCATGGACTTGTTAGAGATTCAAAAGGCAGAAAAATGTCCAAAAGCCTTGGCAATACTCTTGATCCTTTAGAATTATCTGAGAAACATGGAGCAGATGCACTAAGATTTTCGTTAATTGAAAAAGCTAACCCCGGTCAAGATGTACCATTTGATGAGGAGTGGACACAGGCTGCTAAAAAATTTGGAAATAAGATATGGAATGCAGCAAAATTTATTCATATTTATACCAAAGGTCTTGAAGACAGAAAATTAACTGAAGTTGAGTTAATAGAGAATCGTTGGATATTAAAAGAATTTAACAATTGTTTGGAACAATTTAATATACTTTTTAATGAATATAAAATTTCAGATGCTTATAAGTTACTTTACAATTTTCTATGGTCTGATTTATTTGATTGGTATTTCGAATTTTCAAAAAATTTGGTCGATAATGAAAATTATAAAGATGAAACACAAAAGGTCCTATTAAATGTTTTTCTCAACTCAATAAAAATGTTAAATCCTGCAATGCCACATCTAACTGAAGAGATATGGTCTACATTCAATGATGAATTAATAATTGATAGTTCCTGGCCTACTAATTTTGATATAAAATTTTTTGATAATGCTGAGTTTGATGATTTAAAATCCATTATTAATCAAATTAGAAACTTTAAATCAAATTATAATTTAAAAAATAATCTTGTATTAGATGTCGTTAAGCAAACTAATTATCCGGAATGGTATGACAATCAACTGGAAAGTATTGCAAAAATCAATGTATTAAACGTGGATACCCAACGAAAATCAAAAGATAAAATCTTGACGTTTCAATCAGGTAAAGTAGTTTTTGAAATATCAGCTAACAAGTATATAGATATTCAAAGTGAGATAAAAAGACTAAGTCAAAAAATTGAAAAGTTAAGAAAATCACTAGATGTTTCTAAAAATCGTTTAGAGAATGATAAGTTTGTAAAAAATGCAAAAGAAGAGTTGATTGAAGAAGAGAAAGCAAATATTGAAAAACTTTCATCTGAAATAGAAACTATTCAAAAAACACTATCTTCACTCGATAATTGACTAATTTAAAAAACTATCTAGAAGCAAAAGTAAATAGTCGTGGGAATAAAAATTTAAATTACCTAAGTAGTTTTTTTTCAGAAACTGAATTATCAATTCTTTCTGAGAAGACAATTTCTATTGTTGGTACAAATGGTAAATCTTCAACTGCGAATAATATAGCTATGTTATTAGGAGGGTTAGATAAATCATATATTGCATTTACTTCTCCTCATTTATATGACTACAAGGAAAGAATAACCGCTCATAAAGACTTGAATTTGAATCAATATATTGAATATTTAGAAAACTTTGAGTTGGAAAATAATATTATTTTAGGTTATTTTGAATCTACATTTTTAATTGCTGCTAAAGCATTTTTATACAATGATTTTGATTATTTTATTTGTGAAGCAGGTATTGGAGGTAAATACGATACAACTTCAATAATTCAAAGCAAAACTGTCGTTTTAACTTCAATTGGATTAGATCACACTGATATATTGGGAAATAAAATAACCGATATATTAGAACAAAAAATCTATGTATCCAATAATATTGAAAATCTGTTTGTTAGCGTTTTGAATGAAGATTTAATTGAGATTATTAAATCAGAATATACAAATTACTCAAAATCTATTTTTTTAAGTGAATATTTAAATAGTAAAAATATTTCATTCTCTAAATTAATATTTAAAGATTTAAATTATTACCTATCTTTAATGGTTGTAGATTTGCTACTTCAAGATACAAAATATGCTGATTTAGCAAATATAAAAATTAAAGAGGCAAAAGGCAGATTTGAAATTGTAAATGATTCTCCTATAAAAATAATTGATGGAGCACACAATTATGAAGGAGTAGAAATACTTTTGCGTAATTATGAAAACAAATATGGAAATTTAAATACTGATATATTTCTTGGATTTAAAAAAGGAAAAGATATTAATAACATTCTCAATTTGATCATTGGAAAAACAAATTACAATCTTCATTTAATTGAAGATGACACTTTTTTCGACCAAAAGATTACAAAAGAAATCGGCTATTTATTGGATAAACATGGTAAAAATTATAAAATTACATCTTTAGAGCAATTTAAAAAAAATAAAAATCCTTCTATATTGTTAGGTAGTTTATATTTAATTGGAGAATATAAAAAAAGGGAATTGTAATGAAAACGTTTTTTATGATTAAGCCAGATGGCGTAAAACGAAATCTCATTGGTGAAATAATATCGCGAGTTGAAGAAAAAGGTTTTAAAATAACAAAAATCAAAATGATGATAATTAGTCAAGATTTAGCTGAGGAACACTACGGAGAACACAAAGATAAACCATTTTTTAGTGATCTTGTGAGTTTTATAACAAGTGGTCCTGTTGTAGCTATGCAAGTTGAGGGCGAAAATGTAGTGACACAAATAAGAAATCTTATGGGAGCTACTAATCCTTCAGATGCAACTCCAGGTTCAATCAGAGGAGATTTAGCAACAGAACTTGATAAAAATGTAGTACACGGTTCAGATTCTGATGAAAGTGCCGAGAGAGAACTAAATTTATTCTTTTCGTAATAAATTTATTTTAAATGCATATTTAATAGATTAACCTAAGTATACATGGCTGGTTTAAATTTAAGAAGAACATTATTTGGTGGTAATGATATTGCCATAGATTTGGGAACTGCAAATACATTAATTTATGTAAAAGGAGTAGGTGTAGTAGTTGATGAACCAACCTTGCTGGCAGTGAATAAAGATGATCAATCAATTTTAACAATCGGTAAAGACGCAAAAAAATTAGTTGGACGTGTTCCAGACTCTATTGAATTAGTTAAGCCATTAAGAGACGGAGTTATTTCTGAAATAGAAATGGCAGAAGAGCTTGTTAAAACATTACTTACAAAGGCTATAGGAAGATCATATTCTTCACCAAGAATTGTAATTTGTGTTCCTAATGGTGTTACAAGTGTAGAACAAAGGTCTATTGAGACTGCTGCACATGCAACGGGAGCATCTGAAGTTTTTACTATAGAAGAACCAATGGCGGCAGCTATTGGAAGTGGTTTAAATATTTTTGAGCCATATGGAAATATGATTATTGATATTGGTGGAGGTACTACGGAAATTGCAGTTATTTCAATGGGAGATATTGTGAATGCTAATTCAGTAAGAGTTGGCGGAGAAGATATGACAGAGGTTTTAATTGACTGGCTGCGTGCTGAGCATCAAATATTAGTTGATTCAGGTATTGCTGAAAGCATCAAGCATGCTGTTGGATCTGCTTATCAATATGAAAGAGAGCCTCAAGTAACTGTAACTGGTAGAGATATTGTCAAAGGAATACCAAAACAGGTACTATTAGAAGCCAGTGATGTTAGAAATGCTTTAGCACCAGTTGTTAATAATATAGTTGAGGCAATTAGAATTTCTCTTTCTCAGACACCGCCAGCTTTAGTATCAGACATAGACAAGGACGGTGCATGGATTACTGGTGGAGGATCTCTGCTAAAGCAAATAGATAAAAAGATTGCAGAAGAACTTGGTATTCCAATTAATACATCAGAAGATCCTTTAAGCTCAGTTGTCATTGGATCAGGCATATGTCTTGAAAGGTTTCAAGATTTTAAATCTATATTAAAATTATCTCCAAGACCAAATTAAAACATGCAAAGTACAGAAGCTTTACCAAAAAGGAGTTATATCCTTTATATTCTTTTTATATTATTAAGTAGTTTGTTAATTCTGATTGATTACTTTTCTAATAAAGAATTGTCTAGTTATTTTCCAAATTCAGTAAATTTTGAATTTGAATTAAACAGTGACTTTACTTTCATACAAAGATTTGATACCTTATTTGAACAAAGGGCACAATTAGTAAGTGAGAACATTAGGTTGGAACAAGAAGTTCAAGATTTGCGAAGTCTTGAAATTGTGAATCAAGAGTTACAACTCCAACTAGAGTCTTATGAAGCGATTTCAAATGTGTCAAATGTTCAAAATTTTGAACTTCTATCCAGTGGTTTCATTACAAAAAATTTAAATCTCGAGTATTTAATTTATGGCGGTACTAATCAACAGTTAGAAGTGGGAGATTTGGTTATTAATGAAAAAGGTTTTGTAGTTGGATATCTAAGAGAAGTTTTTTATTCTTACTCTATTTTAGAGTCACCTTACTCTTCAGATTTTAATTTAGAGGTAATGGATAAATACAACAATACTTATTTAATTACTTCAAATGGATCTGAAATGTTTATATCTTCTATATTATTAGATAACTATAAAGACGATATTGATTTTCTATATACTGATATCTCATTTAATCACTCTGGAAAGTTTCCTGTTATTGATACGAGACTGATAAATTTTGAATTCCAAAACAACCAAATAAATTCATCGGTTAAATTTTTAGATAGCTTTACCTTTAATACAAAGCTTTTTATTCCAAAATTTAAATGATATTTTTTCGAAACATTTCCAGATCAATTTACTTTGTAATTATATTATTTTTTGAAACACTGATAAATTTTTTAATAAGCTTAGATTGGATTGTGATTAGTCCCTTTTTTCTACTGATATATTTTGTTTCAACAAAAAGATTTGGTAATCAAAATATTATTCCTTTAGTAATTTCTGGTTTATCATATGATGTTTTTCTCAGTGAAAACTATTTGGGGGTTTATTCAATATTGTTTCTTCTTGTCGCCATTTTTTCTAACTATATTCAAAAAAGATTTAAATCTACTAATTATCAAGAAGTCGTATCTTTTACGTTTGGATTTCTAATTTACAATACAATTAATTTATCAGAAGCAAATTTTATAAGTTT
>CACFIX010000005.1:0-65445 GCA_902566515.1 uncultured Candidatus Actinomarina sp.
TACAAAAACTACTTATAAAAATTGGGATATTACAGCACATGTTAGTTATCTAGCAGCTCTTGAAGATCTTGCTCACAATGCTCTAAAGAAAAAAGGTACTGAATTTAATAAATATAGAGGACCTAAGGGTCTAGAGAAATTTGAAAAAGAAGCAATTAAAAAAGGCAGCGAAATGAGACCACAAGATGTTATTGAATGGTGGAGAATGTCTAGAGCTTCTGTTATTGAAATATTAGCTAAATCTTCTCCTGGTAAGAAATTAATTTGGTGGAAAAATGAAATCGATTGTAGAACGTTTGCAGTTACAAAATTAGCCGAAACATGGGCACACAGTTTAGATGTTTATGATGCAATGAAAAAAGATTATGAAGACACCGTACGAGTTGAACATGTAGCTCTTTTTGGATGGTTAAATGCAGAACAAGCAACTAAAGTCAATAAAACTAAATATCAAGATCTAAGAATAGAACTAATCGGACCTGAATACAAAGCTTGGCAATTTGGAGACGAGCAAAGTGAAAACAGTATAAAAGGAAATGCAAGTGACTGGTGTAGGGTTGTCACTGGTAGAGTCCCTAAAGGTCATAAACTTACACTTTCAACTGAAGGTGACTTTGCCAAAAAATTCATTAAATTTAATCACGTAAAAATATAATGAAAGTTTATGGGGTAGTTCACTTAAAAAGTCTTCCTGGCTCTCCTTCTAATAGACTTTCTATTGATGAAATTATTGACGCTGCTCAAGAGGATGTAAATAGCCTGGTTTATGGTGGTGTTGATGGAATCATAATTGAAAATTTTGGAGACACTCCTTTTGTAAAAAATGATATTTCTAAACGTACGCTTGCTAGTTTTACTACAGTTGTAGAAAATTTATCGATAGAACGAGATATCAAAGTTGGAATAAATGTTTTAAGAAATGACGGTATTGCAGCTCTTGCAATTGCCGAAGCTACTAAATCTCAGTTTGTAAGAATCAATGTTTTAAATAACACTATGTTCACCGATCAGGGTGTAATAGAAGGTGATGCTCATGGTGTTAATCGGTTTAAATCAAGCCTCAATAGTTATGTAGAAATTTATGCTGATGTATTTGTTAAACATGCCGTACCCCCTCCTGGTTCAAAAATTGAAAACCATGCAGAAGAATTGATTCATAGAGCTGGTGCGGATGTAGTAATTGTGACTGGAGACGGTACTGGTCACGAAATAAATATTGAAGATTTACAAAAAGTAAGAGATATCGTTCCAACAGGAAAATTAGCAATTGGATCTGGAGTAACCTCAACAAATGTCGACGCTTATTTAGATTTAGCAGACATACTAATTGTTGGTACTAGTTTTAAAGTTGATAATGATGTTGCTAAAAGGGTTGACATCAATAGAGTTGAAGAGTTAGTAAGAAAAATAAAATAATTTTTATTACTACAATACAAATCTATTACCTAACTATCATTTTTATTTGAATGGAAGCCATACTTAATCCAGCACTATTATTGTTCGTTTCAGGAATATTGATTGGAACTATATTTAAATTAATCCTTCCCAACTCTATTTCTAGATACTTGGGATATTATTTACTACTTTCACTAGGGCTTAAAGGTGGTTCAAGCCTTCAAGAAAATGGATTTATAAATGAAGTTATAAGTGCACTAACACTTGGAGTGGTATTTGCCCTTTTAATTCCAGTTATTGCTTATTTTTATCTTAAAAATTTACTCAATAACGACGATGCATCCGCACTCTCTGGAACTTATGGATCAGTAAGTGCAGTTACATTTGTGACAGCTATTTCATATCTTACGACTACTAATCAAAACTTTGATAACTATATGTCTGCTGTTTTAGTTGTAATGGAGTTTCCAGCAATATTTATGGCACTCTATTTAGTTAATCAAAACAAACAAAATAAAAGTAATAATCTGGAAAATATAAAGACAGCATTTTTAGAAATACCAAATATTATTTTGATCTCATCGTTGTTTGTAGGATATTTTGTCAATCAAACACTTTTATCTAATTTAGACTTCATAATTGTTGAAATATTTGATTACATTTTATACGTGTTTTTATTTGTTATGGGAACTAGGGTTGCAAAAAGAATTGGAGAACTTAAAGGCAAAGGAGCCAGTCTAATTGCTTTTGCTTTATGGACTCCATTGATTGGTTCATTTATTGCTTTATTAGCATCTATAAACTTCAATTTTTCTGTGGGCAACGCTACATTACTGATGGTGTTAACAGCAAGCGCAAGCTATATTGCAGTACCAGCAGTTGTAAAAGACGCTATACCAAATGCAAATCCTGCTATTTACCTAGGACTAAGTTTGGGCGTCACATTTCCATTCAATATCATTTTTGGAATACCTTTATATAACGAACTAGCTAAATACTTTATTGGCTAATTAGAGAAGGAAGCCCCCATCAATAGTTACGACTTCACCTGTAATCCATGATGCATCATCACTTGATAGAAAATAAATCAGACTTGCAATATCTTCAGGTTCTCCTAGTTTTTTAAGAGCGTGGAGATCAGCGCTTCCCTCCTCATTGCCTGCCCAAAGCATTTCTGATAACTTAGTTTTTACTACTGCTGGAGCTATACCATTTACCCGTATATCAGGAGCAAGTTCCATTGCTAATTGTTTTGTCATATAAATTAATCCAGCTTTTGAGATATTATAAGCACCCATGTAGTGCGATGGTTTTATTCCTCCAACAGAACATACATTTAATACTGACTCCTTTAATCCTGCTTTTACTGCTTCTCTTGTCCACATCAAAGGTCCCATTAAATTTACATCCCATGTTTTTTGGACGGCTGATAAATCAACATCAAGCAAGCTTCCTCCAGAAGGATTTGTACCAGCATTGTTAATTAAAACATCTAAAGACCCTGTTTCATCCACGATTTTTTTGCAAGTTTCAGTTGCGGCTGCAAGGTCATCTGCCCTGGCAACAAAACCCTTTAATTGTGAATTATCAGCAAGTATCGCCTCTAGATTCTCATCTTTTCTAGATGTGATATATACATTCCATCCTTGATCAATGAATTTTTGAGCTGTGGAAAGTCCTATACCTCTTGTTCCACCGGTTACTAGTGCAGTTTTCATTATTGTTAAAGTATAGTAGTTATTCCTCATTTCAGTTACAGTTGAACTGCAAATGGAAAATTTTCAAAAATATAGTGTATTGCTAACGCAAAATCAAAACTTTCGTAAACTTTTTGCTGCTCGTTTAATCACACTAGGTGGTGACTGGTTATTAACAGTACCTCTATTAGGTATAATTTATGAGTTAACTGAGAATCCCTTAATTACTTCTCTTGTATTAGTCGTTCAGAGTGCACCGTTATTTATGCTTGGAAGCTTTGGTGGTTACTTAGCAGATAGATTTGATAGAAAAAAAATAATTGCTATTTCAGAGTTCTTATCAGGTATGACTGTGTTGTTAATTCTTTATGCAGTCACAACTGAAAATGTAGCATTTATTTTATTTTCATTTGGATTACTTTCCGTTGTAGGTTCTCCATACATGCCTACTTCCGATGCAGCTTTACCAAATGTAGTAAAGAAAGAAAATTTAGCTGAAGCAAATGTTATATTTTTTTCTAGTTGGGGTGTTATGGCTGGTTTAGGCGCAGGTCTAGGCGGATACTTAACAACAGTAATCAGTAGAAATATGTTATTTGCAATCGATAGCCTAACCTTTGTTCTTTCAGCTTTAATAGTCTTCTCAATAAACAAAAATTTGAGCGAAAAATCTCAAAATAAAAATCAAGAAGAAGATATAAGTTATAAAGAAGGCCTTAAATATGCTGCATCAAAGAGAGAAATTTTTTCCTTAATTATTACAAAAGCAACATTTAGTATCTCAGCTAGCGGTCTACTATCTTTATTTACTGTTCTTTCATATGATATATATAAAACTGGTGACTTTGGCACAGGTCTTATGTTCGGTGCAAGAGGCGTTGGTGCGCTGATTGGTCCAATTGCGATTAGATATTTTTTTGGAAGCACAGATGGAAAACTATTGAACACAATCGGTATAACTATCATGGCCTGGGGTTTGTTTTATTTCTTTATACCATTCTCAATATCTTTATACCTAACAGTGTTGTTATTAATCCTTGGACACTCCGGTGGTGGATCTCAATGGGCATTTTCTACATATGGATTACAAGTACTCACGCCAGATAGGCTCAGGGGAAGAATTGCTGGGATTGATTATTCACTTTATTTTCTAATGAATACAATTTCAACACTAATGATTGGATACCTTGCAACTGTATATGGCGTACTTTTTGTCTTTAAACTTTTTCCAGTGATAGGATTTTTATTTGGATTTGTCTGGTATCTTTCCACAAGAAATATCTGGAAAAATTTAGATAAATCATAAATAAATTCATCAAATAGAAAAAAGATTTTTTCCTTCAAATTTTTTTGTACCATTTAAATAACTAAAGTACTTTCTGCATTCACAAGATTGATACTCTATGTCAATAGGATAAAACTCTCTTTTTGCTTCAGGCCAATACTCTCTTTGAAGTTCAATCATTTTATGACCTACATCTTGATGGCTATTTAAATTGAGAAAATTTTGGAGCCTGTCTAGATATGGTTCAGCACCAATACCAGTGGGAACATCAGTTGTGATTGGTATAACATCTTCTCTAAACCAGGCAATATCTATCAAAGCCATAAATATTGGAAAGTCATTATTCATCTTAAATTGCTTATTTACATTGTTTGTAGCAGTAATGACATTTCTATTAGAATTTAAAATTATTTCAGTTAATTCTTCTTTTTTTTCATAAAATTTGTATGTGGCTGCATCTATTCGACTATATAAATTTTCATTCCAATAAGAATCTTCCACTGGATATGCTGTGTAATTCTCCCACTGCTCTAAACCAAGAAGTTTCTCTTTTAAGGCTTCTAGATTTCCTAAATCATTTATCGTTAACTGATCAATGGTTAAATCTCTGTTGCACCACCTACTAAAAAATAAAGATTGGATTAACAAAGGTAGGTCTTCTTTTGCTGGTTCAGCAAATTTAATAATGGATTTACTTACTTTGTCATCCTCTCTAAAAACATTCAAAAAACGACCTTTTTGTAAAATTGGATCATCACTCCAGGGATATGCTTCTCCTGACTCTCTTTTTATACGTACTTCTTCACGTTTCTTGCAATAATCAAAAAAGCTTTGTACTGGGTCTTCTATTTCAAGACCATTTAGTGAGTGTGCATATGGATTCTCTAAAACCATAACATTAATTTAAACAGATTACTTCATACTTTTCTTACTTCACAACTGGTATTTGAAGCATATTTGTTGTGTAAGCAGCAGACTTCCTTTCCGACTTCATTCTCCAATCTTTTTTTATACCCTGTGCTCCCAGTATTAGTGTGCTTGATCCATACTTGCTATTAACGCCGTCCAGTACCTCCATGACACGGTCTGATTGATCGTAGTTCTCATATTCGTAAAAACTGTACTGTTCGTTCTCTGCGTCAGTGATGTCTAGCAGCATTACACCTATTTTCTGGTACTCATATCCGTACACAAAGAGTTTTCGCGTTAAATGTTTTGCCTCTTTGACAATCTTTGATGTGTTACTTGTTGGTATTGAAAAAAATGTACTCATACCGTTGCTGTATCTTTTTTCTGGATCCACAAATGGACTAGTTCTTAAAAATACATACAAGCCTTGTGCTCTAGAACCCTGCGCTCTCAGCTTCTCACACGCTCTAGCAACATAGTTAGAAACAGCTTCCTCTAACTCACTTACTAGCATTACTTTTCTACCAAATGACTTAGAAGATATGATATTTTTCTTATTCTTCACCTCTTCTATACCAACACAAGAAATCCCATTTAGCTCATGATGTATCCTCTCCCCTACAATGCTGATTGTTTTTCTAACATGACGAGCATTTGCCTGCGTTAAATCATAAGCAGTGTCTACTCCAATTTTTCGAAGCCTTCTTCCCCATCTTGTCGAGATTCCCCATATCTCTTCAAGTGGTAGATCTTTTAAAATCTCATCTCTTACGCTCTGATCTCTTATATCGAAGACATTAGATGTTGTGTATTTTTTAGCTTGTCTGTTTGCTACTTTTGCCAATGTCTTTGTTGGGCCTATACCTATAGAAACTGGAATCCCTGTCCACTGTTTAATTAATCTTCGTATCTCTTGAGCCGTCTCTTCTAAATCACAGTAGTAAAAGCTACTGATATCGAGAAACGCTTCATCAATAGAGTAAATCTCTATATCGCTTACAAGAGATTTCAGTGAAGTCATCACTCTGGCCGACATATCACCATAAAAAGTGTAGTTTGATGAAAATACATGAACTTTGTTTCTATTGATAAGTTGTTTGTATTTAAAGTATGGGGCTCCCATCGGTATGCCTAAAGCTTTTGCTTCATTTGATCTAGCAACAACACATCCATCATTGTTAGACAAAACAACAATGGGCTTTCCTTCTAGCTTTGGATTGAATACTCTCTCACAAGATGCATAAAAGTTATTACAGTCCACTAGGGCAAAAATTTTATTATTCACTTACTTACTCCTTTGAATACTGTACAATATTCTAAGAAAAAAGAAAGACATTTTTATGCCACGAGGTGGAGCAAGAAAAGGAGCCGGTAGACCAAAAGGTCAAGGCAAGTATGGAGAACAGACAAAAGCTGTACGTATTCCTGTAAGTAAGGTTAAGTATATCTCTGAGGTCATCAATAAAGGACTATATGAAGTACCAATGTATAGTAATAAAGTTGCAGCTGGGTTCCCATCCCCTGCAGACGATTATTTAGAAGACAAAATAGATTTAAATCAATATTTAATAAAGCATCCTGCATCAACATTTTTAGTAAGAGCATCTGGAGAGTCCATGATTAATGCTGGTATATTTCCAGACGATATCTTAGTAGTAGACAGAAGCTTAAAAGCTGAAGATGGAAAAGTAGTTATTGCTGTCGTAGACAATGAGCTGACTGTAAAAAGATATCGTAAAAAAGGCAAAAGCATAATTTTAGAGCCGGAAAATAACGCGTTTGATCCAATTGTTATTCCTCGTGAAAGTGAAGCTTTCGTTTGGGGAATCGTTACAAATGTCATCCATAACTTATAAACTTCAAAATAAAGCTGAATGGACCAACGATAAATTGTAAAATAATGGTTGATGAAAATATTAAAAACAAATTTAGAAGATTTTAAAAATATTGAAAACTGGGAGTATAAAGAGAACTTTCATACTGTTAATTCACTTCACGGTGATATAAATATTCACTATGTAGACGAAAATTCAGACAAGGATGAAACGATACTTTTAATGCACGGTAATCCTACCTGGGGTTATTTGTATAGAAATATGATTAACCCACTCAAAGACGAAGGATATAGGGTTGTAGTACCAGACTTACCAGGATTTGGAAAATCAGATAAATTTACTTCAAGGTATCACTATACATATGAAGAATTTGTTGATTGGATGTCTCAGTGGATTGAAGGAGTTAATCTAAAAAATGTGACATTATTTTGTCAAGACTGGGGTGGTTTGATTGGATTAAGGTTGGCAGCAAAATATGATGATAGATTTAATCGTATAGTTGCAGCAAATACAGGATTGCCGACTGGTAAAGCACCACTAAATACCGGTTTTTTAATCTTTAAAGAATTTATGAATATTAAAGAAGACCTACATGTAGCTGGTCAAGTTAGAAATGGAACTAACGGTTTGGATCAAACAGCTCTAGATGCATACAATGCACCCTTTCCAGATGAAACTTACAAACAAGGTGTAAGGCAATTTCCTAATCTTGTTCCTTCATCACCCATGACTCCAAGTAGAAAGTTTAATGAAGAAGCTTGGGAAAAATTAAAGAAATGGGATAAACCTTTTTTATGTGCTTTTAGCGATAATGATCCAATATTTTCAGGTGTAGAAAATTCATTTTTAAAACACATTCCAGGATGTGAAAATATGCCTCATGTAACAATAGAAAATGCAGGACATTTTTTACAAGAAGATAATCCTGATGCATGTGTAAAAGCTATCTTGTCAATAATGGACTATTAAACTGTAGCTTTTCCCCAATAGTTGTATCCTAGAAATTTTTGTGTACCTGGTAAATAAATATTATTCATTTCTAATAAGTTAAATCCATTTCTAATTAATAATTCTTTGATATTTCTATTTGTATGGCATCCACCAGCAATTTTTGGATAGAAAAAATCAGTAGAATTTTGTATAAATGAAACAGTTTTATCCGGAGATAGGCCATGTTCACTGAAAATAAAAACACCATCCTTTTTTAAAACTCTTTTTATTTCCTGTAAAGTTTTATTGGGTTCAGGAATTGAGCATAAAGCATAAGTACTAACAACAGTATCAATTGATTCAGAATCTACTGATAATTTACTTGCAGATTCTATTAAAAATTCAATATCTAATTCTTTTGAATCAGCTCTTTTCTTTGCAATAGTGTTCAACTCCTTTGAAGGATCCACTCCAATAATTTTTGAAACTTTTTCATTGTCATAATGTTTTAAATTTATACCAGGTCCAATACCTATCTCAAGAACTTTACCTGTAGCGTCAGGAATTATTTTTTTTCTTTGGTAATCAATTGGCCTTGAATTGCATGTAAAATTTATTAATTTAGGAAGTATATTTTTTTCGTAAAACGATTTATTTAGGAGTCGAATTATTGGAAAAATAAAAAAAAGCAGTAAATTAGAAACAAATAAGTAAATATATTTCTTCAATATATTAATCCTTTGAGAATGAGATTACCTCAGCCATTGAAATGTGGTCAATGGTAGTTTTTCCATATTTTACATCCTGCACTACCCCATTTTCATCAATTAATACATCGACTGGTAAACCTGTAAACGCACCACTCATGCTAGTTAATGGGTTGAAACCCTTTATGAATATCGCTTTCATAAATCTGAAAAAACCAATAATCGAGCCAAGAAAAACGCCAAAAACACTTTTTTCAACATTATATTTATCAAAATAGAACCTGTTTTCATCAGCAAGTATGAAAATAGAAGAATCATGTTTAGTAGATGCTTTTTGCAAACTTTCTAATGAGCAATTAAATATAGCAATGGTTTCAAAATTTTCACCAAAATTATCCTTATTGTTGATAGTTTCATTAATTCTTAGATGACAAAATGGACAAGACGAATATCTATAAAAAGATATAAGTGCTTTCTTTCCATTTATATTTTCTAAGTCAAATACAGAGCCATCAATAGAAGGTAAGGAAAGTTCGTTGATTACATCATTTTTTTTTATTTTCATTTTTTTAAATATTTCCTGATTATAAAGAGAAAAACTCAAAAGAACTATTTCTAAATATTAAATATTTGTAAATTAGTGCCCTCCCCTTGGAACACCACCATATTTCATACGAGTATCACCCATATAGGCAACTCTATCTTCAGGATTCAATGTTTTGCAATCAATTATTTCTCCCAAAAAAAATGTGTGAGTACCAAAGTCAATTTTTTGTGTTGTTTTTAACTCAAACCATACTGTTGCATTTTGAAAGATAGGTACATTATTTTTAGTTAAAATAATGGGTTCTTTATTAAGAAAGCCTTTCGTGTATTTTGCAGGTTTAGAAAATTTTACAAATACTTTTGTGTAATCAGGCGAAAACATATTTAAAGTAAAATATTCGCTTTGATTCATAAGCTTAAAAGTTACGCTCTTATTATCAATACCTACACCGATTAAAGCTGGCTCCATACTAACTTGAGTTATCCAACTTGCTGTCATACCATTAAATTCACCATCAGCATGACTTCCAATTATTCCAAGAGGACTTGGTATTTTCCATGTAGAAACATTTATATCTTCAGGGGTTAAATCACTCATTTACAAACAACTTTTTATAAATTTTATAGTTTCAATATCTAATGGTATTGCTACAGAAAGTTCAGTAACATTACATTTTTTCCAGTCTTCAAGCTTTTCTTTTATACGTTCTTTGGAGCCAACAAGTGTTAGATCATCTATCAATTCATCAGGAAATATTGATTCTGCTTCAGCTTTTTCTCCTCTTAGATATAATTCCTGAATCTGCATAGCAATTTCTTCATAGCCGTATTCACACATCAAGTTAAAATAAAAGTTTTTATCTTTAGCTCCCATACCACCTACATATAGAGTGTAATTATTTCTTGCAGGTGCCAGATACGCATCTCTTTCAGATTCGTTGCACACCTTCGCAAAAACAGGAGCGGATATATTAAATTTTTCTTTTTTGTTTGGATCACCAGATTTTTCAAAACCTTTTTCTAAAAATTGATTGAAAAATTTGTCTCCAAGAGTTGGTGAGTACATGAAAGGAAGCCATCCATCTGCAATCTCAGCAGTCAATTCAATATTTTTTGGTCCAATAGCTGCAAGATATATTGGTATATCGCTTCTAAGAGGTTGTTCAATTAGTTTTAATGGCTTTCCTAAACCAGATGCATCATCGCCATTGTAAGGTAAATTATAAAACTCACCTTCAAATGAAGTTTTTCCTTCCCTTCGTAATATATCTTTAACTATCTGAACATACTCTCTCGTCTTTTTTAATGGCTTTCCATAAGCAACTCCATGCCAACCTTCAACTACTTGAGGTCCAGAAACACCAATTCCTAACCTAAACCTACCACCAGAAAGTTTATCAATAGTAACAGCAGTCATTGCCGTCATTGCAGGTGATCTCCCAGGGATTTGCATGATGCCCGATCCTAACTTTATATTATCTGTCAATGCAGCAAAATATGAAAGTGGTGTAACAGCATCATATCCATATGCTTCAGCAGTCCAAATACAAGAAATCCCTATTTCGTCCAATTCTTTTATTAATTTTTTCTCACTTGAAATATGAGGTCCAAAATATCCGACGTTTACACTTACTTCCATATGTAAAGGATACTACACATTTATGTCAATAAATTCATCGTGTGTTATCAAACTATGCATCTTAATATCATGATTTTCAAAAGGAATTTCTTCTAATATATGGTTTTTATCTGTAATACCAATAAAAGTTGAATTTAAATGGTCAGCAAGTAATTGATCATAAATACCTCTACCCTTGCCAAGCCTAGTACCTTTTTTATCAAATCCCACTCCAGGTATTAAAAATATATCAACTTTATCAATAATTTTTAAATTAATTGGTTGATAAACATTAAAACTGTTTTTTTCAAACGGTTCTTCATAAATACATATATTTATTTCTCCATCCTTTATGCATGTTGTTGACAATACTGATTGTCCCTTTAAGTGCATATTTATATTAATTTCGTTTTCGAGTGGTATGTACGTACATACGATCTTATTTTTGATTAAATTTTGTAACCTATTTACAACAGTCTTAGAGAAATCTGCATCGACCAAAGAAATATTTTTTAGTTTCTCTCTTAATTCTATTTTTTTCAACATAATTTATTATCTAGATAGTTCTACATTACACTTACAACATGTTGAAGAACAAATTACTTACATGGTTCAATCTATTAATCATGGGAATATACACAATCCCGGTTACATACTCAATATGGTTTGTAGGATTGTTTAATAGATTCACAAAATTAAAGTACTACATTGCTCAAAGTTGGACAATTCCCTGGATGTGGGCTGCTAGATCAAAAGTAACTTTGATTAAAAATTTTGATTACAAAAAAAATCAGCCTTATGTTGTTATTTCAAATCACTTATCAAACTTAGATCCAATGATGCAATTTAGATATCTTAAAATTAAATGGGTATTTATGGCTAAAAAGGAAGTGTATAAACTACCTGTCTTTAGAACTGCAGCAAGGTCATTTAATTTCATAAAAGTTGATAGATCAGACAAAAACGATCGAAAAAGTATTAATGAACAAGCAAAAACCTTATTTAGAAACGGATGGTCACTTATGGTCTATCCTCAGGGCACAAGAGCAAAAAAAGATAATTTTTTACCATTTAAAAGTGGTGCATTTCATATTGCTTTAGAAAATAATATTCCAATACTTCCTGTTGTAATTGCAGGTACTGGAGACATATGGCCAAGAGGTAAAAAATTTATGACCAGTGGAAAAGCAATTATAAATACATTAGAACCAATTGATATGTCAAAACATACAAAAGAAACTATTGATCAACTTGTTGAGGATACATATCAAAAAATGTCTGAAGTGTACAAAGAATTAACTGCTTCAATAAAATAAAATAAATCTTACAATACAAATATGAATATCTTAATAGCAGCGCTTTCTATTTTTCTTTTGAGATTGCTTGATCAAACACTTGGTACCTTAAGAATACTATATGTGAACAAAGGAAAACCATTATTTGGTGCTATTTTAGGATTTATAGAATCAGCAATTTGGATAATTGCTATATCTCAAGTCATTCAAGATTTAAATGATCCATTTTTAATCTTTGGTTATGCACTTGGGTTTGCTGCAGGAACAATAATGGGATCATACATTGAAAACACAATAGCAATTGGTGATATTGTTGTGAGAATTTTTGTACCTAAAGATAGTGACAGTGAGAAGGTAGCTAAAGAATTACGAACAAATGGACTAGGTGTAACAATTATTAATGGAGAAGGTATGCAAGGAGAAGTTACCATTGCATGGTGTGTAACTCCAAGAAAAAGACTAAAAGATGTAATGAAAATTGTATCAGAAATTACTCCTGATGCTTACGTAACTATTGAGCCTACAAATCCAACTAAATTAACTGCAAACAGAAAGTAACCTAGAGACCCTTCTCAAATTCATCTTCAAAAGAGACTCTTTTTCTGTTTGAAGACTTTCCTCTATTGTCTAATTTTTTATCTCTACTGTTTCTATTACCATTTCTAGATCTAGAAGGTTTTCTATCACGGGAATTTTTTGAATCCCCGCCTTCTGCTTCTTCTGGGATTACTAAATCTTCAACTGGCGATAGACTGACTTTTCCATTTTCAATTGAATCAACAGTAACCTTGATTTTATCCCCAACTGATACAACTGTTTCAGTATTATTTACTCTTTTAGAAGAGTGAAATCTTGATACATGCAATAACCCATCTCTACCTGGAAGAATATTTATGAAAGCACCGTAAGTTGCAACACTTACAACTTCTCCATCATATTCTGCCCCAACTTCTGCCTCTGGTGGGTCAATGATCATCATTACCATTGCTTTACCTGCTGCTATTGCTTCTTCTTCAGTTGATCCTAAAGTCAAAATACCATCATCATCAATTTCTACAGAACATCCGGTTTCTTCCTCGATTTTCTTGATATTCTTACCTTTTGGTCCAATCACCTCTCCAATTTTATCTTTAGGCAGTTCAATAGTTTCAAGTCTTGGAGCATTGCCAGATAGACTTTCTGAAGGTTCAGCTATTGTATCTTCCATTATGTCAAGTATATGATGTCTTGCATCCATAGCTTGATTTAATGCTTTTCTTAAAACATCTGCAGGAAGACCTTCAATCTTCATATCTAATTGCAATGCAGTAATCACATTTCTTGTACCTGCAACTTTAAAATCCATATCTCCAAGAGCGTCTTCCGCACCCAATATATCTGTTAGAGTAACGTAAGTGTCATCTTTAGAAATTAAACCCATAGCAATACCTGCAACATGTTCTCTGATAGGAACACCTGCAGCCATTAAAGACAAACTTGATGCACATACAGATGCTTGAGAGGTAGAACCATTAGATGAAATTGCTTCACTTACAACTCTAATGGTGTATGGAAAGTC
This sequence comes from uncultured Candidatus Actinomarina sp., assembly GCA_902566515.1. Classification (GTDB taxonomy): domain Bacteria; phylum Actinomycetota; class Acidimicrobiia; order Actinomarinales; family Actinomarinaceae; genus Actinomarina. The sequence goes on from CACFIX010000005.1 coordinate 13,776, forward strand.
AACTTTTGGTGGAATAACGGGTACTAATGCTTTTTCAGCTAATGCACCGTGACCAATTTCTCTTCTCTTAGGGCCTCTCATTGGATAAGCTTCTCCTGTAGAATAAGGAGGGAAATTATAATGGTGCATATATCTTTTTGATGTTACAGTATCAATAGTATCTAGCATTTGTTCAAGCCTTGACATACCTAGAGTTGTAACATTCAAAACCTGTGTTTCTCCTCTTAAAAATAATGATGAACCATGAACAGTTGGAAGTAAGTTTATCTCAGCAGATATATTTCTAATATCAGTTGGAGTTCGTCCGTCTAATCTAGCACCACCGCTTAAAACTCTATCTCTAACTGTATTTTTAACGATCGACTTGAAAGCTAATTTAATTGCTTTAGTATTATCATCTTCTTCATCTAAGAATTTCTCTACAGTTTGATCTTGTAGCTCACTTTGCTTTTCACTTCTTTCAGATCTATCTTTTATAGCCATTGCTGCTTCAATATCAGAGCCAAAAGCTTCAATTATTTGTGACTTTAGTTCTTCTGAGTAATCTTCAATAATAGGCCAGTCGATCTCAGGTACATCTCTTTTAGCAACTAATTCTTTTTGAGCTTCTATAAATTTCGCAATAAATTCTTTAGACATATCAATACCATCTGCAACAATATTTTCTGAAGGTGAAGCACTACCTTCATCAATTTTGGCAAATGCATTGTCTGTTGCCCCTGCTTCAACCATTACGATATCTATTTCACCTTTAGGATTTAAACTTCCTGCAACAACCATATCAAATACAGAATCTTCCAATTCAGAATTTGTAGCCTGAACTACCCAGTTGTCATTGATTAAAGACATTCTTACTGCTCCAACAGCTGACTCAAGTGGGACTCCTGCAAGTTGAAGACCCAATGATGCAGCATTAAGCGCTAAAATATCGTACTCATTTTCATTATCAACACTCAAAACTGTTGCGATAATTTGGGTTTCACATCTAAATCCATCTTTAAAGGAAGGTCGAAGTGGTCTGTCAATTAGACGACATGCTAATATAGCTTTTTCTGTTTGCCTTCCCTCTCTTCTAAAAAATCCTCCAGGAATTTTTCCAGCGGAATACATTCTCTCCTCAACATCTACTGTCAAAGGAAAAAAATCAATACCATCTCTAACATTTTTATTAGCCACTGTTGTGACTAAAACTGTTGTGTCACCTGAAGTTACTACTACTGAACCAGGTGCTTGTAGAGCTAATTTACCCGTTTCAAATCCAATCTCTGCTTTACCAATTTGTACTTTTACATTATCAATCGACATATAACCTCTTTCATGACCAAGGTTATTAATTGTCAGCTTTCAACAAAAGCTCTCAATTAACAACGCAAGGTCTAATTTATTTATCTTCTTAAGCCAAGTTTTTCTATAATATCACGATATCTTTGAACATCCTGGTTTTGTAAGTATTGAAGTAGCCTTCTTCTTTTACCAACAAGCATTAGTAATCCCCTTCTTGTGTGGTGGTCTTTTTTATGTGTTTTCAAATGATCTGTTAAATGATCGATTCTATTACTCAATAAAGCAACCTGAACTTCAGCAGAACCAGTATCTGTATCGGATTTACCGTATTCTTTTATAATTTCTTGCTTTGTTTTCATTCGAGCTAATAATAGTAGCTGCTATATCTAATGTGAGATTATTTAATTTTTATTAATTTCTTCAATATCTTTAGATATTTGTTTAATTAATTCATCAATACTTGAAAATTTTATTTCTTCTCTTATAAATTTATTAAAGAATACACTTAAATTATCATCATAAATATCGTCATTAAAATCAAAAATATGTACTTCTATACTTTGCTTAGTTCCTTCAGATACAGAAGGTTTATATCCGATATTCATAATCCCTTCATAAAGAATTTCATTTAAGCGCACGTCAACTTTGTACACTCCATTTTTGGGTATTTGAATATTTTTATTAATACTTAAATTTGCTGTAGGAAATCCAATCTGAGAACCTTTTTGGTCACCTTTAATTACGGTCCCATTTAATGAGTACTTATAACCCAAAGCTTCATTAGCGTGTTCAATAAGACCATCGTTTAAAAAAGATTTAATTAGGGTTGAAGATATTTTTTCATTGTTGTGTTCATAATCTTCTATAGTATGTACAAAATCTTCACCAAAATATTTTATTAAGTAATCTACGGTACCCTCACGGTTTTTACCAAATTTAAAATCCTTACCTACATAAATATTTTTAGCTTTAATATTGTTTTTTAACATTTCACAAAAGGTTTTGGGTGAAAAATTCATTACATGTTTAAAATTGATGAACACTAAATTACTGGGCTCAAATTTGTTGAATAATTCAATCTTCTTATTATTGGTTGTAAGTAACTTATGCTCATTATTGAAGTATTTCTTTGGAAGTGTATCAAAAGTAACTATCTGAAATGTATTGCTTGATTCTTTTGTAAATTTTAATAGTTCTTGGTGACCTAAATGCACCCCATCAAATCCACCTATACACACAGCTGGAATATCATCATCAATGAAATTGTCAGAAGTAAAATTTTTATATATTCTCATACGAGCACTTTTTCTGGTTTGTAATATTTCTCATTAAAAGGTTTATAAATTGCCACAATATTGTTCTCGATAGATATTACATGATTTTCTTTATTTGAAAACATATTTGTAGGTAGAAGTTGACCATTCTTAATTGTTCCAATCATTTCAACATTTAGTTCAATTTTTGGTAAATTAATTACCTCTGCCCAATCTAATGACATTATTTTTGAATTGTAATTTAATGCTTCAACATTTGTATTTAGACTTTTATGATTAATATTTAAATTGCCAATTGATGTCCTTGTAAGAGTTTCTACAATTGCATAAGTATTTACATACTCACCTAATTGTTGAACAATGCTTCTGATATATGTTCCCTTACTTACTGTTATCTCAAAAGTAACTTTATTATCATTTACTTCTAATAAATCAGTTCTTTCAACAAATATTTTTCTTTCAGGGATTTCTACATCTTGATTTTGACGTGCATATTTATATAATCGCTTACCTTTTACTTTTATTGCTGAATAAATTGGTGGAGTCTGGGTAGAATCCCCAACCAAATTGGTAAGAAATTCTTGTATTTGAGTTTTTAAGTTGTGTGCACTTATATCATCATGTTTTGTAATTTCTGAGTCCACGTCAAGAGTTGGAGAAGAGTAGCCTAATATTGCAATTACTTTATATGTTTTATTTGTATTTTCGATGTAATCAAATAATTTTGTATAACCATTAGTAGCAAGAAGCATTAAACCGTCAGCATTTGGATCTAAGGTACCTGAATGACCAACTTTTTTAAATTTAAAATTTTTTTTTAATTTAGTGCACAGATCTTGAGAAGTCCATGTTTTTGGTTTGTCTAATAGATAAAAGTCAGATTTTTGAATTAATTGCATTCTTTACTTTGTTTTTTATTTCTTCCATACTTAAATTTGTTGAAAATCCAGAAGCTGCTTTGTGTCCTCCACCACCAAATAAAGAAGCGATCTGCTGAACATCCAATTCATTGCGAGACCTTAAACTTCCTTTAAATGATTTATCTTGCTGTTCTTTTAGTAATAAAGCTATATTTGATTCCTTTACTAATCTAATTGAGTCAATTAAAAAATCTGTTTCAGATGATTCAATATTGTAATTTAGATAATCTTCTTGTAAAACATAAGATACAACTAATTCTTCCTCTTCATATAATTCAATCCTGTTTAACACTTCACTTTGTAGCTTTATTGCATTCAAGGGAATGGACCCATAAATATTATCACTAATACTGGTTAGTTCAGCACCACTTAACATTAGTTTTGAGGCAATTTCAAATACTTCATTGTCTGTATTGGAATATTGAAATCTACCTGTATCTGTAATTAATCCAGTCATAAGACAATTAGCTATATTCTTATCAATATCTATCTTTGCGGAAAGAATTTCTCTGAACAGTACTTGTGTAGTGCTTGCAGCATTTGAATCAATAACTTGTATATCACCAAAAGACGGATTGATGTGATGATCTACTACAATGACTCTCTTGGAATTCAATGCTAACTCTTCTAAATCCCCAAGTCTTTCTGAATTTCCACAATCAAAAACATAAACATTTTCATAATTTTTGTTTGGTCTATTTAAAATTAAATCAATAGGTAAATGATTTAAATTTGAAGGAACATTACCTTTCATATCAAAAGAAACGTCTGATTCTACGCCCTTACTATCAAGAATCAATTTAAATGCTAAAGCAGAACCTAAAGCATCGCCATCAGGATTGATATGACCTGTAATTAGATTAGAAGAATTTTTTATATCTTCAAAAAGGTCACTCATTGTCTTTAGTCCTATCAATTAGTTCGTTTATTCTTTGTACATTATTAAATGTATTATCTACTTCAAAAATAATTTTAGGAACATTTTTTGTAGTCATTTCTCTGCCCAACACTTTCTGAATCTTTATTCTATTTTTTTCGAGTGAATTTTTTAATGAACCTTCATTTCCATCTAATGTAGAAACAAAAACCATTGATTTCTTAAGATCTGGAGATGTTGAAACATGTGTAATTGTTGCTTTGTTTAGTATTGGATCAGAACTTCTTAAGAGTGCACTTGAGATGATTTTTTGAATGAGAGGATTGATTCTATTTATTCTTCCACCACGTGTTTGATTACTCATTATTTGTTTTAGACTTCTACTTCTCCAAGTATCTCTATTGTGTCCCCTTCTTTAATATCTTTGAAATCGGATAAACCGATACCACATTCAAGACCTTCGTTAACAACTTCTACATTATCTTTAAATCTTCTAAGTGAAACTATGGTTCCTTCATAAATTACTACACCATCTCTAAGTAAGCGTGCTTTTGAATCAATTTCAACTTTTCCTTCAGAAACTATTGAACCGGCAACAACCCCTACTTTAGGCGCACGGAAGGTAGTTTTTACTTCAACCATTCCGATAATTGCTTCTTCAGTTTTTATAGTCATTTGGCCAAGTACTGCTTCAGCGATATCGTCTAACAATTCATAAATGATATTGTATGTTCTTACGTCTATTCCCTTACTTTGAGCCATATTTCTAGCCTGACTATCAGGTCTTACATTAAAACCAATAATTAAAGATTCTGTAGCACTAGCTAGATCTACATCGGATAAAACAATTCCCCCTACAGCTGAATGAACAACTTGGATATTTACATCATCAGTTGCTAACTTGTTAATACCATCTTTAATAGCTTCAACTGAACCATTAGTGTCAGCTTTCAATATTATATTTACTGTATTTAACTCGCCTTCCTGTAAAAGTTTCATCATATCGCTAACTCGATTCTCAACTGAAAATGATGAGTTGTCATGTTCTTTTAATTTAGTTTTGTTTTCTTCAGCTTTTGCCTTGGCATCTTTTTGATTTTTAACAGCAACAAATTGGTCGCCAGCAGTTGGTGATTCATCCCATCCTATAATATCTATCGGAGATCCCGGCTCTATAGACTTTACTGTTTTATTATTGTAATCAAACATTGACTTAACTCTACAAAATGCCTGACCAGCATAAAGAAAATCTCCCTGTTTTAGAGTACCTCTTGTGACTATGACTGTAGCTACATTTCCTCTACCAACTTCCATTCGTGATTCAACAATATACCCTGAAGCATTTGTATTAAAATTTGCTTTTAGTTCTTCTATTTCTGCTACAAGAGCAAGTGTTTCAAGCAGGTCATTAACTCCATCGCCTTTAAGTGCAGATACTTCAACTACAGGTGTGTCTCCACCTAAATCTTCAGAAATTACTTCATATTTTGTGAGCTCAGCTTTAATCATAGACGGATTGGCCTCAGGTAAGTCACACTTATTTATGGCAACAACTATTGGTACGTTTGCAGCTTTTGAGTGGTTGATTGCTTCAATTGTTTGTGGCATTACTCCATCATCTGCTGCAACAACCAAGACAACTATATCCGTAACGTTTGCTCCTCTAGCTCTCATTTGTGTAAATGCCTCGTGACCAGGTGTATCAATAAAAGTTATTCCTGATTCTCCTACATCTACTTTGTAAGCACCTACGTGCTGAGTAATACCTCCTGCTTCACCTTCTGCAACTTTTTCATTTCTTATAAAATCCAATAAGCTAGTTTTTCCATGGTCAACATGACCCATAACAGTAATTATTGGTGCCCTTAATTTTAATTTATCTGGTTCATCTTCAAATTCTTGAAATTCTATAATATCTTCTCTTGAGATTGTTATTTCATCAATTAAATCAGGAATAAGATTGTATTTTTCAAAAAGCTTTTCTATATCGTTATCTTCTAATGGTGTATCAATGGCTTTCATAATTCCTAATCCCATCAAATCACCGACAATTTGTGTAGCATCAACATCTATGAGAGAACTGATTTTCTCTGGGGATGAATTCCTAGAAATCTCAATAATTTGAACATCATCTTCTTCAACTTCTGCTCTTGGCGTATCCTGAATTGTATCTTCTTGTTTTTGGACAACTTCTGACTCAGACTCAGGTTCATCTTCAGGTAATAAAGATAGCTTGAGTAATTCTTCTTCTTCCTCAGTTAAACCAGATGATGCTGTTTTAACTTCAAAACCTAACTCTTTTGCATGAAAAAGTACGTCAGCTGAAGCAATATCCAACTCCTTGGCGATTTGATGAATTCGCTTTTTTGCCATTTACTCTTCCTCGTTTTTAGCTTCTTCTGTTTCCTCTATGTCTTGTTGGGGTGAATCTCCTAAGCCTTCTATGTCAATTTTATAACCAGTTAATTTTGCAGCTAATCTTGCATTCTGGCCCTCTTTACCAATAGCAAGTGAAAGTTGACTGTCTTTAACGACAACTCTTGCTGACTTTAAATCTTCATCAATTTCAACTTCATCAATATCTGCTGGACCTAATGCTTCTTTTATAAATCGAACTTTATCTTCTCTCCATTCAACAACATCAAGTTTTTCACCTCTTAACTCGTTTACAATTTGTCTAACTCTATTACCTCTTGATCCCACACAAGCTCCTTTAGGATCAACATTTGGATCATTGGAAAATACAGCGATTTTTGTTCGACTACCTGGCTCTCTAGCAATTGCTCTTAATTCAACTGTTCCATCTGTCAATTCAGGAACTTCCAGTTCAAGCATTCTTTGTACAAATTCTGCTCTACTCCTGCTAACAATGATTGGTACTCCTTTAGCATCTTCTCTTACCTCTGTTATCAGTGCTTTGATCCTATTGCCTCTTTCAAGTCTCTCGAAGGGGACCCTTTCACCAGCAGGTATTACTGCTTCAGCATCTTGTAGATCGAGTATTGTTTGATTAAATCTTGGATCAAATTGGGTTACTATACCGGTTACAAGTTCTCCTTCTCTTCCAATATAAGCATCAAGAACTGTAGCTCGTTTTGCATCTCTAATTTTTGTTGTCATCATTTGTTTAAAGGATTGTGCAGCAATTCTCCCAAACTCGTCTTCATCTAACTCAACTTTCCACTCTTCAATGACATTTCCTTCATTATCTAATTCTTGTGCATATATAAGAACTTCTCCTGAATCTGGATTTAATGTAACTCGAGCTTCTTCAGCAGCTCCAGGTATTCTCATATAAGCTGACCTAAATGCTGACACTAATGCTTCATACATGCTTTCAACAGCTACACCTTTTTCTAGTGCTAATGCCTCTATTGCTTGTTTGCTCTCATTACCTAATTTCATTTTTATCCTTTTACTTTTTCTTTAAATTGCTTAAATTCAATTTTTGCACTTTTAATATTTGAAAAATTAATTACTACCTCTACTGAGTTAATAACTAATTTAATATCTTGTTCGCCAGCCGATTCTATATAACCTTCCAATACATATTCACCTTCTATAGGTTCAAATAATTTAATTTTTACTAACTCACCCAGAGCTAACTCAAAATGCCTGTTTGTTTTTAGTTTTCTTTCAATTCCTGGACTTGAAACAATCATTTCATATGAACCTTTTTCAATACCCATATTTTCGAGAAGTCTTTGAAATTGTTTATTTAATCTTGAAGTTAAATCTATGTCAATATCATTATCACTAACTATATAAACTTCAACTCTTGAAATAGAGGGATAATCTACAATATTTGTGTCGTAAAGTTCAAGATTTTCTTCACTTAGATATAAATCGAAAGCCTCTAAGATTTCTTTTTCAGAAACCATATAAACCTCCATTCATAAAAAAAGTGGGCTTGAAACCCACTATACATAGTTAAATTGTCTCTAAATAATATTAACAAACATTGGAGTTTATTTAAAGCCTTTTTTAATATGCTTTTGAAAAAATTGCCTTTTTACCCTCAACAGACTCATTGTTTACAGCTTTTGCAGAATCACCATTTTCCATGAGATAACATCTGAGTGTAGCTTTGGTTAAATCTTTAATCTCAATCTCATCAGAAGTATTTTCGTCCCAATAACATGTAACGAAACCTGGAGTTGAATTCAAAGTATCAATTAGTTCAGCTTTATTGTCTACATGGATTGTATTATCTTTTCTAAAATTCTTTGAAGTCTCTAGTAGGTTAGATTGGATACCGTCTAAATTATCTTTTAATTTCTGAGAAACTTCATTTATTGAAATAGAGTTCTTGCCATCAACACCATCTCTTCTCGAGAAAACTACAGAATTCTTTTCTATATCTTTAGGCCCTATTTCAATTCTTAATGGTACTCCTTTTAATTCCCACTCATTGAACTTAAAACCTGGTGAAATATTATCTCTATCATCAATTTTTATTCGATAACTTAAACGCAATTCTTCGTGTAATTTATTTACAGTTTCTAACACAACTGATTTGCTATCTTCATTAGGAATTATTGGAATAAGGACTGATTGAGTAGGTGCTAATTTAGGTGGGAGTTGCAAACCTTTATCATCACCATGAGCCATAATAATCATTCCTATTAATCGAGTACTAACACCCCAGCTCGTTTGAAATGGATGTTGTAACTCATTTTTTTCATCAGAATATTGAATTTCAAAAGCCTTTGAAAAATTCTGTCCTAACTCATGTGATGTACCTGCTTGCAATGCTTTCTTATCTTTCATCATTGCTTCGATCGAATAAGTAGTAGTTGCACCAGCAAATCTTTCATTAGCAGACTTAATACCTTTAACAACAGAAACGCCGGCTGCATTTTCTGCAAATTCAGCATATATATCTAACATTTGCAATGCTTCAATTGTTGCTTCTTCTTGAGTTTTGTGTGCAGTATGACCCTCTTGCCAAAGAAACTCTGAAGTTCTTAGGAATAATCTTGTTCTCATTTCCCATCTAACAACATTTGCCCACTGGTTAATTAACATTGGTAAATCTCTATGGCTTTTAATCCATTTTGCAAACATATGATTAATAATTGTCTCAGATGTTGGTCTTACGACTAATGGCTCTTCAAGCTCTTTTCCGCCAGCATGTGTTACAGTAGCTAATTCAGGAGAAAAACCTTCAACATGCTCAGCTTCTTTTTGAATAAATGAGTTAGGAATAAAAAGTGGGAAATATGCATTTTCATGACCTGTTTCTTTAAATTTTTTATCCAAGTATGATTGAACACCTTCCCAAAGCGAGTAACCATATGGTCTTATTACCATCGTTCCTTTTACAGGAGAATAGTCAGCCAATTGTGCTTGTTGAATTATATCAGTGTACCACTCGTTGAAGTCTTCCGACATAGGTGTAATTTTTTCAACCATGACTATATATTAAAGGTTTTAATTTTCAATATCAGTATTTGAAGATATCTCCACGACTGATTTTTTTCTTTCCAAAAAATTGTTAATATCTCCCTGAGAATTTATAAGGTCATTTGCATCTTTACGTGCGATTTCTGCAGCATTTTTATCTGCAGCAGCTAGTCTTGCATCTATCCCTTGTTCAACAATTAATTTTGCCTCTGATAGCAAAGCATCGACCATTTCTTTTTCATTAACAACTCTTACTACTTCGCCTTTTATGAATAAGTGTCCTTTATTTTTGCCAGCCGCGATACCTAAGTCTGCAGATCTAGCTTCACCAGGACCATTCACAACACAGCCCATAACAGCAACTTGTAATGGAATGCTTTCATTATTTAATGCATCTTGAGCCTCTTCAGCGACTTTAATTACATCAACCTCTGCTCTTCCGCAACTTGGGCAAGCAACTAAATCTAAAGAGTTTCTTTCTCTAAGACCTAAATACTCCAATAAAGCTCTTCCACTTTTTGCTTCTTCAACTGGATCAGTTGTCAAAGAGTAACGGATTGTATCTCCAATACCTTCACTTAATAACGTTCCAATTCCTGCAGTTGACTTAATTAATCCACCAGGTAGTGGTCCTGCTTCTGTTACGCCAAGATGCAGAGGGTAATCTACTTTATCAGCTAAAAGCCTGTATGATTCAATCATTAAAGGTACGTTCGAATGTTTAACTGAAATTTTTATGTCATAAAAATCAACATCTTCTAAATACTTTAATTCTTTTAGAGCAGATTCAACTAAAGCTTCTGGTGTAGCATCACCATATTTCTCGAGTAAATCTTTATCAAGAGAACCACCATTAACACCAATTCTAATAGGTATGTTTGCTGACAAAGCTTCTTTAGCCACTTCCTTAATCTGTTGTTCTTTTCTTATATTTCCAGGGTTAAGTCTTAAGCCATTCACACCAGCATCAATAGCTGCAAGTGCTAATTTGTATTGAAAGTGTACATCAGCAACTATTGGAACCGGGCTTCTTTGTGTGATTTCAACCAAGCCTGTAGCAGCTTCAACTTCATTACATGTTACTCTTACGATATCTGCACCATTAGTAGCAAGTTCGTAAATCTGTGAAAGCGTAGATTCAACATCTTTAGTTTTTGTTGTAGTCATAGATTGAACAGATATAGGAAAATCTGATCCAATTCCAACTTTACCTATTTGAATTTGTCGTGTTTTTCTTCTATTAAATTTCATAATTTTATTGGCTGCGTAATATCAAGGTAAAATGCTGTTATTCCTAAGAATACAAAGATAAAAATTACAAGAGCAGCGATTGGATATAATTTTTTATCTTCTACTTTTTTACCTGTAATTCCTTCGTACAAAGCTAAAACAATTCTTCCACCATCTAATGGAACAAGCGGTATCGAATTAAAAACAGCTAAGAAAATATTAACAAAAGCAAGTAAGCTAAATAAATTTACATATCCTCCCTCAGCTATTTGGTTTCCAGCTTGTGCTAAACCAATTGGACTCAACGGTCTTACTTCATCAGGTACATCTTCACCTGTATAAGTACCAAGTAGAGCTTCAAGAGTAGATGGGTTGAATAATGTAAAAATTCCTTCAATAGCTGCTTTAGTCATGTCAATTTCTATAAGAGTTGTTGCCGGTATAGCTTGTAGTAAACCAAGAGTTTGTCTTTCTAGTACAGGTGAGACCCCTAAATAACCAGAAAGTTCATTGTTTAAGAGTCTTGACTCTAATGTAGTTGTAGTTAAGTACATTTGGGAATTTCGAATATATCCTATTGATACATTTTTATCAGGATTAACTTCAATAATTGAAACTAGCTCTTCCCAACTCTGTACCTCTGAACCGTTAAATGAATAAATTATATCTCCGGGTATCAAACCTGCTTTTTTTGATGGAGCATCATCATTTGGATTGCTTAGTGATTCACCAATTGTAGCAACCTCTAGCGTTGGTTGATCTATTCCATAAAAAGTAAATATAGAAAATAAGATTATCCATGCTAGAAAAAAATTGACCAAAATTCCTGAAGATGCAATGTATAATTTTTTAGTCCAGGACGCAGTATGAAATAATTGATCACTTTTATAGTCTGTTACCGGTTCGTTTTCATCCATGCCTGGAATCTTTACATAACCACCAAGCAAAATAGCTTTCAATCCATACTCAGTATTATTTCTCTTAAAAGAAAATATCTTTGGTCCAAAACCAACAAAAAATTCTGATACTGCAATTTTTGATCTTCTAGCGGAGATGTAATGACCAAACTCATGAAGTACCACAAACAATGTAAGTAATAAAATAGTTAATACAGCATTCATATATTAATTATTACACTTATTGGATTAAATCTAAAAAATGTACGAATAGAACAAGAATTGGAAAACTTAATAATTGTGAATCAATTCTGTCTAATACACCACCATGACCAGGCAACAAAGTGCTTGTATCTTTAAGTTCAATAGATCGTTTAATTTTTGATTCGAATAAATCACCTAAAGTTCCAAATAACACAAATAAAATAGAAATTAAAATTTTTTGTGTAAAGGAAAGAGTTAAAAAATAATTTAAAACAAAGAATACAAAGATAGACCCAAAAAATAATCCAGCTGCAAAGCCTTCTACTGTTTTATTAGGTGATATGTTTTCTGAAAGTTTCCTTTTTCCATATCTTCGACCAAACTCATAAGCAGCAACATCATTAATTGATATTGAAATTAATAAAAGAAAAGTAAATAATGGCCCAAAATTATTTAAAAAATAGCCAATAGAAGCTAAGCCCGTTCCAAACCAAACAAGAAATAAAAATGAGCTGCCAAATTTATCATAGACTCCATAATTAACAAAAGTTCCTGTGTAAACAATGACACCTATAGGAAAAATTAAATATGGAATGTGAAAATTGTTTAAACCAAAAAAATATACTACAAACAAAGGAGCGAGAGCTGCATAAAGTAGCAACGGATAAGGAACAATTATTTCATATTCAAACATATCAAACCATTCTTTAGTAGCTAGAAGACCAACGATAACTAACAAAATTAATGCTGAAGTTTTATTAATAAACATTACAGCAACAAGAATTATCAAAGCTAAACCAGTTACAACTCTTGGATTCGATGAGAAAAATGAAGATTCTTGGTTTGTATTTATCTCTGATGAGTCATTTTCATCAGGAAGTTCAATGTACCCAGGCCAAAACGTTCCATCATTATCTGATTGATATAATTTTTTATACCTCAAGTAATTCATTTTGTTTCACCAAAAGTAATTCATCAATTTTATTTACATATTTATCAGTTAACTCTTGTACTTTTGATTCCATTCTTTTTATCTCATCAGCAGAGTTTTCATCTTTTAATTTGGAAATTTCATCAATACCAAATCTTCTGTGTGATCGAATTGAAACTTTTGCATCTTCTGATGATTTAGAAGCTACTTTACCAAGTTCTTTTCTTCTTTCTTCTGATAAAGGTGGTATGGGTATACGAATTACTTCTCCATCATTTGATGGATTTAATCCAATATCTGCATTTAAAACGGATTTTTCTATTTCTTCTAAAGCTGTTTTATCAAAAGGTTGTATAACTAATAACTTTGGATCTGGTACTGATATTGTTGCTAGCTGCTGAAGTGGTGTCTTAGTTCCATAGTATTCTACATTTAATTTATCCACTAGTGATGGATTTGCTCTACCGGTTCTAATCGTTGAAAATTCATCTACCAAGTGATTTAGTGAATTAATCATCTTTTGCTCAATATCTTTTATAAGTATTTCACTCATTATTTTATTAAAGTTCCAAGTTTCTCACCCGTTAGAGCTTTGTAAATATTTTGCTCTTTAGTACCATCGAATACTCTTATAGGCATTTCATTCTCTTCACATAGTGTTATTGCAGTTAAATCCATAACTTTTAATTTGCTTGAAACCACGTCCTTATATGAAATTTCATTGAAAAGCTCAGCTTGCTCTTCAACTTCTGGGTCTTTATCGTAAACACCCTCTACTCTGGTTGATTTCAACATTAAATCTGCATCTATTTCTGCTGCTCGAAGCGAAGCCGCTGTATCAGTTGTAAAATATGGATTACCAGTACCAGCTGCAAAAATCACAACTCTACCTTTTTCAAGATGCCTTATTGCTCGCAGTCTAATATAAGGTTCTGCAACAGCTGTCATAGTTATAGCAGATTGGACTCGCGTTTGTGTTCCGTTCTTGTCTAAAGCATCTTTTAAAGCAACAGCATTGATAACTGTTGCTAACATTCCCATGTAATCTGCATTTGCTTGTGCCATGTTTTTTGCAGATTCTTGTACGCCTCTAAAAAAATTTCCACCGCCTACAACAACACCAATTTGTATATTCTCATTATTAGCTGTTGTAATCTCAGAAGCGATTCTATCAATTACCTTTGGTTCAATACCAAAATTAGTGTCAGGATTAGCAAAGGATTCTCCAGATAGTTTTAGTAGAACCCTACTCATTATTAAGTACCAACCTCAATTCTCGAAAATTTCTTAATGTAAATTTTTTCACCTAATTTTCCAGATAGCTCTTCAATCATTGTACCAACTTGACCCTCATAAAATTCTGGATTGCAAAATGTTTGTTCATTCAAAACATAATCTTTGTAAAAAGATGAAATTTTACCATCAACAATTTTTGTTATAACATCTGCAGGCTTTCCTTCATTTTCAGATTGCTTTTTTATAATTTCTTTTTCTTCTTCAATTCTTTCTGAAGGAACATCTCCAACATCTAAAAATTCAGGTTTTAGAGCTGCTATATGCATGGCTACTTGCTTAGCAACGTTCTTAAATTCATCTGATTTAGCAACAAAATCTGTTTCACAAGCAAGTTCGACCAGTACACCAGCAACAGCTCTATCCTGTTGAAAATGTATATAATCACCGATAGTTCCTTGATTTGCTTCTTTATCTGCTCTTTTTTTTGAGTCTGCTAAACCTTTTTCTCTAAGATACTTAACAGCATTGTCAAAATCTCCGTTGCTTTCAGACAGAGCTTTTTTGGCATCCATCATTCCTGCACCAGTCATATCACGTAGTTTTTTTACATCAGCTGCTGAAATTGACATTATTTTTTCTCCTTATTTTCAACTTCACTTCTTTTTCCTGAACCTTTTAGACAAGCATCCGCAATTGCTGAAGCAATTAACTCGATTGATCTAATTGCATCGTCATTTCCAGGAATAACAATTTCAACTCCTTCAGGATCTACATTTGAGTCTGCTAAACCAATAACTGGTATGCCTAATTTTTGAGCTTCAGTAATAGCCGTAGATTCATTTGAGAGATCTACAACAAAAATTGCATCCGGAAGTTTGTTTAAATTTACAATTCCGCCAATTGATTTTGTTAGTTTTTCGATTTCTCTTTTAATCCTTAATCTTTCAGATTTTGTATATGCATTTATTTCACCAGAAGAATCTAATGATTTTAATTCTTTTAAATAAACTACACGTTTAATAATTGTTTTAAAATTTGTAAGCATACCACCCAACCATCTAAAATTCACATAAGGCATATCAGCTCGAATTGCCTGGTCTTCAATTACTTGTTGGGCTTGTGGTTTAGTTCCTACAAATAAAACTTTTCCACTATTTGCAACTAACTTTTGTACATAATCTTGAGCTTGTTCAATAGCGTCATAAGTGATTCTAAGATCTAAAATGTGAATACCACTTTTTGCTCCATAGATAAATTTTTCCATTTTGGGATTCCATCTTTGTGTTTGATGACCAAAATGTACGCCTGCTTCAAGCAGGTCTTTCATTGTTGTACTCAATTTTTCTCCTTTGGTTAATTCATCCCATATTCCTTGCCTAAGCGGTTTCCAAACTTTCGTTCACCGAGGAAACTTGCAAATATGGTGTCTATTTTCATAAGAATTCTAATATCAAAAAGATATTATTCAACCCCTCGGATGAGATTGTTTGTATTTTTTTTGTAGTTGCTTTTTAGATACATGAGTATATATTTGCGTTGTACTAGGGTCATTATGACCAAGAAGTTCTTGAACTATCCTCAAATCAGCACCACCCTCTAATAAATGTGTAGCAAAAGTATGCCTTATGCTATGTGGAAATGTTCCAGTTCTAAATTTAACAATCCTTCTAATTTCTCTGTCACTTAATTGACCCCCTCTTACACCAAGAAAAAGGTAATTTTTTGACTTGTCATTCTCAAATTTTGATCTTGAAATTTCAATATATTTTTTTATAGAGACATATGCTCTTTTGGTCATAGGTAAAACTCTCTCTTTGCTCCCCTTACCTAAAACTCTTAAGGAATTATTTTTGTTAATGCTGGTTAAGGTTAAATTTGAGACTTCACTGACTCTAAGTCCAGATGAATACATTAATTCTAAAATTGCTTTATCTCTTACATCTTTTTGAGAAGATTCAGGAAGGCTGTCTAAGAGTCTATTTATATATGATGAAGTTAAAACATTTGGTAGTTTTTTTTCTACTTTTAGATTATTTACAATTTTTATTTGGTTTTGATTAAAGTAATCATTAGCAACAGCCCAAGATAAGAAAATTCTGATTGAAGTGATTTTACGATTAATAGAAGTTTTTGAATATCTATTTTTGTTTAAATGTTTTAGATAACTTGAAAATTCTCCAATACTATCTGTATTTTCAAAATAATGTTTAATGTCAGAGCTGTATGATTTGATTGTATTTTGTGAATAATTTTTTACATTATTGATATATATTAAATATTCTTCAAGTACTTTTTTTCTATCCGATTGATTATTTAGATTCAAGTCTTTTCTCAAGCCTTCTCTGTAGTCCTGACAGTATCAAAGTTATTATTAAATATAAAACAGTAAGTACAAGATATGTTTCAGCAAATCTAAATGTACTTCCTGAATACAATCTCCCTCTGTAGGTCAAATCTTCAACAGCTAAAACTGATAACAAAGAAGAGTCTTTCATCATTGATATAAAGTCATTTCCTAAGGCTGGAAGCATATTTCTAAAAGCTTGAGGTAAAACTATAAATCTCATAACTTGCCTGTCTGTTAAACCAAGAGATGCTCCACCCTCTCTTTGACCTACAGGTACAGATTCTATACCTGCTCTAAAAACTTCAGCAATATATGCACCGTAAAATACAGATAAAGCAATTATTGCTCTTACAAGCATAGGAACATTACCATTGTTTATGTTGAAGAATTCAGCACCTCTTACAACTACTACAAATGCAATAGTAAAAATTAAAATTAGAACAGGTACGCCTCTTATAAACTCTATGTAAGTTCTAGAAATTGTACTTGCAATTCTATTTTTAGATATTCGCCCTATTCCTGATATCAATCCTAAAAATAATGCAATAAAAAATGAAACAATTGTTGATAAAAAGGTTATAGATAGTCCAGGAAGAATAAAATTAAATGCTTTGTTATATTCTGGATTAGAAATAATAACATAAATCATCCAAGAAATGATTCCAATCAATATCAGCAACCACCAATTGTCTGGTTTGAATAAATTTTTAATTTTCATGTATTTTTCTAATAATAAAGCAATAGGCACGGATTTCCGTGCCTATTACAAATTTATATATAAATAAATTATTTATTTATACGTCACAATCCTCAGGAAGATATTCAGCAGGAATGTTTTCATCACACTCAGCTATATCATCATAAGTAACTGTAAAATCTGGTGAGAAGAACTTTGCATTTATTTCTGCAAGTTTTCCACTTTTTTCCATAGCTGCAAGGCCTTGATTAACAACATCTACTAACGGGCTTCCATTAGGAAATGCGAAACCTAGTTGTTCAGATGTTAAATCTCCACCAACCAATTTAACTTGATCTTTATTTGCACCCATATATCCTAAACCAGCAGTCTCGTCAATAATGGACGCATCTGCATCGCCAGAGATAACAGCTTGGATAGCAAAGTTAAAATCATCAAATGCTTTAACTTTGTCTTCCCCTAATTCAGAAACTGCAAACTCATAGTTTGTAGTTCCTTTTTGAGTTGCAACTGTATAGTCTCCATTTTTAAGATCATCAATACTTGTAATTTCGTCATTACCTACTGCTACAAGTACTCTTTGGGCAAGATTGATATAACCATTAGAAAAGTCAATGATTTCATCTCTCTCTGCTGTAATTGTGATACCATCACCAGCAATCATAAATTGTCCATCAGCTACAGCCTGTATCATTCCATCCCAAGCTGCCGGTACATAAACAGGAACGAAATTCATTAGTTCGCCCATATGATTAAATACATCATAGTCCCAGCCTTTAGCTTCACCATCAGCTGCATCAATATAATTGAATGGTAAATATGCATTCTCTACAGCAAATGTAAATTCACAACCACCTAAATCAGGTAATCCGTTTTCTCCTGTTGTAATTTCTACTTCATCACATGGAGTTGCAGCGGTTGAACAAGCAGCAGCTACCAATGCTAAAACAAAAATTAAAAGGAGTGATTTTCTAGTTTTCACTTAGTAAACCTCCAATTTCTTAAGTACAAATTATTGCATAAAAATTCACTTATATGTATATTTATGCAAATATTTTATTCATCTAATGTATTTTTATAATTTGGTTGTCTCTTTTCAAAAAAGGCATTCATACCTTCAATTACATCTGAATGCTGAAACCTGCTATTTTGATTAATTGTTTCGTTAGCTATCGATTTTTCAAATGTTAAATCTAGACCGTCTTTAATTTGTTGTTTAACCATACATATAGATATGAAACTTTGTTTATTTAGATTTTCAATTAAATTTTTAAATTCAGTATCCATGTTTTCAGCATTTGTTAGCTTGTAAAGGACGCCTAATCTATCTAATTCCTCCCCATTGATTTCATTGGATGTCATCATTAATTCTTTAGCCTTTTGAATACCTATTATTCTTGGCAATACCCATGATCCCCCGAAATCAACAACCAATCCCCTTCTGACAAAAACTTCAATAAACCTTGTCTGTGGGGTAGCAATAATAAAATCGCTAATAAGCATCATATTTGCTCCAGCACCTGCAGCAATTCCATCAACTAGAGAAATTATTGGTTTTTTGC
The DNA here is from genome assembly GCA_902566515.1 of uncultured Candidatus Actinomarina sp. GTDB lineage: Bacteria > Actinomycetota > Acidimicrobiia > Actinomarinales > Actinomarinaceae > Actinomarina. Next base: position 32,640 of record CACFIX010000005.1, read on the forward strand.
AATTCCACAATTTTATAGCTGCTTTAGAGACATCATCCATAAGAGCATTTACTGTCTCTCCTAATTGAGCGCCAGCAGAATAATTTCCATTGATGTGTTTAATTACCAGATACTTTTGGTCACTATTTTCAAAAGAATCTATTTCTTCTTGCAATTTAATCCAGTCATCAGCACCGATTGCATTCATTGCATTTTCATCATTAAATTGTAAAAATTTAATCTCATTTACAATATTCGATTCAAGTGTCATATCTAGAAGTTTAATACAAATCTATTTAGAATGTATGTATGGGATTTGATCCGAATAAACCTTACAAAGCAAATAAGACAGACTATCTGAATATAGTTGCAGCTCTTTTTCTAACAATTATTGTTGTTATTTGGGCATTAAATTAAAAGATTTACGATGGACATCTGAAAGCCCATATTTTTTTATAGCTAATCTATGCTCTTTAGTTCCATAACCTTTATTTTTTTCAAATGCATATCTGTTATATTTATTTGATATTTCAATCATGAAATTATCTCTAAGAACTTTTGCGATAATACTTGCTAGAGCAATTGGCCTACAATTATCTTCACCCCTGATGAGTGAAATAGCATTAAATTTGGAAATCTTAAAATGATCAACATATACAATATCTCCGTCTTGAAATATTGAAGAAATAGAATCTTCTAAAACTTTTTCATTTGCAAGCTTAATTCCATAAAGATCAATAAATTCATTATCACGTTCTACATACGAATATTCAATTTCACTTTCATGAACTAATTCAAATATCTGATTTCTTTTTTTTGGTGATAACTTTTTTGAATCTTTAACGTCAAGTAATAAATCTATATGTTCGTAATTGATTCTTACGGAAGCTGCTCCAATTGGTCCAGCAAAAGAACCCCTTCCAACTTCATCACTTCCGATGATGTATGTACTTGGATTGTTGTTCCAAATTTTATCTTCAATCATCTAATTTTTTAAAGTTTTCTAATGGATAAATCAAATGAGTAGCTTTGCCAATAATATTTCTCATAGGAATAGTTCCAATATATCTTGAGTCTTGACTGTTTGGTCTATTGTCCCCCAATACAAAAATTTCGTTTTCAGGAATTAAAAATGTTTCTCTCTTGAAGTTCACTCCTTCATCAATATCAAATATTGTGAATCTTGAATTATTTACGAAAACTTCCCCATTTTCTAAGATTTCAACTGTATCGCCTCCTACTCCAACCACTCTTTTAATAATCGCAGTATTTTTTTGAGAATCTAGATCGCTTATTTTCCAGATTTGTAACCCATCTATATATTCTTGAAAGAAACTAATAGAATGTTCTGAGTCATTATTGTAAAAAACTACAATATCGCCGCTAGCGATATCTAATTGCATAATTGTATCTTTAACTACAAGGACTCGATCATCTATTTTTAATGTAGGTTCCATTGATGTTGACGGAATATAATATATCTGAATTAACAATGTTCTTACTAATGTAGCTACAAGAACAGCTAAAACGATTGTCGAAATTAATTTAAGTAGTTTTTTGATAATAATTTAATAATAATTAGTTAATTACGATCTTCTTTAATTTTTGCAGATTTACCTACTCGATCACGAAGATAATAAAGTTTTGAGCGTCTTACTTTACCTTTTCTAACTACTTCTAAGGAATCAACAATAGGTGCATGTACAGGAAATATTCTTTCTACACCAACACCAAATGATAATTTTCGAACTGTAATAGTCTTGTTAATACCAACACCGTTGATGGCTATAATAACTCCTTCAAATGTTTGAATTCTCTCTCTATTTCCTTCAGAGACTTTAACATTAACCTTTACAGTGTCCCCAGATTTGAATTCTGGTAAATCTTCTTTTAAATAATCTTTTTCAATGTTTTCGATTAGATCCATAATCACTCCAAAAATAAATTATATAAGTAAATAGACTTTATATGTCTTTTAAATTATTCTTTTTCCACTCTTCGATGTCTTTATGGTTACCAGACAGCAAAACTTCAGGTACAGACAGATTTTTAAATGTTTCGGGCCTTGTATATACAGGAAAGTCATATTTGTTGTCATTAAATGTTTCATACTTTAATGAATCTGGATTTCCTAATACGCCCGGAATCCTTCTTATTAAAGCTTCGAGCAAATACATCGCTGGAACTTCACCTCCAGAAATGACGGTGTGTCCAATAGAAACTTCATAATCTGAATGGATATCCAGGATTCTTTGATCAAAACCTTCATATCTGCCTGCAATTAGATTTATGGACTTAAATGATAATAATTCAATTAATAGAGTTTCATCCAACTGCTCCCCTGATGGTGTTAGAAAAACATTAATTTCTGAATTTGAAGAGTTAATCGCATTGTCTAATGGCTCAGGCATTAATACCATTCCAGGTCCCCCGCCATATGGAGCATCATCTACTTGTTTATATTCTCCAATTCCAAATTCCCTTAAGTTTGTAGTTTGAATATTTACCAACTGATTTTTAATAGCTTGTCTCACAATGCCTATATTTTTCCACTCCTCAATTAAATTAGGGAATAGTGTAATGACATTATATGTATTCATGAATATTGGATTAAAGTTTTAGGATTTTTAAAATCTGTATAAAGAGTGTTTCTTAAAACAGGTGTTTTATTACAGTTTTCAATTAGGTCTATAAATTGCTGCTCCGTAGTTTCTTGACCATGGTTGGCTCCAGAAGCTCTACTAATATTTTCATTAATTAATGTACCTCCTAAATCATTTACACCTGCATCTAATAATTTACCAGCACCATCATGCCCTAGCTTCACCCAGCTTGCCTGTATATTATTAATTACATTTGTAAAATATATTCGAGCAAGTGAATGAATTAGAACAACTTCATCCCATGTAGGACCTCGCATGCTTTTTCCTTGCAAATAAATTGGAGATCCCATATGTACAAAAGGTAGGGGTACAACTTCTGTAAAACCCCCAGTTTTTAACTGGATATTCTTTATAAGCGAGAAATGATTTACCCATGACTCTACATCATCAATATGTCCAAACATGATTGTTGCTGTAGACTTCATTCCTAAACCGTGAGCTACTTCCATCACATATGCCCATTGAGATGACGTTATCTTATCTGGACACAAATATTTTCGGACTCTATCATCTAATATTTCAGCTGCAGTTCCTGGTAATGTATTCAGACCAGCATCAAAAAGAAGTTTTAAATAATCTTCAATACTCAAATTTATTGTCTCAGCACCTTGCCATATTTCTAAAGGTGTAAAACCATGAATGTGTATTTCTGGTATTGATTGTTTTATTTCCCTTACCATATTTAAATAAAATTCACCTGTGTAATCAGGATGTATTCCTCCTTGTAAACATACTTCGGAAGCTCCCATTTCAAAAGCCTCAACGGTTCTATCTACTACCTCTTTTATATCAATAGAATATGGTTTTTCTTTAAGATTTAAACTTTTTGGACCTTTTGAGAATCCACAGAAACCACATTTGTAATAGCATTGATTTGTATAGTTAATATTCCTATTTTTAACAAAAGTTACTTTGTTGCCATTTTTTAGGAAATTTAATTGATTTGCAACATCAGCGATATCATTTATTTTTTCACCAGCAGTATTAAATAAAAGATTTAATTCATCATCATTAATTTGATAACCATTTAATACATTATTTAGAATCTCATCTATACCGTAATGATTTATTTGGCTTTTATTGTTATATACAAAATTGTTTAACTGAGGTATATCTTTTCCGCTACCAGGAAACCAATCGGTTTTCTCTCTTCTAAATCCTCTTACGTTTCTTGTGTTTAAATATCTAAAGAAACGCTCTTTACTGAATTCTTTCCTTGCTTCATCAATTGAAAAAACTGGAGATAGTAATGTTCTCTCGTAAAAATTAAAACCTTGAATACTTTGTAATTCATCAATTTGTGCTGAACTCCAATCTCTCAGCAACAAATCAGAAATTCCATTTTTAATGTAGCCAAGTGCTTCGTCAATAGTGTTTACGTATGCTGTTGTTATAAATTTAGTTTTTGTGTTTATTCCTTGTAAAAAATTTATGTCTAAAGGATCTGATACCAATACAGTGTAGGGCTTCAATCTATCTATAACTTCAAGTGAAATTTCTTTGTTATTTTTAAAATCATAAACAATTCTTTTGGGATTTATATCCTTAAAGTCTTCCCAATTATTATCCTTAATTATCCAACAATCAGAATCTACTGATACATCTTTGGACAAAGTTTGAAAATCTTTTTTATGTATTTCACTAATATCAAGATCTAATTCACTTTTAATTAAAAAAGCAGATGTGCCCTCTTTTCGTCTAGAATTTAGATAGATTTCATTATTGTTATCGCAGGGTCTTATTCTTAAAAAAGAAATATTTTCATTCATGTGAGTCTTTTGGGTAACCATCTGTATCAATAATATTATTAACTTTTTCAAAAATTTCGTCATTTAACCATTCTTTTTTTATAAATTCTGGATATATTGGAAGTCTTTTTTTAAGCACTTGACCAGTTAATGAAGTATCTTTTTTTAATTTATCAATATTTGGCCAAAGGTGATCTGGATTTACCCAATCTATAGTCAATGGTGAAATTCCACCAAGATCATTTATTCCACTTTTTAGAAACAAATTTATGTCTGGCGACAAATTAGGTGGAACTTGAATTGAAATATGAGAAGGAGAATATATTCTAGTGGTAGCAATTATTCTTAAAAATAAGTCATTTGTAATTTCAGAATTATTCTTCATAATCGTATTTTTTTTAGCTCTAAAATTTTGAAGGATAATCTCCTGAATAGCCATATTATTTTGAATTAATAAAATGATGTTTGTTATATCATCTACCACTTCATCTTTGGTAGAAGTAAGTCCTAAAAGAAGCCCTGTAGTTACTGGGTACTTTGCTTGTAGAGCATTTTCTAGAGATTCAATTCTAAGATCGATAAATTTTGTTTGAGTTTTGTAATGAGCTTGTCCCTTATCATATATATTTTTTGAAAATGTTTCAATCATTAAGCCGCCGGATGGTGAATATTTTTTTAACTCTTTTATTTCTTCAAAACTCATCAATCCAGGATTTGCATGTGGAAATAATTTAAACGTATCATTAACTTTTTTCATTGAACTGATCAAGTAATCATGAGTTGAAGAAAATCCAAGTTGTTCGAGTTGAGTCAACGCAAAGTCCCATTTTAATTCTGGCTTATCCCCTAATGTAAATAAAGCCTCGTAACATCCTGCTTCATCACCTGCACTTGCAATACTTAAAACTTCTTCTTCGTTTAAATATGTTCCACCTTCATTTGGTGATTTAACAAAAGTACAATATCCACAACTATCTCTACACATTGTTGTAAGTGGTATGAATACTTTTGGGCTGTAAGTTATTGTATTCCCAAAATAATGTTTTTTTCTATCGAATGCTTTAGTAAGCAAATCTTCAGTTTGTTCAGGTCCAAAAATTGAATCGTGAATATTTCTTCTTAATTCTCTCATACTTAGTGTTTTTAAGGTATATTATTAGTTGATTGTAACAACAATTAATCAATAGTTTTGTGAGGGTTGATGACAAATGTTTCACTTGTTGGTTTTGGAAGAATAGGTAGAGACCTATTCAGACAGACATTGGGAGACAAAGACATTAACATAGTCTCAATATCAGATACTGCTGATAAAAAAAACCTAATTTATTTGCTCAAATATGACTCTATATATGGAAAATTGAATACTGAAATCCATGAGACAGAAACAGGCATTGTTGTAGATGACAAAGAAATCATATTCAACTCTTGGAAAGATGGAGATGAAGCTGATTGGGCGAAAATTGGAACAGATGTTGTAATACTTGCAACTGGTAAACCAAAAACAAAAAAAGAAGTTGATGTACATTTATCAAAGGGGTGTAAAAAAGTAATAGTTGCCTCTACACCAGAAAATTTTAAAGATATCCAAATTTTTGTACCTGGTGCAAACGATGAAAATATTGATTTTAAATCAAATGTGTTTTCTCTAGGATCAAATACTGCAAATGCTGTTGCACCAATACTAAAAGCATTAGATAAAGACGTAGGCGTGGAGAGAGCTTTTTTAACAACTGTGCATGGATATTCGAACTCGAACAGATTAGCTGATGTAGCTGGTGAAGGATTTAGACTAAATAGGGCCGCTGGCGAAAATATAATACCTAGTATTACTAAATCATCAGAAGTAATTGTAAATGTACTTCCTTTTTTAAAAAATAAAATAGCATCCTCATCAATGACAGTTCCAATTCCTGATGGAAGTACAGTAGACCTAACAATAGATATTAGAAAAGAAACAACTATTGAAGAAATTAACAATCTGCTAAAAAACTATTCAGAACATGATTTAAAAAATATAATCGGAATTACATACGACCCAATTGTTTCTTCTGATGTAGTCAGAAGCACATTTTCTGGACTGATAGATGGTCTTGCTACAATGGGTATTAATAATAAGAAAATAAAATTAATAATTTGGTTTGATAACGGTTGGGGTTACGCTGCAAGAATAATAGACACTATCAAACGATTGGGACAGGAACTCTAAATGGGTAACGTAGCTATAAATGGTTTTGGAAGAATTGGTAGATCAATTCTAAGGATTATTGTAGAAAATGATTCTGATATAAATGTTGTGGCAATCAATGATTTAGGGAACTATGAAAATCTTGCATATCTGCTTAAACATGATTCAGTAATGGGAATATTAGATAGAAATGTAAGCGTTTCTAGAGATAAATTAATTGTAGATGATAGGACTATACAATTAACTTCAATTAAAGACCCTGCGGAGCTTCCTTGGAAAGAAATGGATGTTGATGTTGTTGTTGAATCAACTGGAATATTTAGAGATAGTGAATCATTAAATAAACATCTTGATGCTGGAGCTAAAAAAGTATTGCTAACTGTACCTCCAAAAGACGATATAGATGCGACAATAGTCCTCGGTGTCAATGATGGTGATCTTAAGCCTGAAGATAAAATAGTTTCAAATGCATCTTGCACTACAAACTGTTTAGCTCCTATAGCAAAAGTTTTAGATGATAACTTTGGAATTTTATCCGGATTGATGACAACTGTACATGCATATACTAATGATCAAGCATTAGCTGAAACTACCCATAGTGATTTTAGACGAGGACGTAGTGCAACTCAAAATATTATCCCTACATCAACTGGTGCAGCAAAAGCTGTTGGTATGGTTCTTCCAGAACTTAATGGTAAATTAGATGGAATGGCTATGAGAGTACCAGTTCCTGATGGAAGCGTAGTTGATCTTGTCGTTGAATTAGAAAAAAAAGTCTCTATAGATGATATCAATAAGGCAGTTAAGAGTGCTGCAGATAATGAGTTAAATGGAATATTAGAGTATTCAGAAGTTCCTCTTGTATCTACTGATATTTTGAACAATCCGCACTCAAGTATTTACGATGCTTCTTCTACTCAGTTACTAGAAGGAAATCATGTAAAAGTAGTTTGCTGGTACGACAATGAGTGGGGATATTCAAATAGAGTTGTAGATTTAATTGGAAAACTTACTAGATAATGGATAAAGAATTACCAGTTGCACCATCGGCTATTGGAAATTATGTAACATATAAAAAAGTTGGAAATTACATATATACATCTGGCCACGTTCCATTTACTGAAAAGAAAAAATATCAAGGAAAGATACCTTCTGAGGTATCAATAGCAGATGGTTATCAAGCTGCTTCCCTATGTGCTGAATTAACTATATCTACACTCTTAGCTAATGGTGAAATTGAAAATCTACAGCCTGTAAATGTATTAGGATTCGTAAATGCTGATAATGATTTTCAAGATCACGCAAAAGTATTGAATGGTTTTACGGATAAGCTTGCAGAATATTTTGAAGAAAAATCAACACGGTCTGCTGTTGGAGTTGCGAGCTTACCACTTAATGTGTCTGTGGAAGTTCAATGTATTTTTGTAAATGAATAAATTAATTGGAATCTCAACTGGAATAAAAGATGTTCAAATGGCACCTGGAAATATTCCATGTGTTGTAATAAACAATGATTTTATAAACTTATGTAACAAATTTGGGAATACTGCAATAGTTATTGGTCCACAAAATGATAATCTTGAAATTGATGCTTCAAAATTTGATGCTTTGATAATTTCTGGAGGTGGAGATATAAACCCAGAAAGGTATAACCAAAAAATTGATTCTAAAACAATTCGAATATCAGACAATAGAGATTTTACTGAATTGAATCTACTCAAATCTGCAGAAGAAAACAACGTCAAAACTCTTGCAATATGTAGAGGACATCAATTATTGAATGTTTATAAAAACGGTACTTTATATCAAGATCTTAATGATTCAGGTTTTAAAGACATTGAGCACGATAAACCATTCGGAGAGGCTCGATCTCACATTCATGATATTGAAGTTTTTGAAGATTCAAAACTATATGAAATAATTCAAGAAAAAAACATAATGGTAAATTCTATACATCATCAAGGTATTGATAAATTAGGTAAAGATTTAAAAATAACTGCAAAATCAAATGATGGTGTGATTGAAGGAATTGAAACTACTAATGAATGGAATGCTATTGGTATTCAATGGCATCCAGAAAATATGATAAAAGATACATATAGTAATTTAATTTTTAACTGGTTAAACAGTTAGGTTGTCATTAATTAAAATAAGCTGATTATTCTGATATGAAAAAAACTTATCATTATATGGAATAGGAAAATCAGTTAAATTAGAAACTTCGCAAAATGTAAAGTTTTGAGAAAAATTAAAGCCAAGTAAAACTAAATCTGATTTACCTAAGTTCTTATTTATAAAAAAACCAGGCCAAGGTAATTTACTATCATTTAATAAATCACTTTTATACTTATCGGAAATAGAGACAACCTTATCCCTTAATCTCTCAATTGACTCAATTGTGTCAAAGTCTTTAAATTTAATTAGATTTCTATCTTTTAAGTGGGTTTTAAAATTCTCAACTATTAATTCTTCATTACCAACTTGCATTGATATATTGCTTAAGTCAAACTTTCTAAAAAAATTGTCTATGTTTATATATTGAAATCCCTTAAGTGAGTGGGGTTTACCTAATTTAGCAACTTGAAATAAAGTATTGTTAGTCAATAAATTCTACGCTAGATTGAAGACCTTCTTCATCTGCTGCTGCTTGAGCTACTGTACGAATCGCTCTAGCAACTCTACCTCTTTTACCAATAACTCTTCCCATATCATCTGGAGAAGTCCTAACTTCAATTGTTACATTTTCATCATCTGAATCTGCAATGTCGACTTTTACAGACTTTGTGTCCTCCACAATTTGCGTAACAATATATTCAACTACGTTTTTTACAATTGAACCTGCGGCCATAAATTATTCCTCTTCTGTATCTTCTGAAGATTCTTCAGAAGTTTCTTCTTGAGTAGCTTCTTCTTTCTTTTTATTTGCCTTTGAACTACTTTTAACTTTTTCTGCAGGAGCAGTAGGAATAGAAACAACTTCTCCCTTTGATGATCTCCACTGAGCCCATGCCCCAGAAATTTCTAATAATTTTTGTGCGCGCTCTGATGGCTGAGCTCCCTTGTCTAACCACGAAACAGCTTTATCAACATTAATTTCAACTTTTGAAGGGTTATGATGCGGATCATAGTAACCTAGGTCTTCAATAAACTTTCCATCTCTTGGTGAGCGAGAATCGGCAACTACTACTCTGTACGTTCTATTTTTTTTCTTACCTCTTTGTGCAAGTCTTATCTTTACAGGCATTAATTTCCTTTTTTAAATAGCAATACATTATATTACATTAAGTAGAGCATAAAATGTACTTTTATTAGATTAACTTCTTATCAAAAATAACTAGAAAAGATTTAATGTTTTGCTAACCTAATTTTTAATGCAAGTAATTGAATTATCTCATCCACTTAAAAGTCACTATTTAACAATACTCAGAAACGAAAATACCAATAGTGAAGAATTTAGAGCATACGCAACCAAGCTTTCATATTTACTTTTTATTGAAGGCACTAAAAATATTTCATTAAAAGAAAAAAATATAACTACACCATTAGTAAATACTAAAGGTTATGAAGTAGAAAACGACAGTGTTGCTATTTCAGTACTTAGAGCTGGACTAGGTTTAATTGATGGAGTGAAAGAGCTTTTACCAAATGTTTCATTTGGATATATTGGTGTTCAAAGAAATGAAGAAACTGCAGAACCTGAATATTATTATGAAAATTTACCTGATTTAAATAACAAAAATGTTTTTATATTAGAACCCATGCTTGCTACCGGAGGTTCTCTATCTTTTGCCATTGATAAAGTAAAGGAACAAAATCCAAAAGATATTATTGCTCTAACTGTTATTTCTGCCCCTGAGGGTATAGAGCGGTTAGAAAAAGAGCATGCAGATATTACATTGATAACAGGTAATATAGACGAAAAACTTAACGAAAGTTGGTATATAGTTCCAGGCCTTGGAGATATGGGAGATAGGCTTTTTGGTACAACTTAATGAAAAGATGTTTTCTTGTAGTTATTGATTCTTTAGGTGTTGGTGAAGCACCTGATGCGGATAAATATGGTGATTTAGGAACAAATACTCTTTCAAATGTTGCGAATGTTGTAGGTGGTGTCAATTTACCAACTATGGAAAAGTTAGGTTTTGGAAAAATTACTGAAGTAAAAAATATGAATACTAACCATATTGCTACAGTTGGAAGATTGTCAGAAAAGTCAATTGGAAACGATTCTACTACTGGACATTGGGAGCTTGCAGGTTTAATAACTGAAGAAGATTTCTCAACATATCCTGACGGATTTCCTCAGGATTTAATTCACTCAATTCAAAAACAAGCAAATATTGAATTCATAGGCAACAAACATGCATCAGGTACTGAAATATTAAATGAACTGGGAAGAGAGCATCTATCATCGGGAAAATTAATTTTATATACTTCTGGAGATTCAGTTTTTCAAATTGCCGCTCACGAAAATGTTTGTTCTGTTGAGGAACTTTACAAAATATGCGAAATTTCAAGAAAATATTGTGATCAATACAATATTGGAAGAGTAATAGCTAGACCATTTATTGGAGAATATGACAATTTTGTTAGAACTTATGATAGAAAAGATTTTGGCATGAATCCTCCAGGTGAAACAATTCTAAGTTATTTATACAAAAATAATTTATCTACATATGGAATAGGTAAGATCAGTGATTTATTTGGAGAAATGTATTTGACAACTGCTGTGCATACTGAGGGTGACTCAAATGGACTTGAATTCCTATATGATGAAGCAAAAAGTGGTAGCCATGATTTTATTTTTGTTAATTTAGTTGATTTAGATATGTTGTATGGCCACAGAGAAGATCCGCATGGATATTATGAAGGATTAAAACTTATTGATAAGAAAATCCAAAGAATTTTAAATGTAATGACTGAAAACGACCTAATAATTTTTACAGGCGATCATGGTACAGATCCAACAGACGGTAAAACAGACCATTCAAGGGAATATGTGCCGATGGTTGCTTATAAAAAAAATGGTAAAGCTGAATATATTGGTGATCTTGAAGGTTTCTTTAATGTAGCTTCAACAATATGTGATTTTTTTGAGTTGAATAATATATTTCCAGGTAAAAGCTTTTTAAATCGAATTTAGCTTATTAACCTAATATCAAATGATTGAAAAAATAACAGAGTCGAAAGCCTTTATCTCAGAAATCATTGAAGGAAAAACTATAGAATCTGTGATTGTATTAGGATCTGGAATGAGTGGTTTTGAAGAAAACTACAAACCCTTATATCAACTAAATTATTCTGAGATACCAAACTTTTTACAACCTTCTATCGAAGGTCACTCTGGGAAATTAAGTATTGTTGAAATCGAGGGAAAAATAACTGCAATTCTGTCCGGACGTGCTCATTTTTATGAAGGTTATCCTATTCAAGAATTAGTTATACCAATAAGAACATTTATAACGCTAGGTGCAAAAACTCTAATACTCACAAATGCCGCTGGAGGAATTTCTTCAAAATACGCCCCTGGTGATATCGTTGCGATTACTGACCATATAAATTTGACTGGTGATAATCCATTAATTGGTAAAAATTTAGAAGAATTTGGCCCAAGATTTCCAGATATGTCTAACGTGTACAATTCTAAATTATTGTTACTAGCAGAAAAAGTAGCAGAAAATCATTTTGAGTTTAAAACTGGTGTATATGCCTGGTTTACTGGTCCTTCTTATGAAACACCAGCGGAGGTAAATTTTGCTAAAAATATAGGGGCTGATCTTGTCGGAATGTCAACAGTTCCTGAAGCAATTGTTGCCAAGCATGCAGGAATAAAAACTGTAGCTTTTTCATTAGTTACAAATTTAGCCGCAGGGATAAGTGAAAAGCCTCTAGATCACAATGAAGTAATTGAAATTGCAGAAAAATCTAAAGTAAAACTTCAAAACTTTATGAAAGAATTTTTGTCTGAAATAAATATCGGTAATAATTAATCTTAATTAATATAAAATTTATGAATATCACTGTATGCGCTAAGCAAATTCCGGATCCAGCTAACGAAACGTCGTATGACAAAGGAATTATTGTTCGGCCTGAAGAACAAGTTTTAGATGACACTGACAGGTATGGTATTGAAGTTGCACTTCAGTTAAAAGAAAAGTTCGATGCTGAAGTAACAATTATTTCCATGGGTCCCGCAGGAACTATGAAAGGCTTGCAACAAGCATTACAGATGGGTGCAGATAAAGCAATATACGTAGATGATGACTCCTTAAAAGGCGCAAATTCTCTTATGACAGCTAATGTGTTAAGTGAACTTGCAAAAACAACTAATGCAGATATTGTTATTTTTGGTACCGAATCTACCGATGGTTATTCAGGAACTGTACCGCAACAAGTTTCAAGATTTTTGAACTTAGATTGCATATCTTATGTCAAAGCTCTAGAGATTGGAGACGATGTATCACTTACAAGACAAACATCAGAGGGTTCCGAAAAAGTAAAAATGCCTCAAAATTGTGTAATATCAGTAACAGCTGGAGGTGTAGAACCTAGATATCCGAATTTTAAAGATATTATGGCAGCAAAGTCTAAACCAATAGAAAAAGTCGAATTGAGCACTCTAAACATCACTGCAGAACAAAATTTGGAATTTGTGGGCATTGAAGCACTTGAAAATTTAAAAAATGGTGAAAAAATTATTGATGAAGGGGAAGCTTTCCAAGTTATTGTAGACAAACTTAAGGAACTTAAAGTTATATGAAAACATTAATATTAGGTGAAATTATAAATGACACGCTCAGTAGTGGAACATTAGAGATAATCAAAAAAGCACAGGATGAAAGTCTCGATTATCAAGTTGTAACAATAGGAAGTGACGATGCGCCAAGAATTGGCTGCGAATCTTTCAAACAAACTTATATCAAAAGAAGTAGTGAATCTTTACAATTCAATAAGGTTACTGATTTGATTACAAAAATTGTGAATGATGAAAGTATAAACCTAATCTTAGGATCTTCCACATATCTTTGTAGAGATCTCATTTCTTTTATCTCTGTAGACTTAAATTCAAGTCCTGTTTCAAATGTGATTAATTTTGAAATTAATGGAGATGTAGTTTCAACAATTAACTCCATAAATGGTGGTGAAAGTTTATATAAATCTAATATTGCATCTGATCATTCGCTTCTATTAATAAGACCAAAATCTTTTGAACCCGCTGATGTTGAATTAAATAATAATTTTGAGACTATTGAAGTAGAAAATTCTGATGTTTCAATTTTTGATATTTATAAAGAAGAAAAAACTGGTCCACAATTGGAAGATTCAAAAGTAGTGATATCAGCTGGAAGAGGTCTGGTAGAGAAAGAAAATTTAGTTATTGTTGAAGAATTAGCATCAAAATTAAACGCAGCTATTGGGGGAACTCGAGCAATTGTAGATGCAGGATGGATGCCATATTCACAGCAAGTAGGTCAAACTGGTAAAACAGTGAAACCAGATGTATACATTGCCTGTGGAATATCAGGAGCTACGCAACACCAAGTTGGCATGAAAGATTCAAAATACATTATTGCAATTAACAAAGATGAAGAAGCACCAATATTTCAATTAGCTGATTTAGGTGTTGTTGGCGATACTTTAAGTGTTATTCCGAAAATTAATCAAAATCTTTAAAATTTAAAATTATAAGGAAGTATTTCTTCAAAGGTATATTCTTTGAATCCATCTTTCTCAACAACAATTACTTTCTTTGTGTCAAATTCAGCTAATCTCTGACGAGAAATTCCACATGGGAATATTGCAGTGTCTGATTCAGCATCAATACATGCAACCGCAATTGTTTCAATACTCTTTTCACCTTCTGATATAGCCTTAACAACTGCAACATCTTCCGCACAAACTGTTGCTGGATATGATGCGTTTTCAATATTGCAACCAGTATATATATTTCCAGAGTCAGTAATCAGTGCTGCACCAACTCTAAAATTTGAATATGGTGCATATGCTTTTTCTGCAATATTTCTAGCTAAATCAGCTAATTCGCTATTATTCATTAGTACCTATTAAACTTTCAAAATCTTCTTTTGTCTTTGTGAACACTCTAGATCCAGAACCTGGCTCCATAGTTACACCATATAACACATCTCCAGCATGCATGGTTTGTTGTTGATGTGTAACGATTATGTATTGCGCATCTTCTTTTATTTTATCGAGCAAATTAATCATTCTATGAAGATTTGCATCATCAAGAGCTGCTTCAACTTCATCTAAAATATAAAATGGACTCGGGAAAGATTTAAATATTGAAAATAAAAATGCAATTGCAGCCAATGATCTCTCTCCACCAGATAATAATGAAAGTTTTTTGATTTTCTTGCCCCTTGGTTGTACTGATATCTCTATGCCAGTCTCTAAAATATTTGTTTTATCAGTGAAGGAAAGCGATCCTTTACCCCCTGGAAATAATGTTTCAAATATTTCAGAAAAATGTACAGATATAGAATTAAATGACGATTCTATTCTGAATTCTATTTCAGTTTCTACTTCTTTAATGTTTAACAACAACTCTTTTTTTGAAAGCTGTAAATCTTGAATAGTAGACTGTATTTCTTCATATCTGAGATTTAAAGAATCAAAGTCTTCTTTTGCTAGGTAATTGACAGTACCTATCTCTTTTAACTTGTTTTCAAGAAGTTTAATTTCAGTTTCTAATTCACTTTGATTTGCAGCAATAATTCCATATTGATTAATTTGATCAATATTCAAACCATATATATTTACTAAATTAGAGTAATGATTGCCCTTAGAACTATCCGTTTCAGATTTTTTGATTGCTACATTAGTTAACTTATCTTTTATATTGAAAAGCTCATTATTTAAATTTTCAATCTGTTCATCTATTCTTTCAATTTTCTTATTAGAGTTTCCATATTTTTGATCAAATTTTTCAGATTCTATTTCTAATTTATTAGAAGCTGAGTTTGTGAACTCTATAAAAGTTTTTGCAGAATTTATTATGTTAGATAACTGTGACTTCAGATGTAATCTATCAATTCCCTCAAGATTATTTTTTACAATATTTAATTCAGTATTCTGCTTAGAAAGATTTTTTATTCTTTCTTGAGATGTAATAAGTTGATTGCTAATAAGACTAATATCTTGTTCTAATTTTTTAAGTTTATTTTCTAATTCATCTTTTTGTTTGTTTATATCAGATTTAAATTCTTCTTTATGAAAAATATTTGAAAGGAGCTCTTCTTTCCTAAGAAGTTCAGAATTTAAATTTTCAGAATCAAAATTAATTTTAAGAATATTATTTTTATTGATGTCTAGTTCTCTTTGTATAATTTTTTTTGTATAAGCTGGAAATTCTTCAACTACATCTTTTGGAATTTGATACGATTCTAATTTTATGTTTAAATCATTTAACAAAGATTCTGATATTTGTAGATCATCTTTCCACTTTGAAAATTCCTTTTCAAAAAGTTGTAAATCTTTATTTGTAATATCAATTGATTGTCTAATTTGTTTGATTTCACTTTCTAAAACTGCTTCATTTACCTCTGTAGAAGCAGATAGTTTTTTAATAATTTCTTCAATTTGATACTTAATGTCTTCGCTTTGATTTTCTAGATTAATTAGGCTTTGCTTTTTATCCATCAACTGAGAGGTGAGCATTGATATTTGATTATTATTTTCATTTATTTTATTAATAGTTTTATTGAGCTCTTCGGAAGCTTTAATTTCTTCACGTTCTAAATTATCTTTTCTCTCATTTGCAACTTGAGCTAAAGACCTAAGTTGCTCAGATAGATTTATAAATTTTCCAGAGTAATCTTTAAATGTTGAGCCTATTGAGTATCCATCACCAAGTTCATTATTTATATGACCTTTTTGATCTTTTAATGTTTTTAATCTTTTATCGATATCTGCTAAGTTTTGATATAAGGAATTTTCTTCAATTCCAAAACTTTTATATTTATCATCAAATTTTCTGAACATCATAACATTCAGTTCAATAACTTTACTCTTTAGGAGCTTTGTACTCTCTTCATGTATTTTTGCTTTTTCTGCTTGATCTTGCAGAGGTTTAAGTTGTTTTTTAATCTCACGAAGAACATCTTTTGCTCTCTTAATTTCTTTCTCGCCAGATTCAATTCTTTTTAATGATTTTTCTTTCTTAACTCTAAGTGGAAGAATTCCAGCTGCCTCTTCAATGGTTGTTCTGTGATCTACAGGTTTAGAATTCAAAATTTCAGCTATTTGCCCCTGGGAAATAATGATATGTTGCTGCTTTCCAATCCCAACATCATTTAAAAATTCTTGAATATCTAACAAACGGCAATTTAATCCGTTCATAAAATATTCTGATGTACCATCCCTAAACAATTTTCTCCCAATAGATATTTCAGAATTTCCATTGAATAATTTTTCATCCACTTCAAAATTCAAGTAAACTTCTGCAAAACCTTTTTGAGACAACTTTTCAGTACCAGCAAATATAACATCTTCCATCTTATTAGTTCTTAAGGTTGCTGGACTTTGAGTACCTAATACCCAAGAAATTGCATCAACGACATTGGATTTACCAGAACCATTCGGTCCAACTATTACATTGACTTTATTTGATAAATCAACAATAGTTTTTTCATAGAATGACTTAAAGCCATTAATATCTAAAGATTTTAAATACATTTTTACCCTGTTGTTAACCTAATAATAGTAAAAAATGGAATAATTTGCTTTAAAATGAAAAAATTTAAGAAACAGTTATCTTGACTGCCTTAGTGTTTTGAGAATTTAAACTATAAAGATTGCTTAAATATTGAAAGGGTTTTTCATTAACCATTCCTATTTCGTTTAAGTATTTAGTTGCAGCTAAATCTACTCCCCTTTTACTACCATCAATACATTTAAACAAATATGATTCTTCGTTATTTGTAACAAATAGAACACCTTCAGCACCAGATTTAGCTAAAACTGTTCTGCTTGAATTGAGAATGATATTTGTATCTGTTCGATTTTCACCACCAATAAGTAATGGGTTTGTATGGTAAGAATTAAACATATCAAACCAATTATTAGAGTATTCTGTAGTTTTTATCTTATTAACCGCTTTTAGAAAAATATCAGTTCTTAAATGTATTGCTGGAAGACCACATCCGTCTGTACCAAAACCAATATCATTATCAGTGAAAATAAATTGAAAGAACTCTTTAACTATCGATTGTGTTTTACTTTTAAAGGTATGATAAATTTTGTTATCTTCGTTGAGAATTTTTGAAAATAAAAGCATAGCAAGGTGCTTTCCTGAGCAGTTATGATGTAATTTTGTAAATTCTTTATTATTTTGTAGTAAATTATCAGCAGTAGGTTCATGAAATGGTCTTTGTTTTCCACAAACTAATCTTTCAAGATCTAAATCATATTTTTTTGCAATTGTTTTAATTAATTCTGTATGAATTTCTTGACCAGAGTGAGAAGATGAAAATATAGCTATTTCTTCACTTGTTAATAATATATTTTGATTTTGGGCTTCATAAAGAAGAGGGATAAGTTGAAAAGGTTTAACAGCTGATCTTGGAAAAAAATAATCATATTCTTCTTGATCATTTTTATATACGTTAACAAAGTGAGTCGATTCAAGAGAACCGTCTCTATATAGTTGAACTTTTAATTTTTTAATTTTTGACATTTCCTACAAAAATATGTAGCTCTTTGGTTAATGTATATTTTATCAATTATATGTTCGCAATTAAAACAATTTGTTTTGCTATATATTTTTAAATAATTCTGATTTGAACCAAATTCACCATAAGGCAAAAAATAAGTCATATCACTTAAAGTTGTTCCATTGTTTTTAATTGCTAACTGCATAATTTTTTTTGTGTTATTAAAAAAATCTTTCCAATTATTGCTACTTAAAGCATTTACTTTTGTTTCAGGGTGAATTCTTGACGCAAACAATATTTCGTTTGCATAAATGTTACCTATTCCACTCATGTATTTTTGGTTAAGTATAAAATCTTTGATCAATAATTTTGATTTCTTACTTTTATCAATAATTATTCTTGATTGTTTTGTACTAATCTCCAACACATCTGGACCAATTTTATTCAAATAATCAATTTTTGATTCCGCTTTTATGATATTAATGAATCCAAATCTTCTAATATCATCAAAATTTACTGTATCTTTGTCAAAATAAAAACGGGCTCTTGTATGTTTATTTTTTTTATCGTTTACTTGGATTCTTCCGCTCATTCCTAAATGAAAGATGATCGAATAATGTTCAAAATCAAAAATTAAAAGTTTACCTTTTCTTGATATTCCTGATAAAGATTCTTTAATTGCTGGTTTTTTAGTATTATATCTATTTGTTCTATGATCATAAATTTTATAATTCTCTAGTTTCTGACCAACAATATGTGAAGATAACGAACGTTTAATTGATTCTACTTCAGGCAGTTCAGGCATTTATTTTTTCTAGTGCTTGTTTCGCAGCTTCTTGTTGTGAACTTTTCTTTGACTTGCCTTCGCCAACTCCGATAATTTCTTTATCCAAATAAACTTGTGTTTTAAATATTTTATCATGATCTGGACCAGTAGATGAGTCCATATAATTTACTTTTTTCCCAACTTTCGCATAATACTCTTGAAGTCTTGTTTTATAATCTTTCTGTCCAGGATTTTGAGAAAGCTCTTTTATGCTCGGATATATGTATTTAGAAACAAATCTATTTACTGCGGTTAATCCCCCGTCAAAATATAATGCTGCAATTAAAGCTTCTACTGCATCTTCAATTATGGATGACTTGTTCCTACCTCCGGTAGAATCTTCTGCTTTACTTAAAAACATAAAAGATCCAATATTTATTTCATTACCTAATTTCACTAAATTCGTCTGATTAACAGCACTTGATCTTATCTTTGTAAGACTTCCTTCATCTAAATCTGGAAAATGTTTAAAAAGATATTCAGTTAAATCAAAATCCAAAATAGTATCACCAAAGAACTCATAGCGCTGATTTGATATTAGATCTGGGTTTTCGTCTAAATAAGATTTATGAGTCAAAGCAATTTTTAAAAGTTTTTTGTCTTTAAAGCTATACCCTATTGTTTTCTCGAAATCTTCTATGCTTTTCATAATTCACTTAATGCGGAGGAAAACTTACTGATTAAATCTTTTTTTACGGCAGTTTCTGTATATATAATTGCATTTTTGACTGCTTCAGAATTAGAAGAACCATGACCTATTGTGACTACTCCGTTTACGCCTAATAAATATGAAGCACCAGATTTATCTGGATTAAGCCGATCTTTAACAGGTTGCAAAGCTTTTTTTACGGGAATTAACAAAGGTTTAAATAGATTATCTATCAGTGCTGAAGAAATTAGATTTTGCTGTAATTTTGCAGTACCTTCTAATGTTTTTAATACTACGTTTCCAGTAAATCCGTCAGTAACAAACACATCAGCTTTTTTTGTAGAAAAATCTCTTCCTTCTATATTTCCAACAAAGTTTAAATTACTATTTTTTAATAATTTATATGCTGCTTTTTCTACATCTCGCCCTTTAGTTTCCTCTTCTCCATTATTTAGAAGACCTACTTTAGGATTACCGATATCCATTATTACTTCAGCTAATTTTGCTCCCATTATTCCATATTGAAAAAGAACTTTTGGCTTTACATCTAAACTTGCTCCTGAATCAAGAAGAATTGTATTGCCGCTTAACGAAGGCAAGACAGAAGCTATTACAGGCCTAATAACTCCCTTGTGTTTTCCAAGAATTGAAATTGCACTTATTAATGTGGCGCCTGTAGAACCTGCAGAAAATACTGCCTGTACTTTTTTATCTTTAAGTAATTCCATACATCCAACTATTGATGCATTTTTTTTATTTCTTATAGCTCTTAATGGATCTTCATCCATAGAAATAACTTGCGGAAAATCAAAAACAGGTATTTCATGATTTTCTAAATATGGATCTATTAAATTTTTATCACCACATAAGACAACATCGACACCTTGCTCTTTCGCTTTTAGAGCTCCTTTAACGATATCGATTGGAGCAGAGTCTCCACCCATTGCATCAACAGCAATAGTATTCATAGCAAATTTAACTTACTTCAGGTTCTTTTACTTGACGACCGTTATAAGTACCATCAGCAGGATTTACTCTATGTGATTGTTTTGCTACGCCTGTTTCAGGGTCTACTACAAAATGAGGTCTAGATATTTTATGCTTAGCTTTTCTGCGTCTAGTTCTTGATTTAGACATCTTCTTCTTTGGTACTGCCATAGCTATATTCCTTTCAAACTACAAATCTAGCTGACTTAGGGAAGAAAATGGACTTTCTTTTAAGTTTTTTTCTTCACAATTACACTTAATTTTATTCATATTATTACCGCAAATACCACATAAGCCTTTACATTTATTACTGCATATATAAAGTGTATCTAAATTATCGATTATTATTTCTGAAATAAATGGTTCTATATCTACATATTCTCTATCAAAATTAATTTCATAATCGTTCTCTATATCGATATTCAACTTAAATGAACTTAAATTTTTCATCTTATTTGTCTTTTTAGAAAGACATCTTGAGCATTCTGATTGATAAGAAAGTTCTAAATTAATATCGATATTTAATATTGAATCATCAACATAAAGTTCCGAAATTAAATTCACCAAATCTTGTTCTTCTGTGAAATGATTTGCATAAGAAATTTCAAACTTCCCTGAAAGATTGACTACTAAAGGAACGGGAGAATTGACTATATCAATGATTTTTATCTTTGAATTGAGCTTCATTAATTTTCTGGATTTTCTATGTTTCTGGGCTCACGTAGTTTATTTTTTTCATTTTCTAAAAAATTTGAAAGTTGATCAATTTTATTCTGAATGTCATCTATTCTCTGATCAATTGTATCTTCTATATTTGTTCTATATGTTTGCATCTCAACTTCAGCTTGTTTTATTATTGCATTTGCTTCAATTACAGCTTCCTGAATAACATATGAATTTGCAATCAATTTTTCAGATTCTGCCTTGGCATCATCTAAAAGAGCTTTCGATTCAATTTTGGCTTGATTGATAAAACTTTCTTGTTCTCTTACAATCCATCTTGCAGTGCGCATCTCAACTGGCATAGAATCAATAATTTCATCAATACTCTTTAATATATCTTTTTTATTAATTCTCCCCTTAAGAGTATTTGAATTTAATTGATTTCTTAAATTTTCTAATTTGTCTACTATTTCGATTTTACTTTCACCTTTAAAAACATCTTCAAAGTTTGTTTCAGAATTATTCATTGTTTAGCCTTTTTAAAACATCTGGTGGAACTAAAGAAGAAACATCCCCACCAAAAGAATGAATTTCTTTAACCATTGAACTAGATAAATAACCAAATTCTGGTGAAGAAGGAATGAATATGGTCTCAAATCCAGCAAGTGTAGAATTTGCCTGAGCCATTTGAAACTCGTAATCAAAATCTGTCATTGCTCTTAATCCTTTAACAATTGCATCTACAGAGTTTTTTAAGGCAAAGTCAACTAAAAGACCTTCAAAACTCATAACTTTTATATTTTTATAGTCTTTAAATATTGCCTCAAGCATTGATGATCTCTCTTCACGTGAAAATAATGATTCTTTTGAAGGATTAACTACAACTCCAACAAGGATTTCAGTAAAGATTTTAGAACATCTTTTTATTACATCTATATGGCCATTTGTTGGTGGATCAAAAGAGCCTGGAATTAAAATTTTCATAATTTCCTCAATATAAGAATATTACTTTGACCATAATTTTTTTCTTTATGAATTTTATAATTTTTTAAAGTATCAAATTCTTTTGATGCTGTATGGCGGTGTATTACAACAAATCCATCATTATTTAATATATTATAAATTTTCATGACCTCGTTTTTAACAACATCAGTTTCTATTTTGAAAGGAGGGTCATAAAAAACAATATCGTATGTACTCAAAGAAGTTTGTAAAAATTTATCGACACTAGATTTAGTGATTTTATAATTATTTTCAAATTCTTTTAAATTTTGCTTCAAAATAGTTATACAATCATTTGAATTTTCAATAAAAGTTACAAAATTCGCACCTCTACTCAAAGATTCAATTCCTAAACTTCCTGAACCGGCATAAAGATCTAAAATATCTTTATCTTCAATGTTGAATTGTAGAGAATTAAATATTGATTCCCTTACTTTACTCATCATAGGTCTGGTTAATGGATCATTAATTGTATGAATTAATTTTGACTTATATTTTCCAGCAAGAACTCTCATGTAGTTCCACTTGCTTTAAAATAATTTGGAAATAGAATTTGTGCTTCCTCAAACAGTAGTTTTTTAATATCTTCAGATTCAATTTTATCAAATATACTTTTTGATTCTAAAAGCAATTCATAATCATATCTCAAATCGGCTATCTTTAAATCAGATTGCCCAGATTGGCTTGTGCCAGTAACTTTACCTTCACCTCTAATCTCTAAATCAATTTCTGATAATTTAAAGCCGTCTTTTATATTTACAATCGCTTCTAATCTTTTCTTTCCATCTTCACTGATTGTATTTAGTGTTTTTTTCTTAGAAACATGAAAGATACATTCTGATTGTTTATCACTTCTCCCAACCCTGCCTCTTAATTGATGTAGTTGGTTTAGTCCAAATCTTTCAGCGCTTTCAATAATCATTAATGTTGCATTTGGTATATCTATTCCAACTTCTATAACAACTGTAGAAACCAAGATATCTATCTTACCATTCTTCATATCTTGCATTATTTGGTCTTTTTCATCAAAAGACATCTTTCCATGGAGAATTGAAACATTGTAATCCTTAAACTTTTCTTTATACTCAATGAAAACATTTTCAGCAGCTTGAATATCAACCAATTCACTTTCCTCGATGAACGGACAAACTACAAATATTTGTGATTTTTTCTGGAGATGAAAATTGCAAATATCATAAATAGTTTCGTTATCTTTTTTTGATCCCTCTATTAAATGGGAAGTGATGTCTTTTCTCCCAGGTGGTAATTCATTAATCGAAGAAATTTCTAAATCTCCATAAATTGACAATGCTGTCGTTCTTGGAATTGGTGTAGCAGTCATAACTAACTGGTCAGGAATATCTCCAGTTTCATTTATTAGCTTTTTTCTTTGCTCAACACCAAATCTCTGCTGTTCATCAATAATGGCAAATCCAAGATTTGAAAATTTAATACTTTCCTGAATTAATGCGTGAGTACCAATATAAAGAGCTGGTTTACCTTTATTTAAGTTGTTTAATATATTTTCTCTATCTCTAATTGATGAAGTAAGTAGATATATGTCACATTGATCTTTATTCATAAATTGATTAATTGAGGCAAAATGTTGCTCAGCTAAAACCTCTGTTGGAGCCATTAATGCAACTTGATAGCCTGATTTAATTGCAGCATATGATGAAATAGTAGCCACGACTGTTTTTCCCGAACCAACATCACCTTGCAGCAGTCTTTTCATAGGATAATTTTTTCTAAAATCTTCTAAAATTTCATTTACAGCTTTTAATTGCGATTGTGTTAACTGAAATGGGAGTTGGTTTATAAATTCATCTATGTCTGAATTAGAAAATGTGTAAACTAATCCTTTATTTTCATTCTTATATTTTGACTTTAGATTTTCAAATATTGACCTTAAATAAATAAACTCATCTAAAACTAATCTCCGTCTTGCATTTTTATAATCAACTTCGTTTTTTGGAAAATGAATCTTTTTTATACTTTGTAATCTATTTTCAAGAGAATGTTCTTTTATGATTTCAGAAGGTAAGACGTCAAATAATCCAGGTGTAAAATCATCTTTTGTCGACTCTAATATAGCGATAATTTCCTTTAACCCTTTTCTAATGCTTGCACTTGTCATGCCCTCTACTTTTTTGTAAATAGGTATAAAAGAACCCGTCTCATTTAATTCTTCAATATCAGTAAATTTTTCAATAGCTGGATTTTTAAAATCAACACTTCCAGTTTTTTTAACTTCAGGCTTTCCAGAAACAGCAACTACTTCACCTTCTTTAAATCTAGACTCTATATATTGAGGACCAAACCATTTAGCTTTTAAACTTCCTGATTCATCAGAAATACTAAGTGTTGCAATTCTCAATCTTGTCTTAGTAGTAAAAACAGAAACTTTATCAATAGTTCCAAAGATAGTTACTTCATTATTTTCATCATTTTTATCGATTTCAGATATTAACTTAACCTTTGATCTGTCAATATGTGTTCTTGGAAAATAGCGAATTAAATCAGCAACAGTTTTTAATTTACTTTTTTTTAAACTTGCAAACTTTTTTTCGCCTATTCCCCTAACAAAACTAAGTTCTATTTCATCTAAATATTTAAAGCTTCTTTCAACCACAATCAAACATTACCTAAAAAGTTTTAAAATGAAAGTACCTACAAATTAATAAATTAGTTATAGTTAGAATTGTATTTTGGAGGCAATATTATGGCAAATAGGTGTCAAGTTACAGGAAGAGAACCACGCTCTGGTAAGAACGTAACCTTTTCTCATAAACGAAATCCACGATGGTTTAAACCAAATATTCAAACAAAAAAATATTGGCTTGCTAGCGAAAATAGATGGGTAAAACTTAAAGTTAGCACAAGAGGAAACAAAATTATTGATAAGCGCGGAATAGAGTCAGTTGTTAAGGAAATTAGACAAAGAGGCGAAAAAGTTTAATGGCACAAGGTGTTGTTAAATCGTATGACCCAAATACCGGAAACGGGATTATATTATTAGATACTGACAAATCAGAAGTTTTTATTATTCCAGGTTCTCTTAAAGGATCTATCTTTAGAACATTAAGACAGGGCCAGAGAATAAATTTTGAAATTGAAGCACAAGATGACGTAAATGTTGTCAAAAATATCCGAATTGGACAAGATAAGTACTAAACAACTTAATGTCCTTAATTAATCTAGACTTATCCAACGAAGAAATAATTAACAAATATTTTAATGGTTTGTGCTGCGATAAATATACAGAACCTTCAGTGAAAGGAGGACAATCTAATGCAGATAATGCTTTAAACACACTAGATATTAAAAATTATGCAAAAACAAGAAATAATGTATTGCCAATTGAAAAAAGAGGTTCTTCTTATTTATCAGCTTATATACGACATGGTTTAATTTCGTTACCGGAAATATGGAATTTTGTAGAAAAATTTGAATACCAAGATAAAACAAAATTCAGAGATGAGCTGTTATGGCAAGAATTTTCGAGGCATTTATACGCAATTGTAGGTAAAAATTCAAATGATTATTTAAATTATTCAATTAAATCGAATAAAAATATTGAAAAAAACTATCAAAACATGAATTGTATTAATTCAATTAAAACAGAGCTTGAAAGTACTGGATACATGGTTAATCAAACAAGAATGTGGTTTGCATCCCATTTTTCGTTGCGAACTGGAGATAACTGGAGAAATTATGAAGATTACATGTTTAAACATCTAGTTGATGGATCAAGATTTGCAAATAGATTAGGTTGGCATTGGGTTATGGGCTCTCAAACTGGAAAAGTGTATGGTTTTTCAAAATTCCAAGTAGACAAAAGAGCGAAAAGTTTTTGTGACAACTGTGAGGTCAAATACAATTGTCCTATACAAAATTGGCCTGAAGAAATCAACATAACTAAGAAAACAACAGATGTTGATTTGAATCTTGAAACTAATTTTGGACCTGAAAGTATAAAAAATAATATTGATTCAAAACCTGAATTTGTTTGGATAACTGCTGAGTCACTGGGAGACAATGATCCAGCATTGAATTATTATTCAAATCTTCCAGCTGTTTTTATTTTTGACAAACCTTTATTAAATTATTTACAACTTTCAACTAAGAGAATTATATTTTTATTGGATTGTTTAAGAGAATTATCTAATAAAAGAAGTACTCATGTGTACTTAGATAATCCAATTGAATATCTTAAAAATAAAAATTTTGCATGCACATTTGCAGCAGTCCCAAAATACAAAAAAATAACTCGAATAAATATTCCAACTTCCGAATTCCCCTCTGTTAGATTAGTAAAGCCTATTAATTTTTATCCATCGAGTTATAGTTCATGGAAAAAAAGAATAGATTTGAATATATGAAAAGATATTTATTATTTTTATTTCTTTTCTTTCATAACTATATTTATATTTACTCAAACGGAAGAATCGGTAAATTTTTAAATAACCGTCCTTGTTTAATCCTTCATACAACTGGGGCAAAAACAGATCTGGAAAGAAAAAATGTTTTGGTTTTTCTCAGAGAGGATAATGAAATTTGCATTGTAGCCTCAAAAGGTGGGAGTGATACTAATCCAGGCTGGTATCACAATTTAAAAAAATATCCTGAGTGTGAAGTCCAAATTGGAAGAGAAAAATTTAAAGCAGTATCTAGAGAAATATTTGAAGATGAAAAAAATGAGTGGTGGAACAAAATGGATTATATGAATAACGGTGGCTACTCTGCTTATCAAAGAAGAACGGAAAGAAAAATTCCAGTATTAATACTAGATATTTCTTAGTCACATTTTGCGCCTAAGAAAGTTTTGTAATTTATTTTAAAAATATCCCGTGTTTATAGACTTTTTAATATCTGATTTATTATTTCTATATCTAACATTTCAACTATTTGATCCGCCTCACTCAGTTGTTCTGTAGAAAACATACCTCTGTCTACAGCTAAAACATAAGAGCCTGAAGCTTTACCAGATGAAATGCCGGTCGGACTATCTTCGATAACTAAATTATTAGAAGTTCCCAATTTTTTTATTGCCTTATTGTAAATATCTGGATATGGTTTGTTTCTACTAACCTGATCTCCTCCAATAACAAAATCAAAATAAGAATCAACCTTGAACTTTTGAAGTTTTTTATTTAATAAATCATATGGACTTGCAGATACACAGGCCTGTTTATGTTCTAGTTGCGATAATTGAAAAAGAAGTTGTTTTGAATCTTGAAATATTATTCTTTCATCTAGAGAGTTTTCAATTATTGAACCTAGCTTCGACATCGTTTGATCGAAATTTTCTAGATCTACCTGATCCGAATAAAACGAATGTACTATCCTGTCATCAACTCCAATAAATTGTTTTATTTCATCTTCAGGGATACTTAATCCAAATGCTTTTAAGTGTGTCTGCCATGCATAGGCATAGAGTCGCTCAGTATCCATGATTGTTCCATCACAGTCCCAAAGTATACCGAGCATTAACCTAACTTACTTTTAATATCTTTTGCTGATTTTAATGCAGTCCCATCAGATCCTTCTGTGGACCAAGATGACAAAGAATTTCTGGCTTCAGAAATCATATCGTTCATTAACTCAAATTTGCTAAACCCTTTTGACTCCCATAAGTAAAGTGCATGGCTACCGGGTATTGTATTAACTTCATTTATATATAATTCTTTTTCTTTCAATAGAAAATCTACCCTTGCTATTCCTCTAATATCAACAATTGACATAAATAAATCTAAAATTCGATTAATTTCATCTTTAATTTCTTTCGATATATTTGCTGGCAGTTCTCTTTTTGAACCTTCTAATCCACCATTTTCAAGATATTTGTCAGTGTATGAAAACAATTCAAAATTGTTTGATCTAATTGGCTTTTCAATATCTGAATACTCAATTTGAGGAAATGATTTTACAGCAACCAACAAATCCGAGGATTCTTCAAGATACTTTTCAATGATTGCACCTTGGCTATATAAATCTGAATTTGAAGAAATGGTTATTGCGGTTTTATAATCGTCTACAACTTCTACACCAATTGAAGATCCTCCAAATCTAGGTTTTAGAATATATGGTCCCTTAAATTTTGGAAGAACTTTTTCTGATACTAAATGTTTTTCTAGAACTGGTATGTTATTACTATTCATTAAGGCAAAAAAAGCATACTTATCCATACATAATTGAGATGTGGTTAACGAAGGACCAGTAAAATCTATCTCTAATAAAGCAAATAAACTCTGTAATGTTCCGTCTTCACCTGGACCACCATGACATGAATTTACGATTAAATCTATTTCTATTTTTTTCTTTTTAATGTAAAAACCAGGATTTGAATCGTACTTAATTGTTATCTCTTTCTTAAAAATATTTTTATTTTCAATGAAATCCTTAGATTCAAGATCATTATCAACTAAAAACCATCTGTTGTTACGAGACCAATAGATGTTCAAAACTTCATATTTTGATGACAATATTTTTGCAGCTTGTAACCCAGTCAATATTGAAATGTCGTGTTCTGGAGATGGACCTCCATAAATGACTGCTAATTTGTTACTCATAATTTAAGGGTGATGGTCAGGTAAATCATTTTCAAATAATACAACATCATTATCTTTCACCACAGAGTTTAGATAAGAAACAGCTAAATCTCTATTTTTAAAAAATTTAACTGGAACATTGTTATCTTCAAAAGCAAGTGTAAGTGATGTTTTGTTTGTAAATCCTACTACAAGGGCTTCATCTATAATCTCACTTGCATTAAAAGCAAACTCATAATTATATGTAAACTGTTCGGAACCTAGCTCTACCATTCCTGGGGTAATTAAATATTTTTTACCATTAGTTTCATATGAATGCAATAGTTCTAAACTTGCTAGATTTGAAATTGGGTTTGAGTTAAAAGAATTATCAATAATAATTTGGCCCATGTTGCCTTTTAATACATTCTGACGATGAGAGGTTTTCTCTAAATTTTCAATCTTTTGGAAATATTCTATTATGTCCATCTCTAAAGCTATTAATACACCAACCGTCAATGCAATAGAGAGTTGTAATATTTTAGAACCTTTTACAGAGGTTATGAATTTACCTGATATGTAAATAGAATGTAGTGAATTTTCATAATCAACAAAGACAGCAGCATTTTTTGATGTTACTGAACAATCGATAACCATCTTTTGTGCAGTCCATAATCTAGCTTGATTAAGTAGCAACTCATCATCTCCATTAATTATGACTGTACCTGTAAGATCAACAATCTCTGATTTTGCGTCAAGAATATTTTCTAGTGATTTCATTCTTTCTAAGTGAACAGGGGCTATACCAGTTATAACCGAAATATGAGGCTTAACCCATGCACAAATTTCACGTATTTCCCCAAATCCATAAGTTCCCATTTCAAAGACAGCAATTTCATGTGAAGAATTTAAATCTTCATTAATTGATTTAGATATTCCAAGTCGATTATTAAAACTTTCTGGTGTAGCAAACACATTGCTTTTGGTTGAAATTACTTGAGAAATAGTATTTTTAGTCGTTGTCTTAGAATATGAACCAGTAATTGCAATTATTGGGCCGTTGAATGTTGATAGCTTCTTTTCTGCTTCATTAACATAAATTTGAGATTTATTTTTTTCATAACCTTTTGTGATTCTAATAGCTTGATCAAATACATAATGAGAGAAAACATTTGCAATGAGTGCAAGAAAATAACCAAATCCTGAGTTTATTGATATGACTGATATGGAAATAATTAAAATATAGTAAACAATATTTAAACGTTTTAATCTTTCAGTAAATTCAACCTTTGATGTTCTGTCTTTAAATAATAGGCCCCTTGGTAGGAAAAGATTTATTATGGCTAGGCCAATTGCAGTGTATGGAGTCCAGAGGCTTAAAAAAGCTAATATGATGCTAAACAAATAATAAAGACTGTTAAAAGGTACTAATCTAACCCATCTAAAGTAAAACTTTGTTACATACCCAGGGATATAATGTTCTCTCTGAGCAATCCTACCCCATCTTAAAGAATTTACGCATGAACTTAATGTAAGTAAAATTAAAACAGTTGTGTAAAGAATATTCATTTTTTAATTACTTCAATTATAATCTTCGAGCTACTCATTAATACATTGTGGCCACCACCAGGGATTATCGATAATTCAGAATTAGGAATTATATCATTTGAATCCAAACCTACTTGAAGGGGTACTTCTAAGTCTTTTTCTCCCCACACAAGTTCGACTTTAGTGTCTATATAAGGAAGAATGCCTTTCAAGTCATCATTGACTGCCATTACTAGTGTGTCTTTTAAATATTTATTTGCATTTTTATAATCTTCAGAACCATATTTATTTTTCATCTGATCTAACTTGTCATTATCAACTAATTTATATTTATTCATTAACTTATAAAGGTTAAAGGCATTAAATGATTTTTTTGTATTTTGTTTTCTTATCAAAGGTGTACCAATTAACACTATCTTCTTATAATTTTTTATCTGAGATAGGTGGACAGCTATTCTTCCACCAAATGAATGTCCAACTAAAACCTCAACAGAACTAGGAATTATATCAGCGAGATATTCAGCATATTTTTTTGGAGATAGGCTTTGTGGAAATGGAACAGATTTCCCAAATCCAGGAATGTCTAAGGAGATAGATTCAAATTCATTTTCTATATTCATAAAATCTTTAGAGCTTCTACCCCATCCATGAAGAAAGCAGACTTTTGGTTTATCAGAATTAATATTCGCAAGCGTCAAATTATCATCAAGAACTTTATATCCCATTAATTGAGTCCTAATCCTAAAGTTTGAATAGCCCTAATCTCCATTCCCATCAAAAAGAATAAAGCAAAAGACCAGTATAAATAATAATTTAATCTCATCTCATTTCGGTAAATATATAGAAATGTTAAAACGAATAAATTTACAATATTATAGAACATACTGAAAGAGCCAATTTCATTATTTTGGGAATAATATACAACTATCAATACTTGTAGTAATACTGTTGCAAGAGAAAATGTTATTAAATAGTTGGTGACAGTAATGCTTACTTCAAATTTGCTGAATTTTATAAATAATAAAATAAGACCTACAAATGCACACATAACAATACTTATATATGAAGGTAATTCCATATAGTAAAAATCCATGTATCTATTTTAGTGGCTACAAAATTGAGTATTAATAATTAATCAGTTACAGTATTCATTAATGGTTAATCTAATGAACAATGCTATCACTGAAAATGTGCCAAGTGCATGGTATAGCACTCTAGAAAATTTCATTGTAAAAGGAAAAAATGCTGAAATCTGGGATTCTGAGGGTAAAAGATATCTAGATTTTGTTGGTGGTTACGCAGTGCTTAATACCGGACATCTTCATCCAAGAGTAGTTGATAAAGTAAAAAATCAACTTAATGATTTTTCACACTCTTGTTTTGCATTTGCACCTCATGAAAATGCTGTAAAACTATCGGAAGAGTTAAATAAAAGATATCCAATTACTTCAGGTACAAAAACATTTATGGTTAATAGTGGAGCTGAAGCTGTTGAAAATGCTGTAAAAATAGCTAGATATTACACAAATAAAAAATCAATTATCTCATTTAAAGGTGGTTTTCACGGAAGAACATATCTAGCAATGGGTTTAACAGGCAAAGATAAACCTTATAAAGAGGGGTTTGGCCCATTCCCAGAATTCGTAAAACATGCGTTGTACCCATATTCATATCGGGATATATCTGATGATGATGCATTGGTAAGTATTAAAGATTTATTCAAAAAAACACTCAATCCTGATGATACTGCTGCTGTTGTTGTTGAGATACAAATTGGAGAGGGCGGCTATATTCCTGCTTCAAATTATTTCTTAAAAAGCTTAAGAGAAATTTGTGACAATCATAATATTTTGCTCATTTTTGATGAAGTACAAACTGGATTTGGACGAACTGGTAAAATGTTTGGTGCAGAAACTGTAGGAGTTAATCCGGATTTAGTTACATTAGCAAAAGGTATTGCTGGAGGATTTCCATTAGCTGCTGTATTAGGCAAAACAGAAATAATGGATACTATTCATGATGCAGGAATTGGGAGTACTTTCGGAGCTTCACCAATCTCATGTGCTGCAGCTTTAGGAGTATTAGAAGCTTTTGATAATGAAGATATATTAGGTAATGCTTTGAAACAAGCTGAGATGATGAATTCGTTTTTGAAAATTTTAATGAACGAAAACGAATTTATCGGTGATGTAAGAGGTTACGGTCCAATGATTGGTGTTGAAATCGTTGAAAGTAAAAATTCAAAAATACAAAACAAAGAAAAAGCTCAAGAAATAATCAATAATTGTAGAGATAATGGTCTTCTTTTAGTGACTTGTGGAGAATATGGTAACGTAATTAGATTTATGGGACCT
>CACFIX010000006.1:0-56778 GCA_902566515.1 uncultured Candidatus Actinomarina sp.
CAAAACCTAAATCCACTGAGAAGTCATATAACTCTTTACATGCAACTGGTTCATCACCATTTGCAACACTATAAACTATATTATTTTTATTTGCTTTATTTGCTAAATACATCCCTATTGTGACATCTGTCTCTACATTCAACATGAGTATATGTTTTTGTGCTTCAATACAGGCATCAGCAACCTCCGCACCAACCCAAGGCACTCCAGTTGCTTCGAATACAATATCTATTGGTAGTTCTGCAAGAGCAGATGCATTATCTACTACACCACCTTGACCACTTTCAATAGACTTTGACGCCTCCTTGTTGTGTTTCACATACTCAACTCCAGCAAGATGTAATGCATTCTCAGCTCTTCCAATATCTATATCAGCGCAAGCAACAAGATTCATTCCTGGTATTTTCCCAATCTGTGCAGCAAGACCAGAGCCCATTTGGCCAGCACCAGCTAACCCAACTCTTACTGGTCTGCCTAAATCTTTTTCACGAGCAATTAATAGTTCTGTATAATTCAACTGTCTATCCTTAAATTATCCCCAATACTTATATTTGGTTTATTATCAAATGTGCACCTTACATCTCCAAGCTGTGCATCTTCAGTCGAGGAGTCGAGTTTTAAAACTAGGTGACCCAAGTTTTTAAAGTTTTCATTGGCTACAGGCCCCACAGAGACAACTTCTAAATTAGAGTCTGAAAGACTTATTTTTGTTCCAACTACAATCTCACCAGAAATTTGCTCTAGTTTATGTATTACCGCAAAATCTTGGAGTTCTTCTGGAGCATTGTCACCAAAAAAAACTACAATTCCTTCATCTAAAAATAAATTAGCTTGTTCGCCTATTCTTACTATTTCTGAAGAATAAATTTGCATTAAGCTTCAGTAACTTGATCCTCAGAAACTCCAGAAACAAAGTTCTCTTCTTTAATAAATTGGGCGAGTGGGCCTGCTGGTGTAGTGTCATGAATATCAATGGTTGGTACGCCCTTCATAGGATATACACCGATTCTTGCAGTACCTCCACAATCAATTACTGCACAAGCCATCGCTTTAAAGCTTCCCTCTGGTGATGATTTAAAACCATCAAAGGCTTCTGCCCCAGTTAAATCAGCAATTTTTTGAGCAACTGGATGAATTCCTCCACCAGTAACACAAACAATGTATTTTTTTTCATCAGTTGGTTGTATTTCTAAAGGGCCTCCCCAACCACTTGGCCCTGCTTCTACTTTTACTTTTTTATAATCTGCCATAGTTTCTCCTTTAAAAATATGTAACGCTCTGATTTTAGTCAGAGCGTTACAAATTTAAAAATTGTTATGTTATGTCTTTACAAACCTAGTGCAAATAAATAACCAACAACGACTGAGATTGGTCCAGTAATCATTCTGCTTGTTAGAACTGCTGGAACACCAACCGTAACTGTCTCAGGTTCTGCTTCACCAAGAGCCAGACCAACTGGTACGAAATCACAACCAACCTGTGGGTTAATTGCAAATAAAGCTGGAAGCGCCATTGAAACATCAATGTTTCCACGTCCAATTTCAGTACCAATCAATACACCAACGATCTGAGCAATTACTGCACCAGGTCCTAGTAGTGGTGATAAAACAGGTATTGCGCATATGATACAAACTATCATTAATCCGCCTAAACTGCTTGCAAAACCTTTAATACCATTTGCAATAGCGTCACCAACACCGGTTTCTAAAATTAAACCAATGACAAAAGTAACGAATGCCATAAATGGAATTATTGTTTTTAAACATAGGTCAACAGCATCTCGACCTGCTTGGAACAATGTTCCAACCACGCCACCAACTGATCGACCAATTCTCTCTATTAAAGCTTGCATTATTCAACACCTGCCCTTCTTGACGTCATAATGTTATAGATAATATCAGTTACGATACCTCTAATTAATATGACTACAAGGCCAGCAAGAAGATATCTAACTGCCAGAGCAGTTACCATATCTGGTGCAACTATTTCTACACCTGCTGCAATCCCTAACCATACAAATAACTCTCCACCATTCGCATGTGGAAAAATTCCTGTAATGGGATGAACAAAGCTTACTGCTGAATCATAAAATGCCGGTTTATGTTTTTCAGGCAAAAAGGTACCGAATGTATAGCAAACTGGATTAGTAAGCATAAATACAGCTACAAACGGTAAAAGAGTATAACGAACAGGCATGTAAAGTGCCCCTTCTTGAGAAGCCCATTTTGCAAAGCCCTCAACTCTTTCCTCACCAATGAACTTGACTAAAGCATTAACCGCAGTCAAGAACACAACCACAATTGGAATAATTCCAGTTGTGAAACCAACAAATACATCAGCAGCGGTTCTAAATACTTGGATAAAGGCTTCTGCGCCTGCTACCAAAGCATCCATATCTCCCCCTCCTTATAATTAATTTGTCGAATTACTATCCGCTTTACTTTGAACTTTTTTTATCAAAGTGTCAGCTGCCATTTTGGCTGCTTCCCAGATAGGTTCTTTATTTTCTGAATTAGCAATTTCATTTAATGTTTTACCATTAAATAACGAAACTTGTTTACTTTTTGCAAAAGTAGTTACCCCCTCTAGAGTAAGACCGTTAACAATGGTTGAATTTACATCAACAGAAATTGCTAGATAGATTTTTTTTCTCCCCCATTTAGGTTGATTTACACCTATTGCAACTTCCAAACCAGGTCCTTTTATGCTGTTTACAGCATTTAAGAAACCAGTAGCTTGTTTTTTAGCAAGATGCATCTGTAAAACCCACATTAATGCAAGCGTCACAAATATAACACCAAGAGTATAAGGTGAACTAGATAACAAATTCCATCCTTCAACTTAAATAGTTACCCTAATTCTACATAAATGATTCTTCGAATTTTGGTAAAAACCTGAAATCTTAAAAAAAATGTAACCATTTTTGATTAAGAAAGGCCTATTTTTGTGGTTTTTTTAAATCATTTCCTCAAGTTTAAAGATATCTTCTATAAAAGTTACCTTCATGTTTCTTGGATCACCAGGAATTACTACCGCTTCAAGCTCAGAATATTTTGATACACATTCTGTTGTGTCTACTGCTTGCCATTTATCTAATTTTGCTAATTCATAGGATTTCCAAAGTTCTGAAGCTGGAAATATCTGAGGAGTTTGTATCTCTACAATTGTTTCTTGAATTTCTTCTTTGTTGAATTCCTGTTTTTTCATAAGATTATCTGAGTTGTATCCAGGAGCCGAGGCTCCATATTTTTTTGCAACATCAATAAGCTCGTCTAACAAATAACTAGGTAACAAAGGTCTTGCACCATCGTGAATTAATATTAGGTCTTCTTCATTTATGTCTGGTCTCTCTTTTAGATAAAGAAGTCCTTGATATTCACTTTCATGTCTGGTGTTACCGCCAATTGTTACACCAGATAATTTTTTGGGGTTAACTAGCTGAATTACATTATTTGTTTTTTCCCAGTCTTCATCCCTTACAACTAATATTATTGAGTCAACTTTATCAGATTTATCTAAGGTCTCTAGTGGCCAAGAAAGTGCTGGCTTTCCACCAATTGGAAAGTACACTTTGTTTTCTTCATTATTAAATCTGTCGCTAGAGCCACCAGCTAATAGAATAGAATGTACTTTCAATTTAAAATTTCTTGAATAATCGTTCTAACTTCTTCAGCATTATCTTGTTGTAAAATCTGTTCTTTTATCTTTTGTTTGTTAATTTTTGAGTGTGTATCTAAAACATCAAATATAAAAGGAGATGCTGAAGGTGCCATGCTAAATATCTTTAAACCTAAAATGTATAAAACGAATGCTGAGACGGGATCTGATGACATTTCACCACATACTGAAACCTCTGTATTATTTGTATTACAGCAGTCAATTACATTAGAAATTGCCCTAAGTACCGCTGGATGAAGTGGGTCTTGGTACGGGCTTAGATTATTGTTACCACGGTCTGCAGCCATGATGTACTGCGTCAAATCATTAGTGCCGATAGATATGAAATCCACAATTTCTGAAAACTTATCAGCAATTAAAGCTGACGAGGGTGTCTCTACCATGATGCCCAATGGCGGAACTTCAACACTTAAGTTATTCGCTATTTTAACAACAAATTCTTTGGCTTTTATAAAATCTTCTAGAGTAGAAATCATTGGAAACATGATTTTTACTCTTCCTAATGATTCAGCATTTAAAATTGATTTTATTTGTGAATCAAATAGTTCAGTATCATCCAACAATAATCTAATTCCTCTAATACCAAGAAATGGATTTTCTTCTGATGGTAAATTCAGATAATCTACTTGTTTGTCACCTCCAATATCAAGAGTTCTATAAACAATTGTTCCTTTGAATTTTTGAGTTATTTGTTCTAGAACCCTTGTTTGTTCCTCAAGTGTTGGAATGGTTGTATTATCTAAATATATAAACTCGGACCTAAATAAGCCAATAGAGTCTAAAAAGGGATGATTAAATGTAGTAATCTCCTCTAATGAGCCAATATTAACTCTGAATTCTACTCCTAATGCTTCGTACTTTTTTTTAGTAAAATTTTCAATCAACTTTGAAATATTTCCTTGTTTTTCTTTTAATTCAGATATCTGTTTCTCGCTTGGAGAAATAACAATATTTCCTGTATCGCCATCAACTGTCATTAACTCACCATCAACAATATCATCGAGCAAACTTTTGACGCCAATTACGCAAGGGATGCCCAAATTTTTTGCAACAATAACAGCATGTGAAGTAAACCCTCCTTCTTTTAATATAATTCCATTCACTTTACTTAAATCCATTGATGATGTATCTGCTGGTGTTAAGTCCTTAGCAATTAAAATAGTATTTTCGTTTAAGGTAATTTCTCTTTCAATGTTTTGCATATTAAAAACAAGATGTTTTCCTACAGAAAGAATATCTTCAGCTCGTTGCTTAAAATAAACATCTTCTGTTGACTCAAATAAGCTTGCAGTGGATGTAAAAATACTATAAACCTCTTTAACTGAGAAATCTAAATCTTGATTTAGTTGGTCCACTATTCCAGGATCTTGAAGTATCAATATATATGCATCTAAAATATCAGCTTCATCATTTCTTTCTTCTGATCGGAAATCAACGATTTGAGAACTGAATTTATCAATCAGTTGCTTGCTAGCCTCAACATGAGTAAGGATTGCTTTTTTATCAAAATCTATCTCATTTTCATAAACAAATGATGAACCTATTGCAACGCCCAATGAAGCACCTAATCCCTTAACACTTGTCATATTTACATCAAACCTTATTTAAAAATTTACTTTTATAATTTCTTATTACTCAAAAATATTATTACTTTAACTTATATGCAAATTTTAGTGCTTGACATCAATACTTCTATTACTTTGTTTAATTTAAGTGATAAAGGTGGATTACTTAATTTTGAAAATTTAGGAGAAATACAAGATTTAAATCAATTAAACTATAATGACAACACAAATTGCTTGATTATAGATTCAACAGCACCTGAAGAGCCAAAGCTTTCTATGTTACTTACAAATTTTATTGATTCAGAATACAAAATAACTACCAATAATGTAACTAATGCTATTAAGAAAATAAACACGGATGGTCAAATAATTGAGCACCTTGATCGTGAAGAATATACAAGGTTGTCAACTCCATCAAAGGCAACCATCGGAATGGTTAAGTCATACTTTAATAAGTACGCATCTTGGAGCTTTAACAAATTTATAGCTTTACATAGTTCTTACTATGACCAGTACCAAACTCTAGAGCCTGAAGTCTATTTAGAATCTAAATAAACTTGAGTTACTCCAGCAATAATAACTAATCCGAAACCAAAATATTGAAAACCCTTTATTGTTTCATTTAAAATCAAAGCTCCTATAACTACTCCGGTTACAGGCTCTAAATAAGTTATTGTTCCAATTGCTAATGGTGTAACAATTTTTACAACATACCAATAAGTGGCTAAACCTACTCCTGTCAGAAAGAAACCTAAGAATAAACTTACTAATAAATTATCAAGCATCCAATCGAATCCCGAAGCTGTAAATGGAGATAAACAAATAGCAGCAAAAATTACCTGTATAAATGCAACATTCAAGCCACCGTATTCTTTTGACTTTTCAGACCCGTAGGTTATTAAAAGCGCAAGTGTTATTGCACTTATGATTCCATAAACAACACCAATTGGTGAGGCAATAGTTGTTATATCTAGAAGAAAAAACAAACCCAAAAATCCAGATAAAATAATTAAGACTTGATATTTTGCAACCTTTTGACCTCTTAACATTTCGATGAATATTACAAAAATTGGATAAGAAAATACTAGCCCAATACCGACTGCAACACTATTCAGCTCAATAGACTTGAACATAGTTGACCAGTGAATTGCTAATAAGGGCCCCAATACAAATCCAGAATTAACTAATTTTTTTGTTATACCTCTTTTCTTAAGAACAAATATTAGTAAAAAAATTGATCCTAAAAATGTTCTTATACCTACAAGCGATAATGGGCTTATATTTGATGTTCTAATAATTAATGGAATTGTGCCCCAAGAAATAGCTAAAAAACTTATTAAAAAATAGGCTCTAAGTTTGAGGTTCAAACTTACTGCTGTTCTTGTTTTGAGTAATTGCTAAATTGTGTAAATTCTTTACTGAAGAAAAGCTCTACTTTGCCAGTCTGTCCAGACCTATTCTTAACAATATTGACTTCAGCGACACCTGGTATTTCAGTACCAGGATTGTAATAATCATCTCTATAGAGCATCATAACAATATCTGCATCTTGCTCTATTGCGCCTGATTCACGTAAGTCTCCCAACCTTGGTCTTTTGTCTTCTCTTGCTTCCGCTGCTCTATTTAACTGTGAAAGAGCTAGTATTGGAACTCGTAATTCACGCGCTAAGTTTTTCAAATTTCTGCTGATTTCAGCAATTTCTTGTTGCCTATTATCTCCAGAAGAACTTTGCATGAGCTGAAGATAGTCAACAACAATTAAATCTAAGCCTTTTGATGATTTGAGTCTTCTTGACTTAGCCCTAATATCAGTAACTGTGATTACTGGAGCATCGTCAAAATACAGGGGAAGACTGTTGACTTTTGATGCAGCTTCTACAACTCTTG
This sequence comes from uncultured Candidatus Actinomarina sp., assembly GCA_902566515.1. Classification (GTDB taxonomy): domain Bacteria; phylum Actinomycetota; class Acidimicrobiia; order Actinomarinales; family Actinomarinaceae; genus Actinomarina. The sequence goes on from CACFIX010000006.1 coordinate 7,131, forward strand.
ACCATTTTTCTGGTCCCAGCTGTCCTTTTCTTGCATCTCCTGAAGTAACTTTTGCTTCAGAAAATAAAACCCTTTGTACCAGTTCTTCTTTTGTCATTTCAAGAGAAAAAAATGCGACAACCTTACCTTCTTTTGAGACATTTGTACCAATATTTAATCCGAGTGAAGATTTACCCATGCTGGGTCTAGATGCAAGAACTATTAGATTACCTTCTTGAAGCCCAGATAGGTAATAATCAAGATCGGAGAAATAAGTAGGAAGACCCGACAAGCCAGTACCACGATTTTCGATCTCTTCAATTCTTTCAATTGCACCCTCAAGAACATCATTAACTCCTACTAATCCATCTCCAATAGCATCATCAGACGCAGTAAAAATAGTTTGCTCAGCTTCATCAAGAACGCTGTGAATTTCCTTGTCCATAGCCATTGCAAGAAGCTCAATTCTTCCACTGGCTTTTAATAATTTCCTTCTATGAGAGTGTTCTAGAACTATTTCAATATATCTCTCAAAATTTGCTGAACTTGGAACATTATCTACTAAACGGACAATGTATGAGGCATTTATTGATTTAGAGTTTTTTGAATCTTTAAATATTAACTCTGAAACCGTAACTGTATCAATAGGTTTTCCTGTATCAAACAAACCTTTCATAGCTTCATAAACTGTTTGGTTTGAAGGACTATAAAAGTCAGCTGGTCTTACTTCTTCCATTAATCTGGAGACAGCATCTCTAGATAGCAAAGCACTTCCTAAAAGTGCCTCTTCAGCTTCAAGGCTATGTGGTGGAACTTTGCCTAAAGACTGACTGTCTCTTGATGAAAGTGCTTCAGGTCCAGCCATTATTTTGTTTCAGGTATTACTTCTAAAGTTGTTTCAAATTTTGTATCTGGACCTAATACAACTGAAATTGTATGTAGCCCTATTTCTTTAACTTGATTTACCATATAAATTTGCTCAGCTTCTAATCTAAATCCAGAAAAAGTTTCTATAGCATCAACAATTTGTTCATTGCTAACTGCTGCATAAAGAGTTCCTTCATCTGTTGTAGTTTGAGATATTACAATGTTTGCATCGGCAAGCGCGGTTTTAATTGATTCAGCTAATTGATCATTAGCTTGTGTTTGCATTTCCCTTTTTTCTTGTAGTTTCTCTGCAAATTTTAGATTGCTTGTAGTAGCAACAATAGCAAGTTTTTTGGGTAGAAGATAGTTTCTAGCGTATCCTTTAGCTACATCAACCACATCCCCTTTCCTTCCGAGGGACTTCACATCAGAGTTAAGAATGAGTTTCATCTTCTGTTGTAACTTTGCTTATATGAACTTGTAGTTACATAAGGTAGTAAGGCTAGTTCTCTGGCAACTTTGATTAGACGTGCTACTTTTGCTTGTTCTTGCTTTGTAATTCCTGTAATTAAACTAGATCTAATCTTCCCTCTATCAGAAACAAATTTCTCTAACAACTTAACGTCTTTGTAAGTAGCATTTTCTATTTGTTGTTTTGTAATTCTTCTTTGTTTAGGAGCTTCATATTTTGAAGACCTTCTTCCACTAGTTTTTTTTCCATTTGCCATAATAAATCTCCTTAAAACGGTGGTGCGTCTTCTTCAAAATTTTCTCTGGCTACTGGTTCTGAATTAAACTCTTGTCGGTTAACTGAAGCTGAAGCAAACCTTAAGCTAGGAGATATTTCATCTATAACTATTTGAACTTTTGAACGATTATTTCCTTCTTGATCTTGCCAAGAGGAATAATTAAGCTTTCCAACAATTACAACTCTCATACCCTTTGTTATCGTTACATTTGCATTATCAGCTAAGTCTCCAAAGGCAACACCACTAAAATATTGTGGATCATCCTCAACATTTTCCCATTGATTTGTATCACGATTAAATTTTCGTTTTTTTGGACCTGCGAAGTTAACTTCTAAAACAGACATTCCTGTTCCTGTTTTTCTTAATTCTGGATCCATTGTTACGGTTCCAACAATTGTTATTGCGTTATCTGCCATTTTTATCTACCTTTAGCTTTCCATCTTTAAGACTTTGTGTCTAATCACATCATCAGATATTTTTAGCACTCTATCAAGTTCTGAGGGAACATTTGAAGGGCTTTCAAAACTTGTTATTGTATATATTCCCTCTTTGAATGTGTCTATTTCGTAAGCGAGCTTTCTTCTCTGCCAAACGCCTTGTTCTGACACATTTCCACCACCATTAGAAACAACTTCTGAAATGGATTTGTGAATTGAATCAACGGTTGATTCGTCTGCTGTAGGTCTCACTATCGAGACTAAGTCGTATTTATTCATTTTTCTCCTATGGACACTTGTACGTGGCTTCTTTTGAAGCAGGTACTAATTAATTTAATACTAAATATGTACTATGACAGAATTTTTTTAATTTCTTTTTTCCACTCTTTAAGTGAATCTTGAATATCAGTACCCATATCATAGGAATGTTCTTCACTTGGAAAGTCAGAATTTTCTATATCTTTTTTATATTCAACCAGTGCTTTAACTGTTGAATCATATTGCTCACCATATCTCTTAACAAATTTAGCATCAATGTATTCTTTAGATTTCATGCCGATGAGATCATGGATTACAAGAACTTGTCCATCTGTATGCTTTCCAGCACCTATGCCAATTGTTGGTATTGTTAAATTCTCTGATATAGATTGAGCAACAATAGTAGGAACTCCTTCTAACACAATTGCAAAACATCCTGTTTCTTGTAAAAGAAGAGCATCTTCAAAAAGTTTTTTAGCTAGATCTAGGGTTTTACCTTGAATTTTGTAACCCCCCATTAAGTTTTTTGATTGTGGCGTTAAACCCAAATGACCCATCACTGGAATTTCAGCATCTATTAATGCATTTATAACTTCTTTTCTTTTTTCTCCGCCCTCTACTTTTACAGCATCTGCTTTACCTTCTTGTATGAATCTTCCAGCGTTTTTCAATGAATCAGAAATATTTATGTGATATGACAAATAAGGCATATCTGCAACAACTAATGAAGACGGGCTGGCATTCGTGACCGCTTTTACATGGTGTAGCATTTCATCAACAGTCACAGATAGTGTATCGTCATGACCTAAAACAACCTGTGCTAAAGAATCACCAACTAAAATAATGTCAATTTCGGCTTCTGAAACTGCTTTTGCAGTTGGATAATCATAAGCAGTCATCATGGAGATAACTCGATTGCCTTTTAAGTTATTAATATAAGGTACTGTTTTTTTCATTTTCCTCTCTCCGCTTTAATAAGTCGAAGGATTCATATCTATTCTATTAAATTTTTATTATTAAACAAGATACTTATTGATATGATTTATTATTTCTAAACATTGCCAATAACATCAAGATGTGAGTTATTTAAAATATTTATTCTTATTAATATTTATATCATGTTCAGTAACTAGCCCAGGAATTGTAATGAATGACAATGGATACGAAAAAGCTTATTTTGCCGGTGGTTGCTTTTGGTGTATGGAGCCTCCATTCGAAGCAATGGAAGGTGTGATTGAAGCCACATCGGGATATATGGGAGGTACTACAGAAAATCCTACATATGAGGAGGTCACTACAGGCGAGACTGGACATGCAGAAGTAGTAGAAATCTTATTTGATCCTAAAATTGTTACATATGAAGAGTTGTTAGAAGTGTTCTGGAGAAATATTGATCCAACAGCATTGAATTATCAATTTGCAGATGTTGGGTCACAATATAGAACTGAGATCTTTACAGTTGGCAGTGAACAGAAAGATTTAGCCGAACAATCTAAAGTCGAATTAGAAAATTCAGGTAAATTTAATAAACCAATTGTGACTGCAATTTCAGAAGCACCTGCATTTTATATCGCTGAAGAATATCATCAGGATTTTTATAAAAAGCAAAGTATGCGTTATCAAATGTATGCAAAAGCCAGCGGAAGAAAAGGGTTTCTCGAAGACACATGGGGAGAAGACTAATACATAATTGTTTTAGTTAAATGATGAGGCCTCTCGTCAGCATGAAAATCAGTCCAAAGTTTGAAATCTAATTGTGGAATTAAAATTTTTTCTTCCTCTTTTTTATAATTATTTATAAGCTCTGTTAATTTTGCTGTTACATATATTGAAGTAGATCTGATTTCAATTTCCTCAATAGAATCTCTATCAACAAGAATTCCTGAATCTATTTTTTCCTTTAATTCAGATGAGTATTTAACAATTCCAAAACTCTCTAATGCAACTGGAATAATATAATCAGCAAATGCTGTCATGTTCTCCATGTCCTCTATGTAAAAAAATATTTTTGAAAGCTCTCTGTGGATTCCCCAAAATGCTAGCTGAGCCAATTTAAGAAAATATACCTTTTCATTTTCAAAAATTGAATGGTCATCAAATCTTTTAAAATCTCTAACTAGTCTTTCAACTAAGCCTTCTCCATTGTTGTACAGTTTTTTGGGCCCATCGTCTATGAAATTTATCCAATCACCATCGTATTTTGTGACTAAAGTATCTCCAACATTATTAAGTATTTCGACTTTTTCATCTGCCATAGGCATTTCAATATTCCCAGTAAAAATTCTCTTGAATTCTTCTAAGTTCATATCTCTCATAAAGCTACCTTGAGTAAGAGGGACTCCTTCAAGTAAAGCTTTATCGACTTGATAAACCATTGCATCAGTATCCGATAGGTTCTCAATTTTATATTTCACAGAAGTTGAAAAATCAGTAAATACAAAATTTAAAGTATTTATTAACATTGTTTTTCTTATATATTCAACTGGAACAATGTTTGGATTTCCCACATAATTGATTCCAAAATCTTCTTTGCTTAAGTTAATCGCTGATTCATGTAATTTTTCTATATCTATTTCCAAACAAGAAAGTTGTGGAATGACCTTTGAAACCGATGATAAAACTTTTGATTCCCAATTAATTTCCATGTAAAAATCCTAATAGATTTTAAACAAATAATTTTTTATACTTTTAGATTATGAAACCGAAAATATGCGTTGTTGGAAGTGCAAATATTGATCAAGTATCTTATGTAAAAAGAGCACCGAATGATGGGGAGACACTCTTTGGGAAAGATTATCAAATGGGCTTTGGTGGAAAAGGGGCAAACCAAGCAGTAATGGCAGGGCTTTTAGGCGCTGAGGTTTATGTAATTACCTGTCTTGGTAGTGATGTCTATAGAGAGATGACAATTGAAAATTTTAAAAACAACAATGTGATTACTGACTATATTCAGACAGTCGAAGGATCAAGCGGTGTTGCACCTATTTGGGTTGATGAGTCTGGACAAAACAGGATTGTTGTAATACCTGGTGCAAATAATTTATTAGATAGTTCATTAGCGATAGAGTCTTTAGGAAAAATTGGTAAACCCGATGTGCTTGTCGGTCAGTTTGAAATACCTATGAGTGTAAACGAGGAGGTTTTTTCTTATGCCTACAAAAATGGTGTTAAGACAATACTCAATCCCGCTCCAGCAAATAAACCGACCGACATACTTCTCGAACATACAACTTGGTTTATTCCTAATGAAGTGGAATTTGAAGAAATTTATGGTGAAGTATTTAATGAAGATAATTTACTTTTATTTGCAAATGATCTCAAAACGAATGTTGTAGTAACTCTAGGTGAAAAGGGTTGTGCCTATATAAAAAATAATTCCGTAAAGATAATGAACACTGATTCAGTTAAAGCAATAGATACAACTGGTGCAGGTGATGCTTTTGTAGGTGCTTTCTCATTCGGATTAGCAAGTAAATTAGAAATTGAAGAGTGTTTAAAACTAGCACTTCAAAAAGCAACAGACTCTGTAACGAAAAAAGGTACTCAGAGCTCTTACAAGAATTAGGTAGGAATTTTTAAGCTTGCTTCCAAAATTATGTTCGTAGCATTATTTACAGATTCAAGATACTCTTCTTTACTAAGAGCTTCTTGTCTGTTTTGATCCCCATAAACTACAAGCAGAGCACCTGTTCTAACTTTTCTATAACTACCAACAACAAAAAGAGTTGATGCTTCCATCTCTGAACATAAAACACCGCCCTTTACCCAGGCATCCCATTTTTGATTAAGCTGATAAGAAACTGGCATGGAATCTGGATCATGTTGACCATAAAAAGAATCCTTAGATTGAACTACTCCAATGTGGTATTTAACATCTTTTTCTTTTGCTGCTTCTTCTAGAGCATAAACCATGTCTGCAGATGGTACAGCAGGAAACTCTATTGGCATGTACTGAGGAGAAGTTCCTTCTTGTCTTACGGCACCATTTGCAATAATAAAATCACCGACCCTTGTGTGCTCCTGCATCGCACCTGAAGTACCAATCCTGACTAAGGTTTTTGCGCCAATATTGGCTAATTCTTCAATTGCAATCGCTGCAGAAGGGCAACCAATGCCTGTGGAAGTAACACTTACTGGTCGTCCTTTATATGTACCAGTTACAGTTTTGTATTCCCTGTTAAATGCAATTTCTTTAGGGTTGTCAAAATGCTGTGCAATAAAATCAACTCTTCCTGGATCTCCAGGGAGAATAACAAAATCAGCAATATCCCCCTCTTTTAATTGTATGTGATACTGCTTTTCACCATCTAACATAGACTTTTTTTCTGACATAAAAAAATGTTATCAACAAGTAACAGATTGTCACTAATTTTTTATAAAATCTATAGAAATTTCTTTGTAAACTGATACTTTAGAACTATGACGATTCCAGAAATAGATTTTCCAAGCAGTGATTTAGATTTCATTAAAGACCCTTATCCCTTTATGAAAGACTTAAGAGAAATGTCACCGGTAGTACTAGATAAAACAACTGATTTACAACTTGTAACAAGATTTGATGGTGTTAAAAATATTCAAACAAGTAAGAACTTTTCATCTAGTCCACCTAATGATTTAGAAGGTTCGAAGTCTTCAATTATCGATCCTAAGGAATATGAATACTTTTGGAAAACTGAAGAATTCTCTCTACTTAACCTAGAAGGTCAGTTGCATGGTGATTTAAGAAATCTTGTTGCAAAAGCTTTTTCAAATAGACAGGTACAGGAACTAAGGCCTTTTATGGAAAATAAATCCTCAAGTTTATTGGAAAGTTTAAGAGGTGAAGAATTTGATCTTCTTAAAGATTATGCACAGCCGTATTCAATTTCTGTAATTGGTAAATTGCTAGGTGTTCCAGAAGATATGTATGAAAAATTTTTAGATTGGTCTAACAAAATTGTAAAAATGTATGACTTAAAAGTAAGTGAAGAGGACTCTGCTGCTGCAGAAAATGCAGCTAAAGAATTCTATGAATATACATTGTCACTTATAGGCCAGAAAGTGAGCACTCCTGGAGATGATATGATTACAAGACTTGCTCATGTAACTGAAAATAATCAGAAATTAACTAAGAATCAGATAATCTGCACAGTTATTTTGTTGCTCAATGCTGGTCATGAGGCAACAGTAAATACTATTGGAAACTCTATTGTGACGCTTGCAAATAATAACATTGATACCTTAAATCTTGATAAAACATACAATATTAAAAACATTATCGAAGAACTTATAAGGTTTGATAGTCCCCTTCAGTTCTTCCAGAGGTGGGTTTTAGATGATGATTATGTTGGAGGTGTAGAAGTAAAAAAACACTCTAAGGTGGCCATATTATTAGGGTCTGCAAATAGAGATGCAGATAGTTTTATGGAGCCAGACCAAATAAACTTTGAAAGATCAAATCTTAGTCATACTAGTTTTGGAGGTGGAGTACATTTTTGTTTAGGTGCACATTTAGCAAGATTGGAACTAGAAGTTTCTTTTCACAATCTATTTTCAAATTCTATTTTGTTAGAAAACCAACCTGAGAGAACTGGTGCATTTGGAATACGTGGCTACAAGGAAATAGAAGTAAAAATCTAAACTTTTTTAGTGTTTAATACGTATGTTCACCCTAATATTCATATATGGGGAAATCTAAAAAATACGGCATGAATACTAAAGCACTTCATGCAAATAAAAGATTCGAACCTATCTCAGGCGACGTCATGCCTCCTCTTCATTTATCCACTACATATATAAATGACGTGCCGGGTGAGTCAGAATATTTTTACGGGAGAGTAAATAATCCAACTAGAGAGTTGTTTGAACGAACTCTCGCTTCCCTAGAAGGTATTGAAAATTACGAAGAACAGCATGCATTTGCTATGGCTTCAGGCATGTCTGCCATTAGCTTGATAGCGGAACTAGCAAAACCAGGTGACAATGTGATAATAACAAAAGATGTCTATGGAGGAACAACCAATTATTTTTCAAAAATTATTAGAGAACGCGATGTAGAGGTTAATTTTTGTGATTTTTCAGATACAGAAAAGCTAGACAGTCTACTTAATGAGAAAACAAAACTGGCATGGATTGAATCTCCTTCAAACCCGTCTATGAACTTATATGATTTACAAAAAATATCTGAAGTTGTTCATAACTACCCAACACTTCTAGTTGCTGACGGCACATTCTCAACACCATTTATAACAAGACCTTTTGAACACGGTGTAGATATCATAATGCACTCTACAACAAAGTATATTGGTGGGCACAGCGACACACTAGGTGGTGCTGTGGTTTGCAAAGATCCTGAACTTCATGAGACTTTAATGCTATATCAAAGACAAGGCGGAGCGATAATGTCTCCTTTTGATTCTTATCTTGTCCAGAGGGGACTTTACTCACTTGGTCCTAGAATTAAATTACATTCCGAAAATGCTCATAAATTAGCAGAATATTTAGAAAACTCAGAACACATCAGAGAAGTAAGATACCCAGGCCTTAAAGAATTCGAAAATCATGAAATTGCTGTAAAACAAATGGATTATTTTGGGGGTATGCTTAGTTTTTATCTCGAGGAGAATATTAATCAAGAGAAATTTTGGAAATCTCTTGAGCTTTATAAGTTAGCAGTGAGCCTTGGAGGAGTTGAAACATTGATTGAGCTTCCATATCTGATGACTCACGATAACGCTCAAGAAACAGAAGCTAGTGCTCCAATAGATCTGATCAGAATTTCCACAGGGCTTGAAAACATTGAAGACTTAATTGAAGATATGGACACAGCCTTAAATGCTGCAAAAAAATAATTTAAACTCCAATTATTTTTCTTATGCAATATATTCAGTATTTTTAACTGCTTTACTCTTTATTATCTTTGGTGCAAATGGTTGGGGAACTGCAGCAAAAAATGAACAAGCTATTGGAGAAATTTCTAGATGGTGTGAAAGAGTAAGCGGAGGTTTTTTTAGAGAACCATCTAACACACTTGGTAATCTTGGTTTTGTAGTAGTCGGCCTTTATATGTTTTACAAGTTGTCAGATGATGCGACCAACAACAAGTCACCTATGTTTGGTTCTTACAAAATTGCTTTGCTATATGCTGCAGCATCTACATTTTTAGGTCCAGGCTCTATGGCAATGCATGGAACTCACACAGAATTTGGTGCGTGGTTAGATAATGTTTCTATGATTGCTTACATTTTGCTTCTCTGGATATACAATTTAAAAAAATTAACTCATTTCTCAAATAGGGTTTATTTTTCATCATATACAATATTGCTTACTTACTATGCATACAGCTATTGGTATTTAGATTCTGGACTTGGAATAGGAGTAAATTTATTTGAATTAAGCATAGGGCTTTGGATAGCAACTGAAGTATTAGTTAAGTTTCCAAATCTATTTGGAAGAATAATGTCAGGCTTAACTGTCTTGTTAATTCAGCAGCTTTTTGGTAGCCCTGTTGTGGAGTCTTTGCTTGATTTTCAAAACAATTGGGAGATGCTCCTGTATTTTGTACCAGCATTATTGCCTAATATAAAACCCAACATTAAAAGAATATATACTCCGTGGTTATTTATTGGATTTGCCTCGTTTTTTGGTGCTGTATTAATATGGGGAACTGGCGTTCCTGATCATCCATGGTGTAACCCTGATTCATGGCTTCAAGCTCATATGGTATGGCATCTTTTGTGTGCACTTGCGACATTAAGCTTTTTCAACTTTTATAGACAAGAGACTAAAAAGTAATAGTCGCTATCCAGTCTGATATTTCTTGAACTGTTTGCGTATAAATTTTTAGGGCATGTTCTTCTGAGTCATAATGATCTCTTTTTGGGTCAACAAAAGATTTATGTATTCTATTTTTTGCATTAGGAAAAACTGGACATAGTTCGTTTGCTGAATCACAAACAGTTAAAGCATAATCAAATTCAGAATCAAGGAAGTCATCTACTAATTTCGGATAATGACTACTTATATCGATTCCTTTTTCTTGCATAACTCTTACAGCGTAAGGATTAACATTTGATTCGGGATGTGTTCCTGCCGAAAAAACTTCGAAATCTGGAAATTTATTCTTTATTAAACCTTCTGCTATTTGAGAACGACATGAATTGCCAGTACATACAACAAGTATCTTCATAGAACTATTTTAAATCATACTGTATTGTTTAAGTATGAGTTCAACAGAAAGTACCGAAAGAAAAACCACAAGAACCATAGAAAAAGTTGTTATGTCTTTTATGTACCTTTTATTTGGTGTCATGTTATTAGCTGTGGCTTTTAGTGGTGAACCTGCTGGATTATTTGTAGTAATGCCTATTGCTGTTTTTAGTATTGGTTTAACTAAATGGGGATTGAAGTGGCAAAACGATAGGTATATCCGCTCTGCAAAAAATGTAGATGCTATTGAAGTACTTTTTGTAGAAATAAGGGAATTAAAGAAAAGAGTAGAAGAATTGGAGAAAGAATGATATCTGTTGAACTTTTAGCAAAGCATATGGCTTGGGCAAACCAAGAGATTTTTAAAGAAGTGAAAAAACTTGGTCCAGAGGTACTTGATTACTATGTTGTTGATGAAGAATGGACAGTTAAAACAATAATGGTACATATTGTTGGCGCTTCATACTTATATAGTCAAAGATTACAAGAAAAACCCTTTTCTAAGATTGAATTTGATATGGACAGCCCTGATTTAATTGATGACTTACTTGCGGCTCTTGAGAATATTGATAAAGATTTAATAGAACAAGCTTATAAAGATGATAAAGAGATTGAATATGAGACATCAAAAGGTATGAGATCGAACAAAATCTCATTTATATTGTCTATGATGATTTTTCACGCCACAGAACATAGAGCCCAAATTGTTGCAGCTTTAGACAAAAATAATGAGAGAAGTATAAATTTAGACGAATATAGTATTTTTGGTTATGTTCAACAACAAGGTTAAGAGGTTTGTTTTTTTACCCAATCATCATATTCAGGAAGTGTATAGACGGGTTCTAAAACTGTAATTTTTGGAAGTTCGTATGGATGTCTTTGCGCTATGTTATCTACAACTTCTCGCATAAGAGATTCTTTTGTGTACATAGATATTTCAAATTCCTGCTCTTCTACTAGTTTTTCTTTCCATTTATAAGAAGATTGGATTTCATGAAAAGTGCCACATGCAATTTTGTTTGTTTCAACAAACAATTTAATTAATTCTTTGGCTTTTTTATCATCATCTACTGTGGTTTGAATTATTATCATAAATCTAAATTAAGTTCATTCGCCGTAAAAGTCCAGAGTTTATTTCTAATCTCCTCGTTATAAACAAATTTATTATGTTGCATGGTTGCTGGTTGACCATAGAAGCCAAAGAGTTTTGGGGCATAAACGCCTTCCGCGGAAACATTGTCTTCTTCAATTGCCTGAATAATAGGGGCTATACCTGTTTGAATATTTGTAGAAAAATAAGTGTAAAAAGATTTCTTGATTTTTTTGACTTCATAAGGTCTTGATTGTCTTGATTTTGTAACCCCTGGATGAGCAACAGCAACCGAGATTGAAGTTTTTTTAAGTTTATTCTCTAACTCAAGTGCAAATATAGATCTAAATAAATTTGTAAGGTTGTATCTACTGCTTGGAGAGAATCCAGTTTTTGAATGAAGAAGGTCCAGATGAAATTCTCTTGCAAGATACATTGAAAGGCTAGTTACTTGAACAATTCGTCCTGAGCTTCTGTGCAGGTTTTCTAAAAGCATCAAAGCTAATCTATAAGCACCAAAATAATTAACTGCAATCATTGACTCATAACCTTCTTCAGTAAGTTCAAAATCTCTATAAATTAAACCCGCATTATTGTATAAAACGTCAATCTCTGAGAAGTTATTATTAATTTGTTTTACAAATTGTAAGATACTTGCTGGTTTTGATAAATCTAATTCTAAAAAGTGCGCATTGTTGCCGAGATACTCCTCAGCCATCTTTCCTTTTACAGTATCTCTACAGCCAATTATGACTTTGTAGTTTTTAGAAATTAAGTCTTTTGCAACTGCTAGACCTATGCCTTTGTTGCCACCTGTGATTATTGCTGTTTTTGACATTTTTTATTTAGTTTATTAATACCTACAATTAAATAAATGTATTATTTATTAACTGGAATTGTTATAGTTTCAATACTTAGGTACTTTAATTTAATTCCAAAAATGACAAGCAAGTTTTGGACATATGTTGATTATGCTTTAGTTCTTATAGCTTTTGTATTACTTTTATCGAGAATACCTCCTTTTTTCTCAGGAATTTTATTAACTGTTGTAGCTGGATATGCGTGGCGAAAAGGTTTTTTTGATAAATTTCGTTAACTGATTGCATCGTTGTTATGCTTGGATAATGATAAGAATATTCGACTTTTTATTTTCTTTTTTTGGATTGTTGGTACTATCTCCTGTTCTTTTAATTTTATTTGTGATTACTTATATTGACACTGGCTCACCATTGTTTCGCCAAGAAAGAATTGGTAGGTTTGAAGAGCCTTTTACTCTAATAAAATTTCGTACGATGCAGTTTGATACGGCATCAGTTGCAAGCCACTTGGTCGATAAATCAGCGATAACACCTATTGGTTCATTCTTGCGTAAATCACACCTAGATGAACTTCCACAACTTTGGAATGTATTAAAAGGTAACATGAGTTTAGTTGGTCCTCGTCCAGCTTTGTTTAGCCAAGAAAAATTACGGGACGCAAGAAAAAAACACGACGTTTATAGAGTACGCCCAGGTATCACTGGGCTTTCACAGGTTAGTGGTCTTGACACTTCTACCCCCGAGCTTCTTGCTGAGACTGATGCAAAGATGATACAAAATTTATCTTTAATTGATTACTTTAAATTTATTATCGCAACTGCTAGTGGAAAAGGTGGGGGTGATGCAGCTCAGCGATAATTTTTTATTCATTAGGAAGTATTGACATAAGCTCATCTTCAGAACTATTCATAATAAAATTTCTAAATTCTTTTTCATATGAAATATAGTCCTTTCCAAATGTATTTTGGAAATTTTCAGGAAATAAAATACCTGACTGTGAATTGATCCAAAAGTCATACATTGTTTGTTCTCCATGAATATTTGTTAAGTAAGCTATAAACCATGCACCAACTTGATAACCTACAGCCCAATCACTTTCCCATGTAACGTTATATAATTCAGGTCCATCTAAATATCGTTTTTTTATTGTTGGTTGATTATCTCCACAATAACAACTGAACAATCCACCATACATTTCATTTTCCAAATGAGAGAAATCATTTATGTCACGTGAGTAATAAAGATGTGAAAAATATGTGGCATATCCCTCCATCCAGAACGGTTTGTCCCTGTTGTCATCTCCTATTCTCTTTCCAGTAATTTTTTGTTGCAACTCATAGTCAAAATCTACAACGTTCGAAATCTGGAAGATATGATACATTTCATGAATAGTTACATAGGCTTGTGATCTACTGTCCCAAGATAGATCAAATGATCCGCTAATAAAAAGGTAACAACATTCTCTGTTGCTTGGTGTACCGCTTATAGATGAACCTGAGACTCTTCCACCATCTGTAAACAATCCGATACTTCCATCGGCTTTCTTATCTTGATACTCAGGGTTGCAACGGGTGTTATTAAATGTTGCTGGATATTTTTGATCTAAATACTGGCAATATTCTTCTTCTAAAGCAATTGCTGATGCATAATTTTCAGAATCAAGTTGTACAACCAGTATTGGATATAAGTTTTCTCTTTTTACACGTATATCTATAAACAAAAGCTGTTCTGTATATTCAATATATTTTGTGAGAATATCAATGTGTTGATCTGAGATAGTTGATGCTTTAAAAACTTTTACATCTCTATAATCAAGATAGTTCACAGAAGATGGGATTGTTGTTCTTGATGTAGAACTAGATTGGCCAGTATCGCCAAATCTCTCTTGGTATTTCATTCCAACGGTTCCATACATCTGTGGTACATTTGCATACTCATTGTTTATGAATGTGAATAGATCTCTGTAATCTTCTGTGAAAGCTTCTGGATGATTCTGAAAGTAACTGTTTAAATCATTCATATATTGTTCAAGTTCATTGGCATAGCTAAAAACGAATTCTAAATTATCTCTATATTGACGAAGACATTCTTCTGATGTTGAGTCTATATCTTGAGCATCACTACATAATTCATAAACAAGTTTTGAATTATAGATATCAATAATATCAAAATTAATCGATGGTATAGGTGGTATAGATTCCTCTTGATTAACTTCAGGTGTCGTATTTTGATTTTCATTTATGGTTGGTCGTAAAGATTCTTCTGGTGTCGATGATGTTCCGCCACACATAAAAAATATCAATAACAAACACAGGTGTCTTTTCATTCATAATACCTATTGTTGTACAACAGCCACCTCACACAAAATATTACAATGACAATCGAAAATAGCATTGTAATGTTAGGAAATAAGTACAGAAGTGTTATAGATCCAATAATCGTTAAAAAAATTACCAACATTTTATGTTGTTCCTGGTTTATAAAATACTTTATTCTTACCTTTAACCAAATGATACCTTTCCATCAAAGCTTTTTTATCTTGCTCTACAGAATTAGTTAAAGGCATTGCTTCCATCAATTCAAATCTTCTATTCTCATAATCAATCTTTGTAGGTACCACGGTAGCATTCAAGGCTTTTCCAATATAGTGAAAACCACTTTTAATTGTCTGATTGGTTTTCATCTCTCCCTCAACTGTGAGATAGAGGATAAACTTCTCTTTTGACTCAAGCTGTTCAATTACTTGTTTAGTGACTCCGATTGATTTAGCCCGCCAAACCGGAATTCCGCCAAATTCATGAAGGACTCTATTTTGAAATTTTCCAAAAGGATGTGGGATACCTAACTTATCTGGATTTTTTTTAAATGGTAGTGGTACGACAATTCGAGTGAACATTGAGACGGAACCAAGAAAATGAAATTTTAAATCTGTTGCCAAACAAACAAAATAGGCATATATAGCATCGAAGGTAGATGAGTGAGGAGCCGAAGCAATTATGATTCTTTTTTTATCAGGAAGATATCCGATTACATCCCAATTAATAACTTTTAAAACGAATCTTCCAAATGGCCCAAGAAATTTTCTTACTCTAATTGGATGATTTTCTGTCTTAATAATGTGTTCCATGTACTTATGCTAATTATTTGTTATCTCTTTTACCTGCCTTGAGAGATTTCTTAAATTTTTGTTATTGAAATTTAAAATCCATATTCCTACATACAATATTCCTACAATAAAAAATAGAAAAGCATAGCCTCTTCCGTGACCTAAACCAACAAACGGAGAGAGTAATTCAATATTTTTTGGATAAAAATCAAACTCTAAATAATCTCCCAGAGGACCTGCAATAATAACACCTAGTGGTCTTAGCATCTGGGCAATGGTACCTCTTAATGCTAAAGCTCTTCCTCTGATATCTTCAGTAGTTATAGCTAGCCACGCGCCTGAAGAAACCGTATATTGGACTGTCCCACTAACACCGTTAATAATCCCATGTATGCATAGAAGAATTATGCTTGGTCTAAGAGAACCTAAGATTAAGCTTATTCCACCTAAAAGACCCATATAAATCGCTACCTTTAAATTTCCTTGAAGCTTGTCTGCGAATCGTAGGGAAATTATCGAACCTAGTAGAAAAGCTAGACCAATGCTTGATTCAACAATGCCTAGGCCTCTTGCGTCTGTGAAACTAAGTATCATAGGAGGGAGTAAAACCTGAGTAAATCCCCAGAGAAAGTTACAAATACCCAGAATAAGTACTAAAGAAAGTAGGCCTTTCTGTTTCTTCAGCCAGTTGTATGCTTCAATTAAATCAAAATAAACATTTTTAATACTTAAATCACTTTTTACATCAGTTTTGCTGCTTTTAAAAAAGGTAATGGTTGCAATTCCAAAAAAACAGGTAACTATATCTACAAGTATTACACCTGTTAATCCAAAAAATGAATAAATAAAAGCTCCGCCAATAGGGCCAATAAGAACTGATATCGCTTCGGCACTTTCAAATAATGCTGAGACTTTTGTTACTTCATTTTTTTTGACGACGTCACCCAAAAAAGCACTCCAAGTAGTCCAGTGAGCAATTTCAAAAATACCAAACGCTAGGGCAAAGGGTATTAAAAGAGTTAGTGTCAACATATCATTTAATGCAAAATAACCAATTAAACACATCAATACTGCGATTGTTAAATCAAAAATAATTATTAATTTTTTTCTTGGAAATCTGTCAGCCAGTACCCCTCCAAATGGTCCAGTTACTACCCCGACTATTGCAACAATAAATAGAATTGTTGAAAGAGCGCTTGCTTTACCTGTTGTCTCGTAGATCCAAACTCCTATTGCAAAAAAAGACATAGCAGAGCCAGTCCAAGAAACTGTTTGTCCAAACCATAGAAGATATACTTTTTTGCTCATATTGACTTTCAAATAGAGATGATAGTTCTATTTAATTACTAGGTAAGTTATCTTATTTTTTAAAGAACTAATCTTGTTAGTAAATTAATACTCTGTCCGCTTCAAAAGTTAGTTCAACAAGTTTATTTGGGGTAGCAGGAATAAAGCCTAAAGATTCTAATTGTTCTATAGTTATTCCCCTTGCCTGTGCGGACTTACCAGAAGCATAAAGGCTTGCACCTTTTTGTTTCAATTCTTCTAAATGGTCAGATAACGTTCCAAGTCCAACGCCCTGCATTTCTTTTGTAGTTATGTCATGTAGTGAAGTTACTCCATCCCCAGCACAAAATATCGTCACTTCATTTCCATCTTCTATTGCAGATTTGGCTACTAAAAATCCTAATACTGAACGACTGGGGTTTTCTACTCCTGTAATAATATGTACTAGTAATTTCCCCATGTAATAAATAATAAAAGATTATATTTTTGAATATGTTATTTTTAAAAATTAAGCTTAAGGATAGAGCAATAAAATTTTAAAAAATGATTAGTAAAGAAGCACAAAAAAGTATTAAGACATACAAAAGAATTGCTTCTTTTTTTAGTTTTCTTTATAGAACCCCAAATGAAATGACAAGGGGCAGATTAGGTTTTGCAAGATGGTTTAATAATCTTGCTGGAACAATTAACCCTAAAATTAAAGATACAGTAAAAGAAGAGATTTTTTTTGGTGACATAAGAACATTTAAAGTCTCAACTCCTAACTCAAATCCTGAGAGAATACTTCTCTACTTCCATGGTGGAGGCTATGCATTGGGAAGTCCAGAGTCTCATTATTCACTAGTTAGTTATCTTGCAGACATAACAAAAACAACAGTTTATGTACCCGACTATAGGTTAGGTCCTGAGAATAAGTTTCCAGCACAATTAGAGGATGGTGTTAGTTGTTATGACTTTTTAATTAATAATTTAGGTTATTCGCCTGAACAAATTGCTATTGCTGGTGATTCTGCTGGAGGTCATTTAGCACTCATTACACTATTGAAGCTTAAAGAAACAAACAAGCCTTTACCCTCTTGTTTAGCCCTCTTGTCACCTTGGACCGATCCAAATGGATCCGGTGATACTTATACATATGAAATGGCTGAAAGAGACGTACTGCTTGGCCCAATGTTTAAAAAAATCTGGGACAGTGGTGATAAGCTTTATAATTTTTATCTTAATGATGAAGATATGGACGAAAATAACCCCTATGTTGTTCCATATGTTGGTAACTATGAAGATTGTCCACCAATTATGATTCAAGTTGGCACTGAAGAATGTTTGCTTTCAGACTCTACAAGGTTAAGGGATAAATTAGAAATTGATGGGTGTGAACATGAATACTACGAATGGGAAGGTATGTACCATGTATTTCACATTGATGTAAGAATGCCTGAAACAATTCAGGCTTTTAATCAAATTGGCGAATTTTTAAAAAAATATATTGGTATAAAAATTTAATTAACTCTATGAACATTGCATTAATAACCGGGGGTTCGGGTCATGTCGGGGCAAATTTAGTAAGAGAGCTAACGAAACAAGATTTTAAAGTTAGATGTATAGATTTTGATGGGGACCATAGAGCATTTGAAGGGTACGATGTAGAACTAATCAAAGGAAACATTACAGATATTGAATCAATTGATAAAGCATTTGAGGATGTAGATGTTGTATTTCATACAGCTGCACTAATTAGCTTGGTGCGTAAGGATAAAGACATAATTCGATCTGTGAATGTAGCAGGAACAAAAAATGTCTGTGAATTATCTTTAAAGCATGGTGTTAAAAAATTAATACATTTTTCGTCTGTTGATGCATTTGTGAGAGAGCCGTTGGATGAAGCGCTTTTAGAAGACAGGCCCCTTGTTACAGATCCCAATGCTGTTCCATACGATTTATCAAAAGCTGATGCACAAAGAATTGTCTATGATTATTGTGAAAAAGGTCTCAATGCCTCAATTATTCATCCTTCTGGAATATTTGGACCAAATGATTTTAAACCAAGTTTGTTTGGCCAAGAGTTCATAAATATTGCTAATGGAAAAAGATCTTATACGGTAAACATTGGTTATGACTATGTTGATGTTCGTGACCTTTGTGCAACTGCAATAAAGTGTATTGAGAAGGGCGAGCCTAAACAAAATTATATTGTCGGAGGAAATTATATTGATTTTGTTGGAATCGGCAAAGTAATGTCTGAAAAATTAAATAAACAATTGATAAAAGGTACGCTCCCTTTTTTCTTTGTTTATTTATCCCTTCCTTCATCTTATCTACAGGCAGTTTTTTTCAACAAGCCTAGAAGTGCTACTCTTGATTCAATTCACACAGTAAAAGTCCAAAATAAACTTATTCCATGCAACCTTGCAAAAGAAACACTTGGGCACATACCAAGGCCTGTGGATGAAACAATAAACGATACTATAGAATTTTTTCAAGAAAGAGGTCTCATAAACTAAGAATTGGGATTTACAATATGTCTGTGAATGATTTAGATGTGCTTAATATTGCAGGATATAAATTTGAACCATTAAACGATATTGAAGTTTTGGTTCCTGAGTTTCAATCAATTTGCGATGATTTGGATCTAAAAGGCTCAGTATATCTAAGTCCAAATGGCATAAACTTCTCTTTAGCTGGTAGTAAAGAAGCTGTTCAACAATATCTGTATTTCATGGAACAAGATAAAAGATTTTTAGATATTCCTCTAAAGAAAACTTATAGTGAGACTCAACCTTTTAGAAGAATGAAGGTTCGTCAAAAAAAAGAAATCATCTCATTAGGAAGAGATGATATTAATCCAAGAGAGTTAACTGGAGATTATGTCACTCCACAAGAACTTTATGCAATGTATGAAAACAACGAAGATGTTATTGTCTTGGATACTCGTAATGAATATGAAACTCGTGTGGGTCTTTTTGAAAATGCTGTTGACCTTCAACTTGATACATTTAGAGATTTTCCAGATGCAATAGAACAACTACCAGAAGAGTATAAAGATAAACAAATTGTTATGTACTGTACTGGTGGAATTAGATGTGAGAAAGCATCTGCAATTATGCTCAAAGCTGGATTTTCTGATGTAAAACAACTTGAGGGTGGAGTACTTGACTACTTCAATAAGACAGATGGAAAATACTGGAACGGCGACTGTTTTGTTTTTGATGAACGTGTTGCATTAGACACAGACCTCAACGAAACAGAATATATTTACTGTTATATATGTAGAGAGCCACTTTCAGCAGAAGAGAAAGCTTCTCCAGATTTTAGGATTAACGAGTACTGTCCGTATTGCGTCGATAAAATTGTCTGAATTGTCCTTTTTTCAAATTTGATTGAATTATTAAAAAATTTTCATTAGGTTGTAATTATGAAGGGTAAAACGCTAATTTTTGCCTTAACCTTCATTATTTGTGGAGGTACTAGTAGTTCGCCAACTACGACTCAACAAGATACTACAACTACGACTCAACAAGAAACTACAACTACGACTCAACAAGATACTACAACTACGACTCAACAAGATACTACAACTACGACTCAACAAGAAACTACGACTACGACTAATACAGTAAATGTTGACCCAGTAAAATTTTGTGAAGAAAATCCTGATAATCCACAATGTCAAGGTTTTGACGCTGCAAAATTTTGTGAAGAAAATCCTGATCATCCACAATGTCAAGGTTTTGACCAAGCAAACCAAGGAAGTGGCGGAATGGGAAGTGGTGGATCACCGGCTAGTGATGACCCTCCTTTTTTGTATAATCTCTTAATTACAAATTGGGGACCATACGAACCTTCTACAGGTGTCTCTGGTGATTTTGAGTTTAAGTCAGAACTACAACTAGTATTCTTTGATGAATTTGGAAGAGTCCACTCAGCAGGAACACCTGGCGAATATGATAATCCAACTTTTGAATACAAAGTTCCTAGAGATACACTTGTTCATATTCCTATTAATGGAGTAATTGACTTTTTCCAATTCCAACCTACATCAAGCTATGTTCAGGACGATTGGGAGTTGATGATAAAACCAGCAAGAAACAGTGACTGGGCGGTCGTCATAGACCATGTAGTGAGCCTAAGTTGTGATAGGACGAGTAGAGCGGTTTGCCAAAATCCTCTTACTGTAAATGGAGAGGAGATTTACAGTGGAATGCAGGTTCAAGCTGGTGATGTTATAGGGTATGTAGGTAACTATGAAGATGGAGAAGGTGGAAGTGTATTTGGTCGAACTGAAATTTCAATTGGAAAATATGTAAGAGTAGGAAACCAACAGCAGGATTTTAATAATTTTTGCCCTACTAATTATCTCCACCCAAGTGTCAAAGATTCAATTCAAAATTCCGTGAATCAAATTATGGCTTCTTATGAGTCCTGGAGTGGAAATAGTAATTTTTATGATGAGTCGAATATGGTAGCTCCAGGTTGTTGGTATTCAGAAATTTATGAGTCAAACGGAAAAACTACACCTAAAAAATAGTTATAAAATTAATTAGTCGTCACCAAAGAACATTTGATTTCCACCATATGGGATTTCTTCATCCTTGGCATAAATTTCAACAAATCTTGTTCTGATTTCTTTTACCTTATCAATAATCCCTTTTTCCTTTAGATAGTTATAAGGTGCTCGAAATACTCGGTCTTCGACTTCCAAAAATTTATTTATTTTGTCTTTCATAGTGTTATAAATTACAGTGTTTTCATATTTATCAGTAATTATGAGTGTTAAATTTTCGTTAACAAAGGTTTAACAACTAAATATGCAAGGTTTTAAGGGTTTTGATATTCTAAAAAAAGGAGGTAAATTATGGAATCAATAAGCGTTGTTGTTAGGAAATTTCCAGAACACAATGAAGAATTTATGCAGGCATGGAAAGATTCTTGGACAGAAGCAGATACGTCAGCTTTTACTGAATCTGGAGCTGTGAATTACTGGGCATATGATGAGACAGATGATGGAGTTACTTACATTATTGTCAATAAATGGCCATCACAGGAAGCAAGAGAAGGATTTGTTAATTCAGATGATGCAAAAACGATGGAGTCAGAAATAAACTCTCTTTTTGAAGAAAAAACTGGAGTTAGCACAGATGAAGCAGACAAAGATGTCATCTCAGAATCTATGTTTCTTGGTCTAGACGTGCAATTTAGTTTGTAAAAATGAAAAAAATAATTTCGATTTTTACAGTATTTGTTTTATTTTCATTCTGCTCAAGTGGTCCGGAGGCAAGTATTGATATTTTTGAGGCGGCTAAAACGGGTAATGTTGATGAAATAAACTTACACATTGAAGGCGGTAGTAATCTCAATGAGAGAGCTGAGCTTAACAGTGACACACCTTTAATTTTTGCAACAATTTATGGGCAAAACGAGATAGTTGAACTTTTATCTCAACAGGAAAGTGTCAATCTTGATTCTCAAAACATTCAGGGTTTTACAGCTCTTTGTGTTGCTACTGTATGGGGGCAGATCGAGATTATTGAAACACTTCTTGCTGCGGGTGCAGATAAAAACATTAAATGTTTTGGAGATGAAAATAATAATGGTCCAAAAGTTGGTACCGCATTGATGGCAGCTCAAGCGTCTGTCAATCCTAGTATCGAAAAACAATACATCGATATTGCGGAGCAGTATGGACTTGAGTTTGATTTAGATAAAATTATTGAAGGTAGAGCTAAAGCAGCAGAAGCCCTTCAAAAATAACTTATACTGGAACTAATAGAAAGGATAAAGTATGCCATTATTTCATATAGAGCGAATTGCTCCTGGTTTGGGAAGTACTCCACCAGAGGAGCTTGAAAAGGGAGTTCAAAACTCAGAGTCTGTTTTGGTAGAGATGCGAAGTGAAGGAAAAAATATCAGACAGGTGCGCAGTTTTGCCAACATGGATGGTATTTTCTGTATTTATGAAGCTGACTCAGAAGATCTCATTAGAGAACATGCGGAGAGATCTGGTGGTACAGCAGATAAAATTACCGAAATAACTGGCGAAATTCAGCACGATACATCTGAGCAGTAAAATATGAAGGTATTTATACGCCTTGGTGTAATTAATATTTCAGTATTAGGATTTACTGTTGCAGTTGCATTGCTCGTATTTAATAATCAGTTCTTTGACTTTGTTGGCATCACTGTCTCTGAAAACTATGCATTAAATCAAATAAAAGCAGATATTGGAGGTCTTTGGATTCTATTAGGTGTCGCCCCACTTCTTTGGTTTAGAACAAAAGATAATTTCTGGATAAGAATTATTTTTGTGACTATAGGATTTGTAATGATTGCTAGGGTTATTAGTTTTGTGCAAGAAGGAATTCATCCAATTTCAATTGTTCTATTAGTTGGTGAGATAAATCTCTTTTTATTTACGCGATATATCTTAAAAAAATTCCCTGATGGATCATTTTTTTATTAAATAAAATAATTTGGACTAAAATTAAGTAGTTATGAACGCTACAAGAATATTGATAGGTGCATTTATACTTCTAATACCTTTGTTTTGTGGTTTCCTCTTACTCACCCAATAAATCTGTAAGAATCAGTAAGCTAGGAAACGTTGGGACTCTCATCAAAAGGTTCGTCGTATCTGCTTTCATAAAAATCTTCAGCTGTCCTGTATATTTTTTTTGAAGTAACAAGTATCGTGACAATACCTTTTTTTACGAGCCATCTGTATGGTGCAGAAAATAGTCTTTTTTCTAGTGCTAAAAATTTCTTAAACATTAGCTCAAGCTTAGCAGGTACAGTGTTCTGCTGTTAACTTCAGAGATCTCTTCTAAGATATTTTCAATATCATCAAATGAGTTTGATTCATTTAGTTCTGATACAAATCCGGATAACTGTGTTACTTGATTTTTGAATTCATTGATTCTATTTTTGGTCTCTTCTTTAGAGAAATAATTTTCTAAAGAATAAGGGCCTTCGCTAAATTTGAGTCTGGTGTTTTGATTGCCCTGCCATGACTCAACTAATTTATCATTTAATTCTGTGAGGCTTTCGTAATATTCGCCTAATGCCTCATGTTCTGCATAGGATTGTGTCTGCCAATGAAAGACTTGAATATTGTTCAAGAAACTCATTGTGTATGAAACAAATTCATCTATCTTTACATTTAGTGTTTTTACGTTCATATTTTTATTAAAACAATTATATGGTTTTATGAGAAATTTATTTTTTAACTTTTACTATTTTCTTCCTGATTTATTTGAAGAGCTGACTTGTTAGTCAGCCCTCCAAATGTATTAGTCAATGTAGGTCCAGTATTGATACAACGCTGCATCTGCACATCGAGCGCAGTTTATATCTTTACAGTGAAGAATGTGCTTGACTAGCATTACTATCCAAGTATCTTCTTCCTCTTCAGACCTTACAAAACCAATAGGCATAGAAATACCTCCTGGGTGGTTGGTTGTTTGGGACTGGACTAAAAACAATAATACAAAGTCGTTTATAAAGCAAGCATTCTACTAAATTTTATATTTTCCAAAAATAATCAAATTTGATAAAACAATATTTATAAATGTTAATTTTTGATCCTCAGAAATTTCTTCTTCAGTTTCAACACATTTAATAAT
Source organism: uncultured Candidatus Actinomarina sp. (assembly GCA_902566515.1). GTDB lineage: Bacteria > Actinomycetota > Acidimicrobiia > Actinomarinales > Actinomarinaceae > Actinomarina. The sequence continues at coordinate 31,525 of CACFIX010000006.1, forward strand.
ATTGTTGATTAGCGCAACAACTTTTGGGTTATCTAACTCCCACATTTGAGATTGTTTACAAATTGCTTTAATAAACTCTAGATGATGTGAAACCTCTATACATTATCTACACCCCAATCTTTACAGATAATAGTTTCTGTATTGTGTTCATATTCTATTTCAATAAAGTTAGGTTTTATAACTTTAAAATTATCAAATCTTTTATCAACTAAATTTTTCATAGGGAAAAAGAAAGTTATTTTTTTATATAGTTCTTGCTGCGGTGAATCTTTAAGTTGGTTTAAATTTTTAAATAAATTTTTAAATTTAAGCGTGCGTTCATTATGTTTCACAAATACAGCTTCAGCTCTATTTACCTCAGACGTCCAAGCGTTAATAACTCTAGCATTAATTTGTACAACTCCTTTTTGATTGTAGCTATCTAGTTCCGTAAGAAATACTCCATTCATCCAAATACTTACACCGCCACCTCCATTTCCACCTCCTGAAGCAGTTGTGAAATTTATTGGATTCTTATCTAAATTTATATCTAGGTAATGATGGACACCATTGAAAAATGTATCGTTTACTGATATTTCTGACATATTTTTACTCCTTTACATTATTCAGAAGTAAATAAAAAAACGAGCCACATCAGCTCGTTTTGATGAGGAACTTAATTGTCATTAAGACCACATCCTACTCCACCTTACTTTCCTCAAAGCAGGTTGGCAGAATAATTTCTTATTCACTCCTGATGCTTAATTTAACTTTATTATATTTTTGATATAAGACAAAAATTTATAATAAAAAACTAAGAATATAGGGAATAAATACAAAGAAAAAATAATAAATTCCAGAAATTGTCCAGCCTACAATCATTAAACCTACTAAACCACCTTCAGTCAAAAATTTGAAAATAGCAATAACTCCAAACATGAGACTACCTAACAAATAAAGAGGGGAAAGAAATACTAATGCAACTATTTGTAATTTACTTTTCTTTTTTGAACTTGGTTGTATTTCAAGGCAGATTTCACATGTATATATATCATCAGAGTGTTCGCAAGTATCAACAACGCAACGATAAGCATATCCGCAAAGAGGCTCGTCCACATCCCAGTCATTAGAAATCTGCACTTACTCCTCCTCCAACATAGCTAAATCTTCCATCTCATCAGCGCAACTAACACAAAAAGCAAAAGTAGGATTATCTGAGAATATATGATTATTACAAGTCAAACATCTCGTATTTTGAGTAGCTTCAATTTGTTCCCTAAATGCTGTTGTCAAGATATGAATAGTCATATAGTGATTTACCATATGCTCTTCGAAACTGCGCTCTTCCATAGCTTATTTGTTTAGATCTCTACCATAAAAGATTACTTCTTGTATGGCGCATCTGGACTTTTGATTGTCGATATTTTGTGGATAATTTCTTACAATTTTTAAGGTTAAATCGTAAAGTATTTCTGAATTTATATCTATCCACTGTGATGTGTTGTCGTACTCTAGTTCTTTACTTACAAAATATTTTGACTCGTTGTCGCTAGTTATACCTAAAGTTGCGACAATAATACCTTGTTCAAACACCTCTGTTGATTCTGGATTCTGAAAAACAATAAATTCAAGAAAGATTGGCTCTTTGAATGTAAAGGTAATTGTTTCATCTTGGCATATATTACTACTGCTTTGCCAAACTGTATCAAGGCTATCAAATAAATTTGAACAAAAATATTCTTCAGATAGACTTGAGGTCGAATCGCAACCTGATGGATACTTCTTTTCTAATACGAAGAAATCTTCAAAGACTTGGTCCTCGTTTTCATTTTTTTCATCTTTGATATCTCTCATAAATTTCGTGCCATTGACATCAACCACTTCTTTGCCATAGGGTGGATACTGGTTTTCTCTAGTTTCATAAGCTTCAACCATTGACTCACTTACATACCCCATGAAAAAAATGAATACAGCTAATACGGTTGTAAAAATATATTTAATCACTCTCTTCAATTTCCTTCTTTTAGTATTTCTTCGACTGTTTTTAATCCTTTTTGGAAGTCAACTAAACCCTTCCATCCACTTTGTTGTGGACTGCACATGGGTTTTTTGTTGGAATCATATTCTGAGTAAAGTTCTTTATTTAGTTCAAGCTCCTCGATTACCTGATAACTGTACATATTGTCTCTAAGTTTTTGATCATATAAAAGTCTCAATTGCATTAAATCTATTTCTGTAAAATAGGGCGTTGTATGTGCGTAATCTGCATAAGACATCACTGAATATCTACATAAATTATGACCTAATCCTAGAGCATGACCTAATTCATGTATAAGTATATGTTCCCTAGTAGAACTACCATACTGTGAGTCAACCCAAATCCATCCAAACTTTGCTTCATCAAAGCGATTATGTGAATGGTAAAATAACCCAGCATATTTACCTTTACAGTCATTAACTAGTTCTGAAAATCTTTTTGTACAGTTTGCAAAATGTATTGGTAAATTCACATCATCAGCATTGTCAGAATACGAAATCTGTAATTGTGGGGCAACAATATTTAGTATATGTAATATATTATTCACAGCAGTGAGGTCAGTTTGTTTTACATTACCAAAAAGACCTAATACGACCTCTCCGTGTAGTCTGTGTTTTTGAGAAATATATTCATCAACATATTTATCTTCTTTTTCAAAATTTACAAAATCATATTTTACATCTTTATTAAGCAAAGCGAGGGCAGCTTCATGAGGTTCAGGTAAGGTTTTGTGTAATTCTTTTAGTTGTAATTTTTGGAAATATTGATTTAAATACTCATCTTCTCCAATGTCTCGAACATCATAATTTTTTTCAAAAAAAGGACTTATTGTGTTTTTTTCGTAAAATACTGATAAATTTTCAATGTTTTCATAATTTAATTTGTTAATTTTTAAAAAAGTAGACTTATAGCAATCATCTAACTTTTTTGAGCTCGCAATTAAGTCTAATTTCCAGTCAGTTACTAAATATGTATATTTAGTATCCAATCCGTTAAAAAGGTTTAGCTGTATTTCATGTTCTTTTTTACTTATGTTTAAACGTTTTTGAAAAATTGAGTGCATATGAAAAGCATTTTTTGACGTCCTATAACTTAGAGTTGTTGGTTTAGCTACAATCTCAACTGATTTAATACCAGTTTCCCTTGGAGAGGAGGGAAAGGTAAGAATAATATTTTTTCTATCTGGAGCTATTTCTGCTTTTACTTCAGACCAAAACGTTTCGTCAGAACATATATTGTTATCGAATTGTTCAATGTCTGTCCAGCTAGTTAAAGGGTTATTAACTTGATTGTTAAGTTTTTCATCTAAAACTAGTGGTTTTTCTTGACTTTGAACACCAAGCACATATTCACCATACCAATTCATATGTTGAATAGTTGTAGATAGCTGACCAACGGCGAATATTGACCAGTAAAATATCCAAGCCATTGCGAAACCTAACAGTTTATCTGACACTATTTATTCACCCACTCCAAAATTTCTTTTGATAGTTTTTTGCCTCCAATATGAGAAGGTTCTATTGGATTTGCATAATCCTCAGGAGAAGTAAAAATATTTCTCAACTCTAAAACATCTGTGTTAAAAGTAGAAGCAGTGCTAAATACAATGTCATTAAACATCGAAACCATTGCCTTTGAGGCAAATGCAACATCTGAGTAGAACGAATCTCCTACTAAATTGCCTTCGTATACTGTGCACAACAAAAGATTAGGGTTTTGCTGAGACAGATTTTGGACAATGGTTCGATATCTATTTTTAATTGGTGCCAGCAATACAACTGCTTGTTCTAATATCTCAATAGCAGTGAGTTCAATGTTGTTTTTTAGAAATCCTAAATGTCCTAACAGATCATTTCCGCCAATGGAAAGTACATTGTGTGTAGTAAGTTTGCTGTTAACTTCATCAAGCTGATGCTCTATAACGTCACTTGTTGTATGTCCATCAACTGCTAATTGATTAAAAACATACCCAGACTGATCTTCAAGATGTTCTTTGACGCTGAACTCTCCTGGTTGAACATAGACTTTATTATCAATAATGCTGTCTCCTAACAAACTTATATAGGACATATTTATACTTTTTCCTTCTCTTTATCTGGGATTGGAGCAGTTTCAGGTTCTGGTACTGGAACGGCCTCAATTATTCTTACTGGTTTTCCTATTTCCATTTTTTATCCTTTCTTTTGAGTATTTATTTAAATTTCAAATACTTCATTTAAGTTTTTATTTATATCAATAAAATTTTCTAAGTATGAGAACAATTCTGGAAACCATCTCTTTGGTTCTAATCCTTGTATTCTTTTATAGTTTCTTAGAAACAATCTGAGGTTAAGATCAAATAAGTCTGGATTGTCACTAGTAGCTGTTAATCCATTATTACATTTAGTTATACATTCATATAGGCTAAGAAAAGCAAATATTTTTTCTTGATATGCACGACAGTTGTCTTCTACATTATTATAAAAAAAATCGTCTTCCAAGTTTTTTCTTAATAAATTTCCAAAAGTTACATCTTGGTTCTTTACCCGCCTGATACGACCTGAATCTGATAGTGGAATGATTTTTCTTATTTCATCCAAATCTGGATTTGGTTGCTTTTTTAAAAGTTTGTTTGATATCAGTACAGTGTCTGCAATACCCCTAAGCCTCTCACTTATATATAAATCTTTTTCAAAAGACAAATAGCCATTATCCCAATCTGGTGGATTAAATAAATTAATATCAATTGGATTATTTTTATCAACATTAACTAGCATTTCAAAACTACATCCATATAGTTTTGAAATGCTTTTTATATAACTATTCAAAAAATCAAGCCAAACTATTGTTGAATGTATAACTTCTGAATTATCTTTATCTAAAAATTTGCCTAGCTCTTGTGAGATTGTATTAAGTTCAAAAAAGTTAATTAATAAAAATAATTTTTTTGCTTCTACTTTTTGTGACCTATATCCTTTTTCACATTCAATGATTTTTCCACTTAATGCCACTTCGCTTAAAAGTGGAAATTCTTTTAATTCAAGAGTCTTCATTGCGGGACTGTAAAAAAATAGTTCTGCATAAGCTTTTTGTGAATCAGTACTCAAAGCCAATAATGAATTATATATATTTCTATAAAAATTATTAATTAAATTTTGAGTACTGTCGTGAGAAAAGGAGGTGTAACGACGTCCCTTAGCACCAAATTCTTTAACTGAGTAATAACCACAACTACAGTATGGATCTGGCGCAGGATGGTTATTGTAATAACAGGTTGCTTGTTGGCTCCATGGCTTCATGTGATCATAAAGATTATTTATTGAATTTGTAGGAGGTGGTGATAAATTAAATTTATTCCAACTTTGAGAGCTTCCAGCACCTCTTGTTTTTAAACCAGTTTCAACATCAAATAACCACGTTCTATAGGACGTAATTTCGTTAGGTACAAGAAGTGTTTCAATAACAGAGGGGTTGCATAACGTACAAACAACACCATGATGATTTCTTTTTTGCGAATTGAAGTCATTACATTTACAGTTATTTACATTATTCATTAATACTTTCTCCCTACATGACCTATATGGAATAATCCGCAAAATCTGCATTGATACTCGCTAATTAATGTATTAGTACGCTTTCTTGCACGATATGCTTTTGTTTTAGCCATTTCTATTGTGTGATACTTCATTTTTCTTCTACAACTCCAACACTCATAACAAAGACAGGTTGATCCATTTACCATAGACCAACACAACGCTGGTCTATTGGAAGTACGCGTTTTCATCACTGCAGCCCTTCTTTTTAGTGATTTTGACCAATATTATATATGTTTTTGGTGATTATGACAAATAAAAATATCTTTTTTTTGTATTTTTCACTAATAATAAGATTCTTTATAATTATGTTATGGGTGTGAGTGAGAGATTTCCAGTATCTCTAAATGCAGTGAATATTGTTTGCTTTAGGGTTGACTGGGAAGAGAGAATGTTAAATGTTCTTCTATTAAAGAGGAGTATTTCTCCACAAAAGAATAAATGGTCGCTTCCTGGTGGTTTTGTACAAGGAGATGAAACCCTAGAAGAGGCCGCAAGAAGAATCTTCGTTAATGAGACTGGTATCTCCCCTGCATATTTAAACCAGTTTAGGTCTTATAGCGACATTAAAAGAGATAAGCGTGTTGTCAATCAACGATCTGGCCAAAAAGCACGTGTAGTAACAACTGCGTTTACTGCTATTTACACAAGTGATGAAGAGCTACAGCTAGATGAAGAGAGCGAAGATATTAGATGGTTTAAGATTCCAAGACGTTATTTCAGTAGGTATATACCTGAAGATATGGCTTTTGATCATCATGACATGTTGCTGGAAGCTTCTAATAGACTTCGAATATCCTTAGAATATAGTGGTTTAGCTACTCGTTTCTTGCCGAAATACTTTACATTGGGCCAAATCCAGGATATTTATGAGATTATTTGGGAGGTAGAGTTAGATCCTGCAAACTTTAGAGAGAAGCTCACCAATGTTGAGGGTTGGATTAAAGAGTCTAAATCTGGACCAAAAGATGCTGAGCCTAGAAGAGGAAAGCCTCCAACTTGGTACAAAGAGCACGATATTCCACAGTTTGATAGGATGATTACCAATCCAAATGGTGCTGTTATTAGAGAGAAAGAGTCAGAGTATCAAAAAAACTTAGATAATCTAACTGGTGATATTCCAACAGTTAAAAATTAAGTTAATTAAATGAGTTGCATAACAAACGAAACAATAGACAGATTAGAAGCAAAACTTAGTGTTGTTTTTACTGGAAATCCAAAACACTTACATGAAGCAGCAGCCGGAATAGTTTATGCATGCTTGAAATACGAAATCAATATAAACAAACTTTTAGAAGAAGTCGAAAGCGGTGCTGCGTTTAATTTAGAGGAGTTTTGGGAATCTACTGAAGGTAACCTTTTAACATATCTAAAAAATGATTATAGATTAATAGCACAAGATATAATCAATATTACTGCTGGTGGAACTGGTGGTATGGCATCGGTTGGTAAAGGAGAATTCTTTATTTCATTTTTTAGTGACTTTAAAATAAAAATTATTACTAGTAACGGTGACGTTTCGTATAAAGGAAAGAACGAAGAGGTGAAGTATAACGGCGGCAAGATTGCTGTTAGTCATATTGATGGGAGTGAAGTTTATAGTACATTTACAGAATTGATTGAAAATTCCGAAATTCAAATTATAAAAGAAGATTTTGTTCCAACTAGAAAAGCAGATATTGATGAGTATTCTACTGAAGATTACAATAAACTGCTTGGATACTACTGGCAAGCAATTTCAGGAAGTAGTCAAAGCATTACTTCAAGGAATGAATTTTTTCTACTTTGTCTTGAAAAAGCATTGGACCATGAATTTCAAACAATTGACTCATTATTAGTAATATCAGAGAAAAACAATTTTGTAAGATTTAACAATAAAACTGAGGCATATAACTACTACTCCGAAAAACCCAAATTACTTAGAAAGTGGGAGATAAGAACAAAGCAAAAAAACCCGGTTGCAATGTATGTAAAGTTAGAGGAATAAGGTTAAAGGATTTTTGAAACTACTCAAGCTCAAGTGTCAATTGGCTTGATACTATTTCTGAAACAGTTTCTTTGATTCTCTCTTCAGCAATTTTAAAATACTCTTTATCATTTTCCATTCCAATAAATTTACGTCCGAGTTTTACAGCGGCCATACCAGTTGAACCTGAACCCATACAATTATCTAATACTGTCTCTCCTTCATTACTGTAAGTTTTTATTAACCATTCCATGAGTGGCACGGGTTTTTGTGTCGGATGTACTTGTTGTTGCGCACTAAAGTTTCTTGAAATATTTAGGATAGATTTAGGGTACCTTGTACCTTCATTTTTGAAAGATTTACGAGGCTTCAAGCCATAGCCGTGATCATTTTTACGACCAACATATCCTTCTGGGTTTTTACTTTTTCTTGCATATGGTTCTCCTTTTTCCATTTGTGGATTGTAAGTACCTCCAGAATTTTTATAAAAAATAAGAATATTTTCATGAGTTTTCATGGGCATGTATTTTGCAAGACCAGGAGAGCCACTTTTATTTTTATTCCAAACTAACTCATAACGAAACCATTTTAATTTTGAGCATATAAGTTGTGCTGAAAACGGTTGGTTACCAAACAAGCAAATAACTGCTTTTGGTTTCATAATTCTCTCATATTGTTCCCACAATTTTTCAAAATCTAAAACTTCATCCCACTTTATGTTGGTTGTTCCATATGGTGGGTCACAACAAATGAAATCAATGGAGCCATCTGGAATCTCTTGCATTAGTTCTAAACAGTCACCAAGCTGTAAATCATAATTAGACGTCATATTATCTTCACTTTGCTTAAATTTTACTCACTAATAATTTATTGTATGCAGATAGTGAGACAAAATGTAATTAGAGATCTTCATAACCATCATGTACCTCAATCTTTTTCATGACTGATTGTTTGAAACACCCAACCAAAAATTCGTATGCCTCTTCATAGCTGCGTTCGACTATTTCAGTATTTCTTGCCCAGTTAATTTGAAATGGTAAGTTGTTACCATTTGGAGTGAGTACCTGAAGAGATTTTAAAGTTTGTAAATATACTTTACCTGTACTTTTATCTATAACAATTATGTAATAGTCTCTATTATTTTCTGTTCCGCTGTTGTTTTTTAAAGCTGATTGCCATTTCTGCCATCCATTAATTTCAACTTCACTTTCAGGGAGATCTGTCAAAGCAAACAGCATTGCAGCCTTAGAAGAAAAATTATCAGATGCACTGTTGGTAAAGTCAGAAGATTTAATGTTTGTATGGTATCCAAATAGCTTTAAATCCCACCATGAACGTGGAGGGGGTTTTACAACATTTTCTTCTCCATATTTCTCAGTAAGTAGTTCTAATACCATGTCTTCATCATCAATGCTGTTAATTCGTCCATCTTCATGCTTTGAACTTATGGTTACAGCACCGGATAGGTATTTAACAGACTCAAGAAGCTCTACTGGAAGGTTCATGAAAATCCTTTCGTGTATTTATGTTGTTAATAATTAAGATAATAACTGTATTTTTTATATTTTTCTAAAAACATTACGCGAATGAAAAATTCCATTCTGTCGTAGTAGATAATTAAAATTAAAATGTAATGATTAAGATAGCGACAAAGATTCAAATGGCAATTAAAGAGATTCTTGAAGAAGAAACTTGGAAACATTTAAAAACAAATAATAACTTCGATAAAGTTTTATCTATTGCTTCGTTGATTGAACCTTTCGATGAGGGACCAGACCCATGTAATCCATACAAAGAAACCTGTGACAGAGTTGGAATGTGTTTTGGTTGTTATGACGGGTATGTTTACTCAATTGACTGGAGAGCAAGTTATAACTTGAGGTCAAAAAAGCCTTTTAGTGAACTTACTGAGCATGAACTTCAAATATTACTTCAAGCTATTGATAATGAGGTTCATAAATGTAGTGAGTATTGTTCTGAATTTATATGTTTTAAATATGAAGGCCAAACATGTGCAATAGATGAATGTTACAACTTATTTTTAAAAACTAGATCAAACATGAAGTACTGTTCGATTTGTAGAAATGCAGAAAATATAGTTATCCATCAACATGGTGTTAGAGATATTAAAGACTGGGATTGCTATTGTGTTAGATTTTTACCAGATTTATTTTATGGAAAATATTCTAAAATTTAGAAAATTATTAACTCCTTTTGTTTCTTTAAACCGAGTTCAATGATTCATGCAAAGTATTTTCAAATTACGATGATGAGATAAAAAAAACAGAACTATCTTATTTGGATATATTATTTAAATTACAAAATAACCCAACGATTGGCAGGTTTTTTTGTAATTTAAAGGTCGTTTATATACGTATCTTGAAAGCTTTGCCTATTAACTAGCTCGACCACACCACTACTAGTAACTGCAACAACTCCTGATTTAGGTACTCGGTTATAGTTACTTGCCATAGCAAAAGTATAAGCTCCAGTAGATGTAGACATTAAAATATCTCCGGAGACAGTATCACTTGGCAACATCGCATCTTTTACTAATAAATCCCCACTTTCACAGTGCCTACCTGAGACTGCGTGCACGACATTTTCTCCAGCTTTTCCACCAGAGATATTAAAAAGCTTATGTTCACTTCCATAAAGAGCGGGCCTTGGATTATCAGACATGCCACCATCAACCAAGATATACGACTTCTCACCTCGATCATCTTTAATAGCACCAGCAGTATATAAAATAACTCCAGGATTATTCACCAATGCTCTTCCTGGCTCAATCATTACTTTATAGGAACCACTCCAGTGTTCTTTAATCCCTTCATGAATTGCATCTGAATAGACTTTTAATTCATGGTCAACTTCATCGCCAGCATAAGGTGAAAAGAATCCTCCACCAGCATCGAAGACTATCTCTCTCTCCACACTTGCTGGATGAGCATTAAGAAAATCTGCACACTCGCTCATTGCTTTTTTATAGCGATCTGGGTCTTTAATTTGGCTTCCAATATGTACATGGACTCCAGAAAATAGTAAATAATTAGAGTTATAGATTTGTTGTAATGCCTCTTCAGCAAAACCAATAGAGATACCAAACTGTTGGTCATATCCAGAAGTCAACACCATTGGATGGGTCTCTGCTCCAACATCTAAATTTATACGCATAATCACTGGTTGTTTTCTGTTTAATTTTCCTGCAACCTCTTCTAGCATTGGAATCTCAAAACGGTTATCGACAGAGATATGGCCACCATTATGTTGCATAAAGAACTCAATCTCATCTTTATGTTTAAAAGTTCCATTAAACAATGAGTTTTCTAATGTCCCGGTAACAGCTTGAACAGTTGCCATCTCTCCACCTGAGACAACATCTGTTCCCCAGCCTTTCTCATCAAGTTCTTTGACTAAGGCTTTACAGATAAAAGCTTTTGCTGCATATCTAAAATAGGTCTCTTCTCCAAAAGCATTTGTAAAATAATCTATATTATCTCGTAGGTGTTCCCAGTCATAGACGTAGAGAGGAGTGCCGTACTCTTTGACAACATCAAGCAGTGAAGTCTCTCCGATAAAAGCGACTCCGTCTTTGAATTCAAGGTTGGATGGTAAATAGTTCATTTCTTTAAGCGACGTTTAATCCACGCAATGTCTTTCTTTTGCGCTTCAAGTCCTCCGGGAGTTTCTACAACAATATCTGTTTTGCAGTTTTTAATGACATATTCAAGTTCAGCTTTTGGAATCTGTCCTTTGCCTAAGTTTTCGTGACGATCCCTTGAGCTTTCAAAACCATCTTTTGAGTCATTGAAATGAATAAGGTCTATCTTTTTTACAAGTTTTTTAAATCCCTTTACTGCTTTTTCTGTAGGAATTCCCCCAGCCCATGTATGGCATGTATCGAGACAGAGTCCAACGTTTAAGTGGCCAATGACTTCCCAGAGTCTCTCAATGGAGTCCATGTATCTCGCAACGGAGTTTTTTCCACCAGCTGTGTTTTCTACTAGTACTCGCATTCCAGTATCTTCAACATGTTCTATAGCTTTTCTCCAGTTGTCATAACCAACACCAATGTCTCCACCTTCTCCAACAGACCCTCCATGAACTATGACTCCTTTGGCGCCAAAACTTGCGGCGACTTTACATGTGTCTTTTAATAATTTTCTGCTGGGATGACGTACTTTATTGTTTGGAGTAGCAACATTGATTAAATATGGTGCATGGACATATATTGGTCCGTCATAATCTTGTAAAATATCGACATCTTCTCGAGGTTTTGGGCTTTTCCACATCTGTGGACTGGATATAAATATCTGAAAAGTATCACCTTTTCGGAGTTTTATTTCTTCAATTGCATTTTTTGAGGGTATATGAGCACCGATATTCATGAATTTAAGTATAAATCATCCTAATTTTTGCCCAAATGATAAAAATAAACGATAAAACACTAAAATAAGAGTAAGACTTCCTTTCGTGCTTTGAGCCACTTCAAAAGGACGATAAAACAAAAAATTACAGCCACAGGGAGTCTTTTTGCGTTTTTTTTGAGAAAAAGGTCATATAAAGTGAAAATCCCGATTGATCTTGCGACCCTTCGGGATTTTCGAACTATCTTTTATTAGGTCTTGCGACTTCATTTCTGATAGTTATATAAAAATAGTGTATATTTGCTATTTTGGCAAGAAATTTGGGTTTGTTTTTTTCGCGAACTTTTATACATAAATTTTATAAAAATTTCACTGTGGAAAGCAAAAATCCCGATTGATCTTGCGACCCTTCGGGATTTTCTGTTCTATCTTCTTTTCTATCTTTCGATTTCTTTTCCGATAGTGTTCTATAAATATACGTTAGTTTTTATTCTTATGCAAGATATTTACTAATGTATTTTTCGCGAGGTTTATTCCTCTTCTAAAGTGTTATCAGGCCTAAAGACTTCTTTAATTGAAACGATAATTTGAAAAAGTCCAAGAAAAAGAAGTAGATAATACAAATACTCTTCTCTAGTGTTTGTACCAAACTCTTTTAGGTCGAAGTAAGTTTTGAGAAATTCTCTGAACGGTCCATCAAGAATATTATCTAAGGCTAGATAGGTTAATGTCACTCCAAAAAGAAAAGGTCTTATCAATTTTTTCTCTCTTTATATTTTTTATCTTTAGGTATCAGAATAACCTAATTTAGCTATTGTTTTGGTATGGAAATTGTACTTATACGTCATGGACAGCCTGCATGGATGCTAAACAATGAATATACAAGAAACCCTGGCCTCACTGAACTTGGAGTTATTCAGGCTAAAAAATCTGCTGAGCAGTTTCCAAAAGGTAGTATTGATCAGCTCTGGGTTTCTCCTTTAAATAGAACTACGCAGACACTTATACCCTTTGAAGAAAATAAAGTTGCAAAAGAGATAAAGACTTTCGAGTGGCTGAAAGAAATGGAAGATAAAGACGAGGTTGCATTGTATGGAAAAAGCACCGATGAGATAATGAGTTTTTTTGAAAAAAGGAATAGTCAAACGTTTGAAGAGTGGTCTGCTAGTAACCATGGAGTATATATGCAGGATTTTGCTAAGAACATAATCACCAATCTTGAAAAGGAATTAAAAAGCCTAGGGATTGTATGCACAGATGATACCTTTGATAAGAAATTTGAAATAAAAAATGATTCTATAAAAAATTTAATGATAATTTCGCATGCAGGAACAATGTCTGTTTTGCTTTCATATTTTTTAAATATGCCACTTTATGCATGGACATGGAAAAAATTCCTACCAAGACACACCGGTCATACAAGGTTGAAATCTACCGCAATATCAGACGGTCACTTTTTTAGGCTTAAAGAGTTTAATAATGTGTCTTTTATAGAAAATCCAGAGGAGCAAACCTACTAAAATATTAACTTAGAGGAAAATGACATATACTAAAATTCTTCCAGATATAACTGTTAGCTCTCTTACCCCTCGAAAAAAAAGATTTTTCTTGAAATATCTTGCTAGATTTCTCCTACTCTTTGAAAATATACGACCTGTTGGTAGTTTTTTAGACAATAAAAGAGTTGTTCTTGTCGCAGCACCCCATCAATCAGGTAAAGATGAGTACTTAATGATTTTAATAATTCTCGCCTTAGATGTTGATGTTTGTTATCTGTCTGCCAAATGGACTATGAGAAGAATACCTAATCCATTTGAGAAATCGAAAGATATTGATAATCAAGGGATTAGATGGCCACTTGGATGGCTACAGGAAATAATCTTTAGAAAGTTTGGAGCAATTCCAGTTGATAGAAAAGGAAATAGTGGACAGTACAATTCTGTAATTGAGGAATTGAAAAAGAGAGATTCTTTTTTACTAATCGTTACACCAGAAGGAAGATTTGACGCGACAAGATTTAGAACAAGTTTTTTATTTATCGCAAAACAACTCAATGCAGAAGTAATGCCAGTCCAGATAGATTATGAGAATGAAATATTTAATATCTTAGAATCTTTCAATATTGAAGGAGATACAGAAAGTGTTGTTAAAAATCTAAGACTTAAATTTGATGGAGTTAAAGGAAAGAAAAGTAGATTTAAAGCGTAATGGAAGAAAAGATTAATCTTCTTATTAAAGAGCGAGCTCCATGGTTGGCTAAGAAAAATTTTATATCTTTATTGATTCTTAACTTCCTAAAAAAAATTTTGAGGTTTGATGAAACAATTTACGCAGGAGATTACATACAAGACTTATCTGGTGCTGAAGCATTTAATTGGTTAGGGGATCAATACACTAATAACTGCTCTGTTGAGGGTTTGGAAAATATACCTAGTGATGGAAGTTGTCTTCTGGTGGCTAACCATCCTATGGGTGCGGCAGACGCAATAGCTTTATATAGGCAGCTATATAAAGTGAGGAAAGATGCCTTTTTCTTTGCAAATGAACTCTTTGTTTACTTGCTTGGTTCATTCCATAACGTAATGGCACCAGTTGTGTGGAATAAAGAAAAAGAGACACACTCTGCAACCAAGGTTACTCTCGAAAGACTTCATACTTTTTTTAATGATAAGAGACCTGGAATAATTTTCCCTTCTGGAAGACTCTCTAAACTTACATTATTTGGATTATGGGATAGAGAATGGGAGAAAACTCCAATACTACTTGCTAAAAAGAATAATTTTCCACTAATTCCTGTACATGTAGAAGGTAAAAATTCCTGGTTCTTTTATTTTGCTTCTTATACAAACAAACAATTAAGAGATGTTTCACAACTCAATGAATTATTTAATAAGAGAGACAAACACATCTCAATCAAAATAGGAAAGCCAGTAAAAGTTTCTGAGCTTAGTAGTAATAATGATATTGCTATTCAACAGTTGAGATATAAGGTTGAGAGCTTAGGAAAAAAAGGCTTGTTTAAAATAAATAGGTTTATTCATTTAAGAAAGTTTAAAAAAATTACCTAACTACTTCACCAGACGTAGGGCTCACACCTAAGTTTCCTAACATGTACCCAAATAGAAGTGGTGTTGTAACCAAGCCGCCAAGGCCATAAAAACGCCATGAGAGATCGACTCCATTAAGTACAGAAAAAGCCAATAAATGTATAACAAATATTAGACCGTAAGAGCCAGCAACTAAGGCCGTACTTATTTGAATTTTTCTATCATGATTTGTTGTTTGATACCATTTAGTGATTTGATATATAAGTGCAGACATTAATAAACCAGATACACAAATTAGAATTGTTCGATTAAATTCACCAAGGCTTGGATTTATTGAGATATACAAAAAAGAAATTAAATAAACAAGTGACATCTGTTTTGGTGAAACTTTAAAACGCACTACATAAACAAATATAAAACTGGCAAGCATTGCCTGCAGTATTACACCGCCAGCAGCAAGTTCATCTTCTCTTTCGACAAAAGACCAAATATTTAAAAATGGATTTATAAATAGTGTTATAAACATAACTAACCCATAACTTGTCGCTGCAGAAAATATTGATGCATTATCCAAACTCTCTTTTGATGGCCTTGTAGTAAAAACATAATCTAACATGAGAAATGAACCAAGAAATAACATGAGATGAGATGGAGTAATAAGAGGCTCTACTCCAGTTTCTATTCCAAGTAGTGTGTGCCATATAGCATCTGATGCTCCACCTATTCCAAAAATAACTGCTCCTAAAACACCTATATCAAATTTATAATCCTTCATTTTATTTTTTATATACATGACTACCAAAACTGAAAAAGCATACCCTGAATAAAGTACACCATGCCAAGGTGTAAAGAATGTCTCAATATCATCTATGAGATAGGTATGTGCGCTTGAATCAATCCATGCTCCTGAAAAGAACCAGATCATAGAAAATATTAATAGTCTCCTATGTGTTTGATTTGTAATAGATGTTGGTGACAATTTATTAAACATTTTTTATCTATAACTTATTTTAAACAATTGTTTTATTTCTTATTCTTGAAATTACTAAAACTAAATTAAAATTCACCCATGAAAGAAAATAATTTTTCAAGAACATTAACTAAGAGAAATTCTTTATATCTAGGTTTGAGTTCAATGATTGGTGCGGGATTATTTTATAATTTAGCTCCTACTTCAAAAATTAGTTCTTACTCATCCATTTTAGGATTATTGCTTGCAAGCACTCTTGCATTTGCAAATGCCTCATCATCTGCTCAGCTCGCATCGTTATATCCACAAACTGGCGGAACCTACTTATATGCAAACAAAGTGTTGGGGAAGCTGCCTGGAAATATTGCTGGAATTGTATTTATACTAGGAAAGACAGTTAGTTGTGTTGCTATTGCTATAACTCTTGGAAATTACATATCTCCAATTTATGGCAAAGAACTTGGTGTGGGTTTATCTTTAGTTGTCTTTTTAGTTGGATACAAAGGAATTACAAAAACTGCAGCTTTAGCAAGGTGGTTTGTTCTTATAGTGATATCAATTTTAGCTTTTTTCTGTATTGCAATACTTATGACACCTTCAACAAATACTGCTATTCCTTTGCTTGAAGGATTTAGTACTAGTAATTTGTTTTTATCAGCAGCTTTATGGTTTTTTGCTTTTACAGGTTATTCAAGACTTGCAACATACGGAGAAGAAGTAAAAAATCCTGAAAAAATAATCCCTAGTTCAATACTTACTGGCTTGGGTGTTACAGTTATAATTTATCTTTTGGTAAATTGGCTAGCACTATCAATCATAGGGCCCGAAGTTGTTGCAAACTCATACACTCCCTTGCTTATTGCAATGGATGTATCAGTAATGTCTGATTTTTCATTTCTAATAGTTTTTGCATCTACAATTGCTACTGCTTCGGTGTTTCTTGCTTTACTTCCAGCGATAAGCAGAATATATGTTGCAATGTCAAGAGATGGTATTCTTCCAAATGTGTTTTCAAAAATACATAATAAAAATAACTCGGCATATGTTTCAGAATTGTTTGTTTTACTAACAGTGGTTGTAGGAATTTATACCATAAATATTACAAACGCAATAAAGCTCAGTGCATTCTTTATTCTCATTTATTATTCACTCACTAATTTAAGTGTGATCAACTTACACAAAAACCAAAGACTCTACTCAGTCTCCATAGCGTATTACGGTCTTTTGATGTGCATGGTTCTCGGGTTTTCCCTAGTTCTCATATAAAAAACAAACCGGATTTAAATCCGGTTTGTCAAAATAACCTGTGAAGTCTTCCCCCAAAGTTCTCACTAATTATTTGAAGATATAATCTCCTCGTAATCATTGTACAAATCAGTATTTTGGAATGCATTAAAAAAACTATATTTTCACAAACTGAGATCTTTTGTGAAAATAAAATCACAATCTTGCAAGGTTGTGAAGAAGAAATTATAATGTATTTAAGGGTCAATCACGTGTATGCGTTGAAAATCACTCAAACACACTTCCATAGGTGGTTGACCTATGCCCAAAGTAGTAGCTTCTAAATTTTATTTGTGACATATTTTTTTATTTTTATAAAGATGATTTATATTTATAAAATGAAAGGTTTTAACTCATCTAGTAGTCAGGTATTTTCTCAAAAACCTGACGAGTTATGGAATGCTATTTCAAAAGAAAATAATCTAAACGATACACATCCATTTTGTAAAGAAAATGAAATATTAGTTTGGAACGAAGAAAACCATATAGATAAACTCGTATACTTAAATGGCCTCACATTTATCAGAGAGTTTTCAGAATGGTTTGAGGGTATTGGTTATAATTTGTGGATTGGAACAAAACGTGGTCCAAAGTCTTATGTTGAATGGAGAATTACAGAGCATTGTCTAGGATCCGAGTTAAAAATAACTGTATACCCTTTCTTCTTTAGAAAATGGCCTAAGTTTATTGCTTTTCTACCATATTATTTATACATAAACCCTAAATTAACATCTTATTTAAATTCTGTTGTAGGAGGTTTTAAATGGTACCTAGATGAAGGAACAGCAGTACCTAGAAACCATTTTGGAAAACATCGCTGGTTTTCATAAATTAATTTTCATCTTCACATCCGCATTCTGGACAAAACATTACCCTCTCCTTTCTTCTAGTTTTATAATCGCCCGATTCTTATCAGGTCCTTTCATAATCATTTTTGCCATCATGCCATATTTTTTCCTGATTATATCTGCAGCATGCTTTTTCATATCCGCATCCTCTATAAGAGATGCTTTTAGATCGAGGCTTTCTGATAACTTTTTTGAGCCGTTTTGGTTAGTAATATAAATTGTTGCTTTACCGTTGTTTCTAACCCTCTTTACTTTTCCAGCGTTAAGGCTTGTTGTTACAACTAATGAGTTTGAAAAATCTGCAACCCATACCGGTGTTGTGATAGGCGTTTTGTCTTTTTTGTATGTGATTAGATTTATGTATTCGACATCTGAAAAATCTTTTAAATTCATAAATTCAGTTTAAAGATAATTTAATAAAAGTTCAGGAAGTTGTTTTAATCTTCTTGCTGTGTCATCTTCAGAAAAAAGTATATAGAGAAGCAACAAAATAAGTATTACTCTTGTAAGTGTTATTTTTCTGAACATAGAAATATGCTAAATATTTTCAATATAAAAAAAAGGGATTTTATAAAAAATCCCTTTTTTTCTATTCGTTATCTGTCCACTTAGATTTATGTTGGAGTATCTCCCTCATTAAAATCAATAAACAACTTACCTGCATACACAGGTCCCATATAAGCTACAGTGCTTCCATCAAACATTTCAGACTCTGATTCACTATCTAGTGCTGCTTGTAATTTTTCAACAGCTACATTCATTTCTTCCTCAGAATCCCAGAAGTTCCAACTAATAGCACTACTTCCGTCAAAAACTGCCCCTGTTACTTGAAGGCCTTCAGACTCTTCATAAATTGGTTCTACTTTTTCTTTGAGAAAGCTCAATACTGCGTCTGTGTCTTTTGCAACACCAACAACCAACCTCAAATAGCTTGGTCTTGTACTGTCCTTAGCCATAGTTTGATAGACCTTACCATAAACTGCATCCCCTTGATAAATTACAGGAGGTGCTGACATCATTCCAGCTGCTTCTGATAATACTCCTTGTATTTTTTCTTCCACGGCTTCTACAGCTTCCTTACTTTCATAAGCAGCCAAATTAACGCCAGAAGTCTCCCCTGTAATAGCAGCCATCATCGTCAGAAGTCCGGGTGTGCCATCAAACTCAGGCATAACTTTTTCTTTAACAAAAGATATGGCTTCGTCTTTTTTTCCATCCTGAAGAGATGGAATCGTTATTCTAAAGTACATAATTTCCTTTCTTTTTAGTTAATTGATTTCCCTGCTTTAAAGTCGGTAAATTGCCTCCTAGCAAACGGTTCACCATAGTAATCTGTAAATCCATCCATTAGTGGCATGAATTTTTCGTATACATTTTCATCAGTATTCAGTTTTTCATCAAAACTGTGCTTTGCATCATGTGAAGTCCAAAACTCAAACAAAACAAGTGTTTTATCATCAATTTTAATTGATCCGTAAGAAATAATTCCCTCATCCTTTTCCAGTTTTGGTAGATAAATTTCTTTTTGAAGATTTATATATTCGTCAGCATTTTTTACATCCAACTTTGCGAATGCCAAAAACAAAGAATCTCTTGGTTCTTCAACTAGGGAGTCCTTTAGGGTCTTGCCAGTAAATAGTTCACCTTCATAAACCCTTGGAAAACTAGCAAGCAGATCTTGAATTTGCATCAAGTTCTCATTTCTAATTTGTGCAAACTTATCTGCGGTCTCTTTGTCCTTCATAAATGCAATACCTAGATTTACATTATCTTTTGGATTAAAAAAGGCTATTGAATGCAAATCTCCTTTGAGGACCTCTAAAGCTGGGAAGCCTGTGTTTTCAAAAAACTCTTTGAGTTCATCAAGCTTCCCATCTTGAAATAAAATACTAACTGCTACTGCATACATTTGTTTTATTTTTTACTCTACGGAGTAATTTCCTATTGCATCCCCAACACCGAGAATAAATAGTGGATATAGGATTACCCCTCCAAGAACAAATAAACCAGCAAATGCTGCTGCTGGAATAATTCCAAAAAGTGTTAATGCTTGAGCTGGAATTATTATTACCGCAAAAATAATTCCTACAGTTTGTGTTCTGTTACTTAATTGGTTTCCTCTTCTTTTATCAGTTCTGACTAGCAAATACACATACATTCCATAAAAGAAAAAGACAGTATTTGTAAATGAACCTGAAATTGCACCAACGGTATCAGGATCTAACACGGTATCAAACACACTGTAATAATTAAATACTGCACCAAGAGCAAATAACATTTGTACTGTCACGCTAACAAATAAAACATTATGCATATGTGACAGATCAAATGTTTGCTTAACATCAAATACTACATAAATGCCCATAAGAACACCTGTTGTCAAAAACGCAATAACAAAGTTTAAAATTGCAGTTATTGGTCCATAGGTTGGGTCAAATCCAACAGAGTCTGGTCCAACAACAACAGCAATAATTACAAAATTAGCTAGAACTAAAGCTGCAATTACTCTTGTGATTGCTTTTAAGTTTTTAATTTCATCTTTAAATGTTTCCATTTATATTCCTTTCTAAAGTTTTCCAACAGGAAAATCAACGTAGTTTCTCCATAAATCACACTGACCAGTTATTTCTTGCGGTGGTTCTGAAATAAGGTTTGCAACCGCATCTGAAACAACAGATGCAATAACATCAGATGCCGCATGTGCAGCATCATGATCTGTCCAAAAATTGAAACTAAACCCTTTATCTTCAGCTACTTTACAAGCACCTGTTCCATAAATTCCTTCGACATTTTCATAGGCTGGATAAACAGTGTTTGTCATAAACTCTGCAACATCATCATAGGTTTTACCCTCTTGAGTTCCTCCGCCTAAAACAAATCTGGCAAAAAATCCATCTTCACCATCTTTGGAAACTGCAATGTACTGCTGTCCAGCAACCATGGTGCCTTCCATGACTTCTGGCTGGCCATCAAGCATCTCTGCCGCACCTGCTAAAGCCTGGTTAAATTTATCGATTGAAGCTTCTTTAGCCTCTTCATTAGCCCAAGTAGACCATGCCATAAATCTTCCGTCATTTGTCGCACATGCTGCTATTCCTAATAGCCCTGAAATTCCATCATAAGATGGCATTACAGTATTTTTGACATATTCAAGGGTATTATCCATTTCACCCTCTTTTACGTCTGCAAGAGTTAGTCTTACAAACATTTTTTACCTCCTAACATTACTATGTCAGTTAAGTATGTTTACAAAGCCCCATTTCTGCTCACGCTTTAGAAAACGCCGAGGAGAATGAAAATATAAATGCTGGAAACAAAACAACTCCTCCTAAGACTGCTATCAAGATAAAAGCACCATCAGGCAAAAGTCCAAATATGCTCCCAATAGAAAACACTAATATTAAAACGGCTCCGCCCCAACCAGCATAAACTCCATAAGATGGCAGCTGACCTTCATTTACTGAAAGTACACAAAGTACTACAATTCCAGCTAGTAAGTTCCAACCCCATGCATTTACATTCTGAAGTATCTGTATTTGATCAGGTGTAAAGATTGTTCCTTCGTTGTTAAAGTACCCAGTTGCATTAAAGCTGTTTACCATGTTTATTGCTATTACTACAAAAAATGCTTGCGTAACAACTCTAAAGTATGCATTCTCTTCAGCGTTGAAAAGCTTAAGCGAGAATGCAAGTACAAACAAAAAAGAAAATGCTTGTGCATAATTTAAAGTTGCGACTATTCCTCCCGTTGCTGAATCATAACCAGCACTTCCTGGGTCTCCCAGAGCAACTTGTACTCCAAAAGATAGAAATATACATGCCGCAGATATGCGAGCCATGAGGCTTCCTATTCTTTTTTCACTATCAGATAATGTATTCATCTTTTCCTTTCTAGTTTCTTTATTTTCTATTCCATTTCACTGCTTGAAGTCGATTTATCTCCCCAAGCAAAATAATTTCCTAAACTAAACCCAATTACAAGAAGAGACCATCCAGCGAACCCTACTAGTTCAAAAGATTCTGGAATTTCAAAACTGAAAAATAAAGTTAGGGAAGCCCCTATAGTGAGAAAAAGTGCTCCAGCTATTGTTAGGTTTTCTAAAATTGGCCTAAAGACACCATTTCCTCTAAGTGTAATACTATAGATTAATGAATTAAATGCCCAGAAAAAGTACATTGGCAAAAAGCCACCATCAAGATAGTCTGTGATTTCAAGAAATGTTCCAAGTATTATGACTGTAGCTAAAATTGTGTGAGCTGATCTCCAGTATTCTGGAACGTGGCCCTCAGCAAGATAGTAAGCCCCTATTATTATTGAAGCAAGAGAAAAACCCCAAACAAAGTTCAGTAAATCTTCTATTCCATCTAATGCAGTTATGCCAGAAAATTCTACAGCTATAAAAACAACATTTATAGCTAGAAAAAGAATAGCATTTTGCCTTGATAAATTACCTATTGGTTGTGTAAAGAATGTTTTCATTTTATTTCCTTCCTATTTTTAATTTTTGTTCCATGCGTCATAGTTTCCATAACCAACACCCACAGTGAATCCGACACCGATTAATAAAAATAACGGTTGTAGTGATTCTGGGAAGGTGTAGTCAAAGAAAATATCTGCACCTGTAAAAAGTAATCCGCATAAAGCTGCGGCTGCGGTCAAATACAAATATATTGGTTTATATATGCCTTCAGTAGCAAATGACCCAAATAATAAGTTAAAAAAGAAAAAGAAATAGAACGCAGTTGTGTCTATTTCTGGATTAGTAACCTCTAAACATTTAGCTAGAAGTACGACAGTTGCTAATATTGCACTTCCTGTCTTCCAAAATTCTGGTACTTGTTCTTTTGTTAGTTCATATTGACCAATAATCACTGCGGATAAACTGAATCCCCACATTAAATTTACAAATATTGAGAATCCACCACCATCAAATCCAGTTCCTACTTCAGCTATCTGATATAGATTGCAGAAAATAAATACGAGTGACTGACTTTTAGCTTGAACGCTGATCGGCTGTAAAGCAAAATTTTTCAAAGATTAACCTACCTTCCATAAGTTCCGTTTATTAATTTATTTGCGTAATTTAACTTCCCTAAATTACATGGCCATTCTACAAAATTTTTACTGGGCTTGTGTTGGATTTTGTTAAATTTGTGTAAAGTTTGTGTAAATCTAGGACTTTTCGAAAACTAACGGTTTTACTTCTTGCCCGATGAGGGTAAATGTCTTAAGAAGGTCATCATGAGACAGACCAGCATTGTCTATTTGAAAAGTAAAGCGTGAAATGCCTCCCAAAGCCTTACTATGTCGTACTAATTTCTCAGCAACTTCTTCTGGACCTCCAATAACATAAGCTCCTAAGTCACCAATTTGTTGTTCAAATCTCTCCATAGTAACTGGTGGCCAGCCACGCTCTTTGCCAATTTGGTTAAACCATACTCTATAACCCGGATAATATTTTTCCACTGCTTCTTCTTTTGTGTTTGCCACAAAACCAAGTGAGTGAAGTCCTATTTTCAAGGAAGATTTTTCATGACCTGCCTCTTCAGCTGCTTTATAGTAAAGATCAACTAACGGCTTAAACCTATGTGTCTCACCTCCAATTACAGCAATCATAAGAGGTAGGCCTAAGGAACCTGCTCGCACAAATGATGCGGGAGTTCCTCCAACACCTACCCATATTGGTAATTTTTTTTGAACAGGCCTCGGATAAACAATCTGATTTTCTAAAGATGGTCTAAATCTTCCAGACCAAGTAACTTGTTGTTCATCTCTAATTTTCAAAAGAAGATCAAGTTTCTCAGCATAGAGGTCATCATAATCATTAAAGTCAAGTCCAAATAAAGGAAAAGCCTCAGTAAAGGAGCCTCTACCTGCGACTATTTCTGCTCTGCCGTTAGAAATCAAATCTAATGTTGAGTAATTTTGAAATAATCTTACTGGATCCATTGCACTAATTACTGCGACTGCACTAGTTAATCGAATACTATCTGTTTTTGATGCCGCAGCTGAGAGTATATTATGTGCTGCAGAGTCTAGAAACTCTTCTCTATGGTGTTCCCCAAGACCAAAAACATCAATCCCAACTTTATCGGCATGTACAATTCGTTCAATGAGCTCCGACATGGCCTTTGCATCATCGTCAACAGTGCCACCTTCATTTGTTAAAGTCTTCTTAGCAAAGGAGTCTATTCCTATTTCCATTTGTGTAGTTGTAGGGTCTAAATATTCTTCAAAGTCTTAACAAGACTTTCGATAAGCATCTCAATATGGTCGATTTGTACGCTCTCATTTGGAGCATGAGCGTTTCCTAGTTCTTCATCAGCAGCCCCAATTAAGACAAGCTCTGCATTTGGAAACTCTCTGACGAAATCATTAGCAAAAGGAATTGATCCGCCTACTCCTATATATGCAGTTTCATTTTCCCAAGTAGAGTTAAAACTATTTACTAATTCTGTAGTGAAGGGTTTGTTTGGATCTGCCACAACTCCCGAACCTTTAGAGTTTGGAATAAACTTAACGGATGAATTCCATGGAATATTTTTCATTATGTGCTCCTCGAGCATCTTCATAGCATGATCTGGGTCTTCTGTTGGCGGAAGTCTTAAACTGACTTTTGCCCTAGCTTTTGGAATAACTAAGTTAACAGCTTCTTTTACTGGCGGGGCGTCGATTGCAAGTACATCCAACGCTGGCTCTAACCAGAGTCTCTTTGAAATACTTTCAGTGTCAAAAAGGGTAATATCATCTGAGCCAAGCATTTTTTTAAGAAAGGACTCCTCAAGTTCGGTAACTTTCATATCTGTAGAAGTTAAACCTTCTATCATAAGATTTCCTTTGTCATCATGAAACGAGGAAATGATTCTACTGAGTACCATAAAAGCATCTGGTACAACACCTCCTCCAACGCCTGAGTGAATTGGCCTCATTGGTTGATCAACTTCAATAATTCCATCAACTAAACCTCTAAGGGTTGTTGTAATAGTTGGTACTCCAATTTTTACATTTCCAGAATCAGCAATAATTATTACATCTGCCTCAAGCGCCTCTCTGTTTTGCTCTATGAATAAAGCCATTGTTGGAGACCCAATTTCTTCTTCACCTTCAATAAACACTTTTATGTTTACGGGTAGTTCATCAATTAATTGTTTTATGACGTTGTAATGTACCACTACTCCAGAT
>CACFIX010000007.1:0-54745 GCA_902566515.1 uncultured Candidatus Actinomarina sp.
TTAATTGCCAGTGTTTTCTTGAAGTTTAGATTGTATGTATTTTAATCTTTCGAATAATTGTTTATTAAATAGAATTCTAAAATTTGATTGCTTTTTAAATTCTTGATCATCAAAAATATTAATTCTATCATTTACAAATTTTTTAAATTCATCTGTGGGAAAATCATAACCAGCAACAAATTGAAAAAAAGTTAGATCATAAGAATCAAAAATAATATATTTAGTAAAATCAAAAAAACCTGTACCACTCATTTCAGAGTCCATATAGTAAGGAGTTGATAATTCTTTTGTTGGTGATGTATATTTGAATTTATTTTGATTTAAAAAATATACTAATTCTTCATTTTCATAGATAAGTCCATCAAGGTATATATTCATTAATTCTTTATATTGTTCTTCAAAATATTCAGACACAATAGGATTATAAAAGAAAAACCCCTAGTTTCCTAGGGGCTCTTCATTAAAAGTCGGCAGTGTCCTACTCTCCCCATGTTTTCCTGACGGCACGGAAATAACGGAAAGAAAACGGCCTTTTTTTTTGACTCTTTGTTTTCCGTTAATTCCGCCTGGTCCGTTAATTCCTATAATTCCGGAGTAAACCTGGCCAAAACCTGGTCAAATATTGTTACAATGTCTTTATGTCAGGAATAGTTTATTTATTAACAAATCCAGTTATGCCTGGACTTACAAAAATCGGTAAAACCAATATAAATGGATTGGAAAATCGACTTCAAACTTTATACAACACAAGTATCCCCATACCGTTTAATTGTTTTTATGCTTGTGAAGTTGAAGATCCTGATTTAGTTGAAAAAAAACTTCACGATGCATTTGGAGATCATAGAGTTAACAAAAAACGAGAGTTTTTCGAAATAGATGCAGACAGAGTTAAATCTGTACTTGAACTTTTAGCCAAAAGTGATGTAACACCAACTGATGAAAATTTCGAAGATAAAGATGATAAATTAGCTTATGAAAAAGCAAGTGAGATAAGATCACGAATAAATTTTAAAATGTTGGATATTCCAATAGGATCTATTCTTACTTTTAGTAAAGATGAAAACATAGTTTCTACTGTATTAACAAATAGGACTATAGAATACAATGGAGAAGAATCTTCAATTTCTTCAGCAGCAGCTGATATTTTAACTAGTATATTTGGACATACATCTAGGTCAATTTCCGGTTCAGATTATTGGACTTTTGAAGGTGAGAAGCTGTGGGAAAGAAGACATCGATTAGAACGTGAAGGATAATTTTATAATAAACTTCATAGATTAGTTTTAACTTTCATCTTAAAGCTGGCTAAATTGCATAAAAGTGGTGTTATAAATAGAAAAACCCCTAGTTTCCTAGGGGCTCTTCATTAAAAGTCGGCAGTGTCCTACTCTCCCAAGGGGTTGCCCCCCAAGTACCATCGGCGCTAATGGGCTTAACTTCCGTGTTCGGAATGGGAACGGGTGTATCCCCATTGCTATCACCACCGCAAATTTCTTCTTAAAAATTCTATAGCAAGCGTTCATGCTAGGTATTCAGCTCAAGCCCTCGACTTATTAGTATCAGTCAGCTACATACATTACTGTAATTACACTTCTGACCTATCAACCTCATGTTCTATAAGGAGTCTTAATCGGTTAACCGATGAGAAATCTTATCTCAGAAGGGGCTTCGCACTTAGATGCTTTCAGTGCTTATCCTGTCCGATCGTAGCTAACCAGCCGTGCTCTTGGCAGAACAACTGGCACACCAGCGGATCGTTCATCCCGGTCCTCTCGTACTAGGGACAACTTTCTTCAAATTTCTTACGTGCGCGACGGATAGGGACCGAACTGTCTCACGACGTTCTGAACCCAGCTCGCGTTCCTCTTTAATAGGCGAACAGCCTAACCCTTGGGACCTGCTCCAGCCCCAGGATGAGAAGAGCCGACATCGAGGTGCCAAACACCCCCGTCGATATGGACTCTTGGGGGGTATAAGCCTGTTATCCCCGGAGTACCTTTTAGCCGATGAGCCATGGCGCACCCACATGCAACCATGGGATCACTAGTTCCTACTTTCGTACCTGCTTCACTTGTTTGTGTCACAGTCAAGCCACCTTTTGCACTTACACTCAATGCGTGATTGCCGTCCACGCTGAGGTGACCTTTGAGCGCCTCCGTTACTTTTTAGGAGGCCACCGCCCCAGTGAAACTGCCTACCAGACAATGTCCCTGATCCGGATAACGGATCTAGGTTAGAAGGTCAATATGAAGAAAGTGGTATCTCAAGGATGACTCCACAACCACTAGCGTGATTGATTCAAAGTCTCCCACTTATCCTGCATACTGCACACCAACATTCAATATCAAGTTGCAGTAAAGGTTCCGGGGTCTTTCCGTCCTGTCGCGCATAGTGAGCATCTTTACTCACATTGCAATTTCGCCGAGTCTCTGGTTGAGACAGTACTCAAATCGTTACACCATTCGTGCAGGTCGGAACTTACCCGACAAGGAATTTCGCTACCTTAGGACCGTTATAGTTACGGCCGCCGTTTACTGGGGCTTAATTTCAAAGCTTTGCCGAAGCTAACCTCTCCACTTAACCTTCCAGCACCGGGCAGGTGTCAGAGGGTATACGTTGTATTCGAACTTTGCACCCTCCTGTGTTTTTGATAAACAGTCGCTTGAGTCTGATCACTGCGGCCCGTTCAAGCTTATAAAGTTAATTAATCACTTTACTTGGGCGTTCCTTCTCCCGAAGTTACGGAACTATTTTGCCGAGTTCCTTAACCAGAGTTCTCTCGCTCGCCTTAGTATTCTCTACTTGTCCACCTGTGTCGGTTTGGGGTACGGGCACTAATAAAACTAACTAGAAGTTTTTCTTGGAAGTATGGAATTAATGACTTCGCCTAAAAGCGGCTCGGACTCGTGTCTCAGGTCTACAGTTAACGGATTTTCCTATTAACTACCCTACACACTTACCCCAGGACAACCATCGCCTGGGCTCATCTATCCTTCTCCGTTGCTCCATTGCTAATCTAGTAATATGTGGGTCGGTAGGCCCGAAGGCTTTCCTTAGCAACATATATTCGATTTGGGCGCGTTATTAGTGGTACAGAAATATCAATCTGTTATCCATCGACTACGTCTCTCGACCTCGCCTTAGGTCCCGACTAACCCTGGGCGGACGAACCTTCCCCAGGAACCCTTGGACATTCGGCGGAAGAGATTCTCACTCTTCCTTCGCTACTCATGCCTACATTCTCACTTGTATGGTCTCCACAACTAACTTACGTTGCTGCTTCGCTGTCCATACAACGCTCTCCTACCGATCTTATCTCCTGGATATAAATATCAAGATTGATAAGATCCCATAGCTTCGGCAGTATGTTTAGCCCCGTTACATCTTCCGCGCGAGAACATTCGACCAGTGAGCTGTTACGCACTCTTTAAAGGAATGGCTGCTTCTAAGCCAACCTCCTGGCTGTCTGAACACTCTCACATCGTTTCACACTTAACATACATTTAGGGGCCTTAGCTGATGATCTGGGTTGTTTCCCTCTCGTCTATGGAGCTTATCCCCCATAGGCTCACTGCTATATTTATACACTTTGGCATTCGGAGTTTGACTGAGTTTGGTAAGCTTGTTGGCCCCCTAGATCAATCAGTGCTCTACCTCCAAAGCGCAACATATAACGCTGTCCCTAAAGACATTTCGGAGAGAACCAGCTATCACCAAGTTTGATTGGCCTTTCACCCCTATCCACAGGTCATCCCCTGATTTTGCAACATCAGTGGGTTCGGGCCTTCACGAAATCTTACTTCCGCTTCACCCTGCCCATGGATAGATCACTTGGCTTCGGGTCTATCGCATGCGACTAGACGCTCTATTAAAACTCGCTTTCGCTGCGGCTACGGATTTACTCCTTAACCTTGCCACATACGGATAACTCGTAGGCTCATTCTTCAAAAGGCAGGCAGTCAGGATATAAATATCCCTCCTACTGCTTGTAAGCTATTGGTTTCAGGTACTATTTCACTCCCCTCGCCGGGGTACTTTTCACCTTTCCCTCACGGTACTTGTTCACTATCGGTCGCTGGTTGTACTTAGCCTTACGAGGTGGTCCTCGCAGATTCACAAGGAATATCCTCCTTGCTACTCGGGGTGGCCTTAATAAGTAAAAAAGTTTTCAGATACGTGACTATTACACTCTATGGTTTATCTTTCCAGATAATTTTCCTAACTCATTTATTTGTAACTCATTGAAAGATCTGATGCTCTTTCTAAAGGACCCCACAACACCAAAAAAACAACGACATCAGTCTTGACATTAATTTGGTTTAGGCTCTTCCCGTTTCGCTCGCCACTACTCAGGGAGTCGCTTTTGCTTTCCTTTCCTCTAGGTACTGAGATGTTTCACTTCCCCTAGTTCCCTCTACCTATCCTATATATTCAGATAGGAGTAATTCATTAAAATAAATTGGGTTTCCCCATTCGGACATCTACGGATCAAAGCTTGTTTGACAACTTCCCGTAGCTTTTCGCAGTCTTCCACGTCCTTCATCGGCTTCCAGCGCCAAGGCATCCACCAATAGCCCTTAGTAGCTTGAACTATATGAATACTTTGCAATTGCGCTTGCTATACAATTTTCAAAAAGCCAATTTGACTTTTTCACAGCTGAGTAATGTATCAGTCTTGTAGACAACCGACGATTGACCTTAGAACCGAAGTTCTATGCTCCTTAGAAAGGAGGTGATCCAGCCGCACGTTCCCGTACGGCTACCTTGTTACGACTTAGTCCCAGTTACCGACCCTACCTTCGACAGCTTCCTCCCTAAAAGGGTTGGACCACTGGCTTCGGGTATTGCCGACTTCCGTGACTTGACGGGCGGTGTGTACAAACCCCGAGAACGTATTCACCGCAACTTTGCTGATTTGCGATTACTAGCGACTCCAACTTCAAGGAGTCGAGTTGCAGACTCCTATCCGAACTGAGACAAGCTTTAAGAGATTTGCTCCACCTCGCGGTATTGCGACTCGTTGTACTTGCCATTGTAGCATGCGTGCAGCCCTGGACATAAGGGGCATGATGACTTGACGTCGTCCCCACCTTCCTCCGGTTTATCACCGGCAGTCTCCTATGAGTCCCCAACTAAATGCTGGCAACATAGGACAGGGGTTGCGCTCGTTGCGGGACTTAACCCAACATCTCACGACACGAGCTGACGACAGCCATGCACCACCTGTATAGGGCGCTAATGCACACTATATCTCTATAGCTAGACCCTATATGTCAAGTCCAGGTAAGGTTCTACGGGTATCATCGAATTAAGCCGCATGCTCCGCCGCTTGTGCGGGGTCCCGTCAATTCCTTTGAGTTTTAGTCTTGCGACCGTACTCCCCAGGCGGGATACTTAACGCGTTAGCTACGACACAGAAACCGTCAATCCAGTTCCTACGTCTAGTATCCATCGTTTACAGCTAGGACTACCAGGGTATCTAATCCTGTTTGCTCCCCTAGCTTTCGCTCCTCAGCGTCGATAGCGGCCCAGTGAGCTGCCTTCGCAATTGGTGTTCCTCCGAATATCTACGCATTTCACCGCTACACTCGGAATTCCACTCACCTCTACCGTATCCTAGTCACAACAGTATCGATCGACATTTCAGGGTTGAGCCCTGAACTTTTACGACCGACTTGTTGAACCGCCTACGAGCTCTTTACGCCCAATAAATCCGGACAACGCTCGCCCCCTACGTATTACCGCGGCTGCTGGCACGTAGTTGGCCGGGGCTTCTTGTGGAGGTACCGTCATTTTCTTCCCTCCTGAAAGTGGTTTACAAACCTAGATCCGTCATCCCACACGCGGTGTCGCTGCGTCAAGCTTTCGCTCATTGCGCAATATTCCCTGCTGCAGCCTCCCGTAGGAGTCTGGGCCGTGTCTCAGTCCCAGTGTGGCTGATCGTCCTCTCAGACCAGCTATCCGTCGTTGCCTTGGTGAGCTTTTACCTCACCAACTAGCTGATAGAACGCGAGCTCATCTTAGTTCGGCTGACCTTTCCTTTTGATTTCATGCGAAATGTAAAGAATATCAGGTATTAATCCGAGTTTCCTCGGGCTATCCCTGTAACTAAGGTAGATTGCTCACGCGTTACTCACCCGTTCGCCGCTCAGTCATTTTCTGTAGTAAACTACTGAAAAGCTTCGCTCGACTTGCATGCATAAGGCGCACCGCCAGCGTTCGTCCTGAGCCAGGATCAAACTCTCCAACATAATCTTTGAATAATTTAAATCTGACCAAAGAATCAACATGGGTTTTACCCATTTCAACTTAAAAAAGTTGAATCAACTTAATCAAAAGTTGACAAAAAAAGAGTGCTAGATATTAATATCTGCACTACCGGCGTTCATACATTACTCAGTTGTCAAAAAGCCAATTTTTTTTTGTATATTTAGATTAACATAACCTTGTTTAAGTTGTGTATTTATTTAATATTTATTAAAAAATAATTTCTTTTACCTAATCTCAGAGTTTTCCCAGCAATTTGGATTAGTTCAATATCTAATTGGTTATATTTTTGACCATCTATGGTAAAACTACCAGACGTAATTAATCTTCTTGCTTCAGAGTTAGATTTTGTAATATTTAAATCAGTAAAAATCTTAGGCAAGTGAATAATGTCAGCATCTTTTACATAATAATCAGGTATTTTATCTGGTAAATCTTTGTTGATTGTAATATTTTTAAATTCATTTTTAGCTTCTAATGCATCATTCTTTGAATACAATTCTGTTACTACTAATTCACCAAGGAGTTTCTTATATTCAAATGGATTTTTTTTATCGTTGAGTACGTTATTTTTCATCTTATTAATTTCATTAAGTTCTAAATCAGTTAACATAGTAAAATATTCCCACATAATATTGTCAGGTATACTCATAATTTTCCCAAAGATGTTAGATGGAGTATCAGTAACTGAAATATAATTGTTAAGTGATTGGGACATTTTTTTATTTCCATCTGTGCCGACTAATAGTGGAAATGTCATCGCAATTTGAGGCTCTAGATTATAAAATTTTTGAACCTCTCTACCTAACATTAAATTCCAAAGCTGATCATGCCCACCAATCTCAATATCAGCTTTTACAGCAACAGAATCGTAACCTTGAAATAGTGGATAAAAGAATTCCATCAAGGATATGGGATTTCCTTCTTTGTACCTATTAGCGAAATCGTCACGTTCTAGCATTTGAGCTAAAGTTGTTGATGATGATAGATAAACTAACTCTGAAGTTGACAACTTTGATAACCAATCTTTATTACTTACAATTTCTAGATTTTCTTTATTTAGAATATTTTTAATTATTGGAAGTACTCCTTTTGAATTATCATCTATTTGATTTTCTTCTAATTGAGTTCTAGTTTCTGATTTTCCTGAAGGGTCTCCAACTTGAGCTGTAAATTCACCTAATATTAAAACAGCAGTGTGTCCAAAATCCTGAAATTTTCGTAAAGCTCTTAATATTGCGTACCACCCTAAAGTTACATCAGGTGCTGTTGGATCAACACCTAACTTAATCCGTAAAGATTTTTTACTCTTTAATAAATCATCAAGTGAATCTTTTGGTGTAATTGCACTTGCTCTATCAATTAAATACTTCATTTTATAATCAATGTGAATCTCCAAAGATTCTTATCATTCCTCTTAGCATTTTTTCTTGGTCTAGCTATGGCTTGGTCCAGCGGATGAATTCTTGGTGATAAGTCTACAATTCCAGTTAGTAAATTATATCCGTCAAACGTATCATCTATGCCTAAACCTTTTGTAATATTTCCAGGACCATTTAAATTATCTTTTTTCATTTTTGTTTTACGTCTCTTCTCAATGTGCTTTTTGCCAATCAATATTTTTCCAGATTTAATTAAGACAGCTTCACCAGAACCTTTTTTTCCAGTTAACAAAAATAATCCTCTGTTTGAACCATAAGATCTTAATACACTCATATGAGGAGGTCCTAATGTTAATGATGTTGGAATATTCTTATAAGTATTAAATAATGCCATCTTATCGGTATTTTTTCTTCCATAGGCCTCTGTTTCCGTAATCATAATTTCAACAAATTTGTCTTTAATAGTTGTAGAAAGACGCATTCCTAAAATATCAATAGCAGCTTTTGCAGAGCTCTGTGAAAGTGTTTTTAGTACTCTGTTATTTAAACCTAATGTTTCCATTACTCTCCTTTTTCATTGAGAGTAATATTAAATTTTGAAGTTAATTTATCAACAATCATATTAAGTATCTCAGTATTCTCTTTTTCATTGTATGTTTTTTCATAGCTTCTAGTAATTATTCTAATTCCTAAATTACGAGTTTTCTCAAAAGCATAATCATCAAATACTTTTATAGAATTTTCATTATTTTGTAGTAAGTTTTCAACTTCTTGAATTAAGTCATTTGCATTTAAATCTCTATTTACTTTGAAAGACAAATCAAATTTAATAAAAGGATAGTGCGATAATGGCTTGTAATTAGAAGTATTTAAACCTTCTAAATTTAGTTCCTCTAAATATATTTGGGACAAAAACAGATTTTCAGATAAATCTAGTTCCTCTTTAAGTAGATAAGATAATTGTCCAGTATGTCCTATTAATTTATTATCTAACATGATTACATATGAGTTGTTTTGATGAAAACCAGGCTTTGAAAGTTGATCGAAACTTACTCCAGGTATAATTTTTCTCAGCAAAGAAGCAATGTATTGCATTGGGTTGATATCGGAGTTGTTATCTGGGACTAAAAATCCAAGCGTATAATCCTGTTTAGGTATCTTTTTATATTTCTTGTTTGTTGAATTGTTATATATGTTATTTATCTCAAAGTATTTTCCAGAAAAACTATTTTGATCGTAATTAAATTTGTATGTTTTGATTAACGAATAATATAAATTTGTTCGTAAATACTCTTGGGTTTGATCTATAGGGTTTAAAACTTTGACTCCTTCTTTATCAGGATCAAAAAATTCATTGTATTCTTTTTGAGTAAAAGATAAAGATTGGGTTTCATTAAATTTTTCTAAACTTAATTTATCTATAAAATATTTACGTACATTCCAATAATTTCCAACTTGATTTAAATTATTTCCTATTGGTAGCGTTGATTTAAAATTATTAAATCCATAATGTTTAGCTATCTCCTCAATTAAGTCAATTGGTCGTTCTAAATCATATCTCCAACTTGGTTGTTTAAACTTTATAGTATCTTTTTTGACTTCACTCTCTATGGATAATGATTTAAGTGTTGATGTAATGAATTTATTGTCAATAACTTGACCAAGTATAGATTCTATTAAACTTGTTTCGAAAGTAATAAAATTATCACTTTCAGTTTGTTTAGAGCTATCTGAAATTTCGCTGTATTGTATATTTTCATCTAATTCATACAGATTAGTAAACCTTTTTAAGCCATAAGCTTGTATATTTCTGTCTATACCGCGTTCAAATCGAACTGAGGCGTCTGAAATTAAATTTAATTTCCTTGAAGTTTTCATTATTGAGACTTTGTCAAAGTAAGCACTTTCAATAAGAAGATTGACTGTTTCATTAGTTACTTCTGTATCAAAACCACCCATTACTCCAGCTAATGCTATTGGTTCATTATTATCGGTTACAATTAAATCGTCATTATCTAAAGTTCTTATTTGCTCATCAAGAGTCTTAAGTTTTTCACCTTCTTTAGCTTTTCTGACTGATATGGTTCCGTACAGTTTATCTCTATCAAATGCGTGCAAGGGCTGACCAATGTCATGTAATACATAATTTGTATAATCAACTACATTATTTATTATTCTTACACCTATATTCGACAATCTGTATTTAATAAGAAAGGATGAATCCTTAATCGAGATATTTTCAATTTCTATAGATTGATAGGATGAACAAAGTTTTGACTTTCCACTATTAACTTTTAATACGGGTTTTAATTTAGGATTTAATGGGTTTTCAATCTTATTAAGTTTTTTGTTAAAGTATGTAGACAATTCACGAGCAATTCCTAGATACGACATACAATCACCTCTGTTTGGAGTGACTCCTACTTCCCAGTATGAGTCTGTAGAAATGTAAGATTTTGAAAAATCTGATCCTATTTTGAATGATTCATCTAAAATTAAAATACCGTCATGTTCATCCCATAAGTTTAATTCTGAAGCAGAGCAGATCATTCCATTCGACTCTACTCCTCTAATGTCTCGCTTGTCGATCTTAAAAGAATCTTTTATATATGAATTAGGCAATGCAACAGGAACAATTGCACCATCTTCAAAATTCCATGCTCCACATACAATCTCATAGATCTTATTGCCTACATCAACTTTTGTAACTCTTACTTTGTCTGCATTAGGATGTGGATATATTTCTATAACTTTTCCTACAATAATATTTTTGTAATCCGGATTAATTAATTTGTAATCTTCAATTTCGAAACCTAACGATTCTAAAGCCGTTGATAAGTCATCATCATCAATATCTGTTAAATCTATCCAGTCTTGTAACCACGATCTCAATAATTTCATCAGAATTGTTCCAAAAATCTTATATCGTTTTCGTAGAAATTTTTGATATGATCAATTTTGTATCTTAACATTGCCAAACGTTCAATACCTACACCCCAAGCAAACCCTTTGTATTCTTTTGAATACCCTACATTCTCAAGAACATTAGGATCAACCATACCGCAACCAAGTATTTCAAGCCATGATCCATCATTCCATTTGACTAGTACTTCAGCGGATGGTTCAGTAAAAGGAAAAAAATGAGGAATAAATTTTGTTTCAATATTTTCACCAAAAAATTCTTTAGTAAAGTATTCAAGAGTGCCTTTTAAGTCTGTAAAACTAAGATTTTTATCTATAGCCAAGCCTTCTAACTGATGAAAAACTGGAGAATGAGTTGCATCTAATTGGTCAGATCTGAATACTCTACCAGGAGCAACTATATAAACAGGTGGATCATTTTGCTCCATGTGTCTTATTTGCACAGTGCTTGTTTGAGTTCTTAAGAGAGTTTCTAAATCAGAATTAAGATAAATTGTATCTGATTCGTATCTAGCTGGATGCCAGTCAGGAGTGTTTAGAGCATCAAAATTATGCCATGAAGTCTCTGCTTCAGGTCCATAAGCTACTTCATATCCAATAGATGAGAATATATTTACAACTTCATCCATAACTGATGAGAGTATGTGTTTGTATGATCCTTCATTACGATTCCAATCTATGGTTATATCAGTAAATTCTTCCTTCTCTTTTTTTTGAAAAGTATCTAATATAAATTGTTTTTTAGATGATTCGATTTTCGATTCTATTTCTTTAGATAAGTCGGTAAGTTTTTTTCCATATGTTTTCTTATCTTCATTTGATAAGGTAGGAAGTTTTTTACGTTCTTCAGCTAAAAGAGAATCTTTACCTAAATAATCTTTAGAAATTTGATAATATTCATCTGGTAAAGTAACTTCTGAAATTCTTAAATCTAAAGAAGCTAAAATCTTATCAAGATTTAACTCAGGCATCTAGATTCTTTTTTGCAACATCAACAAGTTTAGAGAAGCCTTTTGGATCATTAACAGCTAAGTCAGCAAGAATTTTTCTGTCGACTTTAATTCCTTCCTTGGTTAGTCCATTGATGAACTTTGAATAAGTTAAACCGTTTTGTCTTGCTGCTGCATTTATTCTTGATATCCATAATTTTCTAAAATCAGCTTTTTTATCTTTACGATGGGTAAATGCATCAGCTCCTGCATGCATTACCTGTTCTTTTGCTGCTCTTAATCTTTTACTTCTTGCACCCGTATAACCCTTTGCATTTTTAAGAACTTTCTTTTTAGATTTTTTACTATGTACGGAACTTTTGATTCTAACCATGATTAACCTAACAACTTTCTAATTTTTCTACTATCTCCTTTTGAAGATTCAACATCTCTTTTTAAACGTGACCAAGTTCCTGATCCCTTTGCCAATTTATAATGAGATCTGTGAGAGCGTCTTCGCATATATTTGCCTGTCCCACTAACTCGAACTCTTTTCGACATCCCTTTATGAGTTTTATGTTTCATTTTCTACCTCCAATTGGTGCTAAAACCATAGTTATTGATCTACCGTCAGGATTTGAAGTAGATTCTAATTCTGCAATATCAGATAACTCCTCTTTGTAATTATCTAATACTTTTTGTCCAAATTCTGGATGTTCTGCTTCTCTACCTCTAAATCTCATTGTAAATTTAACCTTGTCACCAGTTTCTAAAAACTTCCTTGATTTTTGCAACTTAATTTTGAAATCATTTGTATCTATTTTGGGCTTTAACTGTATTTCCTTTACAGATATTTTTACCTGATTTTTTTTGGATTCTTTAGCTTTTTGAGCTAGTTCGTATTTATATTTTCCATAATCCATCAATCTTGCAACAGGCGGTTTACTTTCTGGAGATACTTCTACTAAATCAAGCTCTAATTCATTTGCTATAATTAAAGCTTTTTTTAATTCTAGAACTCCAACCTGTACACCATCTGGTGCTATTACTCTAAGCTCTTTAGATTTTATAGCTTCATTAATCTTAAGTTCTGGTATGTTATTCCCCTTTCATAAAAAAAAACGGCACGAAGCCGTTTGTTTAACCTTACTATTATTCACAGTAGGTGGAACGTTGTTCGCTTGATTAAATTATAACGTAAATACTAAATAAATTAAGTAAAAAGATTATTTATAGCAAATGCAGATTGAGATCCTTTATTGTTAGCGTCTTCTTTAGATCTATCATAAGCATCATTTATATCATGAACATTTAAAACACAATTTGCAATATATACATTTTTGTCAATCGTCAATTTTATTAAACCATCTATTACTCCTTGTGAGATATATTCGTAGTGATCTGTACCACCTTTAATAATTGCACCTATTGCAACAAACTTATCATATTTATCTGTAAGAGAGTTAATTTTATGAACAATTTCCCACGCTCCAGTTACATTATGAGTGTCAATTGTAAATTTTGGATCTAAAGAGTTAGTAAAACCATTAACCAATCCATTAGATATATCTTCGTAATAATCAGAAACAACAATAGCAACATTACTCTTCATTGAAATCATGACCCATTTTATCTTTTTTAGTTTCGAGATATTTAGAATTTTCAGGTGTTTGTTTGCCTAAAAGTGGAGTTCTTTTCGTAATATTTAAACCGTACCCTTCTAAACCAGCTCTTTTGGAAGGATTGTTTGTTAATAGATTCATATTAGTTATTCCTAAATTTCTTAAAATCAAAGCACCAGTTCCATAATCACGCTGATCATTTTTAAAACCAAGTTTTAAATTTGCATCAACAGTATCTTCACCATCATCTTGAAGTGAATAAGCTTTTATTTTATTTCCAAGACCAATACCTCTTCCTTCGTGACCTCTCATATAAAGTAAGACACCGCTTTTATTATTAGATATAGCTTCAAGTGCGCTTGAAAGTTGTGAGCCACAATCACATTTTTTTGAAAAAAGAGTATCACCTGTTAAACACTCTGAATGTACGCGAACCATTGTGTCTTCTCCTGACAAATAATCGCCAAAAGTTAAAGCGATATGTTCTGTATTGTCTACATTATCTTTAAAAACATGACCCATAAATTCACCGTAGTCTGTTGGTATCTTAGATTTTGAAACAAATTTAACCGGGTTAGATGAATCAAGTCGATATTGTATAAGGTCTTTAATAGTACCTATTGGAATTTTGTGAACTTGAGAAAATTTAATTAAATCTTCTAATCTAGCCATTGTTCCATCTTCATTTATAATTTCACATATAACTGCAACTTGTTTGTGATTTGAAATTGTACATAAATCAACAGCTGCTTCTGTATGGCCTGCTCTCCTAAGTACACCCCCATCCATTGCTTGTAAAGGAAATATATGACCCGGTACATTAAATGACTCACGCGTTGAATCGTCACTAGCTAAACCTTTAATAGTTTTAAATCTGTCTTCAGCAGAGATTCCAGTAGTAACACCATCACCCTTTAAATCAACTGAATGTGTATATGGTGTTTGCATCTCGTTATTCACACCTTCCATAAGTGGCAATTTCAATTTTTTTGCAATAGAAGAAGAAATTGGAGCACAAACTAAACCTTTACCGTAAGTAATCATGAAATTTATATGGTCTGAAGTCAAGTACTTAGATGATATAACTAAGTCTCCTTCATTCTCACGTTCTTCATCGTCAATGAGAATTATCATTTCCCCTTTTGAAAAAAGGTTAATTATTTCTTTTATGTCACTTATCATAATTTAATTTCTCTAAATACTTTATTACAATATCGTACTCAACATTAACTGAGCTATTTATTTTTAAATTTTTTAAGTTAGTTCTTTTATAAGTTTCTTCAATAACAGCAACACTAAATTTATCTTTATCTGGTTCTACTACAGTTAAAGAT
This sequence comes from uncultured Candidatus Actinomarina sp., assembly GCA_902566515.1. Lineage (GTDB taxonomy): Bacteria > Actinomycetota > Acidimicrobiia > Actinomarinales > Actinomarinaceae > Actinomarina. The sequence continues at coordinate 14,457 of CACFIX010000007.1, forward strand.
ATTCCATTAATTGTAATAGATCCTTTATCTACAATATATTTTTCATCAGCATATTTAAAATAAAAATTCCATAACTCATTATCTAACTTAGTAACTTCATCTAACTCAATAATTCCATCAACGTGTCCTTGTACAATATGACCGCTAAGAAGAGAATTTACAGTTAAAGGCAACTCCATATTTACAAATCCGCAGTGATCTTTATTAAGAGATGTTCTTGATATTGTCTCATCAGATATTTGAAATAGTAAGTCCTTGTCAATATATTCTCTTAGCGTTAAGCAACATCCATCTATTGATATACTTGTCCCTGTTTCTAGATTATAAAAATTATCGTCTTCAGTTGATATCAATAAATGATCTCCTTCGAGTGTTTTTACACTTCCTACAGATTTTACAATTCCAGTGAACATGTAAACTAATTATAAATGTGTAATGAATTATCTTTAAGTTGAATTTCCTTAATCTGAATCAAATCGTTCTTCAAATATTCAAGAATATGATTGTCAATGGATAATCCTTCTATGATTGTATTTTCTGATACAAATTTATAAAAATAATCGTATATTTGTGAAGAAATGAATAATTTATGTACATAATTTCCTCCCTCAACCAACAATGAATTTATATTTTGATTCTTCATGTGGGAGTCTAAATTTTCAAAAGTTAAGTTATTGATATTAACAACATTAGATAACTTGTTATCAAAAGATGTTAGAAATAATTTTTCACTATGTTTTTTTGCATATTTCTCTATGTCATTTCGATCATTTCCCCAAAGAACATATTTATAGATATCAATATGGCTAAGCGGGTTTAATCTTATGTTTAACTGAGGGTTATCTGTTATAAGTGTATTTTTACCTATTAAAATAGCATCAACAGTTGATCTAAGTAAATGCGTAAAATCAAGTGATTCAGAATTAGTAATATATTTAGATGAATTAGAGTAATCAAAAATTTTATTGTCATTACTCGTAGCTATTTTCCCTATGTAGGAAATAGAATTGTCACCATAGTTTTTTTTGTTATAGTTTGGATTTACAAAATTGTTCACACCTTCAAGTAACGTAACATTTAAACCATTGTTTTTGAGTTTTTCAATACTTTTTCCAGAGGTTCTTTTATCAGAATCAATGTCACCTATTACAACGTTTTGAATTTTAGTTTTTAAAAGTTCATCAGCGCAGGAAGGTGATGTGTCTGTATGAAAACAAGGTTCCAAAGTTACATATAAAGTGTCAGTAGATTCTATTGATGTATTATTAATTATCTCAATTTCTGCATGATTTGTACCTTTACCCTTATGATGCCCTATTGCTTTTACTTTATTATTCTTGTTTAAGAGTACGGCACCTACTTTAGGATTAGGAAATGTTTCAGCTTTTAATGCCTCAATAACAGCTAAATACATGCTATTTGGATACTCTAAAAAGTGTGAAGGGTCAGCCAAAAATTGCTCCACCTTGAACAGCTATATCTACTCCAATATCCTCTAATGAATTTAAGTGGTTCTTCTGAATGCCACCATCTGCAATTATTAATCCATCATATTTGGGATATAAAACTTTAAAATTCTTAATTTTATCAATTAAATCTACAGACTGACCTTGATTTGAAAACCCAGGATTTACGCCTAAAAATAAAACGGCTGAAGAATATTCTAAATATTCATTTAATTTTGAATTATCGGTAGTTGGCAATGTAGCAACACCAAGGTTTGTAAATTCATTACTTAAATTAATAAAGTCTTTAATAGGTGTTGATTCAAGATGAATTGATACTAAATCTGCTCCATGTGCAAATGCTAATGGAGCAAGTTTTACATTATCTTCAACCATTAATTGTACGTCTACTTTGTAATCAGTTTGATTCTTCACTTCTTTGATGTGACTAAATGACATAGAAATATTATTTGTAAAATGACCATCAGTAATATCTACATGTATTTGGTCAAACTCAGATGAATGTTGTTGAATACTCTGTAAGATGTTTAGTTGATCTGCTGCTTGAATACTTGCCGAAATGATCATTTAAGTCCTCTTAAATAGTCTTCAAATAGCATTTTACTTTTACCTTCCGGAATTACATTTATTGGGTACAATAATCCATCACTTAGTTCAATACTACTTCCTTGTTCAATTTCACTGTAGTTAAGAATTTTTAAATTTATATTGTTATATTTTATAAAAGCAGGACCTAGATAGTCGAAAGCCCTTATTTTTGATTTAGCATTTTGAATAGTTAATTCTTGAATATTAAAATCTTCTTTAAAAAATTTTCTTGTATTAGAAACAATATTCTCTTGAATTTGTCCATTTTTGTAAAAATCTATATTCAAAATATCAATATGAAAAGATTCATAAATTTGTTCATAAACCTCTGTTGCATATTTGCCTTCTATATTTAATGTTTTTTGATAAATAATATCTCCAGTATCAACTTTTTTATTTATTTTAAAAATTGTATAACCCGAAAATTTTTCTAAATTTAATAGAGCACTCTCAACTGGAGTAGGTCCTTTGTATTTTGGGAGCAAACTTAAATGTATATTAAATAGTGGTTTATTGTTAGTTATAAAATTATTTGTAAAAATTTTTGCAAAACTAGCAACTATTCCATATTCCATATCTTCATATATATTTTCTTCTTGATAGTATGAATATTCAATATCATTTTGTTCACAGTAAATTTGAACCGGATTTGATGTGATTTTTCTACCTCGACCAGTTTTCTTTGGTTCAAGGGTTACAACTTTAACTTTGTTGTACTGTGTATATATAGTATTTAGAAAATTTAAGCTTCGTTCATCTGAACCGAAAAAATATTTATATTTTATCACCAGGAAAACCTTTAATTGAAATTTCCTTCAAAGCTTCTTTTCGTTGTTTTCGTGTCATAGATTTGAGAAGTAATTTTCCTTTCAAATGATCAAGTTCATGTTGCAACACTCGACCCATCAGTTCGTCACCTTCATATATTGTTTCATCACCATTTTCATTGAGACATTGAATTTTAGCGTATTCATGTCTTTCAATATCCCAATAATAACCTGGTAAAGATAGACATCCTTCCATAAATACTATAGAACCTTCGGTTTTAACAAGTTTTGGATTTATAGCAACTTTAGGCCCATCTCCAGCATCAAATACAAATATATTTTTATTTATACCTATTTGAGGGGCAGCCAAACCAACCCCTGGAGCAGCATACATAATATCGATCATCTTTTTTGATAAATTAACAACATAATCATCTATATTGATTATATTTTCTGATTTACTTGTTAATGATGGATGGCCGAAGACAACTATATCGTTCATTAAATATACCTTACTCTTGTTAAATCAATTTTATTAAGACTTTTAAATAGATTTATAAATTTTATGTAATTTACATCTTTTGATAATTTTATTTGAACTTCATACTTGAAACCGCTTTCAGTTTTTATAGGACCAAGAACCAATTCATTACTATCTTCAAGTTTTTGTTGTAATTCAAATTGAAACACTTTTAACAACTTGTTTGGTCCATATTTTAATCTAGTTTCTAACTCCTTATTTGCCCACTTAGTTAAAGATGAGCTATTTAATGAACTTTCTATATTCAATTTTTTATTATTGAAAATTATGATTTTTAAATTGTTTTTAATACAAAAGTTTAATGTTCTTAGAAGTGATATTAATTTGTATGAATTAAGAAGACCTTTCGAAGATATAGTTGGATTACTTATAATAACTGTATTTACTTCTTTATTATTTATATCATCATGTTGTGAAATATTTTTATTTTCTGCAAATGTTTCTTTTGAGTAGACTTTGAAAACTTTATTTGGATATTTATGATTAAGTAACTCTAAATTATCTTTTAAATTATTTGAAAAATAATATTCAATTCCATAATTTATCTCTTCAATATTAAATTTATAAAAATCATTGAATTCCAAATTGGGAAATTCATTTATATAAATAAACTTACCTCCAAATATATGATTTTTCAGATAAGATGACTCAACAATGTTCAGATTATTTAATCTTGGTAACTTATAAGCGGGAGAATTACTGTCATAAAAAAAATAATTAGTATGATCGTTTAATATTACTTTTTCAAAATTATTAGAAAGAATTATTATATTTCTGTATTTTTTGTTGTTTAATACATTGATAAGTTCATCTTTCCCTCCAAATTTTTGATAAAAGTCGATCTTTAGTTTATTTTTCAAATTTTTTGATAATTCATTCGCTTGTTTAATTGAAGACACAAAAAAAACATTATCATTTACAAACTTAAAATTATTAAACTCTTGAAAATTTATATTTGAAACAGATTTTGTTTTTAAAATATTTTGTTTTCTTAAATTATCTAAATCAATTATGTTGTGTAATAATATTCCACAATTTAGTCTGTTAGAAAGTGCTATATATTTGCAATACAGATCTTGTTCATTATTAAGAGTAAGATTAGATACTTTTAAAACATTTTTTGGATTTTTTATTTCAGTTTTTGATTTTAAATTTACAACTAATGCGTCAACAATCTTATTTCTAAATTCAACTTTTACGAAGGAACCAATACTTAATTTTGTCTTAAACTTATGAGGAATAGAATAAGTAAATTGGTTATAACCGTATGTATTATTTGAAATTAATTCTACATCAGCAAACATTGCTAAAGTAATACATCTAATAACTCATACGCTATATCTGATTTTGACTTCTCATTTGATTCGTATATAAGTTCTTTCCTATTAATGATTTTTATTTTATTATGATCGCTTCCAAAGTTATTTTTTAATATGTTGTTTATTACTAAGTAATCGCAATTTTTACTTTTAATTTTTTCAAAATTAAGATCATCATTAACCTGAGCTGAAAATGCAACAGTGACGATATCTTCATATTTATCTTTAATTGTCTTCACTAAATCAATATTTGGTGTTAGATTAAGTTGAATGTTTCCTGAATCTCTACTTATCTTTCCATTCTCTTTCTTCGTTGTGAAATCTGAAACTGCTGCTGTCATAAACAAATATTCACAATTATCTATGTTTTCATTTATTTTTGTAAGCAATTCTAAAGATGATGTAAAGGCTACATTCTGAATGCCCGGTATTGGTAATATCTGACTTGAATGAATATATATAGTTTCATAACCACGAGCTGAAAGTTCAATAGCTATTGCCCTCCCCTGTTTACCTGATGATTTATTTGTAATTACTTTAACATCATCAATAGCTTCTATAGTAGGTCCAGATGTCACTATTACCTTTCCCAATGTTTTTTCAATATTGTTCTTTAAATCAATAGGTTCAATTAATCTACCGTAACCTCTATCACCAATATCTAAATCTCCATATCTTGAACCTACTATAAAATTATCCTGTGACAGTTTTTTTAGATTGTTTTGTGTTGTATTGTTTAAATACATTTCCTCATGCATCGCTGGACATATATAAATTCCAGAACCAAACATAAGTGTTGTCGAAGTTAACAAATCATCTGCAATACCATTTGCCATTTTGGCGATAACATTAGCAGTAGCTGGGTAAATCAAAAAAATATGAGCCCATCTTGCTAATTCTATATGTGGAGTCCCTTTTAAATCACCCCAGTCACTTAAGACTTGATTATTTTTTTTAAATTCATCGCTTAGAAATTGTAAGGCATTATATGTTGATATTACTTTAAAATTATATAGGCTTCCGTACTGCTTTATAAACGACTCAGCTTTAGAACAAGCAATACTACCTGTGACAGCAAGTAGCATATTTTTTTTCATTAATTTTCTTCGGAAACTTCTACTTTCCCTGCTGCAATTTCTTCAAATGCTACTGTTAGAGGTTTCCTGCTTAAACTTTGAACTTGTGGAGGTGTATATGCACCAATACCTTCACCGAGTTGATTAAAATATGAATTTATATCTCTTGCTCTCCTAGATGCAGTAATCACTAGGGCAAATCTTCCTGGTGTTTCTTTTAGTAATTCTTCAATAGGTGGTTTTATCATTGTTCCTCCAGCTTACATATTATATCAATTATATTATTAACTGCAGTATTTAAATCTTGGTTCTCTATGTAGTAATCGTATTCAGCACTGTGTTCCCTTTGAGAATTTGCAAGAATCATTCTTTTAATTATAAAATCTTCATCATGGCCTCTAGAAACTAATCTATTTATTAATTCATCATCATTTATATCAATAAATATACCTATATAATCACTATTAGATTTTAGTAATTTTGTAGCACCATTAACTTCTAGGTCTAATATAACAATTCCATCTCTATCAATTTCAGATTTTGGCGTACCGTAAAAATAACCTCCATATTCTTCATATTCGAGCATATGATTTTTATCAATCAGATCATTAAATCGTTGATGGGTAATGAAATAGTAATCTTGACCTTCTATTTCATTGTCTCTTCTAGGTCTTGTTGTATAAGAAGTTGAAAAATGAAAGTCAATATGATTCGAGAGCTCGTTAATAATCGTATTTTTTCCTACTCCAGATGGACCAGTAATAATAAATATCATATATTCTCTATAAAATTTACTATATCTTCAATATTTGAAATATTCAATTCCATGATACGTGTTTGTTCATCTAAATTTATTGTCGAAAGAAATCTAGCAAATAAAACTTTTCCAATGTTGCCATTGTGAGTTATTAATTTATGGATTCTTATAGATTGTAAATTAATATCATTAGTTGCATTTATAAGTTTATTTTTAATTTCTATGTCATTTGTATCAAAGGACTCTATAAATGAATTTCTATAATTTTTAATATCTAAAATATTAGAAAGATGATTATCATTCATAGTTATCCAAGATTGCATTAACAAATTTTGCACCATCCGATGAGGAGTTCTTATCGACTAATTTAACCCATTCGGATATTACTACTTTTCTAGGAGTTAATTTCATTTTCAACTCAGCTATTCCAAGCATTAATGCTGTTCTTTCAGGTTTTGCAATTCTTTCAAATGACCAATTTTGAGATAATTCATCTATCTTTAACATAATTTGCTGAGCATTCTCATTAAAGTAAGTAATTAATTGCTGTGCTCTTAGTAGCTGATTTTCTGATAAATCATTTTCAACAAGAAGTATGTTGTCTGTATAGTTATCTGTCGAAAAAAGCGAAGTGAATGAATAATGTCTAAAATCGTGTTTCATACTCTTGTAATATAACTTATTGCTTTAGTATCAATTTTTATAACATCGTTTTCTTCTATAAACATAGGAACCTGAATTGTTAACCCAGTTTCACAGGTAACTTCCTTGTTGTTGGAATTTACCGAATCACCTTTAACAGCCGGCTCTGAATGCGTTACTAACAAGTTGATTGTTGCAGGGAGTTGTATATCTATTGGTTTACCCATATACATTGATAGAGTTACTTCTTGATTTGGCTTTAATAATAATTCTTTATCATTAAGTTGATCTTTAGATAATTCAATTTGTTCATAGCTATCAGCATTCATAAAAAAATATTTATCAGCGTCATTGTATAAATATTGAAATGTTTGTTTATCAATATATGCTTGCTCAACATCTTCATCTGCTCTGAAGGTCTTATCTAAAACACCTCCATTAGTTAGATTCTTTAGTTTTGTTTTAACAAATGCTTTCCCTTTACCAGGTTTTACATGTTGGTATTCAATTATCTGATAGATAATTCCATCAACTAATATTGACTGTCCAGGCCGTATATCGTTTGTAGAAACCATTAAGGTATCACTCCTTCATCCTTAGCTTTATTTTTTAGATTAATAAATTCTTCATAACTATCTGTAAAAGTCATCTTCCCATTTATATCTGTTAATAAATAGTAAATAAATGGATTCTCCGGTGTATTAAAAATAGCTTCCATAGATTTTTCACCAAATCCAGATATTGGCGTTGGAGGAAGTGATGTATATTTATAGGTATTGTAAGGACTGTCTACTTGTAAATCAATTAACAGTACTTGTGTTTTTCTTTTTTGTAATGAATAAAGTACAGTTGCATCTATTTGTAAAAGCATATTTTGATCAAGTCTGTTTCTAATGACAGAAGACACCAATGATCTATCTTCATCTAATTTAGCTTCAGCTTCAATCAAACTTGCTACAGTAAAGAACTCATTTGGTGAAGATATCCAAGAAGGTATAGAGTTAGTCGAAAGTAAATTTTCAAATCTATTTTCTAATTCATTTGCAAGAATTTGCAAAATATCTTCACCGTTAGCTTCGATATCTATTTGGTAAGTGTTTGGAAAAAGTAAGCCTTCCCAATTTTGTAATTTAGAAAAATCATTATCAGGTAAATATGAGCTCTTAACGCTTCCTGATATTAGTGAATTTTCAAGTTGAATAACATCATAACCTGTTTGAGCCGAAACAGTTTCTAATGTTTCACTCAGCCATAATCCCTCTGGAATTGTAATTGTATATGTTTTAAGAGGTGGGCCTTTTAATAGAACTGAAGTAAGTTCTTCAAAATTTAAATTATTTGGTATTTCATAGGTGCCTGATCTTAATTTATCAGTAAGATTTTCATTACGTAAATATAGCTCAAAGGCAAGTTTAGATGTTATTACACCAGTTGAATCTAAGATAGAAGATATCTCAGAAGCAGAGCTCCCTTGGGGAATATTTACATTTATAATTTGTAAATCATCAATATTTTGAGATCCATCAATTGTGTTAATTTCTACATTATCTGCAATTGAATTTGTAACATTGTACCCAACTAATAAAAAAGTAGTTACAAGAAATATTTGTAAAGCCGTTCTGTTTTTAAATAGAAATTTAATCATTATTTTTAATATAAGTTTCTAATATCTCTAATGCTGACAAATCATCAACTCTGTCTTTTTTACTATTTTTGATTAATTCAGAAGTGAATCTTTCATCTATTTTTGAAATTGGTAAATTATATTTTTTTAATTCTTCTTCAATAAAATTATCAACATTATTAGTCATTCTATTTTCAGAAAGATTCATACCTAATGGATAGCCAATAATAAATTTATTAATGTCATAGGAATCGACGTATGTAGATATTTTGTTTGCAATATTATCCTTTTTAATGTCTACGATTTCTATTGGTATAGGTATCTGTGTTTTAACTGTTCTTATTGCAAATCCCATATAACGTTCGCCAAAATCTATTGATAATAAATTATTCACTTTAAAGTAATTTTGTTAAGAATTGTTTAGCGGCATTAATTGCTTTAGCTGTATCATATTTGCCAGGACCGCCACCTATAGATAGATTTGGATCTTTTGAAGCTCCTCCACTATACAATGATGATAGGTCATTGGTAATTATTGAGATATCAAGATCAATACTTGGTTTAGTTGAGCCAACGATTGTAGTTTTACCAGATATATTTGAAAATAATATGCAAATATCAACATCAAAGTTGTTAACTATATTTAAAGCTACTTCTCTAGACTCATTGGAATTTTCTAAAGAAATGGTTTCAACGATTACATTGTATTTACCAATCTTTGAAGATTTAGAAGAATAATCTTGTGTTAACTTTGTTAACTCATCCTTTCTAAAATTCGATATTTTTAATTTGTATTCTTCAAGTGTTTCAAGGTTTTGTTTTAATTTAGTTGATACTTCACTAGTTTGTACTTTAAGAATATCAGCAACATCTTGATAAGATTTATAAGCTGTATTTAAGAAATCATAAGCATGTGAGCCAGATAACATTTCTACACGTCTTAAGTTAGAACCAATTGAAGATTCTTGAGTTAATACAACTAATCCAACATCATGAGAATTTTTAACATGAGTACCACCACATAATTCTTTTGAAAATGAACCAATATTAACTACTCTCACATCGTCTTCATACTTATCGCCAAAAAATGCTAAAGCACCTTCATCTTTAGCTTTATCAATATTCATAATATTTGTATTTACTTCGAGATCATCAAAAATTACTTTGTTTGCTGTTTCGAAAATATCTGACAACTCCTCATCAGAGACTTTCTGAGTGTGGCTAAAATCAAATCTAAATCTACCAGGCGCAACGTTAGAACCGGCTTGTGCAACATGATCCCCTAAAATATTTCTTAATGCAGAATGTACAATATGTGCTGCACTGTGACTTTTAGAAACTGCATTTCTAAAAGAATCATCTACAGTTAATTGAACTTCATCACCTATGTTTACATTATTTATGTCGACAACTAAGCCTGTAGCTCCATTTTCACTCTGAACAACTTTCTCAACAAAATACTCCTTTTCATCGATGCTTATTTTTCCTTCATCAGAAATTTGTCCACCTGCTTCGAAATAGAATGGATTTATTTTAGTAAATATTATAGATTTATTTTCTAGAGGTTCTACATGATATATCTCAGATATGGTATCTATTGTTTCATATCCACAAAAATCATTGGAATCTATATCTAATTTCATATTTTGATCTATTTTAGTAGAGGAACCTTTAGATTTAATCTTATGATTTTCAAAATATTGTTGAAAATCTTCTTCATTTAAAGTTATGTTGTTCTCAAGAGCAATTTCTTGTGTTAATTCAAAAGGAAAACCGTATGTTTCAAATAGATAGAAAGCTTGTTTTGCAGATAGTTCACCTGTTTCAAGAATTGTATTAATTTCTTGGATTCCTTTATTTAATGTTTTGCCGAATAAATCCTCTTCAGTTTTAAATAATTTTGTTATTTTTTCAATATTTTTATCAAGTTCAGGATAAGCTTCGCTGTACAATTTTGTAACTTCTTTGATAAGAAAATCGAGTGATGATGGCTCATCAGTTAATTTATTATAAGCTCTTAAAGCTCTTCTAATGAGTCTTCTTAAGATATAACCTCTACCTTCGTTAGTAGGAACAACACCATCACTAAGCATAAAAGTGGATGCTTTTATATGGTCTAAAATAATTTTTTCGTATTTAGCATCTGAGTTTTTTATTTTTTTTGATAGTTCTTTATGTATTGAACTAAATAAATCTGTTTCAAACAAAGATTCTTTTTCTTGCATAATCATTGCAATTCTCTCTAAACCCATACCAGTATCTATGTTTTTACTTGGTAATGTTCCTACTACTTCAAAAGGTTTATCTTGTATAGATTCCATAAATACAAGATTCCATATCTCAACAAATCGGTCTTCTCCCCCTCCAATTGGTCCCCCATCTGGTCCATATTTTGTTCCTCTGTCAATAAAAATTTCTGAACAGGGCCCACAGGGTCCAGGGATATTCATATGCCAGAAATTATCTTTATCTCCATACTGTATTCTTTCTTCCGGAACGCCTATTTCATTGAGCCAAATATCGAAAGATTCTTTATCATCTTTATAAACTGTGAACCATAATCTTTCTGGATTAATTGATAAAACTTCTGTTATAAATTCATACGAATAACGTATTGCTTCTTTTTTAAAATATTTTCCAACACTAAAATTTCCTAACATTTCAAAAAATGAAAGATGTCTGTCAGTATCTCCAATAATATCAATATCAATTGTTCTTATACATTTCTGTGAAGAAGCCATATTTGGATTATCAGGGACTTTATTTCCAGAGAAATAATCTTTTAGGGGTACCATTCCTGCAGCTGTGAATAACAAAGTATTGTCGTGAGGTATTAAAGATGCAGACTTGATAACGTCATGATTTTTAGATTGAAAATAATTTAAAAACTCTGTTCTTATTTGGTTACTATTCATCTTTGTTAATGTACTTTAAATTATATTCTTCTAATATATTTTCATTGATATATGAAGGCGCATCAGTAAGTGGATCTAGTCCAGATTGTGTTTTAGGAAATGGTATTACATCTCTTATTGAATTTTGATTATATACTTCAGCAATCAATCTATCTATGCCTATAGCAAATCCTGCATGTTGGGGTGTTCCATATGAAAGTGCTTCTATAAACCAACCGAACCTATCTTGAATTTCTTCATTACTTAAACCCCATTTTTCAAGAACAATACGTTGTAAATCTGGATTACTTATTCTTTGAGAACCTGAACCAAGCTCAACCCCATTAAGAACTAAATCGTAATGTAAAGCTGTCGAAAGCTCTGGATTATCAATAAAATCGTCTTCATTTGTTGGAGCTGTAAATGGATGATGAGATGGTTGTAAATTACCATTTTCGACTTCAAAGTATGGGAAATTATCAATCCAGCAAAAAGTAAACTGTTCTTCGGTGGTAGGTTTGAAAATATATCTTCTTATATGATCAAGAAATGGTGCTATTTCCATCTCTTGTCCAGCCTGAAAAAGAAATACTCCGTTTCCTTGACTTATCAGAAATTCTTTCTCTGATTCTGAAATTAATTTAGATAAAGGACCTGATATATCTTTGTTTTCAATCTTAAACCAGCCTAGACCATTTGAACCTAATTCTTTTAATTCTTGATCTAACTGGTCAATTATTTTTCGAGTAATCGAATCATCAGTTTTTAAAAATCTGATTACACCCTCTTTATTTAAAATATCACTCAAAAAATTAATTTCAGTCGCTTTAAAAACTTCAGTACAATCACTTATCGTTTCTTTAATTCTTAAATCAGGTTTGTCAGTTCCATACAAAGATATAGCTTCAGAAAAAGTCATATTTTTAAATACGGAGTCTATTTTTATATCGTATGCATCTTTAAAGACAAATTTAACGATAGTTTCAATATTTTTTTTAACTATTTCAGGATTAGCATTCGAAAATTCTACATCCAGTTGAGTGAATTCAGGTTGTCTATCTTTTCTTGAGTCTTCATCTCTGTAACACTTTGCAATTTGGTAATAATTTGGAAATCCAGCCATCATGAATAGTTGCTTATACATCTGAGGTGATTGTGGTAAGGCATAAAAAGTATTGCTGTTTTTACGCGAAGGTACTAAAAAATCTTTAGCACCTTCAGGAGTTGATTTAATAAGAGTAGGTGTATCTATTTCTAACACATCCATTTTGTCCATAATCTTTCTTATAGATTTAAAAGTATTAGATCTGCCGACTATGTTTGATTTCATAGATTGTCTTCTCAAATCAAGATATCTATATTTCAATCTTATACTTTCGTCAGTATCAATATTGTTATCTATTTGAAATGGCAAAGTCTTACTTTTATTTATAATATTTATTTCAGAAGCCTGAATCTCATACATGCCTAATTGAGTATTTTTATTAACTAGTTCTTTATCTCGCTCTTTAAATACACCTGATACAGAAATGTAATATTCATTCTTTATATCAGAAGGCATATTTTTGCTTTGCTCGTAAACAATTTGTATAGAAGAATAAAAATCACGAAGATCAATAAAAGTAAGTCCCCCATGATCTCTTATAGATGAAACCCAACCGTTAACATTTTGAACTTCAGCATTGTTTTTTGCATTTACTAATTCGTTAATGTTCAAATTAATTCCTTTAATTTATTAATGTCGAATGGTACAACTTTATTGCTGCTGATAATCTTAATAGTTTTTTCAGAACAATTAATTACTAATGTCGCATTATTCTTTATAGCTTCTTTGTACTGAGTATTTTCCTTACTGAATCTTATAGGTACTTCATAAGGTATATGATTTTTATCTAATTCATCAGAAATGTCATACATTTCTTCTTCATATTGAGATATTAAAAATATTTTTTCTTTATGAGTATCAAGTTGAAGTTGGTTTATTATACGGTCTACTCCGAAAGCGACACCCACTCCTTGAGATTGACCTATGTTAAGTATTTGTGACAATTTATCATATCTACCACCACCGCCAATAACTACACCATCGGCTACAAATTCAAAAGTTAAATCATTGTAATAATCTAAACCTCTAACTAACTTATGATCTTCGGAGTAAGGAATATTAATATTATTTAGCATATTCTTTATATCTTCGTATTTCTGTAATGTTTCATCTTCTAGATAATTTGTAATTAGTGGGGCCAGATCAATAATCTGTAAGTCCTCTTGTACATTTGAATCTAATATTCTTAATGTATTTGATTCAATCTTTTCAACGCTCTCTTTAGACAAATCTTTTTTGTTTTTATCAAAATACTTTTTTAAAACACTTATATACTCCTTTCTTTCATCGACACTACCTATTGTGTTAATATTTAATTTAAAATTTAATTCAAGTGAATTAAGAAATCTAAATGAAGATTTAATTAATTGAACGTCAGAATAATTATCTAATGTTCCAATTAGTTCAGCCCCCGCTTGATGAAATTCTCTGTATCTATTTTTTTGTGGATTTTCATATCTATACATTTTTCCAAAATAACTGTATTTATTTGATTGATCTTTATGAAATTCGTTATGATACCTAACGACGCTAGCTGTTCCTTCTGGTCTCAATACAAGACTTCGTCCAGCTTTATCTTCAAATTCATACATTTGCTTAGTAACTATCTCGGAATGTTCACCTATAGATTTTGTAAATAAATCTTTGTGTTCAATGTTTGGCAATTCAACAAATTTATAACCATAACTTGCATAACAGTTTAAAAATTTATCTTTTATGTGTAAATAATTGTCTATATCTTTACCGTATAAATTTCTTGTTCCCTTAACTTGATCTATCATTTCAAATACTCTCTAATAAATGGATTGTTATTCTTAATATTTATTACAGTATCATCATCTCCATGACCAGGAAATAATTGAAAATCATCTTGAAAAAGAGTGAAAACATTGTTTATAGATTCAATCATTTCATTATTATCCCCTGAATACAAATCTGTTCTTCCAATACTATCTTTAAATATAAAGTCTCCAGTAAAAACTACCCCTAAATCCTTAAATTCAAATGATACACTACCTTTAGTATGTCCAGGGTTTATATAGACATTTAAAAAATCATATTCATGGTCTAAAACGTTATGTAAATTACCTTCATATTTGTTTACAGATACCTTATCACCAAGAAAATCTCCTATTTGCTGGCTTGGATTTCTTGCTAAATGTTCGTCATCAAGATTGATATAAGCCTTTGAATCAAAAGAAGATAGTCCTATTGCATGATCCCAGTGACCATGTGTTATAAATGCACCTCCAATAGTTAAATTATTTGTATTTATGTAATCAATTACTTCATCAATATTTGGTGGTAAATCTATTAAAAATACAATTTCATTATAAAAAGGGCTTATTAGATAGCAGTTTGATGTTGCAAAACTTGTAAATTTTTTTATATCAGTCATTTTCTTCCTGGATAGATTCTTGTTGCTTCAAAAACATTCTCAATATCTTTAGCATCATTTAATATTGCATCTAATTGAGTAACATCACTAACTTCAATCTGAAATATCAAACTTACAATTCTTTTACTGCTTGTAACAGATTTTGCTACCAATATATTTCCTCCATTATCAGAAATTGCAATAGTCGCATCTCTAAGTAAGTAAGGTCTGTCAATAGCTTCTATTTCAAGCCAAACAATAGTTCCAGTATTAGGTTCAAATCCCCAACTTACATCTAAAATTCTTTCCCCTTTATTTGGATCAATTTTTATATTTAAACAATCAGAACGATGAATTGCAATACCATTTGATATAGTTATAAATCCTAAAATATCGTCACCAGGTACGGGTACGCAGCATTTTGCCATTCTGACTTGTATGTCATCATATCCTTCAACAATAATTAAATCCGATTTACTATCACTCTTAATTTCAGGTGAATATAAATCGTCATCAACAGATATTTCATTTGGAAATACTATTTTCCGTATCTTGTTACCAACAATATTTACACCTGTATTTCCATTTCCAAGACTTTGATACAAAGTTTCGATATTAGGAAGCTTCATTTCTAATAACAATTCATTTAATATTTGGTCTTTTGAATTTACTTCCAAAACATCATTATTCTCGTCTAACCAGGTATTTAATACTGTTTTTCCTTTTTGGATGTCTTCATTTTTAAGTTGCTTTTGATACCATTGTTTTATTTTGGATCTTGCTCTTGTAGTTTTTACTATATTTAACCAATCTCTACTAGGTCCTTTGTTCTTATCCTTGCTTGTAAGTATTTCTACTGTATCCCCAGATTTTAGTTCATTACTTAAATTTACTAATTTTCCATTTACTTTCGCACCAATCAGTTTCTCACCTACCTGTGTATGAATGGCAAAGGCAAAATCAACTGGTGTGGAGCCTTGTGGCAAAGATAAGACATCGCCTTCAGGTGTAAGACAAAATACTTCATTTTCATACAAATCTAACTTCATATGCTGTAAAAATTCATTAGGATCAGGATATTCTGACGACATCTCTGTAAGCTCATTAGTCCATCTAGTAAGATCGTTAGAAGGCTTTTCCTTGTATTTCCAATGTGCAGCCACTCCAAATTCTGCTCTGTAATGCATATCATGAGTTCTAATTTGAATTTCCATTTTATTACCATCAGAGGTAATAACTGTTGTATGAAGGCTTTGATACAAATTAAATTTAGGCATTGAAATAAAATCTTTAAATCGTCCTAGAACAGGTTGAAAATTTGCATGAATTAATCCAAGTATCGTATAACAATTTTTAACATTATCAGTAATTATTCTTATTCCAACTAAATCATTAATTTCATTAAACGTTAATCCATTATTAACTATTTTTTTGTATATCGAATAATTATGTTTTGGTCTGCCGTATGCTTCTGCAGAAATTGAGTTATCTGATAACAATGACTTAATTATATTTAAAGATTCTTCAAGTTGAATTTCTCTATCTGGCCTTGTTTGAGTTATCTGTTCTTGAATTTCATTATTTTGTTTATCAAAAAGGATCTTGAAAGAAGTATCTTCTAATTTATGTTTAATTGATTGCAAACCTAATCTATGTGCCAATGGTGCGTACACGTAAAGTGTTTCATTAGCGATTTTCTCTTGTTTCCAATCAGTATGATATTGTATTGTTTCTATATTATGAAGTCTGTCCGCTAATTTGAGAATTAACACTCTAATATCTTTTGACATAGCAATAACCATTTTTCTTATTGCATCTGCTTTAGCTTCTTCCTTTGAGTTGTAATTTATTTTATCTAATTTCGTTACACCATCAACGATATCAGCAACTTCTTTGCCAAAATCTTTTTTGATATCAGAATAAGTTACATCAGTATCTTCTATCAAATCGTGCAAAAATGCAGCTATGATTGTTTCTTTATCAAGATTCAATTCAGCGAGATATAGAGCAACTTGTAGTGGATGAGTAATGTAGTCTTCACCTGATTTTCTTTTTTGGTTTTTATGTCCATTAGCTGCAAACTTATATGCATCATTTAAAAGCTTATGAGAAGATTTTGGGTAGTTTTCTAAAATACTATTAAATAGTTCATCAGCTGTTTTCACAGGACTTTTAGTCGACATATGTTAATGGTACTAAATTTCCTAAGTTTTAATTATCTTTGACAAAAATGGTACAGTAACAAATATAGAACTATATGTACCAGATAATATTCCTATCAACAAAGGAATTGCAAAATCAGATAAGTTTCCTTCTATACCTAAATAATTACCTATAAGAATTATTGAAATAATCGGAATTGCTGATGTAAAAGAAGTATTTATACTTCTCATTAATACTTCATTAAATGTTTTGTTTAGTATTTCACTAGTTAGAGTATCTCTCTTAAATGATTTTTGAGAATCTTTTAATTTATCAAATAAAATAACTGTGTCGTATAGGGAATAACCCAATATTGTAAGTAATGCAATTATTGTTGATGGCGTTATCTCAAGTCCTAAAATTACATAGACAGAAAATGTTAATAAGAGATCATGCAGTAATGCCGTAAGAGCGATAAATGAAAATCTGTATTCATATCTGAATGAAATAAGAAGCGCAATTATGGATAAAAATATAACAAGTGCTCTAATCCCTTTATTAGTTATTTCTTCACCGAAAGTAGGACCGACTCTTTGAAATTCTATTTCATTTTTTTCTACACTGAATTTGTTTGATAAATAATTTAACAACTCAGTTTCACGCTCCTGAGTAGATTCAACTGCTCTAAATATGATTGTATTGGAATTATCGAATGTTTGATATCTAGAAACTGGGAGTATTGTATTGTTTAATACTTCATCTATGTCATTATCTGTATATTCACTATCAAGTTGATATGTTGTTCCACCTGTAAAATCAACTGAAAGATTTAAGTTTAAGAAACCAGATATTGATCCAATTAAAACAGCAGTAAAAATTATAAATTCAATAATAAATATTTTATAAAACCGACCACCAATATTATGAAAATCAATATTTGTATTACCTAGAAATAATCTCTTAAACATGTTCAATATCTTTCTTTGTTAAAGGAAAATAACTACGAGGGTTATCAGTTATATTTCCAAATATCGGAACAGCGTTCCTAATGAACATTCTTGTGTAGAAAAGATCAAATACAGTTGCTAGTCCTAAAGTTAAAGCGAATCCTCTAATAGGTCCGATTGCAAGTATGTATAAAATAACTGAAGCAATAATTGATACAAAGTCGGCTACTAATATAGTATTCCATGCTTCAGTTACTGCTTTTTCTGCTGCAAAGTTAAATGATCTTCCTATTTTTAGTTCATCTTTTAGTTTTTCAAAAATAACGATATAAGAATCTGCTGTTAATCCTATAGAAACTATTACACCAGCTATACCAGCTAAAGTTAGCGTATATCCTTGATACTCACCTAATAACGCTATAACAGAATAAAACAGAGCGCCGAAGGAACCTAGTCCAAATATTGCAATAATTCCAGAAAGTCTGTAATAAAACAATAAAAATAGACTTACAATAATAAGACCTACAAATCCAGCCTGTAATCCAAGTGCTAATGTATTCTCACCTAAAGTCGCAGAAACTTTCTGAATTGAGGATCTTTCAAAAGCTACAGGTAAAGCTCCATATCTTAAAATAACCGCTAAATTGTTTGCAGATTCACCTTGATCAGAATTGCCCATTGAAATCGCAGCAGTTCCACCTGTTATACCTATTTCTGGATTTACATCCATTGCTATACCAGGTGCAGAAATAACTTGACCATCCAAAACGATAGCTAAGCGTCTTTGTTCTCCCATTAATTTTGCCAATTTTTTGGTTAAATCAGTAAATTTTTGCTCCGAAGTGTCTTTTAAAACTAGTTGAACTATCCATTCATTTTGAGGATAAACAGCTAAAGCGTCATCTATATCATTACCTGTCAATTCAGCTGGACCTAAATGATATATTATTGGAAATCCATCAGACAGTGAAAGTAAATAAGAATCCGTGTCAGGATTGTCATCTAAAGTTAATCCAGTTAATTTATCAACACCAGCTGGTGCAGTAATAGTTGGATTATCTGGGTCATCTTCATTTGGAGTTATTGTCAAAGCTGGAGAATAACCTAAATTCAATGATGAGTTAAGAACAGGTCTAAATGTAAGAAGTCCAGTAGTTCCAACAGCTTCAATAGCTTTTTCCTGATCTGTGAGGCCTGGTAATTGAACTAAAACTGAATTTTCTCCGCTAATCGATATTTCAGGTTCTTGTACTTCACCAAAAGCTGAAATTCTTGTTCTCATAATTTCAACTGCTTGCTCAATTAATTCAGGATCTGTTCCCTCTTCAGCAGTTAGAATTACTGATACACCTCCTTGTAAATCTAACCCAAGTTTTGGTTGAATATTATTTAGATATACAAAAATAAATAATCCTATGGAAAGTAGAGGTAAAAATATTAATTTCAAAAAAGATTTCATGTTATTTATAAGATATGTTCGACTTTAAAATCTCAATCTCTCCCTTTTTGACAACTAAAGTAACATTTTCTTCTTTAATATTTACAACACGTCCAAAAATACCAGAATCTGTTATTACATTGTCACCGATTTTCAAATTCTCTACATATTCTTTATGTTTTTTTTGTCTCCTTCTTTGAGGTATATACAAAATAACGTAAAAGATAACAAATACAGTAATTAAAGGTAACAAAGTTATAATTTCATTCATTTAAAAGTTCTTCCTTATAATTATCAAAATCTGAGTTTAATATACTTTCTCTTACTTCGTTAATGATATTTTGTGTCTGATATATATTGTGTATTGTTAGAAATTGCCATGATGAAGTGGGCTCATTAATTAACAAGTGTCTCATATAAGATGTTGAAAAATTTAAACACGTATTGCAATTACAATCTTTAACTAACGGTTCTTTAATATTTTTATATTTACTGTTCTTTAAATTAAAAAATTTTGCTCTGTTAATGATTTTTCCATGGCGAGCAATTCTTGCCGGCCAAACACAATCAAACATGTCAACACCTAACTCAATCAAATTAATAAGGCTTTTTACATCTCCAACACCCATAACATATCGTAATTTATCATCAGGTATTAAATCTGTAGTAAATGATACAATCTCATTTCTCTCTTTTTCAGTTTCTCCAATAGCAAGTCCGCCTATTGCATAACCATTAAAGTCATTTTGTAACATATTTATTGTAGAAATTTCTCTTAAGTCTTTATATTTACCACCTTGAATGATTCCAAATAACGATTGATTTTTATTGCTGTGAATGTCTCGTGCTTTTTTTGCCCATATATTTGTATTAATTATTGCTTGTTTTTGCATATTTTTAGGAGCATTAATATCTATTAATTGATCAAGTATCATTGCAATGTTACTATTTAATGTTTCTTGTATTTGAATTGATAATTCAGGAGTCATTAAAAATTTTGTTCCATCATATATGTTCTTAAATAAAATACCGTCATCTGTTTGAGAGTTTGGAATGGACCAACCTTGAAATCCTCCTGAATCCGTTAATATTAACTTATCCCAATTAATGTATTGATGCAATCCTCCAAAGTCTTTGATGATGTCTAAACCAGGTCTTAAATAAAGATGATAAGTATTTCCTAAAATAATTTTCGTATCTGTAAGGTGTTCTAAGTTAACTGATTTAATTGAACCTCTTGTAGCAACGGGCATAAAAATAGGAGTATTAAATTCATGTTTGTTTATTTTTACTTTATTAACTCTTGCTTTACCATCTACTGCAAGTAATTCTAAATTGATGTTATTCATTTATATTTAAATAATACAGCATCACCAAAGCTTAAAAATTTTAAACCTTGATCAATTGCATATTTATACAATTCTTTCCAGTTATCTCCATAAACATTTTGAACAATTGAAAGAAGAGAACTCATTGGAGCGTGAAAATTTGTAATTAAGTGTGTAGGTAAATTAATTTCTGTATCAGGCAAAATAAAAAGATCTGTATCACCAATTAGATTTTCTGTATTGTATGCTGTTTCAATTGCTCTAAGAGTTGTAGTTCCTACGCAATAAATATTTTTATTGGATTCTTTATAAGTAATTATTTTGCTGTATTCAGTACTATCTATTGAATAAAACTCTTTATGAATATTATGATCATTTAAATTTTTTGATTTAACAGGTTTGAACGTATTAAGATTTACATCTAAATTAATAAATGCGGTTTTAATATTTTTGTTATTAAATTTTTCAATTAATTCATTAGTGAAATGAAGACCAGCTGTTGGTGCGGCAATCGAAAACCCGTTATCTGAGAATTGATTGTTATAGAATTTTCTTTTTTTGGGATTATCTTTAATGTATGGTGGCAACGGCATTATTCCGTATTTATTAATAATGTCATCTATTTTCATATCAAAAATACATCTAAATGATTCATCTAAAAGTTCTTCTATTTGAAAATTAAATAAATTAGTTTGGTACTTTTTATTTTTACTTTTTTTATCGGAAGATTTTAATAGACATACTGCTTCAAAATCATTCAATTTTTTAGTTATAAATATTTCTAAAGATCCTCCAGTATTTTTCTCTGTCAGAATTCTTACTTTACGTACAGTAGATTTATTGAATATAAATAGAGAATCAGATTCAACATAATCAGGGAACTGTTTAAATGAAATTATTTCTTTATTATCAGCAATTAAAAGTTTAGAATCTAATGGATTTTCATAAGGTTCTTGATTTATAGATGAATTCGGTAACTCGTAGTTTAGTAAACTACTTTTAATCATTATTTACTATTTAGCAATTTAATAAATAAATCATAAGACATAGTTACAACTTCTGGAATTCCGTCATTTGTACGTCTAGAGTTCCCTTGTTTTCTTTTTAATTTCTTCCAAAAAAGTACTGTATTTTTATCTCCTGATTTTTCAATAGCTTTTTCTAAAGATTGGTGAATGTTTAAATTTTGTCTAGATTTTGCTTCAAGAAAATATTCTTCATCTTTAACGAATAATTGTATATCACCTAGATCTTTTGATCCACCTTCGGCAAATCTTTGAGCTTTAAAATCAACTTCTTTATTTAATCTATTAACTATGTTTGTTTCGTACGTAGTTCCCTGTTTTTTTGCCTTATTTACCATGTATTTATTTTAATTTTTTTATTCAGAAAGTAACGCTTCTAACTCTTTTTCTTCAATATCAAAATTTGAATAGACATCTTGGACATCATCAAGGTCTTCTAAAGCGCTAATCAATTTAGATACTGACTTGAATTTTTCAATATCAATAACTACGCCTACATTAGGAATCTGAGCAATTTCTGCATTTGATGGAACAAACGAATTGTTATTAAATTTTTCATTCATATTTTTAAAATCAGATGGTGGGAATTGAAATGTTACTGATTGATTACTTTCTAAAATATCTAAACAATCCGAGTTTAAAGCTAAATCGATTAATTTATCGTTATATTTATCAAATTGAAATACCGCTTTTCTTTCAAACAAGTAATTAACACTGCCCGGCGTACCCATCGAGCCACCATGTTTAGTAAGAGTAGCTTTTACATCAGATGAAGTTCTATTCTTATTATCAGTGAGACAACTAATTAAAAGAGCAACACCATGTGGTGCGTATCCTTCGTATGATAATTCGAATATCTCTCCAGTTTCTAAATTTCCATCGACACGTTTTAAAGCTCGTTCAATATTTTCATTAGGTACTGAATTAGATTTTGCTTTTTGTATTGCTTGATAAAGTGATGCGTTATTAGCTGGGTCAGTACCACCATTACGTGCAGCAATTTCTATAGCTTTAACTAATTTTGCGAATAATTGTCCTCTTTTAGCATCGTTAGCTCCTTTTTTTCGCTTTATAGTAGACCATTTAGAATGACCCGACATATTTTCCTTCTTTCATAAAAGCACGCAACCATTCGAGATAATAAATATCATTTGTCAATTCAGGATGGTATGTAAGTGAGACTATATTGTCTTGTGAAACTCCAACTATATCTTCATTATGTGTAGCAATAACTTTTATATCATTATTTAATAATCTTATAATTTTTGGTGCACGTATGAAACAATATATGTCATTATTATTTAAAAATTTTACATCTGCTTCAAATGATTCATTTTGTCTTCCATATGCATTTCTTTGAATTTCTATATCAATATTTGGGATATGAGTATCTCCGTCAATAACTGATTTTGCAATAATTATCGTACCAGCACAAGTACTTAGAGTTGGCAATCCTTGTTTTATTTTTGTATCTAAGTTTTTATATAAATTATTATATGATGATATTTTCGACATAGCTGTAGATTCGCCACCTGGAAGTATAATTCCATCTACTTTATCTAAATCATCAGGTGATTTTACTAATAATGAATCTAAAGAAATAAGATCTAAACTTTTTTGATGATCAAAGAAACTACCTTGTAAAGAAAGTATTCCTACTTTCAATTACCAACCTCTTTTAGCTAATTTCTCTTCCTCTGTCAGAGTATCGATGTTAATCCCAACCATTGGTTCGCCTAAATCTTTTGAGACGTCTGCGAGAACTTTTGGATCATTATAGTTAGTAGTAGCAACAACTATAGCCTCAGCTCTATCAGCGGGGTCACCACTTTTAAATATTCCTGAACCAACAAAAACTCCATCACATCCTAGTTGCATCATTAATGCTGCATCTGCTGGTGTTGCAATCCCACCAGCTGCAAAATTAACTACAGGAAGTTTTCCTAACTCTTTAATCTCTTGTAATACATTCAATGGTGCTCTAAATTTTTTACTTAAAGCAACTAACTGATTTGTATCGCATGTTAGTACTTCATTAATCTCATTAGTTATTGTTCTCATATGTTTAACAGCTTCAATAACATTTCCTGTACCCGCTTCACCTTTTGTACGTATCATTGCAGCACCTTCTGCTATTCTTCTTGATGCTTCACCAAGTCCAGTAGCTCCACAAACAAAAGGAGATTTAAAATTGTTCTTATTTATATGATTTACATCATCAGCAGGAGTTAAAACTTCTGATTCGTCGATAAAATCGATTCCGATAGATTCTAAAATTTGAGCTTCAACAAAATGACCAATTCTTGCTTTTGCCATTACAGGTATCGATACAGCGTCCATGACTTCTTGAATAACACCGACGGAAGACATTCTAGCTACTCCACCATCAGCTCTTATGTCTGCTGGGATTCTTTCTAAAGCCATTACTGCAACAGCTCCAGATTTTTCTGCGATAACTGCTTGTTCGGCGTTAACTACATCCATTATCACGCCACCCTTTAGCATTTCAGCTAAACCTTTTTTAACTTTAAATGTTGACTCAATCTTCATAAGTTATATAGTACATCAATTGTTTAAATACAATAAAACGTAATGCTTCATATTTTTTTCAATATCATATTTTTGTATAGATTCATATTGTTTTTCCCATAAAAAATGTAAATCACTTTTTAATGTATTTGTTAATATACTTAATAAAGATTTATAAGAATTTCGTTCATAATAAATACCTGACTCTTCTAATACATCTTTAAATGCAGCTAGATCACTAGAGATGACAATATTTCCTGAATTTATTGCTTCAATTAGAGTAATTCCAAAACTTTCATTTTTTGTATTTAGTGCCAAATATATAGAAGAGTTTTTAAAAATAATATTTTTCTCTTCATCATTAGGCTTTAGATAGATAACGCCATTAAAATTTTCAATATTTTCATTCGTAATTGCTTCAAATTCATAATCTTGAAATGATTTTTCTTTTGATAATAAATTAAAGTAATTAAAATTTTTCCTTTTTTCATTGCGTCCAACAAATAAAAATTTATTGTTGTTGTTAAATTCTATATTTTTATTAATTTCTATCATATTAGGAATCAAGATTGGTTGATTATTTAATGTTTTAGCATTTGATAATGCTGATTTACTAACATAAACGCTTATCCCTTTAATTTTTATAAATTTGTATATAATGCTCATGAAAAATGTATAAAGTTTATTTAAATTTGCATGATGGGTAAATATATATTTCTTGTTCTTAGGTAATTTCCAAAATATTAAAGGTATGAACGGTTCGTGTATATGTACTACATCTGACCACTCGATAGCTTTTAAAAGATTTTTTCTATCTGGAAATAAAGATATTGATGCAACTGAATTATTAAAAGGAATATTTAATACACTACCTAAATTATAATCTTTAGAGTTTGGTCCAGCTATTTTACTTTCTATGTTTGAAGTTTTACTAATGTAATCGTTCATTAAATTAATTTGATGTTGTACTCCCCCATAATTTAATAGATTGTACGGTGTTAAAAATAAAAGGTTAATATTCACTTGTCCATACAGGTTGAATAGAATGCCACTGATTAGGATCGAGCTTTATTAAATTTTCTAATGATTTACTTAAGACTTTCAGTCCGTGTTGAATACTTTGTGCTTGATTATCAAAATATGGAACTATAAAGGGTTTTCCAAAAAATAATTGATATTTATTACCTTTTTTTATAAAAGCTGCGGGAACAATAGGCAATTGTGTATCCAGTGAAAGAGATACCGGACCTTTTGGAAATGCTGCCATTTGATTGAAGAATTCAACCCCTACACCACTTTTACCAACGTGACGTTCTGATAACAAGCACACATGATGGCCGTTTTTAAGTAATTCTTTTACTCGTTTAAAAGTATTTTGACCTTTACCGCCTAAAATTATTTTACATCCAAGATCTTCTCTTAATTCAGTAAACCAATGTAAAATCTTTTCATCATCTAAAGGCTCAGCAACAGCAACTAAATTTAAATTTAAAAATTTACCCATTGGAATTGCAAATTCCCAATTACCAAGATGAGGAAGGGCAATAATGTATGAAGAGAAATTTTTATTTAACTTTCGAACAATATCTTCATTAATTATTTCAACTTTTGGTTCTATATAATTTTTATAACCTTCTTTAGTTAACCAAATAGTTTCAAGCCAGTATCTTACATAATTTAATTTAACTTTAAATATTGAATAATTATCTATCCTATCTTTTCTCTTTTTGAGTTTTATGTTTGAAAAAGGAGTAAAAATAAAATATACGAGTGCAATAAAATATGAAATAACATATATGAAATTAGGAGGTAATTTTTTAAAAATATTGTGAAAAATTAGTATTATTTGAAATTTCATTTATCTAAGTTGGTTATTAAAATTTTAATTCTTTGAAATACAGTAATCCAACATAATAGGGAAAATATATACATAAATACATAATCTAAATCAAAAAACATGAATATTACTGCAAATATTACTCTTTCAGGTCTCGCGGTTATACCAGCTTTATTTTTAATACCGTAGCTTTCTGATTTAGCTCTAATATAAGGAATCAAATTTGATGCAACTAAAATTGATAGAACAATAAATAACTCAATATCATTCGAAGTGAAACCTATAGCTACAACACTCCATATAAATAATTCACCCAATCTATCAATGAACGAATCAAGTACTGCTCCCTTTTCACTCACTAAATTTTGATATCTTGCATAAGGTCCATCAAGACCATCAACTGCACTACCTAAAAAAATTAAAATTATGCCAAGAAATTTGTTATCTACATAAAAAAAATATGAACCTAATAACACAATGATTAGACCGAGTATAGATACAGTATTAGGTTTAATCCGAAATTTTGCTAAAACAAGGACAAAAGGCTTTGCAAATTTCTCTGATGCGTTTTTAAAGTATTTTTCAAGCATTTAAATTTTCAGAATATGGTTCGGTAACTATATCCCCTGAAAAAGCGTTTATCTCAACAATTGTTTTAAATTTAGGAGTAGATTCATGGGAGTAGACAATTACAGTCCAGACAGGTGTGAGTATATTCTTTAAATTAAATATGAATGTTAGAGCAACTGAATAATAACCAATCGAATGGTCAATATATGGAAGCACATTACTAATTACTTCACCTTGATTAATTTTAAATTTATTATTTAGAAATAATAGAAGTGTCGCTAACAAAACAAGAATTATTAAAGTTGGTAAGAAATTAATATATGTAAGGAAAAATGATGCAACAAGAAATAAAACACAGACTAAAAGTATGTACGCAGGATAGTATTTGCGTCTACTTGGATTAGGTACTACATAACTTCCTACTGCAAGTGAATTTAAATCTTCTGGGAGTAAAGAATCCTCAGCGTCCTTTTTATCTATTTCTATACCGTCAACCATTTAAATCAAATTCTGGAGTTTTTAGGTAATTATTAATTTCTTTAATTCCTTTTTCAAACTCTATATCTTTTTTATCATCGGCATTATAAAAATTAATAGCAAATGTTTTATTAGAAACATCTTTTTCACCAACAATTAATTGGATAGGGACTTTATTTTTTTGAGAATTGTGAATCTTTTCACCTAGTCTTACATTTCGATCATCAATATTGATTCTAAAATCTTTTAATTTTTCCTTAATCTCAGCCACATAAGAAGACACATTTCCAATAGTTAATATGTCTATTTGAACAGGCGATAACCATCCAGGCATATGCCCCGCGTAGTGCTCTAAAAGAACACCAGTGAATCGTTCAATTGAACCAAGCAGAGCTCTATGAATCATGACTGGTCTAATTTTTTGATTATTATTATCGACATATTCAATATCAAAATTATCAGGTTGTGCAAAATCTACTTGAATAGTACTAAGTTGCCATCTTCTACCAATCGCATCTTTTACATGTAAATCAATTTTTGGGCCATAGAAAGCGCCCTCTCCTTCAGCAGTTGCAAACGGAATATCTAATTCAGTCAAAGATTTCTTAAGGCTTTCCGTAGCCATATCCCAATCATCATCAGAACCGATCGATTTTTCTGGTTTAGTTGAGAGATCAGCTTCAATCTCACTTAAACCAAATGAATTTAATAGTTTTACGGAAAAATTTAATAATGTTTTGACTTCTTCATTGATTTGATTTTTTGTACAGAATATATGAGCATCGTCTTGAGTAAAACCTCTTAATCTTAATAAACCATGAAGCACGCCAGTTTTTTCGTACCTGTACACTGAACCAAATTCAAAGAATCTGATTGGTAATTCTTTATATGAATGCAAATCTGATTTGTAAACTAATATATGGAATGGACAATTCATAGGTTTTAAATAATAAGTTTCATTATTTTCTTCGTGAACTACAGGTGGATACATATTTTCTTTGTAGTGTGCTAAGTGTCCAGAAGTTTCCCACAATACAGATTTTCCGATATGAGGAGTATTAACTAATTGATAATCATTAGATAGATGTGCATTTTTACTAAAGGTTTCAATTACATCTCTTAATATCGCACCATTCGGCTTCCATATGAAATTACCTGAACCCAGCTCATCTGTTGAAGTAAAAAGGTTTAATTCATTTCCTAATTTTCTGTGGTCTCTTTTTTCAGCTTCTTCTTGCTGAGCCATGTATAAATCTAGTTCTTCTTTAGAAAACCATGAAGTTCCATAAATTCTTTGCAATTGAGGATTGTTTTCGTCACCTCTCCAATAGGCACCAGCAACCTTAGTTAATTTAAAATGTTTTAAAAAGCTTGTGTTTGGTATATGAGGTCCCATACATAAATCAACAAATTGTTCATTTCTATATGTTGAAACATAATCATCTGAAACCCCTTCTGATGATTCCGCAGATTTAATTAATTCAACTTTAAAAGATTGTTTCTTGAATAATTTTAGGGCCTCCTTCTTGGATATTTCATCCCTAATAAAATTTTGTTTAGACTTTACAATCTTTTTCATTTCAGATTCAATTTGCTCTAAATCTGATTCACTTATTGGTTTTGTGAATTTAAAATCATAATAAAAGCCATTTTCAATGCTAGGACCAACTCCATATTCAGTATTAGGAAATATATTTAAGACAGCTTGAGCAAGTATATGAGCAGATGAATGTCTAAGTATATGTAAAGCATCTAAATCGTTAATAGTTACAATTCTTACGTTACAATTGTCAGTTATAGAATATGAGAGATCATAAAATTTATTATCTATTTCTACGCATACAGCATCCTTATGTAATCTTGAACCTATATTTTTAGCTAGTTCATCACCAGTGATAGAATTTTCAAAGGATCTAACTGATCCATCAGGTAATGTAATATCTAATTTCATAATTTCATAATAATAACTAAATTAAGGTAAATTTCATAACGTTAAATAAAGGGATTAATAAATTAAATCGTAAAAATATAAGAAATTGATTTTAAAATATATTTATGAATAAAAACCTTATTACATTTGAAAATAAACTAATTAAGGTTTTACTAAAAAACGTATATAAGAAAATTGATGTAGAAATTACTTATCAATTTGTAAATCCTTATCAATTGATAACGAAAGAATTAAAAATTCTTAAAAATTCTAAACATGAAATTAGTTCAAGTGATTTAAGAAATCTAAATTACTACTCCTTAAGAAAAAAAGGGATACTTCTTATAAACAATCTTGTAAATATTGACAGAAAATACTTCAATAAGAAAACAAATAATATAGCCTATTTATCCATTCCGGAGAAAAAATTAGAAAATAAAATTAAGAAAAGACAAATTAAAACTAGATCATTATTGTTAGCTGCATATGCATACATATATATTAATTATCAACTAAAGTCTGGAAATAATTACTCACTCTATTTATCTAAAAGACTGAACTACAGTGAAAATTATATAAAATCATTAACAAAAGAATTGTTTAAAGAGTCTTATCTAATCAAAAATGTAGACGGTGTTCCCGGAGGGATAATTTCAACTAAAACAATTAAAATTATTAACTCTCAGAAATTTCAACAGATTCTATAACCACATCTTCTAGTGGCTTATCAGCTGAATCAGTCTGAACGGATGCAATACTGTCAATGACATCAAGCCCTTCAGTAACTTGACCAAAAATTGTATAACTATAAGGTAGTGGATAATCAACATGCATTATAAAGAATTGACTACCGTTTGTATTTGGACCTCTATTTGCCATTGCCATAATTCCTTTTTCGTATGGCATTTGATTATTTAATTCATCTTCAAATTCATAGCCAGGATATTTTCCATAGTCTCCATGGCCCGTACCAGATGGGTCACCACCTTGAATCATAAAACCTGAAATCACTCTGTGAAAAATAACATTGTCGTAATAACCATCTCTAGCTAAGGTAACAAAATTATTTACAGTTACAGGTGCATCTTCAGTGAAAAATTCTATATTTATTTCACCGAAATTAGTTTTTATTGTTGCAGAATATGACTTACTAGTATCGATATTCATTTCATGAGGTTGATTGTATGTCTTTTCACTCACAGTTTCTCCTTTGGTTGTAGTTGTTTCTTCTGTAATTACTTCATTGGAATTTGCTTCAGTGTTTTCACCAGAAGTACATGAAATCAATAATAGTAAAATAACAATATATTTGTTCATTTAATTTCCTGCACCTCCAGAAGGATTGTTACCAAGATTTCCGGAATTAATTCTTTTTTGTTCATTACAAGTTTCACGATCAGTTTTCCAACAATCAGGATTGTACTCGTAACTGGTAGCTGAGCAAAAACTAAAAAGCAAAAAAATAACTACAGAGTATTTCATTTAATACGACTTAATCTAACTTTAGATACTGCACATAGCTTATTTTCATGATAAATTTCTGCTTCCCAAAGCTGATAAGATCTTCCTTTTTTTACTAACTTAGCTGAACATATCAATTCTCCTTCTGAAACGCTTGATAAGAAATCAGTATTATTGTTTACGCCAACAAACATTCCATCTGAATTAAAGTTAGCACCGTAAGAACACAAGGTTTCAGCCAAGGTGGAATAAATTCCACCATGAACCAATCCCATTGGTTGGTGATGGTTTTTATTAATTACTAATCTAGATTTAGCTGAATCTTCATTAATTTCAATGATTTCATGACCAAGATAATTATCTAAAGAATCACCATTAAAATTCATAAAGTCAGTTGTCATATACTTCTCTCAATCTCTTCTCACCTGTATTATTAACAAACCACCAATATCCTATTGCAAATGTTACAAGAGTTAATATTAAAATGCCGTAAAAAGTAACAGTGTCATTAAATACGTTGTATATGTTTATCATCCCGAAAATATATAAAATCAATCCGTACAATGTAATAAATAGAGTTACAAAACTAAACCAACTGAAGTCTTTTCCAATCTTTGCAACAACAATTTTTCTGTCATTTATTGGAAAAAAGTATCTATTTTCGAGCGCATGGGTTATAAATACTTGACTCTTAGTAATTTTATTTATATTTTTTTCTAAATATTCTGAGTAATGCCTTGAAAAAATCAAATAATAAGCATGAAAAGCAAGTATAACACTGCCAAAAAGGGATAAAAAAGGCAAAACATACGCTACTTTTTCATTAAATAAAGCAAAAATAAGTGCTATCAAACCAAGTATAAAAAAGATTCTTACATCTATTAAAAATTGATGATGATAAAACTTATTCATCGAACGCATCCGTTTTAATTGATCGTGGGTAAAATTTAATTCATCCATTAAGTAAAGTGTATTATGGTTATGTTTAATAAAAAATATTTTGTTACTTTTTTAATTGTTCTTACTTTTTATACATTTTTTAATCTTTTTTCGGACGTAAAAGTAGAATTTTTATCATTATCTTTAGTTGAATATAAAGAATTTAGTTTAAATTGTGGGAGTGTTTATCAAATATTGTTTGAGGGTGTTGAGTACACTGATAAAAACTTAAGAATGAATGAAGTTGTATGTTACAACAATGCTGTTTTAAAAATATTAAACGCATTTGTTAGTGTTATTTTTATTCTAGTTTTATTTAGATTTGGAATTAAGTACATCAATAAAAAATCAAACACAGAGGATTTATCAGATCTTTTACTTATTTTAAGACGTCGTAACAAACGAGATATATAATATCAATATGAAAATTGGAGCATTTGTACCACAAGGATGGAGAATGGATCTCAATGGTGTCGTTCAAGACAAACAATGGCAAACTATTCTCGATGCCGCAAATAAAATAGAGGAATTGAATTATGAATCATTATGGGTATATGATCATTTTCACACAGTTCCTAAACCTACACAAGATCCTACTTATGAATGTTGGACATTAATGTCAGCTCTTTCTCAAACAACTAATAAATTAAGACTTGGACAAATGTGTACTTGTAACTCATATAGGAATCCAGCATATTTAACTAAAGTAGCATCAAACATAGATGTTATGTCTGGTGGAAGGTTGGAATATGCAATAGGTGCTGGATGGTATGATCACGAATATAAAGCATATGGATATGACTACCCAACAGCTGGAATACGATTAAAAATGTTAGAAGAGTCACTTATCATTTATAAATTGATGACAACTGAAGAGAATCCTGTCTTCGAAGGAGAGTTTTATAAAATTGATGGAGCTATTAATCAACCTAAGCCATTACAAAAACCATATCCTCCTCTTTGGGTTTGTGGAGGTGGTGAAAAAGTAACACTAAAACTTTTAGCTAAATATGGAGATTACGGAAACTGGGATGTAGATGTAGATGGTTTTATAAATAAATCAAACATCCTTCAAGATCATTGCGATAAAGTAAATAGAGAATATTCAGAAATAGGTCGTACATTACATACGAATGTTCTAATAGCTGAAGACAAAAATAAACTTGATGCAAAAATTGAAAAATTATCATCTTATACAAACATTCCAAAAGAATATTATTATGAACGACCATTGATTGGATTAGAAGATGAAGTTTTTGAAACCCTTAATAAGTACAAAGAAGCTGGATGTACATATTTAATTGCTTACATTCCAGATATAGTTTGGGGAGATACCTTAGATATTTTATCTAAATTAAATTAGCCCTAAAAAAATGGAAGCCCCCAAAAAGAGGGCTTCCCAACAGGGCTGCGTATCACACTTAATTGAAACGCACTCTTAATATACCATTTAATAACAACAAAAGTAAAGTTAATTGTCAAAAGTAGGTGTATAAATACTAGGAACTAAGGAAATCCAAGGTTTTCCGGGTGGTATATATAATGTATTTCCATTCGAATCAACGATATGGAAAGGATCTAAATTAGAACCACGTTTCCAAAATCCATCAAGTAATTTTCCATTATGCAAAATTATTGCACGACCTTGACCAACTGTTTTGACAGATGGTAATTGAAGAGGATGCATGTAAGGTTCACAAAATAATGCAATAACTGTTTTTGAATTTATTTGTCCAACTGAACCATTGATGTTAATCCAATTGTGAACATTATTCCTAGATGAACCCTTATAAGCATCGTAGTAAGTTCTTAAATATTCACTCCCATTCCAAGTCCATATAGTTGAAGTTTGAGAAGAAAATTTTAAAGTGACTGAATTTACATTAGACCATTTATTGTAATTTGGAGATCCCCAAGGAAAAAGTGGTTGAGGGTTATTTGATTTTTTATATCCTTTTGAAATTGCTAAATTTTTTAATTTAACAGTATCTGCATACAGATTGTGTGGTGCTCTACGTGAGTTAATTCTAAAAAACTCAGGCCTTCTATCAGTTATCACTGGAACACCTATATCTAAAATTTCTGGTATCAATCCCCCAGTAGCTCCACTCGCTACAAGAACACCATCTAATGGTCGCAGTACAGTTGGATCTGTTGGCCTAGCTGATCTAATAGGTCCATGATATGTTGTATCAGATTCATAAAAGATATTAATAAATCTAGTCATACCACCTTCTACGAGAACTTCAAATACAGCATCAGCTTGCTGTGGTCCAGATTGTGGTCTAGCTCTAACATTATTATCGTTTTTGATACCTATGACTATTTTATTATTTGCATTTGATGGCATTACTAATCCATTAACTGGTGAATTAATACCATCTGTGTAATTTTGAGTATCGACTCTACCAATAGTTTCATAAGTTTTTTCTTTCTCTAAACTCCATCTATCGCCTAAATATGCATCAAGTTCATTTTGAGAGTTTACTTGTGCTGTGTTACCAAAGCGATAAACAAAAACAGGATAAAAGCATGGATCAGCAACCCAAACATTATTTGAATCTACATATCCATTTATACACTGCTTTGAAGGATCATAATTTCTTAAATCTAGAGCAGATGAAGTATTTATAGTTGTTGAATTGTTTGTATTGTTTTTTGAATTATCTATTATCACATAAGAATCTTCACCTTTTTCAAGAGCACTCAATGTTTTAGGACCAATAATTCCGTCTGGTGTTAGTCCGGCTTTATTTTGAAAATTTTTAATTGCATTTTTGGTACGAGAACCATTGATTCCATCAATTTCACCTGAGTATAATCCTAATTCTGAGAGTTTCTTTTGAACATTAAGTATTTCAGAGGATTGTGTTTTCTGTGAGTTTGTATTAACGATGTTTATAACGTTTATTGTTTTTTTGACTACATTTTCTTTATTATTCAGTTTTTTACAGCTGTTTTTACCTAATATCCCATCTGAAACTAGATTATTTGATGATTGAAACTCTTTTAATGCTTTTTTACTAGCTGGACCAAAATCGCCATCAATTTTTGATGTATAATATCCATAGTTTTTTAAAACTACTTGAAGCATTATTTCACTTCGTATTAAGTTACTTTTATCATATTCTGAACAGTTATAGTTTTGTAAAACAGGACTAGATATTATTAATAATGAAGCTAAAAGATTTATTAGCACTAGCTATTTGACCAGACTATTTGTCCTTCATTTGGAACTACGTGAATCCATTGGGAACTAGGTGGGACTTCTATTGGATTTTGATTAACATCAAAAAATTCAAAACTTTCTGATATATCAGTTCTTCGCCATGTACCTTGTACGTATTTACCGTCATTAAATATATACAAATCCCCTATACCCACAGTTAATATACTTGGTAAAGTAGTAGCCTTATCTTTATAAAGTGCGCCTTGAATAACAACAATAGTTTCTGTTGATAGTATGTCAGTATAATTACCGTCTTGAGAAATAAAATTATGAGCGACAGCATCTTTTTCGCTCGAATATGCATCTATTATAAATCTTGAATACCTATCTCCATCCATTTTCCATATCACTGTCGTAAAATCAGAATATTGAATTGTGATTTTGTTAGCACCGGTACTCCAATTATTTTGATCAAATCCAAATGGATATAAGGGTTGAGGACCTGGTTGTAAAAATTTGTACCCTTTACTGTCAATAACATCTCTAACTAATTCTGTATCAGCGTAAAGATTATGAGGTGCTTTTCTCGAACCTATTCTGAACATCGCTGGTGCATTCACTTCTTCTAAAACTGGAACACCTAAATCAATTATTGCAGGTATCAAACCAGCTGTTGCGCCAGACACTACTAAAGTTCCATCATAAGGCCGCACTACAGTTGGATCTGTGGGTCTTGCAGATCGTATTGGTCCTAAATATTTTGAAGTATTATCTAGAAAAAATGCTAAAAATCTAGTCATTCCACCTTCAACTAAAATTTCAAATACAGAGTCAGCTTCTTGCAAACCAGATTGAGGTCGTGCATTTATATTGTTATCTATCTTAAAAGCTACCACTCTTTTAGGTCTGTTAAGCCAAAGCTCAGGTGGAATTTCTTTTCCAGTTAAAGGTGACATCCTTTCTATATCAAACTCATATGAAATTACAGCTTCGGTTGTAGTTGTTGCATCGGATTCAGTAATAGTAGTAGTTGTAGTCTGCTGTGTTGTTTCAACGACAACATCTTCATTAGTATCTGCTGATGAGCAAGACACTATCAGAATAAATGCGATTAATATTCTTAATTTCACACTTTTATATTAGTGTCGAAAATAATAATTTAATAAAGTTTATCTTTGAATTATTTGCTTGATAATAAGTAAGATTTTTAAATAGTCTGTGAGCTTTTTTATTATTCACAAACCATGGAGGATCGATAAACCTCGAAAATCTGAAGTTAGTTTCTACTATGCCTTTTAGTGGAGATTCGAAAAAATATGAATTATGGACAAAACCTTGACCACTTTGAATGTCGTTATCTTTATTGCCTGGATATCCGCCCCAAGGCATTGTAGGAATTATAAATGCTATTGCAGCCCATTCGTTAATTGCAATAGTTCCATAATTTAATTTATGTTTATAACTTTCAACTACCTCAGAATTTCTTTTTTTCTTTGAATCTTTTATTAAAACTGTTGCTCCTAAATTTCCCCAAAGTTCATTATTCACATAATCAATACTATTGTTCGCAAATGATTCATAATCTGTGTATTCAATTTCTTTAAAGTACAATGTACTATTCCATACTTCTTCAATACTAAATTGTTCATCTGAATCTAAGTCTGAGACCATAAACGGTGTAGAACATACCTGATCATTAATTTGTTCATAATTATTATTATTTTGTAGTTTTTTTAATGACTCAACAGCACCAGGGTAATAGGATGTTGTATCTCCTATCTTCTTTAAATAGTGTTTTATATACTTTTTTAACTTTTCATTTGAACTCCATCCCTTAGGAAGAACAATTACTTGGGCTGCTATACAATTAAATCCAGAATTATTTAATTTAGCAGTTACTATTTTTCTAGCTTGAAATTTTATTTCAGAATTAGACCATTTTCCAGGATGAACAATAATTGGTGTTACATTACCTAATTCAGTAAAAATTGGTTTTTTATTTGATTTGTTCAATGACGAAAGTTTTCTCTCTTTATCGTTTAAAACTCTTCCATAGACTATTTTTTCATATGTGTAATTTGATCCGGTTAAGTGTATAGCATCAATAGACCTATGCTCAGTAAGATATTTTGAAGTTGGAATGTCACCATTAACTACAGAAATAAAACCTCTTTCAATAAATTCATGAAAAACTTTTTGGAATACAGGATTTAGATAATCATTAACGGGATTTAGTTTAAGTATTATCGAAGAGCGATTTGCTACTAAATGGAATATAGTGTCTAAAAATGGAATTGATGAAACATTTCCTGCACCTAAAATTAAAGTTACACTACCTGAATCTGTTCCAATTCTTTGGTTAAAACCTCGATATTCATTTATTTGTTCAAAGTTCATAGATTTACTAAATCTAATTTCTGCATTTAACAACGGAAATGTTAATTTTTCAATGAACTTATTTGGAAATACCTTATAAGAATTTTTAGTGTCATCAAATTTATTTATATCTAGTTGATCATTATTTTCTAAATAATCAATATAATATTGCAAAGTAAGAATGCTTACAAATGGACCACCAAGCCATTCTTCTCCTTCTTTATGCTTCTGAAGAATTCCTTTTTTTTCAGCAGAAAGAGTAGCCCAATAATATGCAATACCTTGAATATTTTTAATTGTATTATTTAGCAATACTATTAATTCTTGATTAGACATCTTTGACAATTCAGATGAATTTATTCTTAACGTCGTTATATTTCTATCTAATTCCAACTGCGATGGATTCATATATGTATCTTATTCAGTTATTTCAAGAAGTTCAAAATCTCCCCAATTAACGGTAAGATGTTTTGCTGGAATCAACTCATTTGGTCTTCCAACAGGAAGGTTTTTTGGATATGATTCAAGAGATACATCATCACCTTGAAGTTCATCAATTATGATTCTTAATGTTTCTGCTAGATCATCAAGAGTATCAACTGTTTGTGTTTCAGTAGGTTCAAACATTAAAGCTTCGTCAATAATCAATGGGAAATAAATTGTAGGAGAATGAAAGCCTTTATCCAAAAGAGCTTTACCGACATCATAAGCTTTTATTTTATGCGATTTTTTTAAATCTTTTACAGTAGCTACAAACTCATGCATACATGGCTCATTGTAAGCAAGTGGAATAATCTTTGAAATTATTGAACTTAAATATCTAGCATTCAATACTGCAAAAGATCCTAAAGTATCCAAACCTTCTTTCCCTAATAATTTCATATAAACAAGCGCTCTAAGAGCAACTAAAAAGTTTCCATGATAACCATGCATGCGGCCTATAGATGATGAGGGTGTATACCAGGTATATTGGTCGTCTTTTTTTTCTACAATAGGACCAGGAAGATACTCTTTAAGAAAACTTTTTACAGCAACTGGACCCGAGCCTGGACCTCCACCGCCATGAGGAGTAGCAAATGTTTTGTGTAAATTAGAATGAACAATATCAAAACCCATATCACCAGGTCTACACACGCCAACTATTGCGTTTAGATTTGCTCCGTCATAATAAACTAAACCTCCACTCTCATGAATAATATTAGATATTTCCATAATATTCTCTTCGAATAAACCACCAGTATTAGGATTGGTAAGCATTAATCCTGCAGTATTTTCATTTACTAAACTACGAAGATCATCAATATTAACCATTCCCCTGATGTCAGTGGAAACTTCAACAACGTTAAAACCTGCCATTCTTGCTGAAGCTGGATTTGTACCATGAGCAGAGTCTGGGACGATAATATCAGTTTTAGATGTTAAATTATTTTCTTCTAAATACTTCTTAATAATTAATAATCCCGTTAATTCGCCGGAAGCACCAGCTGGGGGCTGAAAAGTAGCATTGTCCATACCAGTTATTTCTAAAAGAAAACCTTCAAGCTCATGTAATACTTCTAAGTTTCCTTGGGTAAAAGCCGCAGGCGTTGAAGGATGGGAGTTTGCAAAAGTATTTAAACTAGCAACATAATCAGCAAATCTAGGATTGTATTTCATTGTACATGAACCTAAAGGATAAAAACCAACATCAACGGCAAAGTTTCTATGAGCAAGACGAGAATAATGCATAACTAAATCATGTTCAGAGACTTCAGGCAAACTAGGTTTGTCTGTTCGTATTGCTGAATTATTAATTTCTGTCACAGGTACATCTAACTTTGGAAAACGAGATGCCCTTCTTCCTGGTTTTGATAATTGATTTATTGTTGGCTCAGGAGCACCACCTACAAGCGGCAATGAACTTGCGTTACCTCCACTATGCATTGATTACCTCCTGTAATGATGAAATATAAGCATCAATCTCGTTTTTCGTTCTCTTTTCTGTAACTGCTACAAGAATTTCATTTTCAGAATATTTAATTCCAGCTAAATATCCTTTTGCACCCATTTCTAAAATAACATCTTCAGCAGGTCTGGATGTTTCTAAGATAAATTCTCTAAGTGAATTATTTTGATTTGATATATTAAAATTGTGTTTTAATAGTTGTTGTTTCATATAAGAAGCCTTTTGTATCGCTTGATAGCCAATCTCATATAAGCCTTGTGGTCCTAACCAAGATAAATGTATTGTTGATCCTACAGCATTTAATGTTTGATTAGTACAAATATTGGATGATGCTTTTTCTCTTCTAATGTCCTGTTCCCTTGCTCTAAGAGTCATTACGTATGTTTTAGTATGGTTTGAGTCTCTAGATTCCCCAATAATTCGTCCAGGAACTAATCTCGCTAATTCTTTTTTAGTTGCAAACCAACCAACTGTTGGACCTCCAAAAGATAGTGGTGAACCCATAGATTGACCCTCAGCAACTACAATATCAAATCCCATAGAACCTGGTGTCTTCAAAATCCCTAACATTGATGGATCTACATAACAAATAGATATAACACCTGCTGCTTTTGCATTCTGAACTATTGAAGTTAAATCTTGTGCTGAACCTTCATAGTGAGGAAGGGATACAACAAATGCTGCGTCTTCTTCAGTGAAAATATAATCTTCAGGGAACTGGTAATCAACTAAGTCAATATACTTAATATTGAATTTATTTCTATCGACTAATGTATTAACTACTTCTTTTGTATTTGGATTAAACCCATTTGAAACAACTACTCCATCTCTTTTTGTTTTATTTATAGCTACAGAAATTGCTTCAGCTACAGAAGTAGCACCATCATAAAGAGATGCATTTGCTAGTTCCATATCTGTTAGATCGCAAATTAACGATTGATACTCAAATAGTATTTGTAGAATTCCCTGTGATATTTCAGCTTGATATGGAGTATACGAAGTCATAAATTCAGGTCTCAT
>CACFIX010000008.1:0-38366 GCA_902566515.1 uncultured Candidatus Actinomarina sp.
CTACATCATTAACTATTATCGAAGAAAAATTAATATCTTTAGTCATTAATACTCCAACGTATGCGAATGAATACACTGACGGATGGAAAATTAGAAGACTTTCGCACGATTCAGGAGTCGCAGTAGTATCTTCAGTTAGAGAAGCAGAAGCATTTTTAGAGGCATTTTTACTTAAGGAGAAAGTTTTAGAGGATATGGAGTCTATACAAAATGTCAGTTAAACCAATATTCTTTGCATTAGATGGACCTAATCTTAACGAATTTGAATTTATGTTAAAAAAATTAGAGGGTCATATTTTTGGAGTAAAAGTTGGTCTTGAAATGTTTATCTCTGAGGGACCAAAAGTAGTTGAAAAGTTGAAAAAAGATGGATGGACTGTTTTTCTTGATCTTAAACTTCATGATATTCCCAACACAGTAAAAAAAGCCACAAAAAGTGCTAATAATCTGGGAGCAGATTTTTTAACTATACACATTGCCTCGGGTAAAGATGCTTTACAAGAAGCCTCTTCAAGCAAAAATGATTCTTTAAAAATTTTAGGAGTTAGTCAAGCACTTACAAGCTCAACGATGGATGCAAAAATGAGTAAGGGTGTATCTGAAGATTTTCTTTTGGCTAAGCAATGTGGCGTTGACGGTGTTATTTGTCCTCCAAGTGAAATAGAGAGAACTAAAAATCTTTATGAATTAATTGTTACACCAGGGATCAGATTAAACAACGATACCAAAGATGATCAAAAAAATACTACAACTCCAGAAAATGCAATAATTGCAGGAGCAAAATATATAGTTATGGGAAGATCCATAATAAATAATTTGGATTATGTAATGAATGAATTAGATATATGAAAAAATTTATAGCTGCACCATTTGGAAATTATATAAAAACAAAAAATACAATTTCCGTATCAGGTAGCTGGACTATTGAAAAAAGAACAGGGCGAATAATACAAATAGCGAAAACTCTGCGATACACCAAAAGAGGCTGGGTAAATAAAATTGGCCTAAGAAATCCTGGCTTAAATATTGGACTTGTCAAACACAAAGAAGATGAAGTATTTTCAATCGCAGGTATTGAAAGAAACGACTGGAGAATTTTTGCGGAAAGATTGCCAGAAAATTTTAATATTGAAGTCAATATGTCATGTCCAAACATTGATGAACATTACGTAGATGGTATTGAAAAATTTAATCCGGATAGTCGAGATTGGTTCATTGGAAAAATTTCACCACTTACAACTTTTATTGAGCTCGAAAATTACATTACTAAATTTAACTTTAAACAAATTCATGCTTGTAACACTCTGCCTGTTGAGAAAGGTGGTCTAAGTGGAAAAGAGCTTATTCCTTATACTGAAAAGTTTATTAAACACATAAAACACCACTTTCCTCAAGTTGAAGTAATTGCTGGAGGAGGAATAGATTCCTTAGAAGATATTCAAAACTATGCAA
Source organism: uncultured Candidatus Actinomarina sp. (assembly GCA_902566515.1). Lineage (GTDB taxonomy): Bacteria > Actinomycetota > Acidimicrobiia > Actinomarinales > Actinomarinaceae > Actinomarina. The sequence continues at coordinate 1,453 of CACFIX010000008.1, forward strand.
ATATTGGAGCCGATCATGTAAGTCTTGGAACTGTATGTTTTAATCCGCTAAAATTGAGAAAGTTAGTATGAACTTATTTATAAAAGAAGACTTTATCTCACATGCGGGACTTCCATTAACTTGGAAAGTAGAATGTGATGCTTTAACCGAAAAAGATTATGAAGCTCTAGCAAAAATTGTAAGCGAAAAACTTACTTTTTGTGATGTTAAAGGTATTCCTAGAGGGGGAATTCCCTTTGAAAAAGCTTTAAAAAAATACTGTACATACAACGAATCAGATCCTTTGCTTATATGCGATGATGTCTATACAACTGGAACTTCAATGAGAGAAGTTTATGAAGAGGGCGCGATCGGAGTAGTTGTATTTGCAAGAAATGAAATTAATGATGATTGGATAAAAGCTGTTTGGCAAATGGCAATCTAGTTTTCTAATTTGCCAACTCTACGAATATATCTTTCTTCTTCAAGCATATAAGTATTCAAGAACTTTAAAACGATACTCAATGCATTTTCATTCGAAACATTATTAGATCCCAAGCACAATACGTTGACATTATTATGCTCAACACTTTGAATAGCGGTTAATTCATCTACCACATTGGCAGCTCTGATTCCCTTGATTTTATTTGCTGCAATTGACATACCAACACCGCTACCACAAATTAATAGACCTCTATAAGAAGAATTGTTTTCATTTATAAAATTGCATAATTCTTGCGCGAAATCAGGAAAATCACAACTATTTTCACTATCAGTACCAAAATCTTTTATATCAATATCAGAATCTAATTGGTTTATTAGGAATGTTTTCAAATTGTATCCAGCGTGATCCGAAGCAATTGCGAGATTTTGAATCATTAAATAAGTTTTTCTATATCTAATAGATTGTCTATTTCATCGCTAGAAAAAAGATTGCTATCTAAAAGAACTTCTTTTATTGTTTTGTTTGAACTCATAGCTTCTTTTGCTATTTCAGCAGCTTTATCATATCCAAGTTGAGGTACTAACGCAGTAACTAATATAGAATTTCTTTGAATATTTTCCTGTAACTTATCAGTATTAGCCTCAAGATCTTTAATTAATTTATCATTAAAAACATCAGTACTACTTGAAAGAATTGAAATGCTCTCTAATAAATTATGCGCCATTACTGGCAACATTGTATTCAGTTCAAAATTGCCATTAGCAGATGAAAATGTAATAGTATTATCATTGCCTATAACCTGAGCTGAAACTTGCATCATCATTTCTGATATAACTGGATTTACTTTTCCTGGCATAATTGAAGAACCTGGTTGTAGTGCGGGCAGTGTTAATTCATTTAGTCCAGAAACAGGACCGCTTCCCATCCATCTAATGTCATTTGCTATTTTAAACATTGAAACAGCATATGCTTTCAAGCAACCTGAGAGATGTACAATTTCTTCACGAGAGCCTTGGCGAGTAAAATGATTTTCAATTTCTTGAAATGAAATTTCTAAAGATTTAGAAATTTCGCTACAAACATCACTTCCAAAGTTTTCAGGTGCATTTATTCCAGTTCCAACTGCAGTTCCACCAATTGCTAATTTTGAGACATTTACTAATGAATTTTCTATATCTGTTTTCCTCTCTTTAATTAAGGATGCATAACCACTAAATTCTTGACCTAGAGATACAGGGGTAGCGTCCATTAAGTGTGTTCTACCATTCTTATATACCTTTTCCCACAGTTTTCCTTTTTCTTCAAAGGAGACAATTAATTTATCGATCGCTGGAATTAAATTTTCTTTAATTTCTACCACGGCAGCGATATTTGTAGCTGTAGGAATAACATCGTTTGATGATTGACTCATATTTACATGATCATTAGGATGAATTTCTTTATTTGACTCTTGTGAAGCAAGTGCAGCAATCACCTCATTGGCGTTCATATTAGTTGAGGTTCCCGAACCTGTTTGAAATATGTCTAAAACAAAATCGTCATCATTAACTCCATCTACTACTTTTTGAGAGGAATTGATAATTGCTTCTGCTATTTCCTGATTTAACAAATTGTGATTTAAATTAACATAAGCACAAGCTTTCTTAATTTCGCCAAGTGCTCTAATGAATGATCTAGTAAATTTTAAATTGGATATTGGAAAGTTTTCAACAGCTCTTGCAGTTGATGCACCGTAATTTGCGTCTATAGGAACCTGGAACTCTCCCATGGAGTCTTTTTCAGTTCTAAATTCTTTTGTCATTTATGCCCTAATACTGAGTATATCCACCAGAATCGACTTCTTCAATGAGTTCTTTTGATCCTGACTTTGCAATATTCCCATTTACAACTACATGTACTTTATCTACTTCAAGATATTTAAGAATTCTACTGTAATGGGTAACGATTAAATAAGAGGTTTCAGAATCTCTGTTTTTATTTATTAGCTCTGCAACAGTTTTGATTGCATCAATATCCAATCCTGAGTCGATTTCATCTAGCAGTGCTATATTCGGGTTACTTAAAGCAAGTTGAAAAAGTTCACATCGCTTTTTTTCACCACCAGATAAATCAACATTAACTTCTCTATCTAAAAATTCGTCAACATTAAATTTATTAGCTATTTCTGAGATTTCTTCCGTAGTAAGTTCGGGATTAATGTTTTGAGAAAACTCTAATAGCGTAACCCCTGGGAGTCCTACTGGATACTGAAATGATTGAAAAACTCCAGAATCATATCTTTCGTTCTGTTTCATTTTTGATATATCATTGCCATTTACTTCGATCACTCCTTCATGTGTAAAGTTTTCGTTACCCATAATCACATGGCAAAGAGTTGATTTTCCAGATCCATTCGGACCCATAATTGCATGGAGCTCTCCAGGTTTTATTGATAAATCTATGCCTTTAAGTATTTCTACATCACCTACTGAAGCTTTAAGATTTTTTATATTAAGCATCTTCATTCATTTCTATGTATAAATGACCATCCTCAACATAAACAGGATATGTTTTAACAGGTTTAGTTGCAGGTAATGTTACGGCTTCTCCTGTATTTAGATCAAACTCTGCCCCATGAAGTGGGCATTCAACTTTACAGTCGTAAACTTCTCCTTCTGACAAACTAGCTTCTGCATGAGAACAGAGGTCGTCAATTGCATAAAATTTACCTTCACAATTAATTAAAGCTATTTCTTTGTCATCGATATTGAAAACCTTTGAAGCATTTTGCATTATATCTGTTGTATTAAAAGTTTTTACTCTAGCCATTTTTTCTTCCAATTAAATTCATATATTTTCTATCAATAATTTCAGAAACTTTATCATGAACTATATCCCATTTACTGTTATTAATTACTTCATTAAAAAATCCTTTTATAAGTAGTTTGTCAGCATCAACTTTTTTGATACCTCTAGACATAACATAATGGTATATATTTTCTTCAATTGGGCCTACAGAAGATCCATGACTGCAAATTACATCGTCACATAAAATTTCTAAATTAGGTACAGATTGAGCAGTTGCTTCTTCGCTCAGTAATATATTCCTATTTTCTTGATGAGATTCTGTTTTTTCTGCTCCCTCAGCTATATGTATTGTGCCAGTAAATATTGAGCTACTTTGGTCACCTAACACACCTTTAGTAATCATGTTTGATGACGTATTTTTTCCTAAGTGATTTACAAATACTCTATTGTCGTGAATTTGCGTCTCTTCACCAAAATATATTCCATCTAAACTAAATTCTGAACCATTGCCTAAAAGATCTATATCCATTCTTGAACGAGACAATGCTGCTCCTGTGCTTATATTATGTATTGTCAAATTTGAATCTTTCTCTAGCTGTGCATATATGGAATTTACAATATTGATCTCTTTTAGAGAAGTTGCAGATAGTATCATTTCCAAATTTGAATTATCGTTGAGGAAGATTTCAATAATTGGATAAATGTTTCCGGTAACTAATTTGTCAAAATTTAAATATAATTTTCCAGATTTGTTCTTATCAACACTAATTCCCATGTAAGGAATCGCATTATCCACTGATTGGAAATTTACTGAAAAATATTGTTCGCTGTCTCCTTTTATATTTAATTGAAAGCCACCCGTTACTTTTTCAAATTGTTCAATATTAAATTTATCAAACGGCCTTTTAATTGACTCTTTGATTAAAGGTTTTTTGACTTCATCAATATTAACTATTGCAATATGATCATGTTCTGAATTGATTTCATAAGTAAAACAATTGGAATCAATATCAAATGTTTTTGAAACTTCTATATCACTAGATTTTCCAATTTCAATATCATTAAGTTCAAATATCTTCTTTCCAAGATACTTCCAGTCTTCATTTTTAGCAGTAATGTTTTTGAAGTCTTTGGATGAAAGTGACTGTAATTTTTTTTCAAATAATTTATTTTTCAATTTTTACCTATTCATTAACCAACGGCGCCAGCTTCTATCATGTTTAATTCAATCAGTTGATTGAATTCCATGGCATATTCCATTGGTAACGTTTTAGTAAATTCTTCTACAAATCCTGCGACAATCATAGATGTTGCTTCAGATTCAGAAAGACCTCTGCTCATAAGATAGAATAGTTGATCTTCTCCCACTTTTGACACTGTTGCCTCATGACCAATCACTGCTGATGCTTCTTCTATCTCCATATAAGGATAAGTATCCGATCTTGATTCATCGTCAAGAATCAAAGCATCACATCTTACAAAACTTTTTGCTGTTTCTGAGCCGTCTTCAACTCTGACTAAGCCTCTGTATGCGCCTCTTCCACCACCTTTTGAAACTGATTTTGATGTAATCAAAGAAGTTGTATCTGGAGCAAGATGAACCATTTTTGCTCCTGTATCTTGGTGTTGGCCTGAGTTAGCAAAAGCTACAGATAACACTTCTCCATGAGCACCTGGTTCCATTAAATAAACAGAAGGATATTTAACTGTTAAGCCTGAACCAAGATTTGCATCAATCCATTCCATTGTTGCATTTCCATAAGCTTGTGCTCTTTTTGTAACTAGGTTATAAACATCATTTGACCAGTTTTGGATTGTTGTGTACCTACAAGTCCCAGATGCTTTGACAACAATCTCTACAACTGCGGAATGTAAAGCATCGGTTGTATAAACAGGTGCTGAACAACCTTCAATGTAATGTACAGAAGCTCCTTCATCAACAAGAATTAAGGTTCTCTCGAATTGACCCATATTTTCTGCATTAATTCTAAAATATGCCTGCAGAGGATCTTCTACATGTACACCTTTTGGGACATAAATGAATGATCCGCCTGACCAAACAGCTGAATTTAGTGCAGCAAACTTGTTGTCACCTGGAGGAATAACTGTTCCAAAATATTCTTGAACTAATTCAGGATACTCTCTGACTGCTGTATCCATGTCACAAAATAATACGCCTAATTTTTCTAAATCTTCTCTATTTTTGTGATAAACTACTTCGCTCTCATATTGTGCCGTAACTCCAGCAAGATAGGTCCTCTCGGCCTCAGGTATACCAAGTTTTTCATAAGTTTGTTTGATTTCTTCTGGTACTTCATCCCATGAGTCTGCTTGATCTTTAGTAGGTTTTATGTAGTAATAAATATCATCAAAATCTAATTGACTTAATTTTTCTTTTGCAACCCATTCTGGCATAGGCTTATCAAGAAATCTTTTATATGCTTTAAGTCTGAAATCAAGCATCCATTCGGGTTCTTCCTTAATTTCAGACATTTTACGAATAATTTCTTCATTTAAACCTTTTTCAGGTTTAAACACGTTTTTTTCAGGGTCAGACCACCCTAAAGAGTATTTTCCTAAATCAATATCAACATTTGCCATGACCTTATATTAATAAGGTGCTGAGCCAATAAGAAAAAGTATTGATTTAAATTATTTTTGTTTTTGATTACTCTCTTATTATGCCTGCTTTTTTTATTAATCCAATAGATGAAGAGCATATTGAGTTGTTAAATAGACTCGATGTGCAAAATCAAGATTTAAGGGTATTTGTATCAGATAAAAATTCACAAGATTTTATCGATAAAATTCCCGGTAAAAAGGCCATCGGTGATATAACAGATGATTCACATATTTCTACAGCATCTGAGGGAGCATATTGTGGAATATTTTTCGAAGAACAAAACAAGAAATTGAGTGATATTTTTGTAAATGCAATTCAAAATTCAAATATGCAAAGAATTTTATGGATTTCAAAAGAAGAACCTAGAAATAATATTTTAGAGATTGATAATCTTACTTATATCAAACATTCAAGCGAAAATGATTATTTTAATACGGTATTAAGTCTTGAAGAAGTTGAAGAAGTTAATGAAAAATTTATTGACTTAAAATAAATTTAAACTAATTCTTTTAAAAAAACGAATAAATTGATCAAATCTAAACCATGAATCTTTTATATATTGATAAACATCAAATGACTTACCTATATAAAATTTAAGTATGAAAAAAAGTTCCTTTTTCAAAAGTGGATCTGGCTCAAGAAAAGCTTTTGTATCAAGCTTTCAAAATGAGAAAGAACTAAAAGAAATACATCAAGATAATAATACCTCCTCTGTTAAAAATGAAATATTCAACAAAAGTTCTGAAAGTATGGAAGAACTTGTTGATAACTGTGTTTCACTTACAGTCACTTCACCTCCATACAATATTGGAAAAGATAGTGACTTAGATTTAAATGACGAAGAATATTGGAAAATGATAAATAAAGTTTTTTCAGAAACTTATAGAGTTACAAATTCTGGAGGAAGGCTTGTAGTAAACGTCGCAAATCTAGGTAGAAAGCCATATATTCCGTTTTCAAAATATTTTACAGATGTTCTAATTGAAATTGGTTTCATTATGAGAGGTGAAATTATTTGGCAAAAGTCCAAAGGAGCAAATGCAAATTTTGCTTGGGGAAGCTGGCTGTCAGCCTCAAATCCAGTTATCAGAGATATACACGAGTACTGTCTTGTTTTTTCAAAAGATTCATTGAAAAATTCTAGCGGAGGAATTTCAACAATTGAAAAAGATGAGTTTATGGAATCTACATTATCAATATGGAATATTAATCCCGAAAAGGCAAAAAAAATTGGCCATCCAGCACCATTCCCTGTTGAGCTTCCAAAGAGGTTCATCAATCTTTACAGCTTTAAAAAAGACTTAGTTCTTGATCCTTTTATTGGAAGTGGCACTACAGCAATAGCATCTAAACAACTGCAGAGAAATTATGTAGGTTATGAAATAAACAAAGATTATATTGAAATAGCTGATAAAAGGTTGCGAGCAGAAACTAGTTAACTAAATTCCAAGCCGAAAATAATTCTTGATAGATTTCATTATCTTTTAATAAATTTTTATGATTATCGAAACCTACTAATTTTCCATTGTGCATGACCATTATTTTTTCTGCGTTAATTATTGTTTCTAATCTATGTGCGATGACAATTGAAGTTTGATATGCAAGTAATGTATCTGTTGCGTCAAGAATAGAATTTTCTGACTCAATATCAAGATTTGCAGTAGCCTCATCAAAAACAATTATCTCTCTCTTGGCCAAAACAGCTCTTAGTAATGCTATAAATTGCCTTTCTCCAGCTGAGACATTAGCCCCTCTTTCACCAACTTCTTGGTCTAATCCATTTTCATATCTTTCAAACCAATCAAGTACTCCGATTTCTTGAAGTTCTTGTTCTAAATTAATACCTTCCGGATTTGAATATATTAAATTGTTTTTAATTGAACCCCTAAATAAAAAGCTTTCCTGGGGTACATAAGCAATGTTTTTTCTGGCCCATTTTTGTGAAACTTGTCTTGATGATTCACCATAAAAATTGACATAACCTTCGTTAGGTAGATAGAACCTTAAAATAAGTTTTGCTATAGTACTTTTTCCAGCACCAGTCTCCCCGACAATCGCAATTTTTTCACCTTTATTAATAGAGAATGAAACATCATGTAAAACCCTCTCTCTCCCGTAAGAAAAGTTGACTTTATCAAACTCAATTACATTGTTATTCTGCATATCTGGAGTAATTGTTCCAGTATTACTAAGAACAGGTTCTTCATCCAAAATTGAAAAGACTTTTTTCATAGAAGATCCTGCGGATCTCAACAAGTCATAATTAAATGAAAGCATTATTAATGGGTCAAAAAAATAATTTAAGTAAAAAAGTAATGCGACTAGTTCACCAACACTCAACGTTCCTTGGTCAATTCTTTGCGCAGCAAACCAAATAACAATTGCAATAGAAGTTACTCTAGTTATTTCTAAAAATGGAAAATAAAAAGCAATATTTTTAGCAGATTGCATATTAGCTTTGAAATGCTCATTGTTTACTTCCTTAAAATTATCTAACTGAGAAGTCTCATCTGCGTAGGCCTGTATGATTCTAACTCCAGAAATGCCTTCTTGCAGTGATGATAAAACCTGTCCAATCCACTCTCGAACAGACCAATAAGCTTTATCTGCATAATTTCTAAAAATTTTAGTTGCAATTCCAAGTAGTGGAAGAATCAAAAATGATAAAAATGCAAGTCGAACATCAACAAGAAATACGGCAATTGTAGCTCCAAAAATTGTAAGCAAAGCAGTAATAATGCTACTAGCACCTTCTCTTGCAAATTCATTTAAGCTTTGCATATCTGATGTCATTCTTGCAACCAACACACCTGTTTTGTTTTTTTCAAAATAATTAATATCTAATGATGAGAGATGTCTAAAGAGTTTTTCTCTTATTCTTCGTACGTATAGTTCTCCAACCAATCCAATAGATAAAAGTGCTTTGCTAGCTACAAAATATAATGCAATAAGTGTTAAAAAATAATAAAAACTTTGCTCGAGTAGGTAGTTGTAGTCTGACTTAAGAACCCCATTATCTATCCCTCTAGAAATTAATTGGGGACCAATCATTCTTATTAGAGTTGCAGCCATAGCAATTAAAGAGCTGTATAAAAATGGTCTATTCACCTCTGGAACTAATTTGTAAGACCTAAAGAAAGTATTATCTATCATTTTTGTGTATCCAGTGATTCATTTTCTAAAAACAAAGATTTATAACTTTCGACATTATCTATTAATTCTGTATGAGTGCCTTGCGCTTTGACAGACCCATTCTCAATAAAAACTACCTCATCGCAAAGCTCAATTGTTGGAGCTCTATTAGTGATAATTAACGTAGTCATATTTTTCATTACAGCTTGCAATTCATTTCTAATTTCTTCTTCTGTTGATGCATCAACAGCAGAAAGAGCATCGTCTAATATGAGTACTCTTGGTTTTCTTAGAATTGCTCTTGCTAAAGCTATTCTTTGTCTTTGACCTCCAGATAATCCATAACCCCTTTCACCAACTTTTGTTTCATAAGACTCAGGTAATAATGAAATAAATTCATGTGCTCTTGCAGTTAAAGCTGCTTTTTCAACTTCTTCTTGAGTGGCATTATCTAGGCCAAGAGATATGTTTTCTCGCGCTGAATTCGAGAATAAAAAACTCTCTTCAAAGGCCAGGCTAACATTGCTTCTTAGTTCATTGAGTTTTAGATCATTGATATTGACACCATCAATTTCTATAGACCCTGATTCTATTTCGTATAGTCGTGGAAGTAAATAGGCCAGAGTGGACTTGCCAGAACCAGTGGCTCCAACAATTGCGACAGTTTTCTTTCCATCTATATTGAAGCTTAAATTATCAAATATCTTTTCTTTACCATATTTGAAATTTACCTTATCGAATGTGATACTTCCATCTCCATCAGTTGGAAGAGTTTTTGTCGATTTATTATCTGTAATTAATGGCACCTCATCTAATAACTCTAAAATTCTTGTGCCTGCTGACACACTCGATGGTATTTCAGATAAAAACCAGGCTGTGATTCTTAACGGCCATAAAAGTAAAAAGACATATTGTGTAAATGCAATAAATTCTCCTAAAGAAATTAGTTCATTTATTGATAAATATCCACCAAGCAGTAAAACAGCTAGTGTGATAACCATTGGAATCAATTCAAACATTGGGATAAAGCGAGTTCTAAGTTTTAAGTAATCGAGGGATGTGTCATAAATGTTAGATACAGCGGACTCAACTTTTGTAGAGGCATACTCTTCATTGCCAAATGCTTTTACAACTCTAATTCCACCCAACTGCTCTTCTACTTCAGTTGTCATGTCTGCTTCTGCCTCTTTAACCTTCAAAGATACATTTAATGCTTTTGAAGAAAAATTCGATGCTAGCAAAAGTACCAACGGGATAGATAGTATCACAATCGCTCCTAATGGAAGACTGAGAGTTAAAAGAGTAATACTTAGTATTAAAAGCAAAAATATATTTGCTGTAGCAAGTGGGGCAATTGCAAAAGCAAGTCTTACCTGCGAAGCATCACTTGATGCTCGAGCCATTAGTTCACCTGTAGGAACTTTATCATGATAATTAAAAGCTAATTTTTGCATGTGAGTAAAAATTTTATTCCTTATTCCTGCTTCAACGTTATATGAGACATGCATGCCAAAGTATCTTCTTGTACCAATTGAGATTGCTCTTGAATATCCTGCCAAAACCATAAATGAAAGTAAAACAATGAGATTTCTTTGGTTTCCTGTAACAATTCCATCATCGATAATTATTTTTATTAAATATGGTTGAACAACTACAAGAAAACACCACAAAACTGCAGATGACATAGCAATTATAAAATTTCTTTTATTTTCTATGATCTCTTCTTTGTAAAAATTTACCGCTTTCTTAAATTCTGGAGTTTTAAAGACTTTAAACATACTTATCAATACTAAATAGGTTAAAAATTTAAAAATATTCTAACAATACTTTGTGCATTATTTCACAAGCATATTATCGTTTAATTTATGGCTGATGTGTTAGATGGCAAAATAGAAAATGTATTAGATTCAGCTGATCGTATGTTTATTGCGACCAGTGTTGGTGGGAACTCTTCGGGGGCTTCTGTATTTTTTAGTAGAGATGAAGAAGATTTAGTTTTCTTTACCTTCCACCCTACTCGTAAGGCAGAGCAGATTAGACTGAATCCTCGTGTTCATGTTGTCATATGGCCCAAAGGCCAAGAAGGAATTGAAGGTCTACAAATTGACGGAGAGTGTTACAAAATAAAAGATGAAGATGAGAAAAAAAGAGCTTACGAGTTAGTCCTCAAAACTACTGAAGCATTCAAAGAATACATGGAAGACGAATTTTTAATAAATAACGATGTAGTTGGTTATTACAGAGTAAAGCCTACAACAATCAAATATGTAAATTTTTATGAAGAAGAACAATTCCAATGGAAAACTATTCCAGGAAATAAAACTTCTGCTGTCAAAATGGCTTTCAAGCTTGGTCTCAAACGAATAGGACTTTGGCTCAGAACGATTAGGGCGCCTTTCCTCACAGCAACATTTGCACCAATCTTTATTGGTGCTGCCGTTGCGTGGAATGATTTGAGAGACGCTGGGTTAGACTCTTCATGGTCATGGAGAATGTTTTGGTTAGTTTTAGGAGGTGCTTCTCTAGCTCAAGTAGCTACAAATGCATCAAATGATTATTTTGATCATACTTCTAACGCAGATGAAATAAATAAAGTACCAAGTCCTTTTAATGGTGGAAGTAGAGTCATACAAGTTGGCTTAATGACACCTGGACAAGTCTTAATAACTGCACTTGTGAGTATTACAGGTACGGTAGCGATTGGCTTATATCTTAACCAACAAGTTAGTGGTTCATTTTTTGGAAACACTCCTATTTTATGGACTGGTATTTTAGGAACATTTTTAGCTCTTGGTTATACAGGAGACCCTGTCCGATTAGGTTATAAAGGATTTGGAGAGATAGCAATTGCATTAGGTTTTGGCCCTGTAATGGTAACGGGAGCACACTATGTTCTTACAGCACCCATTCACGAAAATGTGGTTTCTAATTGGAACTGGATAGAAGCAATGATTGCATCTGTGCCAATTGCAATTCTTGTAATGCTGATTGTGTGGATTAATCAATTCCAAGATGCACCATCAGATGCGGCTGTAGGAAAAAATACCTGGGTAGTAAGAACTGCAGAAAAAGGTGAGTGGATGAAACTTGAAAAACCACTCAGGCTATATAAACAATTTATGATTGAGGCTTTTGTTGCAGTGGCTCTGGTTGGAGCACTAAGTTTCTTTACAGATTTTGGTACTGTGTATGCTTTCATGGCGCTTATCCCCCTAGCGCTAGTTTGGAAAGCGTTCAAAATGGCTGATGAGTGGATGATTAAATGGAATAATCCAAATGCTGATCGACAAAAAGTTCCTTATGAACTTTTGTTAGTCAACGTATCTACAATTGGAATTCATTTCCTAACAGGAATTCTCTTAGCTGTAGCTTACATTTTGTAATTGTCTGAAAAAGCTAACTTTTCAAACATATATAAGTTCTACGATCTAATTAATACTTTATTGACGCTGGGTTTTGATAAATCGTGGAGAGAAAAAGCAGTAGATAATCTTATTGGAACTTCGGTCCTTGATTTAGGAAGTGGCACTGGTGCTGCTTTTGACCAGCTCCTTAATTACGAAACTACTGCTATAGATCCAGATAAAAAGATGTTAGAGTTAAATGCATTTGAAAATAAAGTTCTAGGCTCTGCTGAAAACTTACCTTTTGAGGACAATAGTTTTGACAATGTTTTTTGTTGTTTCGTATGGAGAAATGTAACAGATACTAATAAAGCTCTTCAAGAGGCATATAGAGTCTTAAGGCCGGGTGGAAAGTTTATCCTTTTAGATATGACAAGGCCTAAAAACTCTTTCTTGAAGATGTTACATAAAATTGGAACATTCAAAGTACTTCATTTGATTGGTCTTCTTACATTTAATTTAAAAGAGTATAGATTTCTTTATAAGTCTTTAGACTTTTATCCTCAGCCAGAAAATCATTTAAAAAAAGATACTTTTACAGATCTTCAAATTGAGAGAATGGGTCTCTTTAATTTTGTTTATTTAGCAGTTTTTACAAAGTAACTTTTATTTGCGAAGCTATAAAATTATTGATTGGCTAAAGCTATAAGTAGCTGTCCTACTTGATCTTGTGGTAAGTTACCTGTTCTTCTAGCAACTACCTTTAAATCTTTGTCCAGAAATACCCAGTACGGGAAAGAGTTCACGCCATAAGCTGTGCCTATGTCTCTATCAATATCATAGATCTGCGTTTCAGACCAGCCTTCACTCTCAAGCCAGTCATGTGGTGGATAGTTATCTCTTGATCTATCAATTGATGTTGCTACGGCAATAATTTCTACACCTTGTGGAATACCAATGATATCAATATATTCTTGTACAATTGGAACTTCTTTTTGGCAGAATCCACACCAGTGAGCTAAAAACAGAAGAACTTTTGCATTACCATTCTTCTCTAACGAGACAATCTCGGAATTTTCATTTGGTCCTGAAAATATTGGTGCATCAAGGCCTCTTGCAACATTGTCATCATTGTCTCCAGCATATTCTGGTAAGCCTTGTCCAGTAATTGTTGTCTCACCTTCAGGTAAGTTCCCATCTAAAGGCTCATCAACTAAGGAGACACCAATAGCAACAGCTAAGCCTACTACAAAAACTACTGCTCCTGCGATGATAAAGTTTTTATTCAACTGTTTCCTTTCTCGAAATATCATAATACAACAACGACAAGAATATTGTTAAAAATCCTGTAGTTGCCATAACGGGAATGCTTATAAATCCAAATATATCTACATATTTTAAATTACATGGAACATCTATTGCACAAGAGCCGCCTCCACCACCACCATTTTGCAAATATATATGATAGATACCAATACCAGCTCCAACTGCACTTATGTAACCAGCTTTTATAACTGACTTATTAAATAAACCTATTATTAAAAATAGAGCTACTGGATACATAAGATAACGTTGGTACCAGCAAAACTTACATGGAATAAAACCGACAACTTCAGAATACACAAGACTTCCAATTGAACAGAAGATTGCTACACTTGCTGCAAAATTATAAAACTGATCGTTGATTAATTTACTAAATCTTTTTTTAGAAAATATAAAATATAAAATTAGAGCACTTATGGCCCATGCAACAAATGTGAAGAAGCCAAATAAAGTATTAAAAAAAACAATTAAGTCCATATAAAATTTTAACCTAAAAAAAATGATAGGCGGTCTTAGCCGCCTATCATAAAATATCTATTGTAAAAGTCTTAGACTTTTTCTCCAGATTTGATTTTTGCCATACCTAGTACAAGTACACCAAGACCAACTTTATTAATAATGTCGGCGACGGTATATAGTACCTCTCTTATAGCCTCAAAATCACCTGCTACAGGTGATAGATAACCTAATGGATAGATTATCCAACCAACAAGTATTAGGTTTTTGATTTTCTCAAACTGTTCTGCCTCTGCTGCTTTAAGACCAACACCTTCTGCTTGAAGATTTCTCATCAAGTAGACATATGCTACCATCGCAATTACAAATCCTGTCCAGTATTGATCTGAACCCGCACTTGATATTTCGCCGTAATAACCGGCTCCAATCATAACGGTTGCAGCTAATCCCCAGTTTCTAACTTTTTCGTTATACTCTGCACCTGAAGATGTCACAGCAAGTACCTCTACAAACATTAGTGGTACTGTAAGGATCCAGTCGACATATCTTAACCCGGTATCATAACTACCACTGTCCCATGAGCCAGTCATTTTGTTATAGTGATACCACGCTATTCCTGTCACAAGAGCGGAGATATATACTCCTCTTCTGTGCTTAGGATCTACTTCTCTTGATGATGCTAGTAAAAATACTGTACCAGCGAGCATGCCCACTGTTCCCACCATAAAGAGTCTGTAAGTAAGTTCAGCCATTTTAGCTTACTCCTTTTTTTCTTAAATATTTTGTGAAACTAATCACACAATAATTTTATTTAGTTTGTGCGTTTGTGATATGTATTTTTTAATTTTTTTTTAAAATTATGTAACTTTATTTTAAATTGCTACTATCTGCAAATTCTTTAGAATTACCCCATTTTTCTAAATATGGCTTTAAATTAAACTTTCTAGCTGCTGAATCTGATGTCATATACCTTATTTTTCCATATATTTGTCTTTCTGGACCCCAAGCTCTGTCATATCTGCCCAAAATCCAAAAAACTCCAGAATAAGAATTAGGATCTCGTCCATCTAGTGAATATCTGTCATTTAAAGTAATCATATAAGATAATGCAATTTGAGGATTCGGAGACCACTCTAATATCTTTTTTCCCCATAACATTCTGAGATAATTCTGAATTACACCTTGTTCTCTAAGTTGATTTTGTGCTGCATTCCAAATTTCATCATGGGTCTGGGAGTAAGTGAGTTGCTCAAGATTATAAATATGTTCCCTTTCATCGCTTGAATGTTCATCAAGAGTTTTAATTGCCCACTCTGGCAAACTTGAATATTGATTATAGTTAGCACGTCTTACGCAAGTATGATATCCAAGTTCACGCCAAGTAATTAATTCATCTAAAAAGCTTTCAAAATTGAGTGACCCTCCCCACCAGCCTTCTCTTCTTCCAACTAAAGTAGGATTAATTTTTTCAAGTGACCATGACTCATGTTCAACTAATCTCTCAAATACTTCATGTGTGGATATTTGTCCATAATGAAAGTAAGGTGACATTTGACTACTAGCTTTTTTTGATGGATCGCTACTATGTTGTGCATAGTCACTGTATCCATCAGAAAGAAAATCATTTAATCTTTGTAAAGCATTTGAATATCCACCTTTAATTGAACTGACTTTTACAGACTTGTCTATTGCCAATTGGTCAAGAAATGAATCTATGTCTGTATCTTTAAAATCAAACGGTTTCCAAATTTTTTCTACAGAAGATATCATTGAATTATCAAAATCTTCAATTAACTCATCTAATGGGTTTTCCAGTGGAGTCTCAACTATAAAATCTTCCAGATTTTTATGTAGATATCTTCTAAAATCATGAGCACGAACATACTCTTTTTCAGAGAGCCTAATTGGCACTAGTCCGTTTGAATCGACCAACTCATATCTTGATGATATCTCACCAGATGCCTTGGCTGTCATTTGTGGAACAAAGTAGGTTGGGTAATCATCCGTTATTACTACGGATGCCTGTTTAGAAATCTCCATAAGAAGTCCTTCAGACTGTTTTGGTTCTGTTTCAACAAAAGGATAGTAATAAGCTTTTGTTTTTGATATAGCTTCAGATACCTCCTTCATTCCATCCATCATAAATTTATGGAATCTCAGGCTCGACATTGGATAATCAAGAATTAATGGTTCTAAAATTACTAAAGGCTGGGATAATTTATTAGCCCATTCAACTGCACGCTGTAGTGCAAAATTATATTTTGTTCTTTTAAATGCTATACACCAATAGATAACAAACTTTGAAGAATTCACATCTGGAGTGATATCTTTTAGTGTTGTTACTCTTGAGTAAGGAACTTGGACCATAAAAATATTATAAGTCGATTAGTAAAGTAGTAAAAATAATTAGATTTGAAATAGGTTTTAAATTTATTTTAAATTAGCTACACTATAAAAGATTAAATTATGGGTGCAATAAATATTAATAATGTTGGAAAAATTTATCCAAATGGAACTAGGGCTCTAGAAGACGTAAATATAGAAATTAATGATGGTGAATTTGTTGTTCTAGTTGGTCCATCTGGCTGTGGTAAAACAACTCTCCTCAGAATGGTTGCTGGACTTGAAGATATCACCGAGGGTGAGATATCTATTGCTGATAAAGTTGTGAATGAAATTGCTCCTAAAGATCGAGACATAGCAATGGTATTTCAAAACTATGCACTGTATCCTCATATGTCTGTTTACGACAACATGGCCTTCTCTCTTAAGCTTAGGAAATTACCAAAAGATGAAATTGACCAAAAAGTTAAAGATGCTGCAAAAACTTTAGAAATAGACGAGTTATTAGAAAGAAAACCGAAAGCTTTATCTGGCGGTCAGAGACAAAGAGTTGCCATGGGAAGAGCAATTGTGAGAAACCCACAAGCATTTTTAATGGACGAGCCGTTATCTAATCTGGATGCTAAATTGCGTGTTCAAATGAGAGCTGAATTAGGACAACTTCATTCACAACTTGAAACTACTACCTTATATGTAACACATGACCAAGTTGAGGCAATGACTATGGGTGATCGTGTTGCAGTTATAAGAAAAGGTGTTCTCCAACAAATAGATACACCAAGGGAAATTTATTTATATCCAAAAAATATTTTTGTAGCGGGATTTATAGGAAGCCCAGCTATGAACTTTGTATATGCAGATATCAAAACATCCGCAAAAGGAACGACATTGATTTTTGGTGACGATAAAATTATGGCTAAAGATGCTCCTGAAGCCTTAAAAGAGTTTGAGGGAAAAGAAATTGTTCTTGGAATAAGACCAGAAGCATTTGAAGATTCCGTATATGCAAACAAAAAAGAATTTACAGAAGAGATAAATATTGATGTATCTCTTTTAGAACAACTTGGTTCAGATACTTACATTCATTTTTTCAAAGATATAAAACCTGTACAAACTGAAGCTATTGAAGAAATTTTAGCTGATGAAGGTGAAGATATTTCAGTATTAGGAACACAGACAAAATTTATTGCAAGAATTAATCCAAATGCGACTATAGAAGAAGGACAAAACATAAACCTTGCAATAGATCCAACAAAATTGCATTATTTTGATCCTGAAACTGGGATGGCTATTACTTAAATTTCTTTATCAAGTTGGTTTAGAAGTTTAACTAAGTTTTGAGGACCTTCTCTAATATATTCTTTAAATAGCTCCCACAACAAATTTGAACCAATAGATCTAGCCATGATTTCTGAAGCATCATATCTAAATAAGTCTTTTTGTAATGCATCATGAACAATTGAATACTCATATTTTGTTAATTCATTATTTATTATTTGTTTATTAAAATTTTGATTGGCAGATATAAATTCTGTATCTTCGTATGACGACCAAATTTCACCAAAATTTTTTGAAAGAATTTTAGAAATGACTTTCTTAGATAATTCATTATCTTTTGTCAAAACTATGTTGTCTCCAATGCCTACCACAGAATTTTCAAAATTTATTTTTGGTACGTTAGTTACCGCAAAGTCTTTTAAGTATTGATAATCCTCAGGAATATAGTATCTAAAATAATGTCCACTCCAAGACATAAAGCACTCTGTTGAATCATCTAACAACACCTTAGGGAGATTTCTAAACTCTTTAGTAATTATTGAGCCTGGACCGTTATATATATGGTTATCATAAAATATAAAATCTTCAATATGTTTAATTGATAAGAAAATTTTAACATTTGAAGCATCAATTTTTAACTTTGACCATTTATCATATACTTTTGGACCGTATTTTGTTAAAAGCACATCTTCCATCCAGTTAGTCTGAATCCAACCTGTAGAAGCAGAGCTTTCTGAATTCGCACACCATGGGCTTATACCATTATCTGCAATTTTCTTTGTACCTATAAGTAAAGTTTCAAAGCTATCAAATGTAACATTATGTTGTTCAAATTTTGAAATGTCATACCAAATTAATGAATTTGGGAATAACCTTGTCCACCCTCCATAAATACTATCTTCATGAGAAACAATAGAGATAAGGTGATTTGGATATAAATTGAAAATTGAGTTGTTATCTACAAGTACATCATCCAGACTGTATATCAAATTCCTTTCAGCGAGATTGGCTACTCCTTGAGGATTTGGAATTATAGCAATTGAACTTGAGCTATTTGGGTTATCTATAATAAAAGTCTCAGCGTCAGAAACTGGTTCATATTTAATTTTTATTCCGAGTTCATTTGCAATAATATTAAGTTCTTCAACAAAATATTGTTGCTCATGAAATTCAGGTCCAATAATCACAACTTCTGGTGGATCATTTGCAAAAAGTGAGAATATAGTAGTTATTAAAAGAGTTAAAGAAAAAAATATTATTTTCTTATTCAAAGTTTAATCCCATAATAAAGCTGCACCTCTTACACCGCTTGAAGAACCGTGTTCAGATTTTAAAATTGGAGTGTTAAAAAAATTAGAAGCAATATATGGGATAATTCTTTTTGGCACTTCTTCATACAACTCTTTAATATCTGACATTCCTCCGCCACAAACTATTACATCAGGGTCTAATAGATTGACTATTGAGCTAAATGCACGGGCTGTGCGTTCAAAATATTTATCCATAACTTGTGTTGAATTTTTGCTTCCCTTTCTAAAATCATCCACTATCTCCCTTGAAGGTTTTTTTTCATTAGTAACAAACGAATAATAATTTTCTAAACCTGGACCAGATAGAAAAACCTCAATTGCTCCTATTCTCCCACAATGTCTCTGGACTGACTTTTCATACTCATCCATTGGTCCAGGTATGGGGTTTTGACCCCACTCTCCGGTTAATCTATTTGGACCTACAACAAGTTGTTTTTTGAACGTATAACCCGCACCTACTCCTGTACCCATAATTACTGCAAATACAGAGTCATAATTTTGGCCGGCACCATCTATGGATTCAGACACAGCAAGACAGTCTGCGTCGTTTGCAATCCGTACTTCAAATCCAAGCTTTTCTTCCAAATCCTTTTTAACATCTTGTCCTTCTAAAGCTTTAGTATTTGAAACTTGAACTAAACCTGTATTGGGATGGAGCGATCCCGGCATTCCAATCCCTACTGTGAATTCTGTAAAATCTGAGGAGATATCAGTGATTAATTTAAATACTGTATTAATTATTTCAACATAATTTTCTTTAGGTGCCTCAACGCGTTTTCTTAAAAGTTCTTTTCCTGTTGATGAATCAAGCACAATGGCTTCAATCTTTGTACCTCCCCAATCTATTCCAACTTTCATGTCAATTACTCAATTCGAAATTTATACTATATTTCTCTATATTACTAGTACCTACTATTTCTATTTGGTTTAATTTGTTTTGCTTCCAAATATATGGCGCATCAGGATACTCTCCTGAGTAGTCAGTTGCAACACCTACTAAATAAATATCCCTATCAATTGTTTGAATATCTAAAAAACGTAGATAATAAAAATAACTATCGCATCTATCATCCTCATTTGAATTGATCTCTCCAAAAATAGTATTTTTGAAATTATTTGTTTTTTCCAGGACCATTGTAAACTCACCAGGTCCAAATATTTCCCAACTAGGTCCAATACAAACTCCCGTTGTATCTTTTTCGTAATCTTCTCTGAATTGCATATCAAATACTAAGTTGTAACTTTCAATTTCTTTATTTGAAACAGGAAAAGATTGAACAGTAAATTTTACTCTTTTGTCAGATAAATATTCAATATTAATTACAAGCTGAGTATTAATTTTACTAATGTCTCTTGACTCTATTTCGTATGAATATGTTGTTAGGTTAGAACAGGAAATGAATAATAAAAAAACAATTAATCTACTGGGTTTCAACCCTTTACGGCTCCGCCAATTAATCCTCTGATAAAGTATCTTTGCAAACTAAAAAAAACAATCAATGGAACAATCATTGATATTACCGCACCTGACAACCTGAGGTGCCATGCTTCTCCAAAAAGTCCAACTACAATTTGGGACATGTGTGATGTCACAACTAAGTTTTCAGGTTTATATACTCCCAAAAATACATTCGCAACTAAAAAATCATTATATACCCAGAGAAACTGGAATGTAGCAAAAGCTGCAATTCCTGAAATTGATAATGGAGCAACTAGTTTTATAAATGTAGTCATATTGCTAGCTCCATCAATTTTCGCAGACTCAATTACGCTTTTTGGAAGTCCCATCATAAAATCTCTCAACAAAAAAGTTGCTAAAGGAAGGCCAAAGCCCGTATGTGCAAACCACGTTGCAACAAAGGTACCGTTTATATCTAAAGCTGGAATCAGAGTTATACCACCTAGCTCAATACCACTTTTAAATAATTGAACTAACGGAATTAAGGACATTTGAAGTGGAATAATCATAGATGCAACAATCATCATAAACAAAAAGTTTTTACCTTTAAAATCCATAAATGCAAATGCATAAGCTGCAAAAGCGGCAATTGTTATTGGAATTATTGTGGATGGTATTGTGATTGCAAGTGAATTATAAAATGACCTATCTAGGTTCTCGGCAAAAAATACTTCGCTATAATTTTGAAGAGTTAACTCTCTCCAATATTCCCCTGTATAGAGTGCTTCCCACCAAGAGGTACGTTTAATTGCTTCAGGTGGTCTGAATGAACTCAATAAGAATCCAAATATAGGAAAAATCCATGTTAGGGCTATTGCTACTAGAATGAGTTTAGTAATAGGTTTGTCATACCACTTCTGATTATTTCTTGTCATATCCTTGAATTTTCCTTTTCTCTAAATGCATTACCAACGATAATAGGTATTACGCAAATAAAAATAAGTACAGCAACAGTCGAAGATCTACCAATATTTCTATATTTTGAAAATTCATCTAACATTTTTACAGCAAGAAGATTCGTTTCTAAATCACCTCGAGTAGATACATAAATTATATCAAATGCTTTTAATACAGTAACTACCATATAAGTTCCAACGACAATTATTGTGCTTTTTATATACGGAATAACAATAGATACAAATATTTTTAATTCTGACGCACCATCAATCTGTCCTGCTTCCATAATGTCTGATGGTATAGCTTTTATGCCAGCCGAAAATACAACCGCAGCAAAACCTGTATATGCCCAAATCATAATAATCAGCAGTAAAACTGTATTAAGTGGTAAGTTCACAAGCAAATTAGAAAACCATCCACCTGCTTCTAAGCTTTCTGCGATATTTAAACCAGAAAGATCTCTTTGTTGTAACCACCCGATTGCACGGTTACAAGATTCATCGGCATAATCAAAAAGAGTTCCATCAATTACACGATTGTTTGAACAATTTTCTCCCGCTGAAACCCTTATACCATTTATAATTCCTATTTGTGTAAGTGGTGGGGGCCTGTATTCATATATAAATTTAAAAATTGCAGTAGCGCCAACTGCAGAGATTGCCATTGGCATAAAAACAATTGATTTAAAAAAAGCTTCCCCTTTGTTTAATCTATCCGAAAGCCAGCCAACAATTAAACCGATGAACAATGTAAAAAAAACTACAAAAACTAACCATACAATTTGATTTCTTATAGTAACTAACATTTCTGCATCACTAAAAGCCCAGGAATAGTTCTCAATTCCATTAAATGATTTCCCAAATCTATCTTTAAAGCTTAAATAGATTGTTCTTATTGCCGGATAAAACAAAAACAGACCAATCATAAATATTGATGGCCCAGCGAACATTTTTGCTTCTAATGAATCTCTTCTTTCCATTGGTGCTAGTCTGATAAGTCGCTCCATACCACTAAATAATAAGAAAACAAAAGAAGAACCAACTAAAAGACCTATTACTACAAGTAAATTTCTCGAGATAAGTTCAGTTAGCTCTCTAAACAAAAGGGCCTGCGAGAGAAACCATACTAGAGGGAAAGCACCCAGTGCCAAAAAGGAAATACCAAAATTGAATAGTCTTTCTTGTTGTGATTTATTTTTCATATTTTCTTTACATAAATTATAGATGGCCACCTTGGTAGGTGGCCATCTAAATAATTAAAAATTTCTTAGCTTATGGCCAAGATTTTTCAATGTTGTCTAATGCTGTGTCAATGTAGCCTGGGCCTTCAACAGCAAGATTCATCATTTCTTTCCAGAATGAACCTGCTCCAACCTCAGGTGGCATCAAGTCAGATGCATCAAACCTAAATGCGTTTTCTGCTAAAGCACCAGTTATTGTGTCAGCCAAAACTCTTGTTATATCTTTTGAATATAACGAAGTATCAAAATCTACGTGTCCGTAAATTCTTGAATTGTCAGGCCTTTGAGCTGCTGCTTCAAAGAAATTGTCGCTCAACATATATTCTACAACTGCTTTAGTTGCGTCTCTATCATTAAAGACTCCGAACATATCTCCTGCTCCCAAAGCTGCTTTTGGAAGTCCATCATCCATTGCTGGGAATGGGAACACTGTTGTTTCCGATCCAGCTCCAGCTTGAGCGGCTTCTGGCCAAAAGCTGGTAATAAATGATGCTTGTCTATGCATAAAGCATCCAGGATTTCCATTTGCATCTTTTTCAAACATAGGATCTTGAGCATTACCAAAGTAAGTAGATACAATCGCATCTGTACCACCTACAACATACCCTTCAGTATGCATAATTTGGCTTAAAAATGTTGCTGCATTTTTTACAACTGGATCATTGAATGGAATGTCATGGCTAACCCATTTATCATAGGTTGCTGTGCCTTCCCCTGTTCGAAGCATAATATCTTCCATCCAGTCAGTTGCTAACCAACCTGAAGCACCATTTGAATACATACCGAAACAGAATGGTGTCATTCCGTCTGCAACAATTTGATCAGCAAGTGCAATCATTTCATCCCATGTTCCTGGAATAGAATATCCTCTTGCTTCAAATTCTGCTGGTTGGTACCAAACAATACTTTTAAGGTTGAATGCATGAGCTCCACCATAATGTGCACCGTCTACTTCACCTAGACCGACAATATATGATGAAAAATTAGATCTATATTCATCCATGTCAACACCAAGATCTTCTAGCGAAACAAGATAACCTCTGTTCGCTGCATCGACTACAGCACCAGGCTGTGGCCATAAAGCAATATCAGGTGTGTCTCCAGATTCCATTTGAATTTGTACTTCCTGTTCAAAGTTGTCTGAACCTTGGAAGCTAACAATAATTCCTGTTTCTTCAGTAAAGGAATCAAAGTTTTGTTGGAATCCTGCTGCGTCGTTACCGACTAAAGCACCTGTGATAAAGACTTCTTCTCCTTCGAGACTGCCTCCACCACATGCTACAGCTATCATGGACAAAATAACTAACAGTCCAAAAATAGACTTTTTCATTATTTATCTCCCTTGTATACGTACGTATGCTAAAAATAGGAATTTTTAGCTCTTTTCATTTTATGAGATTCAACTGTGTTTTACAGAACAAAATAAAAAAAATTTAAATTTAACTTGATTTTTTGTAAAAAAATTTTTATGTGCCCGGGGGGGGACTCGAACCCCCACATCCTTTCGAATAACGGATTTTAAGTCCGTCGCGTCTACCAATTCCGCCACCCGGGCTAATATCTAATCTAGTATTTTTTGAGTATTAGACCTTCTAAAATATCGTTTTTTGAAATTATAATTGGAGAATTGCTGTAATGGCTAAGAATTATCTCTAATAGAAATATACCAGATGTAATAGTTGTGGCTCTTTTAGGATCGATTCCTCTAAATTTTGTGATAATTTTTGCTTCACTCATTTTTAATATTCTTTTATTTATTTCTTGAACATTATCAATATCAATTTTAATTTCATGAAGCTCTTCTTCATTAAAATTTTTTTGATCTAGAAATATTGATGCAAGAGAAAGTGCTGTACCTGATACCCCAATCACATTTTTTTTATCTTTGATATCTAACTGAGATAATTCTGTTTCAATTTTTAGTTTTGCTTCATCAATTATTTCTTGAGGGATAGGGAGATTTGAAAAGTATTTTTCAGATAATGTTACTACACCTAAATTAAGCGACTTTGATATAATTTTATTTTCAAACTCATAAATAAATTCAGTACTTCTTCCACCAATATCAACAATCAAAAAATTTTTACTGTTTTCCATGAAATGTAATACTCCAATGCTTGTTGTAATTCCCTCTTCATGGCCAGATAAAACTTCAACTTCAAAGTCATATTTTTTTCTAATATTTTCAATTATTTCATCAGCATTTTTTGCATCTCTTAGTGCAGCTGTACCAATAATAAAAACATCATTAACATTGTTTTCATTTAACAATTTTTTAAAATTTCTTAAAGCAGAATTTACTCTTTTGATTGCCTCTGTTGAAATTTCTCCTGTTTCCTCAATTTTTTCAGACATTTTTGTAATAATATGCATTCGAGTCAATACGTTAAACCCCTGGTCAGTAACCTCTGCGATTAAAAGTCTTGTGGAATTTGATCCAAGATCAATGGAGGCAAGTTTTACCATTCAACTTTCCATTCGGGATTTTTTTGAAAATTGTTTTCATCTATACAAGGTTCTTCGCAGTTAAATAGGCCAATTGATTCTATGACAATTTTGCCGATAGGATTTTTTCCTGTTGAGATTTCATCGGCTGTATGAGAATGCAAGCACTTGATTGATTCTGAAGCTCCGCCAACACCTCCAGTTGGTAAATGTTTATTTGTTTGATCATGAGAATTCTCTCTTTCTTGCTGATAGCTAATTTGGCGTTCACTCCATGCTTTTTTAAGTTTTGAATTATTAAGAATTTCATTATCTAACTCAGCTATTAAGCCTTGTGATTCAAGCGATCCTATTTTTTTGCTATACATTGGACAAGTTAACCAATAGGTAGTTGGAAAAGGCGTACCATCATCTAAGTTGGGAGGGACTTTAATTGCTGCTGGTAAATTTAAATGACATCTTGATGAAACTGTAACATCGCTTCTTAAGCTTCTATCAATCTGTGCCTCGACAATTTTTTTATCTTTATCCACCTTCTTGACCAATTATAAATTCAACAACATATTCAAAAACAGATTTTGATCTATCCTTGTTTATTACTTCTTCTATTGGAGTTACCGGTTCTGGAATGTCGTAAACATAGAGGATCTCTCCCTCTTTACCGTATCCTCTCTCTCTTAAAACAAGTTCTAATTTATCTGGATCATCTAAATCTGAGATTTGTCTATTCCATTCCTCAATTTGGTTTTCAATAATTTGTTTTTCTAACTTACTGTTCTCAATTTCTTTTTCTAAATCTTTATATGAATTGTAAGTTGTTTGAACATTGTCGAAAAAGAAGATTAAAAAAGATGCTACAAAAGCAATGACTAAAACACGTGTAAGCACGTTATTGCCAGTTCTTTTTAAAGTTCCCATTTTTTATTATTAAAATTCTCAAATCCTACTTGTTCTGCGATTCTTAAAAGTTCATTATATTTTGCAGTTCTTTCTCCTCTAGCAGGTGCCCCTGTTTTGATTTGCCCACTTGAGGTTCCAACTACTAAGTGACTAATAAAGGAATCCTCTGTTTCTCCAGATCGGTGGGATACCATGCTTGTATAATTGTTCTTTTTTGCTAGTTGCATGGTTTCAATAGTCTCTGTAATGCTCCCAACTTGATTAACCTTTATCAAGATTGAATTTGCACATTCTTCATTAATTCCTTTTTGTAAAATTTTCTCCTGTGTGACAAAAAGATCGTCACCAACTAGTTGTACATCTTCACCAATTTTGGACGTTAAATTTTTCCAACCTTCCCAGTCGTCTTCAGCTAAACCATCTTCTATAGATACAATAGGATATGAATTAGACAAACCAATTAAATAATCTGACATTTCTGTATTGGATAAGGCATTTCCTTCAATAATATATTTGTCATCTTTAAAAAACTCTGTAGATGCCGCATCAAGAGCAAGAGAGATCTGTTCTCCGGGCTTGTACCCCGATTCTGCAATTGACATCATTATTTCGTCTAAAACTTCTTTACTTGATGTGAAGTTTGGTGCAAAACCACCTTCATCCCCGACGTTTGTAGCTAATCCATTATCTTTAAGTCTTTTTTTAAGTGTATGATAAACCTCAACACCAGATCTAAGTGCATCATCAAATTTTTCAAAACCGTGAGGTACGATCATAAATTCTTGAATATCCACTGAATTATCTGCATGTGCTCCACCATTTAATATATTCATAAATGGAACTGGAAGGAATGGTTCTCCATAAATATTTGGTATTAATTCATATACATATTTTTGAACTGATTTGCTATGAGCAACTAAGTTTGCCATTGAGACTGCAAGTATTGAATTAGCACCCAGATTACTTTTATTTGGTGTTTCATCAAGTTGAATTAAAGTAGAGTCTATATTTTCTTGATCTGCAGCATCTTGACCAATTAAAGCCTCCGAGATAACTTTATTAACATTTTCGACTGCCTTAGTGACTCCTTTTCCATTAAACTCTTTTGAATTATCTCTTAATTCATGTGCTTCAAGAGTTCCTGTTGAGGCACCCGAAGGCACAGCGGCTCTTCCCCATGAGCCATCATCCAAAGTAATTTCAACTTCAACTGTAGGATTAGCTCTTGAATCTAGGACATACCTAGCGAAAACATTAGTAATTTTATTATTCATAACCCTGTTACTTAAAATTTAGCAGAAAAAGGATAGTTTGTTACTTTAATTGACTTTTCTTAGCTTCTTCCCAAAGCGTTTCTATATCAATACTCGGATCTGTGTTCTTCTCAACATATTTTGCACGCTCAATAAATCTCTGAGTTGATTTATTAAGTTGTATTTCTGGATCTGCCTCAAGATATCTGCAGATATTTACGACTGAAAATAATATGTCTCCTATTTCACTTTTTCTATCTTCATCATTTTTTGCATCTTTTAATTCTTCTACTTCAGATAATAAATCCTGCAATGCTTCTTGATAGTTAGTGTAGGTTAAATCTAGTTTTTTTGCTTTACGCTGTGTTTTAAATGCTTTGGTTATAGATGGTAATTTTTGATCAATATCATCAAATATGGAGTCTGAGGTTTCCTGCTTTTTGATTTCCTCCCATTGCTTTTCAACATCTTCAGCACTTTCTAATTCTACATCCCCAAAAACATGCGGATGTCGTTTAATAAGTTTTTCCTGTAAGTTAGTGACTACATCTACAAAAGAAAAATATTTGTTTTCCTCTGCAATTTTTGAATGTAAAAGGATTTGTAATAATAAATCACCTAACTCTTCATTCAACATATCGTGATTCTCAGGATTAGTTTGCATAGCTGCAAGTGCATCAAGAAGTTCATATGCTTCCTCAATTAAATGCTTTGCCAAAGATTCGTGAGTCTGCTCTCTATCCCACGGACATTCTTTTCGCAATCGTGAAATAATATCAACTAAATCATCGAATTCTTTCATAATCAAAGAATACTATCTAATAATTCGTAGGTGCTTTCAGGAGTTAAAGAGTGTTGAAAATTTAATACCAAACGTTTGTTTCTAAAAATAAACCTCTTATCATATTTTTCAATTGAAAGTTTAAGATCTTCAGTCAAATCAACAGGAAATAATTCAACTTGAAATTCTCTAATTTTGCACCTTAGTATTTCTTTTGTTTGTAATATTGATCTAATTTTTGCGGTTGAAAACAAATTATCAGTAATCTCTGGAACATTTCCAAACCTATCAATAATCTCATTTTTGATCTCATCAACTTTATTGGGTTCCGAATGCTCAAGTCTTTTGTAGATATCTATTCTTTCAGAATCAGCATCAATGTAACTCTTGGGAATTGAAGAACCCCAGTAGCAATCTAGCTTAATTTCAGTTTCTAAAATACTGCTTTTATCCTCACTTTTGCCCTCTATAGAATCTATAACGTATTTATTGAAAATATTTAACCCAACATTGGCAATAAAACCAGACTGTATATCTCCAAGAATGCTTCCTGATCCACGCAACTGTAAATCTTTCATTGCTAGAGAATATCCTGTTGACGTCTGTCCTATGGACTTTATTGCATCAAGTCTTAATTCTGCATCAACGCCTAAATTTGTGTTATGAAAAAAGTAAGCAAAACTCTGTTCTCTTCTTCTACCTACTCTACCTTTTAATTGATACAGTTGAGACATGCCCAAGAGCTCAGACCTTAAAGTAATCAAAGTATTTACTTTAGGTAGATCTATTCCTGCTTCAACAATGGTTGTAGCAAATAAAACATCGACCTTTTTATCCCATACATCCTGCATTGTTTGTTCGATCTGATTAGTTGCCAACTGCCCATGTAAAAGTCTGTGATTTAAATTTGGAAAGACCTCTTGAATTTTTTTCATCCAAACTTGTAATTCCTCAATTCGGTTCAACACAAAAAAGACTTGTCCACTCCTAGAAATTTCACGTTGAATAGCAAGCGCGATAGTTGACTCATCAACATTTCCAACATGTGTAAGTGTCTCTAAACGATTTTCAGGTGGTGTTTCAATTCGAGATGTTTCTCTAATTCCCATTAGTGACTGTTCGAGTGTCCTTGGTATTGGTGTTGCTGTCAGAGTGAGCTTATGAACCTGATTAGAGAGTGACTGAAGTCTATCTTTATCTTCTACACCAAACCTATGTTCTTCATCAATAATTAACAATTTGAGATTTTGAAATTCAATATCATCACTTAAAATCCTATGAGTTCCTATGAGAATATCTACAGAGCCATCTTTGACTCCTTCAACAATGTTTTGTACTTCTTTTTTTGTAACGAATCTACTTAAGTGTTTTATATTGAGTGGATAATCTTTCAATCGATCTACAAAAGTATCAATGTGTTGTTGAACAAGAATTGTAGTTGGAGCTAATAAAGCAACTTGACCTCCTGAAAAAGCAACTTTAATTGCAGCTCTTAATGCAACCTCAGTCTTGCCAAATCCAACATCACCAAAAATTAGACGATCCATTGGTATATTTTTTTCTAGATCCTTTTTAACATCGTTAATGGCAGTCAATTGATCTGGTGTTTCAATATACTCAAAACTATTTTCTATTTCATTTTGCCAAGGGGTATCCTCACCAATGATTAATGAGTCGTTTCTTATATTTCGTAATTTGTATAAATTCAAGACTCTATCTGCAATTATCTTTGCATTTTGCTTGGCTTTTTCTTTTGCTCTTTCCCATTCTGCACCACCAAGATGAGATAGCCTAGGATTCTCTCCTCCAATATAAACCTCGAGCTCATTAATTTGTTCTGATGGTACAAAAAGCTTATCAGTACCAGCAAATTTAATCTCTAGATAGTCTTTCTCAACTCCTTTTATTTTTTTTACAACTGTGCCTTCATACAATCCAATTCCATGAAAATTGTGAACAATATACGTATTTGAAACAAGAATCGCTTGATCACTAATCTTTTTTATCTTTCTTTTAGATTTAATCATTTTTCTTTTTTGGAAAAGCGATTCATCAATAATGGCTAAATTTAGGTCTTTAAAAGATGCAGAAAATGAAAAGGGATTATCAACGGTAATTACATTGGAAAGCATTGAAAACTTTTCTGTTATAACTTTGTTTTTTGTTGAGAGATAAATTTTTCCTATTTCCTTTAGAGAATCAATAATATTTTCTGTGTTGATTGAGTCAAAATAATTCGGTAGATTTTCTAAATTTATTAAATCTGATGTTGAATAGAAATTAATATCATACTCACCAAAAAATTTGGAGATATCTTTGTAACGTGACTTAAAATTTCTGATTTCTAATGAAAAATATTGTTTAAGATTTTCAAAGGTATCTTTTTCGATATCAATAATTTCCTTAAGTTGATTATCTACTATATTTTTGTCAACAATGTGTAGGGCAACATTGCTTGTTAAGTCTAGAAGACACTTCTCTAAATCTAAATTCTGGGAGTATTGGAACAATTCGTAATCATCTAAATTTTCTTTCTTGTTAGAAGATAGGTTCAAAATATCTGAGTGCTTTATTTGGAATAGTTCAGTTGCCGGCACTATGAGGATATCTTTCTTTTCACTAACAGATCGTTGTGAAATTGTGTCGAAAGTTTTTATTTCATTAACTAAATCTCCATCAAAAATCACTCGAAGAGGTAAATCATAATTGATTGGGTAAACATCTAACTGTCCGCCTCTAATCGCAAAACTTCCCTTTGATTCAACTCTATCTTTTCTTTGATACTTAAGGTGAATAAGATTCTCAATTAGTGAATCAAAATCGATTTCCTCATTTAATTCAATTTTACAAATTTCTAATTCTTCAAAATATATTCTTTGGGAAATGGCCTTGATACTAGTTGCGATGTTGTAATTATTGTTTGTAAGGAGTAGATGCGCAATTTCTAATCTTTTCCCCTGTATATCAAAAGATGGAACAAAAGAATCATAAGAAAGAGTATCCCAAGAAGGTAAATGAAATATATTTTTGTTTAAGTTAGAAAAATCTGTAGAAAACTCAATAGCCTCCTTATCAGTTGGGAAAATGATAATATTTTTATTAGATTTATTGTTTAAAGCTAATAAAGGAACGAGAGATTCTCTAGAGGTGTTAAAAGATGCTAAATCCATAAATTAAATTTTTGATAATGAAATATAATTTTTTTCAATCAGCCAATTAATTGTCTTTTTAATGAAATCATCTACATTGGTATATTGAATATTTAAGTTTTCTTTAGCTTTTAAGCCTTCATATTTATGTCCGTGTGTAAGAACCCTTGCAGACTCTGAACAAAGAAGAGGTGTGTTATTTGAGATTAATTTATAAATATCCCCAAGTGGTGCAATTGCTTTTAATAAGACTTTTGGAATATATAATGGTCTTCCATTCCAAGATGAAATAGTTTTTAGTTTATTAACTAGTTCCTCACTTGATGTTTGAAAACTATTTAGAACATATCTTTCATTATTTTTACCAAACTCAAGTGCGTTATAATGTCCATCTGTACAGTCGTCAATGTCAACAATCGAAATGTTGTTCCTTATCAGTGGAGGATTAGTTTTTGATAAAGTCGAAATTAATAATTTAGCAGTCCCAGACACTCTTCCGGGTCCTTGAACCGAAGATGGGTTGATGGAAACAAATTCAAAATTTTTTTCATAATTGAAAGCCTCTTTTTCAGCTAAAAATTTTGACTCCTCATATTTGCTTAGATAATAACCTCTGTGAGTGGAATTTTCATTCCCAATACTACCCAAATCTTCACCAAGCGTGACAGCAGAAGATGTGTGAACAAATCTAGAAATTCCTAATTGATTGCCTAAATTTAAAATATTTTTTGTTCCATCAATATTTGCATCGAACATATATTGTGGATTTTTTGAACACATTTTATTTACTCCAGCAACATGGAATATTGCATCAATATTTATATTTTTAAATTGATCAATAAGATTTGAAGTCAAAATATTTCCACTGATTACAGATACACCTTTAGATTCCAAAATTTTTTTATTCTCCTCAGATCTACTTAATGCGTAAACGTTATGACCATTTTCAATTAATTTTTTAAGAAGAGGCTTACCTACAACTCCTGTTGAGCCAGTAATAAATATATTTTTATATTTCATTTTGATTGTTTCAAATAACCAAAAAGATACTGATATCCAGAAATATAAGAAAATATTAGGGCATGTAGTACAAATAAGTCAGCGATACTAAAGCTTAGAATACTTAATGAAAAATCCATCATCACAAATCCTATTGCCCAAAACTGTAAACTTGCTTTAGCTTTCCCAAACTTACTGGGAGGAATCATAATCCCTTCATTCCCAGCTAATCCTCTCAGGCCAGTAATAATAAATTCTCTAGCAATTAATAATGTTGTAATCCAGATACTTACTCTGTCGATATAGGTAAAGCCTATAAAAATAAAAGTTATGAATATTTTGTCAGCAATGGTGTCAAGAAATGCCCCCATTTTTGATGTAACGTTCCACTTTCTAGCAAGACGTCCATCAAAAAAATCTGTCCATGCAGCTATAAATGCAATTATTGCCGGGATTAACATCAGCCCTTCACTTGAACCATCTAAAAGTAACAAATATAAAATGACTGGTGCCGAAATTATTCTAAAAAGAGCTAATCCATCTGGTATATACTGCTTCATTAAATCACATCAATTATTCTTCGCTCAGAAGCTGCTTTCACAGCAGATTCTCTATCATTTAAAAACGTTCCAATAATTTCTACAGAATCTTCTATCAAAAATTTAACTTCTTCTTCCTCATTATTATAAAACCTAGATAAAACGAAATCTGCAGGGTTAACTTCTTTAGGGGGTCTACCAACTCCAACTTTTAATCTAAAGTATTCATTAGATTGCAAGTAAGAATTTATAGACTTAATTCCGTTGTGTCCTCCATCAGAACTTCCACTTTTTAAACGTAATCTACCGAAACCGAGATCTATATCATCGTGAATCACTAATATATTTGAGGCTTCAACATTATTGTATTTTAAGTAAGATTTGAGAGCCTCTCCAGAGTTATTCATTGAAACCATTGGAAAGATGATATCTACATCTGAATTTTCAAAAGATTCTTGACCAATCTTAAAGCTGCCTGATTTGTCTAATTTCACTTCTATAGAATTTTTAGTACAGAATTTTTCTAGAATATCCGCACCAATATTGTGTCTTGTTTTTAAGTATTTTGATTGAGGATTCCAGAGACCAACTAAGAGAGTTTTATTATTCTCCAGATTCATCTGAGGACTCTTCCTCAACAGCTTCTTCAGAAGATTCACCTTCGGCTCCCTCTTCGACTTCTTCACCCTCTTCGCCTTCAAGACCTTCAATGTCTTCTTCCTCTTCAATTGCAGCTCTTGGAAGCGTTATGGTTACCAAAATTGATTCATCGTCCTCTGACGCTAGTTCTACTCCATCTGGTAACTCAACATCAGTGGCAGTTGCATTTTCACCAACATTTAATTCTGAAATATCTAAATCTAGTGAAGAAGGGATGTTTGTTGGCAACGTTGAAATAGTTATCGTTGCATTGACGGTTTGTACTAAGCCACCTTCTTCTTTTACTCCAATAGGTGTGCCAATAAAATTAATCTGAACATCTGCTTCAACTGTTTTTGTAAGGTCAATTTGAATGAGATCTACATGCAAAAATTCATTTCTATAGGGATGTTTTTGAATCTCTCTCGCTAAAGCTGTATATTTCTTTTTTCCAACTTCCAAATTTAAAATTGTATTTGCACCAGCTTCACCTCTAAGAGCGTTATTAAATTCTCTTGAATCTAAAACTACAGAAATTGGATCCATACCCATGCCATAAATGACTGCTGGTAATGAACCATCATTTCTTAATCTTCTTGATTCAGCAGATCCAATGCTATCTCTTAAACTTGCTTTTAAGTTTGCTTCCATATTTACCTTTACGAATTATATAGAGTAATAAATTTTATTTACTACTCAAAGCAGTATTTATGCTTTTTCAGTAGCCTTTCTAGCTGAAATCACGGCAAAAAATAAGGTTATTGCTGCAAAAATACCAGCTGCTAAGTAACCCCTAAATAAAACATCAATTACCCATCCTTCAACCATGACAGATCTCATAGACTCAATAACATACGTAGTTGGGTTGTAAGCGGCGGCTGTTTCTAACCATCCTTTAAGTGCTTCTCTTGGTACAAATGTTGGAGCAAGAAAAATAGCTGGAAAGAATAAAAAAGTGGCTGCTTGTGCACCTTGAGATGAACCTGATTTAACTCCCGCGGCAACTGAGTATCCTGCAAACCCCATACCCCAAATGAAGGCAAGAGATAATACGATCAAAAATCCTACTGTACCAACTGCAGGATCTGCACCAATAATTTTTCCAATTAGCATTATGAGGCTAGCTTGAAGCAATACCCTTATAGCGCCAACAATCATTGGAGCTAAAATTATTGCCCATCTTGATATCGGCATGCTTTGATAACGTTTGAAAACACCAGATTCAATATCTTCAACAAGATAGATTCCTGATGCTGCTCCACTCAAAGAAGCAGAAACTATAGAAACTGGAAGTATAAAGTTAACAAAATTTCCATTAGCAAAATCAAAAGGTGTTCCACTTGCTGTTCCTCCAAAAACACCTCCCAATGCACCATCATAAACAAACAAAAAAAAGGCTGATATGAATATATTTGGTAATTCAGCCAAGGGTCTTCTCAAAACCCTCAAAATAAGTCTTTTAGTTAGTATTCCCAATTGAATAAAAAATGATGGCTTGTTAATCATTATTGGTTTTCTCCAATTACTTCTTCAGATTTTGTTGAAGTTTCAGAACCTTCAAGACGATACCCGGTAACTTTTAAAAATACATCATCAAGAGTTGGTTTGCTTGCAGAAACAGCTTCAATTTCAATATTATTTGCTGTTAATTCATTAACAAAGCTAGGTATCTTTCCGGCTCCATCCTGAACGGTAATACGAAGATCATTTCCTTCTTGCTTACTGTCAGTAAGTATTTTTTTTGCGTTTTCTAAATCTAATTTATTCGAAAATGAAAATGTGATGACATCGCCACCTATACTTGCTTTAAGTTGATCTGAAGTTCCCTCTGCAACTACTAAACCTTCATCAATAATTGCAATCCTATCTGCTAATTCATCAGCCTCTTCTAAGTACTGTGTTGTTAAAATTATAGTAACGCCTCTGTCTCTTAAGCGTTTTATTTCATCCCATAAAACCCTTCTGGAACCTGGATCTAAACCTGTTGTGGGTTCATCAAGAAATAATATTTCAGGAGAGTTAACAAGGCTTAAACCCAAATCTAAACGTCTTTTCATTCCTCCTGAATATGTTTTAACTCTTCTATTGGATGCTTCAGTTAATCCAACTAACTCTAAAAGTTCATTGGTCCTTGTTTCAGAATCTTTTGTTGAATAACCCCAAAGTCTCGCTGTAGAAAAAAATAATTCTCGTCCTGTAAGAATATTGTCTATACCAGTATCTTGAAGTGCTACTCCTATTTTTTCTCTTACTGATTTATCTTCTGTTGCTACATCTGAGCCAAGGATTGTTGCTTCACCGTCAGTAATTCTTAGTAGGGTTGTAAGCATCAAAATTGTTGTAGATTTACCAGCACCATTAGGTCCAAGCAGTCCAAATATCTCTCCTTTTTCAACAGAAAAACTTACATCTTTTACAGCCTCTACTGTGTCTTTTTTTGTCTTAAATGTTTTCTTAATATTTTTAACTTCTACTGCTAACATAATGTACCTATAAGCCGAAATCTATTTGATACTAATGTTATCAGAATTTAACTGGCCTCGTAGCTCAGGGGATAGAGCACAGGTTTCCTAAACCTGGTGTCGCAGGTTCGAATCCTGCCGAGGCCGCAATGAAATTAGAAACGACCCTTTAATTCATCATGTATATTTGAAAAAACTATATTTTTAAACTCATCATGGATTTCAGAATTAGAGGCTACTAATAAATTTGACTTTGTAGAAGGAAAATTATCAGTTTCATCGACTACTTTTCCACCGGCTTCATCCAAGATTAAGCTTGCACCTAATGTGTCCCATGGCTTCATAAAAAATTCAAAATAAGCATCAAATTTGTTATCTGCAATCCAGCAAACATCTAATGCTGCACTTCCAAATCTTCTTATTCCGCCGCAAGATTTTAATACAGCCTCGAAAGTTGGGATATATTGATCAGAGTGGTGAACTCTGTCATATGGAAAACCCGTTGCAACAATTGCTTTCTGCATGGAAGTGCTTTTTGAAACCTCTAGTTTTTCGCTATTTTTAAATGCACCACTACCTTTATATCCCTCATATAAAATCTCATTGTAAATATCAAAAACATAGGCTTGTGTTGGTGAACTATCTTCTATAAGCATTAATGTAATTGCAACCTGGGGTATGTCATTAGCATAATTTACAGTCCCATCTAGCGGATCAATTACCCAAAATCTATCTGCTTTTGGATTAACTGTTTCTGACTCTTCAGAGATTATTCCGTCATTTGGAAATTCTTTTTTAATAGCATTTATAAGTATTTCTTCTGATCTTAAGTCGGCTTCCGTGACCAAGTCTACTTCATGTTTTTTTGAAAATACTTTTACATCTTCTCGTAGATCTTTGATCTTTGATGCAGATTCGAAAACTGCATTTTTTAATAAATGAATATCAAAAGCTTGATTCATATTTTATACAGAGTGTTGTTGTCCAGAATTAATAAAGTCTTGAGCATATATACCTGCCCTTGAGATTGACTTAAGCTCAAGCCAATTAAATGGGTTTTCAGAAGTATTTTTCACATAATCAAAGAATATTTGAAGAGACTCCTTATGCCCTTTACCTGATGAAAATACT
>CACFIX010000009.1:0-35973 GCA_902566515.1 uncultured Candidatus Actinomarina sp.
AACTATCCAATCAAGAGTATTATCAATTCCGTATGTTGACTGATTTGTAGTTGCAGTAAGCGGAAGGCCAAACGCTATAACGTTTATTACAAGTATTCCGAGTAGAGCAAAACCTCTAATAAAATCTAAATTTGTAATTCTCTGAACAGAGTTCATTAAAAATTTATATTACTCTTCTTCTTCAGAGTAGCTTTTATTAAACATCCATAGGATTGTGTACGCCAGAGCAAGACCGAAAATATAGAAATTGAAGTTCTCAACTTCATTAATTTGTAACCCAAAAATACCATCAATGATTGCAATAAATACTCTTAGAACTATTCCGGTTCCAACTAATCTGATAAAACTAAACTTTTTTAAAAAAAGAATTATGTTGCCTGTATCCATCTAGCTTATCTTAATTTGTTTTTTTAATTGATTTGTCAGTTTTTTTAACAATTTCATTTTTATAACTTTTGTGTATTTCTCGTTCTTTATTTCTTGAATCAACTTTTTGAGTAGACATTTCATCTTCTAAAGAGATTATTTTACTCTGTAATTCTTCTATTTTGTCTTTCATTTCATATATGATTTTTATTCCATCTAAATTTATACCTCTCTGAGAAAGATTTTGAATCTGAATTAATTTATCTATGTCTTCCTGTGAATATCTTCTTGTTCCTCCACCTGTTCTAAACGGTTTAATTAAACCTTTTTGTTCGTATGTTCTTATTGTTTGTTGATGGATTCCTGAAAGAGTTGATGCTACGGAAATAAAATATATTGCTTTCGAGTCTTCATTATTCATACAAATAATCCCTCGGAGAGTCTCCAGACTCAAATTGATCTCTATAGTTTTCCAAATGTTTTTTTGCAGATCTTGATAAATTTGTTGGAGGGGTTATGAAAACTTTTATAAATAAATCTCCTGGCCTTCTGCCTTGCGGAGCAATTCCCTCACCTTTTATTTTGAAAGTTTTTCCACTTGGAGTACCCGCAGGAATTTTTAATGTTACCGATTTTTTAAGCGTTGGTATCTTTACGCTTGCACCAAGAGCTGCCTCTGTAAATAGCAAAGGAACTTCTAGAATAAGATCGCTATTGTTTCTTTTAAAGAATTTGTGTGGTTCAACGGCAACTTGAACTAATAAATCTCCATCTGGTGCTCCTGCATCTCCAGGACCGCCTCTTCCTCGTAATCTAATAACTGTACCATTATCTACTCCGGCAGGGACTTTTACTTTTATTGACTCATTCTCTATTACTGAGCCAGAACTTCTACAAGTTTTACAGGCTTTATCAATAATATTTCCCTGCCCTTTGCAAGCTGAACATGTTTGAGCAAAAGAAAAAAATCCTTGATTTGAAGCTGTCTGTCCACTTCCATTGCAAATGTTACATCTATGGAAAGCTTCTCCTTTATCTGCTCCTGTTCCTTTACAGTAAGAACATACTACTTCCTTTCTGAGAGGAACTACACTTTCTACTCCTGAAGCCGCATCATTAAAAGATATATTAATATTTGTTTGATAAGTCTGGCCTTTTCTTCTTCCACCAGCACCTCCGAATCCAAATATATCTCCGAGATTTCCAAATAAATCGCCAAAATCCTCTACATTAAACCCTTGTCCGCCAAATCCTCCAAACCCTGAAGCACCCATCGCACGAACCTGGTCATACTCTTGTCTTTTCTTTTCATCACCGAGAACCGAGCTAGCTTCTGAAATTTCTTTGAATTTTTTTTCAGCTTCAGTATCTCCCGGGTTTAAGTCCGGATGATTTTCTCTTGCAAGCTTCTTATACGCTTTTTTTATTTCTTCAGTACTTGCCTCTTTTGTTACGCCCAGGGTGGCGTAAAAGTCTTTGTCTAACCAGTCTCTACTCACTTTTCACTTTAACCATTGCAGGGCGAATCAAACTACCCTGGAATAGATATCCTTTGCGTAGAACCGCATCGATTATCTGCGAATCACCTTCACCAGAATGTTCAACAGCTTCATGTAGAGATGGATCAAAATTTTCTCCAATTTTCCCTACTTCTTCAACTTGTAAGTCCTGGAGAACTGAGGTAAGTATACTATTTAGTGCTTCTACTTCTTTAGCTACTTTTTCCTGTGCCATAGCCATTTCAAAATTATCAATGAGTGGAAAAATAGCATTAACGAAGTAAGCTATTGAAGCAGCTCCAATATTTTCTTTCTCTTTTTCGGCTCTTTTTTTGTAATTGTCAAAATCAGCAGCAAGTCTTAAATAGTCGTCTTTTATTTTTTCGTATTGTGACAGAGAGACAGTTGATTCTTCAGATTCTTCATTAACTGCTTTATCTGAAGTTTTATCTACTTCATCAATAGAGGGTTCTTCGTTATTCATCCTCTATAACTTCACCTTCGACTACATCTTCTGAACCATCATCAGGTGAGTCTGGTGCATCGTTTTGGGCTTCAGCGTAAAGTTTTTCTGCAAAAGACTGACTTGCTTTAGCTAACTCATCAATTCCATTTTTTAGATCATCTACAGACAAATCTTCGTTTTCAAGAAGTTTTTTTAATTTATCATTCGCATCAGTGATTGCTGCAACTTCTTCTTCGGTAGCTTTATCTTTATTTTCATCGAGCATTTTTTCAGTCGAAGTAACCATACCTTCTGCCATATTTCTTGTTTCAACAAGCTCTTTCTTTTTAGCATCTTCATTGGCATGTTGTTCAGCATCTTTTATCATTCTGTCGATTTCATCATCTTCAAGTGCAGTTCCGCCAGTAATAGTTATGGCTTGTTCCTTCCCAGTACCAAGATCTTTGGCATTAACATTTACGATTCCATTGGCATCAATATCAAACGTTACTTCAATTTGTGGGGTCCCAGCCATCGCAGCAGGAATATCCGTAAGGGTGAATCTACCTAGGGATTTATTACCAGCTGCCACTTCCCTTTCCCCTTGCAAGATATGAATTTCAACTTGAGTTTGATTATTTTCTGCTGTGCTGAAAACCTCTGATCGTTTGGTAGGAATAGTTGTGTTTCTCTCAATCATTTTTGTCATAATTCCACCTTTTGTTTCAACACCTAAAGTAAGAGGAGTAACGTCTAACAAAAGAACATCTTTTACATCACCTTTAAGGACACCAGCTTGAATAGCTGCTCCTGAGGCTACAACTTCGTCCGGGTTAACTCCCTTATGTGGATCTTTTCCGGTTAAAGTTTTTACAAGTTGTTGAACAGATGGCATACGTGTTGAGCCACCAACTAAAATAATGTGATCAATATCAGAATATTGCATACCTGCATCAGACAATGCGTTCTCTACAGGTTCTTTAGTTCGTTCAACTAAGTCAGCTGTTATTTTTTCAAATTCTGATCTACTTAATTTTTCAAGCAAGTGTTGAGGCCCGGCATCATTGGCGGTAATAAAAGGTAAATTTATTTCTGTCTCACTTGTTGAAGATAGTTCAATTTTGGCTTTTTCAGCACCTTCTTGAATTCTTTGAACTGCCATTTTATCTTTTGACAAATCTATCCCTGTGGATGATTTGAATTTATCTATCAACCAGTCCATAACTCGTTGATCCCAATCATCCCCACCTAGTTTTGAGTCACCAGAAGTAGATTTAACTTCGAACACACCTTCTGAGATTTCAAGTATTGAAACATCAAAAGTACCTCCACCTAAGTCAAATACTAAAATTTTTTGATCTTCATTATTTTCTAGACCATAAGCTAATGATGCAGCTGTTGGTTCGTTAATTATTCTCAGGACATTCAGACCAGCAATTTGTCCAGCTTCCTTTGTTGCTTGCCTTTCTGCATCATTAAAATAGGCTGGTACTGTAATTACGGCCTCGGTAACATCATCTCCCAAGTAAGCTTCAGCGTCTCGCTTTAGTTTTTGTAAAATTCGTGCAGAAATCTCTTGAGGTGTATATTCTTTATCTTCAAATTTTTCTTTCCAATCAGTCCCAATATGTCTTTTGATAGACCTTACTGTATTGTCGGGATTGGTGATGGCCTGTCTTTTTGCAAGCTCTCCTACAAGCACTTCTTCAGATTTAAATGCAACAATAGAAGGGGTTGTTCTATTTCCTTCTGCATTTGCTATAACAGAAGGCTCTCCACCCTCTAAAACTGCTACAACACTGTTTGTTGTTCCCAAATCTATTCCCACAGCTTTACCCATTTTGTATATTTCCTTTCGTAAAAATTATTAAATTGGTTCTTGTTCTC
This sequence comes from uncultured Candidatus Actinomarina sp., assembly GCA_902566515.1. Classification (GTDB taxonomy): domain Bacteria; phylum Actinomycetota; class Acidimicrobiia; order Actinomarinales; family Actinomarinaceae; genus Actinomarina. The sequence continues at coordinate 4,198 of CACFIX010000009.1, forward strand.
TTGGCAAATGACCTCTTACCCTTGGATAGGAGATAGGAGCATGCAGAAAACAAAATTTCTTTTTGTTGTAAACACTAATTACGGTCTCACAAGTTTCAAATGCGCAAACTCTACCAGTGGTGTATTTTTTTGATCTTCTAACACCTGGTTTAACTTGTGATGCTGTTAATGTTCCACTCATTTTTAACCTTCCTAATCTAATTTAGTTTTAATATATAATCTAAGTATATTTACTTAGATTTGTTATTAATATATCATATTTACAATTTAATGCAAAAAATTTAATAAAAAAGATAAAAAATAAGCAATTTTAGTAATTATTAAACCACCTGATAATATTGAATAATGAAAAAGATAGATATCAGTATCTTAGGGCTTGGGAATTTAGGAACAGCTTTTTTTGAGGGCTTACGAAAAAATAAAAACCTCAATCTTTATTTTTATGAAGAAAATGAAACAATTAGAAATGATTTCGCCAAATTACATGATGTAATAACTTCTCCGCACATTAACACTCTTGATTCAGGAGTTTTAATACTTTGCATTAAGCCACAAAATATAAATAATTTCTTTGAATCATTTTCTAAAAACATTGAGAAAGATGTCCTTATTTGCTCACCTGTTGCTGGCTTAGAAATTGAAACGATAAACAAATATGTTAAAAATAGAGTTATTAGGGTAATGCCTAATCTATTAATTAGAAAAAACAATGGATTTATTCCATTTGTAAAAAATTATGATGATGACTACTTAAGTTTTATAGAAATAGCATTATCTTCTTTGGGGCTTACGAGAGAATTTACTGAACAATTGTTCCCACTAGTTACAGCATTATCAGGAAGTGGCCCAGCATGGTTCTATGAGCTTTCAAGGCAGCTTACAAATTCAGCTACTCAATTAGGTATGAATGAAGATGATGCTGAAGAACTAGTTAAAGAATTAATTAAAGCATTACCAAACTTAATTAGTGTAGAGGATTCTTTTACTGAGTTGGTAAATAAAGTGAAATCACCAAAAGGCACTACAGAGGCAGGTCTTAATTCGCTTATTAATGATTCCTTTGATACAATAATTTTCAATGCAATTCAACAGGCAACAAATAGATCAATTGAGATATCAGCTGAATTAAAAAATGAATAAATTAAAAAGCTTAAAGGGCAATGATTATGTTCTACTTCTATCTGCAGGAGCTTCTCTTGGTACATTATTTCTTTGGGGAGCCAGCTATATTTTTCCTGAAGGAGAGATAATTGAAGGAAGACGTGTTTTTGAAAATATTCCTAAAGTCCTTCAATATATATTTTATGTATTAAGTGCTTCTACTATTTACCTATCTGGTTATCTACTTTCTCTTAGAGTTAAAAACTGGACAAGAGGTAAAGAAGAAAAAAGAAATGTAAAATTTTCTGCTCGTCTTTGGAGCTTTTTTGATGGAATAACAATGAGAACAGTGCTTAGGTTTAAAGCTGCCGGACTAATGCATTCTTTAATATATATTGGTTTTCTTGGTTTGTTTGCTGGGACTATTACTCTTGAAATTCATCATTTAATGCCTCCTAAATGGAAGTTTCTACAAGGAACTACCTATATTGTTTATTCATTCCTTCTTGAGTTAGCAACTATAGCTTATCTAATCGGTCTTTTCTGGGCCTTAATAAGAAGATTAAGAGGCGCAGAATATCGAATACAAACAAAGACTACAGTTGATGATTATCTAACGCTATCTTTGTTAATTTTTATTGGTATATCAGGTGTTACTACAGAAGCTGGAAGAATTGCACTTGAAAATTTTCCAGATTACGAGAAGTGGTCATTTATTGGATATTTTGTAGCTGATTTCTTAAATCTATCAAACCCCGAGCTGTTTCATAGGGTTTCCTGGGTTTTGCACGTTGTTTCTTTCTTCGTGTTTTTGATTGCATTACCTATTTCTAAGTTACGCCATATTATTACGTCACCAATAAACATGTTTATGTCACCTAAAGAGAGACATAAAGGTGCTATGAGAGATATTGGAAACTTACTAGAAGCAGAAGATATTGATAATGTTGGCACAGAAATAATTGACCATTTCACATGGAAACAACTTATGGACTTAGATGCTTGCACAGTTTGTGGAAGATGTACTTCAGTATGTCCAGCAAATCAAACAGGTAAATCTCTTGATCCAAGAGAGATAATCTTAAAAGTAGGGCAAGTAATGTCTGAATCTGGAGATCCTGCTGTTCCAGCAACTATCAGCACGCCAGGACCCCTAAAAGTAAATTCATCAAATGTTTTTGAAAGAATAACCTCAGAAGAAGTCTGGGCCTGTACTTCGTGTAGAGCTTGTGATGAAATATGTCCTGTAAATATAGAAATTTTGGACAAGATACTTGATATGAGAAGACATCTAGCTTTGATGGAATCAGATTTTCCATCAGAACTTGGTAAAGCTTATGTTGCAATGGAGAATTCATCTAACCCTTGGGGGGCATCACAAAACGATCGTTTGAAGTGGACGGAAGATCTTGATTTTGAGGTACCTGTTATTGATGAATCGAACTCTGACGAATACGATTATTTATACTGGATCGGATGTGCCGGAGCTTTCGATGATAGAAATGTGCCTGTGACAAAAGCTGTTGCGACACTTTTGAAGCGAGCTGGAGTATCTTATGCTGTTTTGGGGCCAAAGGAAGTTTGTACAGGAGATTCTGCACGCAGAACAGGTAATGAATTTGTTTTTCAACAACTAGCGATACAAAATATTGAAAACATGAACAATCTAAAAGTAGATAAGATCATTACACAGTGTCCACACTGTTTTAATACTATCGCAAATGAATATCCTCAACTTGGCGGCGAGTATAAAGTTATTCATCACAGTCAATTATTAACAGAACTTGTTCAGTCTGGGAGAATAGAAGTTGGAACAAGTGACAAGCCTTACAAAATTACATATCACGATTCATGTTACTTAGGTAGGCATAATGACATTTATACAGCACCGAGAGAAATCGTTGGCTCAATTGGTGGAATAGAAATAAGAGAAATGAAGCGCCAAGGAACCCAGAGCTTTTGTTGCGGTGCTGGCGGTGGAAGAATGTGGATGGAAGAGTCTGTTGGCAAAAAAGTAAATATTGAAAGATCTCAAGAAGCAATTGAGACCGGTGCTGATGAAGTTGCAGTTGCTTGTCCGTTCTGCTACATAATGATGGATGACGGTGTTAAAGAGCTTGGTTACGGGGATAATGTAAGAGTTAGAGACGTGTCTTTAATACTTTTAGACAACCTCAAAAAAGACTAAGAATTTTTTCCCATAAAAAAATTTGCAATATCCCCATTTGATTTATTAATGCTATAAATCACGTATATTGCAGTAGTAAGGTTGCCTAAAATTAAAACAAAAAATGACCATATAATCGTTGCAGACAAAGACTCTTTATAAGCAATCCACAAGCAAACTAGAATAAATCCACCATAAAGATCTACAAGAGAAACTATACCCCATGGTAAATCTGGAATAGGGGAGTCAAATAAAGAAACTTGATTTTGTGCCCAAATTATTACTCCTATCATTGAGACACTTATAACGTATGAAATTAATTTTGTTATAGTCATTAAGTAGATTTTAAATAAATCAAAAAAAAATGAATGATAAAAAAATAATATCCCGCATATTACGTCTTGATAAAGAGATTTATAACGAGCTTTTAGTTCAGGATGGAGCTTTTCAAAAATCCATTGCTATCTTTGTAAGCACAACAATTTTAGTTACTATGAGTGGCTTTAGATTTCTTTTAGGGTTGTTAGATTATTTACAAGAAAACTTAATTTTATTTCAACAGGAGTTTCAACAAGAATTTTCTCAAGAAGAATTTAATTTGTTTCAATCATTGATTGAAGAGTTGCAAACTTTTTTAAACTCTTCAGACACTACTACTTCATTATTTTCATCGGCCTTCTCATCTCTCGTTGCCACAGTTATAGGATTAGCGATAATTTACTTATTACTCAGATTTCTTTTCAGGAAAGATCCAATTCCTAAAGATCTTCTAATGATCAATTTTTTTGCTTCAACTCCATGCTTGCTTGTCGTGCCCGCACTATTTGTCTCGTCAATTTTTCTTCAGGGTTTTTTAATTTTGATAGTTTCAATATATTCAATTGTTTCTTTTGGTTCAGGGCTGAAACAAGTTTATATGTTGAGAAATATTGAAGTCATACTACTGATTGTTTCATTAACGTTTGGTACAAGTATTTTAGGTGGTGCATAGAATGAATGCAGGAGTTATACTCGCAGCTGGTGACTCAACAAGAATGGGGTTTCCTAAGCAACTTGCTGAAGTTAAAGATAAACCATTATTAGAAATTGTAATTGAAAAAGTAAATACCTACTTTGAGTTATCTACTGTAGTTCTAGGGTCCGAAAATGAAATTATTGAAGAAAAAATAAATTTTTATAGTTCAAATATTTTAGTAAATGAAAACTGGGAAGAAGGAATAGTTTCTTCAATTAGAACGGCGCTATTTTTCTATCAAGAACAAAAGCAAATAGAAAATATTGTATTTTTTTTGGGAGACCAACCTGAAGTAAGGGATGAAGTCATTCTTGCTATACAAAATAATAAAATAGACAACTCAAAAATATTAATTCCTCAATATAGATACAAGTTGGGTTTTCCAGTTTTAATCCCACGTCCATTTTGGTCAAAATTAGAATTGTTGACACAAGACGATCCTGGCGAGTTTGAAATATCAGCATACAAAGATTTTGATCTAATCGATTATTTTGTTTCATCTGAGGTAAAAATTGAAAAACTTAATTTTAATTTTCTTGGCCCAACGGATTATGACGAAGAAAAAGATTTTTGAGAGTGGGAAAATCTCTTAAAAAAAATCATTTGTTTATAAAATAAATTTTGTAAAATCAAAAACATGAATTCAATTAATTCGATAAATGGCATGACTCATACCGAGGCAACAAAATTAAGAAGAGCAAGAGTCAGAACAACAACAACATTCCTTCAGATAGCTTCATCTAGATCTGGTAGGGCTTTATTGACAAAAGAGACAGGAATTAGCTCACCAAAGCTTCTTCACTGGGCAAGAAGAGCCGAACTAATGAAAATTAAAGACCTGGGGAGAGATTATGCTGACTTGCTAGAAGCAGTTGGTGTTGAAAGTGTTTCTGAATTAAGAAGACGGAACCCTGAATCATTGCATGAATCAATGCAAAAAATAAATATTAAAGCCAAAATTGTTGAAAGAATGCCTTCAATTAAAAGAGTAAATAGATGGATAGAAGAATCTCAGTATATAGAAATTAAGGTCTCTTCTTAATAACAACAAGAATCTATCATTAAAGTGTGGATAAAAAAACTATAAGAATAACGGGTGCCCAGTGTTCTTTTTCTGTGGGTGCCATTCAAGAAAACAAAGAAACTATACTTAATTGTTTTGAACAAGCTGAATCAGTAGAATCAGACATCATTATTTTTCCAGAACTAGCAATTACAGGATACCCACCAGAAGATTTGTTACTTCGTGAGAGTTTTATTGGGAAGAATTTTGCAGTACTTGAGGAAATTGCAGCTTTTTCATCTCACACAAGTGGAGTTATTGGTTTTGTTGATAGAAAGAACGATTCCCATAATCAAGACAATAATAAACGGACGATAGCCAATGCTGCTGCGATTGTACAGAATGGTGATGTTAGAGGTATATATCATAAATCATTTTTACCAAATTATTCAGTTTTTGATGAAGCTAGATATTTTTCCAAAGGCACAGAACCAAATACTTTATTTTGGTATGACGACATTGCTATTGGAATTAATATTTGTGAAGATATTTGGATTGAAGACGGACCAGCAGAAGAACAAGTCAAACAAGGTGCATCACTGATTATAAATATAAATGCATCACCTTATGATATTCACAAAAGTGAAACTCGAAAAGAAATAGTCATGAAAAAGGCATTAAAACTAAATGTACCAATAATATATTTGAATATGGTGGGCGGTCAAGATGAACTAGTTTTTGATGGAGGTTCATTTGTTGTAAGTGAGCTTGGTGATATTATTTACCAGGCCTCAAGTTTCAAAGAAGAAGTATTCCACTTAGATATTGATTTAAAAACTAATAAACAAAGTGACAAATCCTCGTTAATAATCAGGCCAAAAACAATTGAATTGAAAGATGTTGAAAGCAAGCATTCATTGAGTAAGAATGAATCTATATATTCTGCATTAAAATTGGGACTTCAAGACTATGTAAAGAAAAATAAATTTACAAAAGTATTAATAGGTATTTCAGGAGGAATTGATTCAGCTTTAACTGCTGCAATTTGTGTTGATGCACTAGGAGCAGAAAATGTAATTGGAGTAGCTATGCCCTCTAAATATAATTCCAAAGACTCTTTAAAGGATGCAATTAAATTATCAGATAATTTAGGAATAGATCTAAAAACAATTGAGATCGAAAAATTAGTAGATGATTTTAGAGAAACTTTAACGAATTCTCTCAACGAAGAACTTGGGCAAATAACTGATGAAAATATTCAATCAAGAGTTAGAGGTAATATTTTAATGGGATTATCTAACCAAACAGGTGCAATGGTTGTTTCTACTGGAAATAAATCAGAAATGGCAGTTGGCTATTCTACTCTTTATGGCGATCTTGCCGGTGGATTCGCTTTGATAAAGGATTTATATAAAACTAAAGTTTATGAAATATCAAACTACTTAAATTCAATTTCGGATGTTATACCGAAAAATATTATCACTAAAGAGCCAAGTGCAGAACTTCGCCCTAATCAGTTTGATAGTGATTCGCTTCCTGATTATGAAGTACTCGATAAAATATTGAATCTTTATATTGAGGAAGATAGTTCGTCTGAAAAAATTATCGCTTCAGGAGTTGATCCAGATTTAGTATTTGATGTTCTTGAAAAAGTAGACAGAAATGAATACAAAAGAAAACAAGTTGCCCCTGGAGTAAAGCTCACTCAAAAAGCTTTTGGAAAGGACAGAAGAATGCCAATTACAAACACATACATAAGACAAAAAGAATAAAATGTATTTGATTGATGGGGTCCAAGTTGAAAAAGAAGATTTCATTCTTCCTGTTGAAAATATTGGAGTATGGAGAGGCGATGGAATTTTTGAAGCAATTAGAATTCATGAAGGTTATCCGTTTGGAATAGATTTACACATCGAAAGATTCAAAAAATCTGCTTCCAAGGTATTTTTTGATGATATAAATTTTGAGAAGATAAAAAAAGATATTTTACTGGTGGCAGAAAATTTTCAAAATGGATATGTTAGGACGTTAATTTTAAGAAATGAAAAAGATTCATTTAATATATATTGCTTTTATCAGCCACTTGTGGATGTACCATCATATTTTACTTTACAAACTCAAAAAGCCTACTGGCAGAGTGGTGGAGACTTTATTGAACAAGATGTATTTAATGTCGGAACAAAATCTACATCGTACGCAATGAACATAAGTCACACAAGACAAGCTGAATTAAATGGGTATACGGATGCCCTACTAGTTAATAGAGAAAACACTATTCTCGAAGGTCCTACTTGGACTTTTGGGTGGATATTGAATGATAAAATACACGTACCAGACCTAGATCTTGGGATCCTAGATTCAATAACTCGAAAATATTTAATCCGCTTTGGAGAAGAAAAAAAATTAGATGTATCTATCGGACGCTTAGCTGAAGATGAATTAGAAACTATACAATGTGGTTTTGTATTATCTACCGCAAAACATGCGATACCTGTATCTAAAATAAATGAAATAGATTACTCTCACCACCCTTTAATTAATGAAATTCAAAAAACTTTTAAAAACCAGGTAAGTTTTGAGCGCCCTTAAAGAGGAGGTGGAATGAGATTAACTGAGTACTCACATGGTGCTGGTTGAGCATGTAAACTCTCACAAAAAGAGCTTGCTCAGGTACTGACGCATTTTAAACAACAAAATAATTCCAACACCTCACAAATATTGGTCGGCCTAGATTCGCCTGATGACGGAGGTGTAATTGATATTGGTAATGGAATCAGAGTAGTTCAGACTGTAGATTTTTTTACACCTATATTAGATAACCCGTTTGATTGGGGAAAAGTTGCAGCCGCTAACGCATTATCTGATATCTATGCGATGGGCGGAACCCCAATATCTTCCTTACAGCTTGTTTCATGGCCAAGAGAAGATTTAAGTTTTGAAATATTGTCCGAGGTAATAAAAGGTGGTTTAGAGACCATGCAAAGTGCTGGTTGTAACATCATTGGAGGACACAGTATCGACGACAAAGAGCCAAAGTATGGTTTTGCTGTAACAGGAATAATAAATGATGTTATTTATAAAAAAAGAAATCTTCAAGTAGGCGATAAACTTTTTTTGACTAAACCTTTAGGTTCTGGAATTATCTCTTCTGCTATAAAAAAGAATATAGCAAGTGAAAAAGCGGTATCTGAAGTAACTGAAGTAATGACAACATTGAATGACAAAGCACTAGAAGCTGCTGGAGAATTAAATGCAAATGCAATAACAGATGTAACAGGTTTTGGACTATTAGGGCACTTAATAGAAATGATTGGAGATTCTGAAGTTACAGTAAATATATATTTAGATAATGTACCTGTTATAGAACATGCAAAAGAATATTTCAATAATGGAGTTTATCCTTCTGGGTCTAAAAGAAATTTTGATTCAGCTAAAGAAAATATAATTTATAGTGATGATCAAGAATCTTTTGTAAAAATTTTATCAGATGCTCAAACAAGTGGTGGATTACTAATTTCAGCACCGAATGATAATTCAATTGATTTAGATGATATATCTGACAGACTTGGACTAAATATATGGGAAATTGGAGATATTGTTTCTAGATATAAAAATAAAGTCAATATCATTAATAGCAAATGATAAAAACAATTACTAAATTTTTTGCTTTTGCAACAATTTTAAAAAACTTGCTTGAAACAAAAAAAGGAGATATTTCTGGTAATACTCAAATTCATCCAAGTAAGTTTCCTGGCAGAACTATTTTTGTAAGGGAGAAAGAGTATTTTATTAGAGAGTCATATGTAGACGGAACAACCCCTATTGTTTTTTTACATAGCTGGGGGTCTGATTCATTAGGTAGTTGGTTTAAAGTATTGCCAAAAATAAAAAATAAAAACTCATTTATTGCAATTGATTTAAGGAATCATGGAAAATCAGACTCTAGCTGGAAAAGATGGGATGTTGACGAAAATGCAGATATAGTTATAAGCATTTTAGAAAAACTTGGTATAGAAAAGTGCGACATTGTTGGTTGGTCTATGGGTAGTGCTGTCGGAATGTCTGTTGCTAGAAAAAAGCAATCCTTGATTAGAAAATTGGTGTTAATAACGCCATTTAGTTGGCTGGGAGGTGCTGTTTATAATGATAAGATTGCATTTAAGGTATTTATAAGTTTTATAAGAATTAGAGAAAGACTATTTCCAAATTTTAATCCCCAATCAAAATTTTCTTTCTTAAAGAAATCTCAATCTATTGAAGATGAGTACACAGAGTGGGCATGGAATAACTTACATAAGTCAAAAGATGATTTTATATATGGTGACGGAGGAAGATTTGTCGTACCTTATGATGCAAGGCCTTGGATTCATGAAATACAATCTGACACTCTGGTCATTACTGGCGGCAAAGATAAGTTAGTTCCCGAAGAAACATCAAAAGAAGTAATAAACCGCTTAAATACTGTCAAATCAAAAGTTATTAATGACGCTGGTCATTCTGTTCCGTGGACTCACGCAGACGAACTCTTAATAGAGATTAATAGCTTTTTGAACAATGAATAAAGTATTATTTGTTTCTCCAACTGTTTATTCCAACCCAGTAACAAAAGATATTCAAAAAAAATTTCAATCTCTTGCAAAAGTTTGCAGTCCAATTGTTTATGCATTTAGCGAGAAAAAATCTAGCTCGGTCCAAGAGGGCGTCATGGTCATACTTAATAAAAAAGCTAAAAATAGATTCCTAAATTATTTTAAAATTATTTTTTTATTTTTATTTAGAATTCCCAAGATTGTTAAAGACCAAGAAATAGAAATTATTTGTTTGCAAGATCCTATAACTGGATTTTTTGCAATCCTTTCTTTAAAGCTTAGAAAATTGACCGTAAAAATCATAGTTGAAACACATGGTGATTTTATTGACACTATTGGACTAGAAAAAAACTTGCTTCTACCAAAATTTTATATTTCAATATTCACTTACTTTGCGAAGTATTCAATCAATAAAGCAGATTCGATAAGATCTATTTCTGAATTTACTGAAAAACAAGTTAAAGATTTTGGATATGATGGTTTATTTGTTAGATTTCCAGCTTGGATAGATATAGATACATATCTTAATGCCAATGCACACAGATCTTACAATGAAACTTTTAAAATAATTTTTGTAGGCAGTGTTACAGATAGAAAAAATCCAGATTTAATAATTAAGGCATTAGAGCCAATTGATAAAAATTTATCTTTGGAAATTATTGGCTCAACTCCAAATGATAAGTATTTGGAAAAATTACAAAATTCAATCAACAACTCAAAACACTCTGAAAGAATTACAATGACACCATTTATAGATTCTCAAGAGCTAATTTCAAAGTATTCAGCTGCAAACTTATTTATTCTTCCTTCAAAATCTGAAGGGCTGGGGAGAGTAATAATTGAAGCACAAGCTACAGCTTGCCCAGTTTTAATTTCAAGCGATACAGGCATGACAGATTTAGTTATCGAAAATGAAACTGGATTCATTTTCGAAAATAATAATGAAATTGATTTAACTAACAAATTAAAATTTATAATTGAAAATTACGAACATGCCACTCAAACAGGTATAAATGCAAGATTATTTGTAAAAGAAAATTTTAGTACAGAAAACTTTGAATTTGGTTACAGGAAGCTATTTGATACTGTTTGAGTAAAAATTTCAGCAGTGATTTTAATTCTGTCTTTTAAAGTTGCTAATCTGATAATATGGATATCGTAATTTCTGTCATTATCTCTGGTTTAGTTGTTTATGTTTTAATGTTGAATTCAGCTAAAAAGAAAGATACACAAATTGAAGTTTTGCAGGCTTTAGAAGAAAACAAAATTGATTTAAATGACGAAGAGTACCCTTTTAATCAAACCTTAGGGGAGCTAAATTCACAAATTAAAAATATTGAAGAACGCTATTCAGAATACTTAACTACAAAAGAGGGAATAAACACAAAGCTTCAAGATTTAACATCTTTGACTTCAAAATTAAATCTAACTCTTTCCAGTAATCAAAAAAGAGGAAACTGGGGAGAAATACAAGCTGAAAAAATACTTGAGGATGGAGGCTTAGTGAAAGGTCAGCATTATAAAACTCAAGAGATTCTTGAAACAGGTGGTAAACCAGACATAACACTCAATCTTCCTAATGAAAAAGTGCTACATTTAGACGTAAAATTCCCTCTGCAAAACTATATTTCTTATTTGGGTATTGTTGACAAGATAAACAATACGATTGAAGAAAATGAAATAAGTATTCTTGAAGATAAATCAAAAGAATTAAAAAATAAATTTTTAGAAGATGTAAGAAATAGGGTTGATGAAGTTACAAAAGAAGGTTATATTGACCCTGCCAATAATACAATTGATTATGCTTTGATGTTCGTTCCTGTTGAGGGGGTCTTTCAATTTATTGTTGAAAATGAACTTGAATTAAAAACAAAAAATGTTGATATTTATGATGAAGCCATGGAAAAAAAAGTTATTCTTGTTCCACCATCTTTACTACTTGTTTATTTGTCAACAATAAGGAGCGCTGTCGATACTTTTAATTTACAAGATCAAGCAAAGGACTTAATTGAATTGCATAAAAAGTTTATGGTTCAATGGGAAAAATATCATAGTTCAGTTGACCAAGTTGGTGCATCAATTGAAAGTTTGCAGAAAAAATATAAAGATTTGAGTGAAACTAGAACTAATGAGTTAAGAAAAGTTATTGATCAAATGGACAATTTAAAACTTGATTCTAAAGATTAATTTTGCCTTGTAACTACCATAATGCACTTGTCATCGATAAAATTTTTCTTATTTGTATTTAAATAATAAGAAATTTCTTCACTTTCCGCACCAGGTTGATACCAGAAATTGTCGAATTTATTTTCAACTAATTCTTTAGTAATCTGAAAACCTATTGAAGGAGGGACTACAAAGTTAATTATTGATGGAGATTCTTCGAGATCCAAAACATTTTTGTATGATTTAATACCAGCAATGGTATCTTCTCTACTATTTATTGGTACTACGTTGTATCCTTTTGAAACAAGGTCTAACAAAATCTTATTTCCATATTTTTTTGGATCATTGCTTGCACCAACTAAAGCTATAAGATTATTTTTATTTTCTAAAGTATTTAGCAATTAAAAGCTTTCAGCTTTTATATTATAAAGATCATCTTTGCCTGCTGTAACAGAAGAAGCATAACCAGATGCTAAAGGCAAAAGCTGCTCAATATAAAACTTTGATAATGTGATTTTTTCGTTGTAATATTCATCACCTGTTTCTTCAAGTTTCTTAGTAGCTAAAATTGCTGCTTTGCCCATGTAGTAACCTCCAAGAACTTGTCCAAACATCTTCAAATAAGGGGTTGCACCAGCACTCGCATCTACAAGCTCACCTTCAAGCATTTTTGAACCTAACCATAAAGTGACTTCTGAAAGTCGATCAACTTCAACTTTTAATTTTTGTGCCAGATCTGATAAAACTTCTCCACCTTCATTCATTTCATCTATAACTTTATTTACATCAGCAAGCAATCTTTGCATTGCCTGCCCATTGTCAAGGGGAAGCTTTCTAAACATAAGGTCTAATGCTTGAATACCATTGGTTCCTTCATAAATGGGAGCAATACGAGAATCTCTTAAGTATTGAGCCACACCAGTCTCTTCTACATAGCCCATTCCTCCATAAACTTGAATAGCAATAGAAGACAATTCAACACCTAAATCTGATATCCAGGCTTTAGTTATAGGTGTTAGAATACCGCATCTTTCTTCACCAAACTCTTTTAGTTCTCCTTCTGCGAAGTACTCTAAGTCAAGCATTAATTGGTTATCATACATTAGGTATCTCATAGCATCTACATAAGACTTAATTGTTATAAGCATTCTTCTTACGTCCGCATGATCAATAATTGTTGATTTTTTGGCGTCTTCTTTAGACATTCCGACTGGTCTTCCCTGAACTCGGTCTCGAGCATATTGAGATGCTCCTTGTAGAGCACCAGATGCACAAGCTAAACCTTGACCACCTACCCAAACTCTTGCCTCATTCATCATGGTAAACATGTAGTTTAGCCCTCTATTTTCTTCACCAACTAAATAGCCTACTGAACCATCGTATTCCATTACACATGTAGGACTAGCATGTATACCAAGTTTTTCTTCTATAGATATACAGGACACATTATTATTGTCACCCAACGAACCATCGTCGTTAACCATAACTTTTGGAACAATAAACATAGAAATGCCTTTAGTTCCTTCCGGTGATCCAGGCACTTTTGCAAGAACTAGGTGAATTATATTTTCAGTCATATTATGTTCACCAAAAGTAATCCAAACTTTTGTACCAGTAACCTTATATGTGCCATCATCTTGTTTTTCTGCTTTTGTTGTTATAGTTCCCAAATCAGAACCTGATTGAGGTTCACTTAAGTTCATCGTTCCTGTCCATTCTCCTGAGACAAGCTTTGGAAGAAATTTATCTTTTTGTTCTTGATTTCCATGAAAATTGATTGCAGATATTGCCCCGGCACTTAATCCGGGAGCCAATCCAAATGCTAAATTAGCAGTACTTAAAATTTCTAACGTACCACCAGAAAGAGTTATTGGCATCCCTCCTCCACCTATTTCTTCAGGTAGTGATATAGATGCCCATCCAGCTTCAGCAAATTTTTTATATGCATCAACGAATTCCTCAGGCATTTTTACATTGCCATTCTCAATGGTTGCTCCTTGTTGGTCACCTATAGCATTAATGGGAGCCAGTACTTCTTCAGAAAATTTTGCACACTCTTCCATAGTTGGGACTACAATATCTTCAGAAAAATCACTAAACTCAGATATTTTATTAAGTACATTATAAGAATCAATTACTTCGTAGCCAAAAACAATGTCTTTGATAGGTGCTTTGTAGGGAACTGCCATAGTAGTTTATATTAGTAGATTTTTTGAAAAAGTATAAATCGCTAACGTGGGTTTACCTCAACAAGCTCAGCAATTTCTTCTATTTTTTCAATTGTAGGTTCATCATTAGTTCCAGCCACAATCGCACCAGCTGCGCACGCTTTTTTGATGTTGGGAATCAAATCTTCAACACCAAATGCAGCAATATAGGCAGCTGTTGTATCACCAGCCCCATTTGCATTTATGGTTTTAAAATCAGGAGGAACAATCTCTATTGCTCCTTCAAGACTAATTAATCTTGCTGGTAGATTTGACGATGTTAATAAAATATATCTTACAGTTTTTGAATCTACTAAATTATTTGCTTCATTCACGGTAATTTCATCCTTACTTACGGTTAAAAAATCTAATTTGTAATCAATCTTGTGTTCATATCCCGCTTGGCTAACAAACAAATTTTTATTTTTCTGAATATCAATAAGGTCTTCTTTTACAAATTCAATTGAATATCGATCTAACATTAGTGAGTCATATGAATCTATATTATCAAAGTTGTTCCAACTTGACTTTTGGTACCCTGAAGAAACAATAGTTCTCTCTCCAGTTTTGTCTATAAAGATTGAACAAGTCGGTGTCTTACCTTTATCGATTATTAAATCATGATGATTAATGTTTTTTGACTTAAGATAATTTAATAGATATTCCCCTAAAGGATCTTTGCCAATGCTATTTCCTCTTACATGAACAGATTTGTTCCAAAGAACAATTTTTTCAGCACAATTAATTGCTGTACCACCCGCTCTGATAAGTGAATCTGAACTTCTGATATCGTCACCTTTTTTTGGTATTTCATCAACAAAGTAAATTAAATCAGGGTTTAATGATCCAAAGCAGAGTATCTTTTCGAAAGACATAAATCAAATTTAAGTTTTACTTTAAACTAAGCCACTAATTACTGCGCCAGCAACAAGTATTGCAATATAGCTAAATAGACCACCAACTATAGCTGCTAGCTTCATGCTGCGTGATATAGCACTTGGTCCAGCAAGATGGTAAACAAGAACACCAAAAAACGGCACCAGATAAACCACCCCCAACCACACATATTTCATACTTCCATTTACTTTGTCGTTAGAGTCAATATCTTTTATTGCTAAAGCAGCCCAAGCAGCGTACAACACAAACGGCATTAAGTATCCGTATAGTTGAAATAACAGCTGCCACAATGTTGGGCTTGAAATTGGAACTCCACTCATAATTATCTCCTTTTCAGCATTGTAGTAATTTTCTAAATCCTCATTAAGTAAGTTCGTAGGTACATTTATCTCTTCCAAGTTTGGTACATAAAATAAATTTATTGCTGGAGATGGCTTATTAATATCAGAAAACTCCATATTCATCTGTTCTTTTGGCCAAGGGTATTCTTTATATCTATTTTTGTCTAAATCAGTAGTTTGTGCATCAGCAAAAAATCCAGCAAGCATCATAAGCCCTGAAGGATCACCTTGCAGTGGAAACCTAGCAAGTATATTAGTTGAATTTATAGAACTACAGTTATGTACTTGTTCAAGCAATGGAGGTGTGCTTGTTTGGTAAACATTATTTTCAAAACAGTTTCCAGGACCCCAAGGACCTGCTAAGGCCAAATCTGTATAACCAGAATCTAAAACAACATTATCAACAACACTTACGTGTTGTGAAAAGTACAAATTTGCATCAAGCATCGGGCTTGCAACAATTCCATAACGATCATGATTAATTACTAGGTTTTTTTCAATTACATCTCCAACCCTTCCTGGAACAACAATCCCCATGCCTTTAGCTACAACGCCAAATCGGTTCGTAGGAGCTTCGTAGTTATTATTGTTAATCACAAGATTTCCTACAATTGTTGTTTCCCTACCAGGTGGATTGAGCTCAGAGTCAAGAGTATTAGGTACAATACCTGACATATTATCGCGCCAAATATTGTTATATAAATACAGATGACCACCTGCATTAGTTCCTGAATAACCTAATGCATTACCCTCAACTACATTATCGTAGATTAAGGAATTACAGGGATAGCACTGTCCTATATAAATTCCACTATCAGGGTGTCCAGATGCGTATATA
The DNA here is from genome assembly GCA_902566515.1 of uncultured Candidatus Actinomarina sp. Classification (GTDB taxonomy): domain Bacteria; phylum Actinomycetota; class Acidimicrobiia; order Actinomarinales; family Actinomarinaceae; genus Actinomarina. The sequence goes on from CACFIX010000009.1 coordinate 20,522, forward strand.
TTATCAAATACACCGTCAGTTGAATTAAATGCATATACACCGTAATCTCCATTATTGTAAACGGTTAAATAAGAACCTTTAAACCCTTTTGCTGTATTCCAATAAACGCCATTTAGTGTAAAGTTTCTTACAGACAAATTCTCAACTGTTACCCCATCAGTATCATAAATCTGTATTCCGTTTTCACTCATAAATTGGCCATCTATTATCACTTTGTTTCTATCAGTACCCCTCAGTGTTAAATACGAAGTAGTCACAGTTATGCTTTCGTTATAAACTCCTGGGTTAATTAGAATCAAATCTCCTTCTTGTGCAACATCAACAGCATCTTGAATTTTTGTAAATTTTTCACCCTGTCCTACACTCAAAACATTTTCACTTAAACTGACGATAACTTTTTCAGGCTCAACTGCATAATCAACATCACCTACAATAACTGTTCCGACCATACCTTTGTTGTTAGTTCCATGATATGGACAGTAATAATCATAAACTCCTGGCTCATTAAATGTGTGTTCATATTGATCGCCTTTTGTAATAATTCCATATTCAAAATAGTCTGATGATATCGCTTGCCATGAACCGTCACTCGCAATCACATTATGATCATTTGCTCCACCAGATTCCCAAATTACTGTAGTACCAGGTTCAACTCTTATTACTTTTGGAGAAAACTCATCATCGACAACTCTTATGACTTGTGGATCCAGATTGGCAGACTCTTCACCTCCACATGCAAAAAGCATCATAAGAAAAGTTAAAAAAAGTATGCGCAGAATATTATGCATACTAAATTTTACCTTTCTCTAATTACAGATTCCATCTAAAAAAATAATTAGTATGAAAACATGGAAGAAAGATACCCAACACAACAAAAAATTTGGACATGTCCTAAATGTGAATCAACCGAATATTCTGAAGACACAGTGACCATGACTGGTAAAACTTGGTCAAGATTTATGAATATACAAAATAGAAAGTTTTTAGCAGTAACTTGCTCAAAATGTAACTATACAGAGTTCTATAAAGGTGTTTCTAAAGGCTGGGAAAGCGTTATAGACTTTTTAGGCAACTAAGCCTGAATCCAATCTTCAGGATTGTCATCGACAAAAAAGTCTGATACAAGTTTTGCCTCTGGATCTATCGCATACTGATCAAAATCTGTAACGCCTTCTTCTTCAAGTACATCTTGGTCTAAAAAGAAATTACCGGTACATGACGAAGAGTCTCTTTTTAATACTGCATATGCGGCATCAGCATATATTGAAGGCTTTCTGGAACCTTTTACTAGCTCTTCTCCAATTACATTTCTTACAGCTGCGGTATCAAGTGAAGTTCTTGGCCATAGACAATTAGATGCAACATTGTGCTTTCCAAGTTCTTCAGCCAGACCATGTGCAACAAGTGACATTCCATACTTTGCAGTTGTATAAGCAAGAGTCATACCAAACCACTTTCTCGCTATATCTAAAGGCGGCGAAAGCGTCAAAATGTGTGAGTTATCTCCTTTAATAAGATGAGGTATACATTTTTGGCTAAGCATAAAAGTACCACGCACATTAATGTTATGCATCAAGTCATATCTTTTCATAGGCGTATTGACAGTATCAGTTAAATGTATGGCACTTGCGTTATTGATACATATATCTATACCCCCAAATTTACTTGCTGTTTCCTCAACAGCTGCCTCTACTTGATCTTCAAATCTAATATCACAAACTATTGGAAGTGGATTGCCTCCAACTTGTTTAATTTCATCTGCAGCTGTAAAGATTGTTCCTGGAAGTGTTGGATGTGGTTCTGTAGTCTTCGCTAGAATTGCAACATTTGCTCCGTCTTTGCCGAGCGCTTTTGCAATCTCAAGACCAACTCCACGAGAGCCTCCACTCATAATTATTGTTTTATTTTTAAAGTATGTCATTTGTATATTCTATTAAAAATGCGTAATTTCTGTAGAGTCTTTTATCGAAAGTACATTCCTCTAGGTACCTATAATGAAATATTAAATTTTACTCGATTAAAAGATTGGCTTTTCTATTAATTTTGGCTTGCAGCAACACTTGCTATGATAATTATTAAAGTTATCACACCTGCGGATGCAATTAAAACTTCATTTCTGGTAATTTTTATTTTTGGTGCTGAGCTCATCACACTCGCAAATAAAAGTATTGCAGCTGAAATTATTAAGGCAAACAAAGGTGCGTAATCATGAAAGTTAAGGAAAACTTGAGCAATCGCAACGGATATGACTCCACCTACAACAATAGCCCCCAATGGAATAACAATAGAACCAACAATTCTATTTCTAATTTTATTAGCTTCGGTATTTTCATCACTTTCTAGTCCTTTAGGGACTCCTAAAATCATTGAAAGTACAGAAATTGCCGCTTGTATGAATGTTGACAAAATCACTATTCTCCAAAATGCTCCTCCAACACTAATAAGGTTTGTGACAGGATCTTCGGGTAAAATTCCTAAGATTGTTTGACCGACACTATTTACAATATAAAAAGCTGATGAGGACCCAAAGACAAGACCTAGTCCGACACCGGTGTATATAGATTCCCTATCATTTGTAAGCACCCCAAAACCTTCATAATTAGTTTCTAGAAATTTTTTGATATTTAAGGAATTTAATGCTCCAATAAATGCAGTTGTTAATGAAACAATAAGCACAAAAGAAACAGTGCTATATTCTGCAGTTAGTTTTTGGGTTTCAGCTTCTAAAATTAAACCATCATAAAGAAAAGAACTTGCAAGAAGTCCTTGAATGAACCCTGCTAAAACTCCAAAACCGAGTCCATACTTTACAGACTTTAGAATTTTTTGACTTATAGAAACGGGTGGAGGTGAATCGTCATCTATAACAGTTGCTATAGCACTGATTTCTTCAGCCGGCATTTCAAGTGGTGTTTCTTCAACAATCTCTTCTTTTTCATTTTCGATAACTTGAACTTGTTTTTCAACAGCTACGTCTGTTTTTTCAACGGTAGTTACTTTTGAAATAGGGGTCGGTATTGAATCACCACCACTCCAGTTATTTAATACATCATCTGAAGAGACGCCAGTTGCTTCTGCCCTAGCTTCAATAGATCTAGATAAAAGATCTAGTGGAATACCACTCGAGCTACTTAGCTGTTCTAATTTTTGTCCATCCATAATAAATCTATATAATTCTAATCAGTTGAACTATTTCTAACGACATCATCAAACGTTTTTTCATTTTGATACCATTTCATCCATATAACTAAAATAGAAATCCAGAGTATTATGCCTCCTCCAAGTTTGAGTATTAATCCTGCTAGTGTTTGATCGTTAATGACAGATATGTTGTAAATATTTTCGACATTTACATATGCGCTGTAAAGTGGCTCTGTACCAAAAGCAAGAAAACTTGCAGGGATTGTTGGAAGTAGTGATTGAAGAAACAAGTATCCTATTTTTGCAGCTGAATTCATAGGTTTAATTTCATCATTAAGACCAATAACAGGAATCCACATATTCAGTGAGACCAGAAGCATCACAGAGTGTATTAAAAAATGGAATAATGTATTTGTTACCATCAGATTTACAACTGTAGACCAATGCATTCCAACCATTACAAAATTGAATAAGAAAAATGCAACAACAGGTTTTGCAGTTATTTTAAGTACTGATATTAGTGGTTTAACAGACACTAATTTTTTCATTTCTTTATGCATACCCATAAGTAATAAAGGTGGAGATATAAGAGCCAAGACTAAGTGTTCAGCTGAATGAACAGAAAACAAATATCTTTCACCAATGTCGTGAATTGGATAATCTGTAAAAGCCCAAAGAATTAGTAAACCTGAATACCACAACTTTCTTTTATCTTTTTTTATTGTTTTATCTTTAGTTGATAGTTCAAAAAATATAACTAATGAAACTATCAATGCCCAAACATCATAATGTGGATGAAATGGTAAATTTTCCATAAGAGTTTAAGAGAAGTTAGCTGATGCACGCTCTATCATTACAATTGCAAATAACACTAAAGCCAATATCATCCCACCAGTAAAGAATCTGTTGACCATTTTATTTTCAAATCTAAGGTGCATAAACCATCCGACAACAATTATGAATTTTCCAACAGCTAGAATTATCAATATAGGATCGGTGAAAACCCCTACAATATCCTCTGTATAATATAAAGCTATTTCAATTGCGGTTAGTATCCCAAGAACAATTGCAATTTGTACATACTTTTTTGGAGTAGGATGATCTATATGATTTTCGGACATTTTAAATCAAATATACTACTGTAAACAATACTATCCAGACAATATCAACAAAGTGCCAGTAAAGGGCTACAAACTCAAGATTCATACCACCCTCTAAATTAAGGCCTTTTTGTCTTTGTCCAATACCCCAAAGAGCAAGGAGGAGAACCACGCCAATGAATACATGAAGTCCGTGAAAACCAGTAAGAACATAAAAAGTTGAACTAAAAATATTTGTAGAAAGCTCGAAACCTTTATGGTAAAACTCTGTGAATTCGTAAATTTGTCCTGCTAAAAATACCGCACCTAACATCGCGGTTGCTAAAAGCCAAACTCTTGTTTTTTCTTGATCGTTTGCTTCTAGTGCATTGTGTGCCAAAACCATAGTTAAAGAACTCATGAGAAGTATAAAAGAGCTAATTGAAGTAAATGGTATGTCGTAGACATCTGTTAATTTGATGCCTGGAAAGTCTCTTCCTTTAAAAATCATAAAGGTAGTAATCAAAGTCCCAAAAAAAAGTATTTCAGTAGAAAGAAATACCCACATTCCAAGTTTTCTGGTTTCTACTCCTGTAGGTTCGTGTGGATATGAATGAGAACTACTCATGCTCTAAATTTTCTTCAACCTCTTCTTCTAGTGGTTCCGTTCCCCACCCAAAACCTCCAATTAGAATAAATAAAGCGCCAATCAAGGCAAGGGGAATGGATTTATAAATTACTGCATAACCTAAAAATGGCAGACCAGCAGCAAGTAAAATAGGGAAATATGAAGGATTAGGCAATACAATATTTTCTGATGGATTTAGACCCTCTTCTTCAAGTTCAATAAGCATTTGATCGGTAGATTCTTTTCTTACTGCTCTCCCATCCTCGTCTTCATCATATTTTGAATGCCAAAAATCATCTAATGATTTCACTTCTGGAGCTTTTGAAAAGTTCCATACAGGTGTTGGTGATGGGATAGTCCACTCTATCGTTCTTGCATCCCAAGGATCAAATGGAGCTTTTTCTCCGTTTCTTTTTGAAAAAATCCAATTAATCATAAATACAATTATTGAAACTGCAATTATAAAAGCACCGATTGTCACAATAATATTCCAAAATTGAAGATTAGTTTCTTCAGCATAAACCCATGTTCTTCTCACTTGGCCTTGAAGACCTAACCAGTGCATAGGTCCAAAAGTTAAATTAAAACCAATTAACATTAACCAAAAATGAATTTTTCCTAGAGTTTCGTTATACATTTTGCCCCAAACTTTTGGAAACCAGTAGTAAAGTCCTGAAAAAATTCCAAACAATGCGCCTCCAAAAAGTACATAATGAAAATGTGCAACAATGTAATAAGTATCAGTTTGCTGTGTATCAGCAGGTACTACTGAATGTGTAACACCACTTAATCCACCAATAACAAACATTCCGATAAAACCTAAAGAAAATAGCATAGGAGTATTAAGTTTGATTTTTCCACCCCAAATAGTACCCAACCAATTAAAGATTTTTACTCCCGTAGGTACCGCTATAACCATTGTTGAAAGCCCAAAACCCGCTTGAGCCACAGGACTAATTGCAGATGCGAACATATGGTGTGCCCATACTCCAAAACCTATGAAAGCAATTCCAAAACCCGCAAAAACAATTGCAGCATAACCGAATAAAGGTTTCCTAGCAAAAGTAGGTAGAACCTCAGAAACTATACCAAACGCAGGAAGAATAAGAATGTATACCTCTGGATGACCAAAAAGCCAAAACAAATGTTGCCATAGCACTGGATCTCCACCTCCTTCTGTGAGGAAGAAAGTAGTGCCAAATTTTCTATCAAATGTTACATAAAAAAGCGCAATTGCAATGATTGGCAAAGAGAATGCAAGTAGGAACGAAACAGCAAAAGTCATCCATGTAAATACTGGCATCCTCATAAATCTCATACCTTTTGTTCTCATGTTGATAATTGTTGTAATGAAATTAAATGCGGATATGAGTGATGCGATTCCTAGAATCTGGAGCCCAATTGCCCAATAATCCATTGCTGTTCCAGGCGAATATTTCAGTCCAGCATTTGGTTGATAACCGAACCAGCCACCATTGGGAGCAGATCCAAGCCAACCAACTTCCTCAGCAAGATATCCTCCATCCGGAGCTCCTGCAGTTCCAAAAATAAAAGTAGAATAAAGAAAAGCTCCCCCAAATATAAATATCCAAAAAGAAAGAGCGTTAAGCCTTGGAAAGGCAACATCTCTGGCTCCAATTTGAAGAGGAAGCAAATAATTGAAGAATGCTGCACTTATTGGCATAATTGCCAAGAATATCATTGTAGTTCCATGCATAGTAAACATTGCGTTATATTCTGCAGCTGTTAAAAAATTGTTATCAGGCTGTGAAAGCTGAATTCTCAAAACTAACGCCTCAAGACCACCGATTAATAAAAAGAAAAACGCTGCGTAACCATACATTATACCTATTCTTTTGTGGTCAACAGTTGTTATCCAACTCCAAATACCTGTTTCAGAAGAGGGTCTTTTAAAAATATTACTTTGTTTATTCGGCTCAATTATTTTTGTCATTTAAGTGTCTCCAGATACGCAATTAAAGCATTAATTTCCGATTCAGTCAATTCTAGGTTCGGCATAAATGTACCAGGTTTTAACTCTGCTGGATTAGCTAGCCATTTTGTAAGGTTTTCTGGATTATTTTTCAATGCTGCACCGGCAAAGACATTTCGATTAGCAAAATGGGTTAGATTTGGCGCAATTCTATCACCTTGAATATCCCAAACACCATTTATAACATGGCATTGTGTACAACCCGCATTCAGATAAACTTGCTGACCTTCTGCTGCTAAAGATAAATCATCGGTACTAAATGCAACTGCATCTTTTTGTTGATTATTTACCCAAGCATCAAAATCACTTTGGGACATTGATAAAACTCTTCCGCGCATTTTCGAATGACTCAATCCACAATATTCACCACATTGAGCCCAAAACTCATTTGGTGAATCCGCATGAAGATTAAGATAAGTCGTTTGTCCAGGAACAAGGTATCTTTTACCATTTAATTTAGGCACCCAGTAGTTATGAAGAACATCATTAGACCACATTTCAAGTCTTACTGGTCTGTCTGCTGGAATCACTAGAACATTTGCAGTGGTTATTCCATAATCAGGATATTTATATTCAAACCACCATTGATGACCAATCACTTCAATTTTAAGGGCATTCTCTGGTTCTCTTGCTAAATCAAAGATTGTTCTTACAGTTGGTACAGCGATCGCAGCCAAAATTAATACAGGTATAACTGTCCATAATATCTCGAGTTTTGTATTTCCATGAATTTGTTTTGGCTCTGGAGTGTCTGGTTTTTCTTTATACACAAATACTGACAGAAGTAACGCACCCTGCACAATTACAAAGATTACAACAGCAATCCAAAAAGTTATCCAGAATAGTTCATCGATTGATCTTGCATAAGGACCCTCAGGGCTAAGGGAGTCGAGAGGAGCATTTTCAATACATGCAGAGAGGAAAACTAACAGCATATATTTTAAATTCTTTAACTTAAAAATTTTTTTCACAAGCATATTTATATTATCAACAATATTTAAGAATAGCGTTCAAACAATATATAGTGTAATTAAAGTACTATGACACTATGAAGGTTCAAACAAAAAAAGTTGCTTCTAATTATTTAAAACTTTCTAAATTAAGAATTGTTGAGCTGTTACTTATTACAACTGTACCATCAATGGTTGTCTCTATATATGGCTTTCCACCTGTTGAGTTGGTTTTGTTTACATTATTTGGTGGTACAGCATTAGCAGTAAGCGCTAATGTTTTAAATCAAATTTTTGAAATCGAAACTGATAAATTAATGGCAAGAACATCTGACAGGCCCCTTGTCACTGGAACTATTTCCGTAAAAAATGCTTATATGTATTCAATTTTGTTGGCACTAATAGGATTTATGATTTTATACACACAAACAACTCCGCTAGCAGCATATATTGCATTAATGGCAAACATTTTTTACTCATTTGTATATACATTAATTTTAAAACCTAGAACAAATCAAAATATTGTTATTGGGGGTGCAGCTGGGGCTGCCCCTGTTCTTATAGGATGGGCTGCAACAGGAACTGAACTTGATACGGGATCATGGCTTTTATTTCTACTTGTTTTTCTTTGGACTCCTGCTCATTTTTGGGCGTTATCAATTGAAAATGTAGAAGACTATAGGGGTGCAGAATTTCCAATGTTACCAACCCAAGAATCAAAAAAAAGAACATCAATTTTTATCGGTGTTTATTCATGTGCCACCGTAATAACATCTCTTTTAATTGCACCGGTATTACAACTTGGTTTGATTTATTTATTTTTGGCATTAATTTTTGGAATCTATTTAATGATTAAATCTTATGGTTTGTACTCAGATAAAATCAAACCAATATCTTACTTTGTGTTTTCTAATACTTATCTAGCAGTTATATTTTTGTCTATGATTGCTGACATTCTTTTTACAATAAGGAATACTTAATCATGGAAGAAATATTTTTTTCAATAACTTATCCTCCAATACCAATTACTAAAGTTGGGCCAGTCTTCCTTTCCTTACATGGAGTTTTTGCAGCAATTGGATTTTATTTTGGGGCTAGTCATGCTTTAAAACTCTCAGAAAAAGATGGAGCAAACCCAATTTTATTTTCTGAGGCGCTAACCTGGGCAATCTTTGGAGCCATTCTTGGTGCAAGGTTTTTTACCATACCTGCACAATGGTATGCGAATCCAGGGTATGGATTAAGCGATGTTTTTACATTAGCTGGTAGCTATTCAATTATGGGTGGTATGGCAGGGGGAATTATTGCTGCATATCTAAAAATTAGCATTTTTAATAAAGAAGACTTTAAACAATATGGAGATTACGCTGCCACAGGATTAATACTTGGAACTGTTATTGGAAGAATTGGCGATCTTGCTATCGTTGAACATCTAGGAAGAGAAACAAGTTTCTTTTTAGGTTATGAGATTAAACCAGGATATGACGTTGCCCCACAACACAATTCTTTAGAATGTATGGAGCCACTGCTAACTTGTGGAATATACCATCATGTTGCACTGTATGATTTAATCCTTGCATTAATTGTTTTCTTTATTTTTAGATCATTACAAAATCGTTATGAATTTGGGAAAGGATCGTGGATTGGTTTATGGGCAGTATGGTATGGAACTCAAAGAGCATTTCTAGACACTTTAAGGTTTGGAATGGGAGATTCTACGATTGGTATATTTACCTGGAATCAAATTGGAGGAGCCCTTCTGGCATTTTTAGGATTAATCTTTTTCTTAAAAAATAAAAATATTAAAAAAGACTAATAATAAATAGAAGATAGAAAGCTATAAAAGAATACCCAACAACAAAGTTTCTTTTAATAACATTTTTTGATAAAAATATTACAAGAAAAGAAACAAAATACATCATAAATAGCTGGTAATCAATTCTTGAAAGAATATTTCCAGGGCTTATTGAAATTGCCACACCACCAACTAATCCAATATTAAAAAGATTTGAACCAAAAATATTTCCAAAAACAATGTCAGGTTTTCTCATCCTTGCTGCTGCTATTGTTCCAGCAACTTCCGGAAGACTAGTACCAATTGCAATAATTGTTGAACCTATTACCAAAGATGAAACACCAAATGTTTCTGCTAGCTTAACTGCATTATCAACCACTAATTGACTTCCATAAAGAGTTGCGGCTAAAGAAAGTAATCCCCTGAGCCATACGTAGTTTTTTTCTTCAGGTTTGAAATCTTCTTCTTCAACACTGTCAGTACTTACCATTTTGTAAACTACATAAATTGTCAAAACTAACAGGACAATTCCTAAGTAAAGCGGAAAGCTACTGAAGAGAACATAAGTTGATACAAATACGGTGGTGAGGATTGCCATCCAAACCGGACTAAGTTGATTGAGCTTAATTTTCTTATCAAAGTCCTTTGGAATTGCAAGATACAAAACGGCTACTACAAGTAATGAATTAGCTATATTTGAACCTACTATATTTCCAATTCCCAGATCCAAATCTCCGTTTAATGCTGCTCCTGTACTTGCAAACAATTCTGGTGCAGATGTACCAAATCCAATAAATGTTGCACCTATGATAGAGCTGGGAATTTTGAATTTTAAGGCGATCTGGATGGCAGAATCAACCATTTCATCTGCACCCTTTACTAAAAAAATTAATCCTACTACAAATCCAAATATGAGAATTAATATATCCATGTCTTGCCGTCTATTCTTTTGAATCTCTCCATGCAATCCATTCTTTGACTAAAGATAAATCGTACCCTGGTCCATTAACGGCTAAAGTTACTTCAGTAGCTCCAGCTTCCAACAGATCATCGGCAAGATCAATTCTTTTAATATCTATTCCAATTGATCTTTGTATTTCATTTGGATCTCTTCCTACTTCAGAACACCAATTGTTTAATACTGAATTTTTGTGTGCTACAGTTTCAATACCACTTCGTTCTTCTGTTTTCGTTGCAAATCCATGCCAAATGTCTGCATACTGTGCGACTAGCCTAAGAGTCACTTTTTCTCCACCACCTCCGATTAGTATGGGTATTTTTCTTTTAGGCTGCGGATCTAATTTACCCATCCTTTTTACAATTCTTTCCAATGATTTTTCAAGTTCTTTGAGTCTCCATATTGCTGTGCCAAACTCATAACCATACTCTTCATAATCTTGTTCAAACCAACCTGAGCCGATTCCAAGAATTACCCGTCCATCAGATATGTGGTCAACTGTTCTAGCCATATCAGCAAGTAGTTCAGGATTTCTATATGAATTACACGTAACTAAGGGACCTATATCAATCTTATCTGTCACTTCAGCCCAGCTAGCTAGCATAGTCCAACATTCAAAATGCTTTCCTTCTCTTCTTTCACCTTGTTCCCATTGTGTACCATCTTCTTTATATAGCGGATAGAAATGGTCCCAGTTGTAAATAACATCTGCACCAATTTCTTCTGATTCCTTGGCAGCTTTCCTTATCTGGTCATACTCTGCATGTTGAGGTTGTAAAAATACAGCAATTCTTGGTTTCATTTCATCTCCTTTTATACAAATTTAGCCTTTTTTAAAACACTATTTATTGAATTTTTAAATTTAATATTTGCATTTAATCTTTCAAACTTTTGCTTCATTAGTTTTTCTGCAGATGGAAGTGGGTTTAATTTTATAAATTCTTGGATGTCTTTTCCTATATTTTCATCATAAATCGACGGTAGTCCATCAAGAATTCGTGATGAAGTCCATTCGGGCATTACTCTTAGTAAATCTTCCCAGTTTGACTTTATAATTTCCCAAGCATCTTTACCATTTTCATGATGTGATATTAGGCCAGCAAGCAAGTATGGGGCATCAGCACCTCTTATAGTCTCATTGAGTATTGCTTCAATAACTACTATTGGAGTCTCTGGATCATTAACTCCTGGAAGGCTTGATCTAAACCTGGCTTCAATTTGCGGAGAATCTGAATTGATGAAGTTGTTTAAATAATTATTAATTGAAATTGATTTGTCTAATCCTGATATAGAGAGGACTAAGTTATAGTAATTTCCATCTGAATAGTCTTTATATTTTTCTGAATTAAATTGATCTGTGAAATGTGAAATAAATTTATCATCTTTTGAGTATTTTGCATACAAAAAACAAATCAATGATTTCAATTGGGACATTTCTTGATCTATGCCCTCTTTATACTCGCTTCCCAATCTGTCCAGTAATGGTTTACAGAATTGTGCAATGTAATTTTCTAGTTCATTACTCGAATCTATCTTATGAAGAGCGGCAAATATTCCTGAAACTAAAGACCATATATTTTTATCAGTTTCATTTTTATATAAATCAATTAGTTTAAGGAAACTATCTAAAGCCAGCTTCTCTGTCCTTAAAGACATCCATGAATCTTCAAGTAGACGATATTTTTCATTAATATCCAAATCATCAAAGTAGCGAATAATTTCATTTAGATGTTTAGCTTCGTATGTTGAGTGGAAAAAGGACCAACCTCCGTTATTGATAAATGGCACATTACCAATAAGTTCAAAAGAGTCAGACTTGTTTTTCAAAAGAATTTTTTGACTTTTACCATTATCTAGAAAACGGATATTTATAGGAACTTTCCATAATGAATCATCAGTCTTGCCATCAATTAAAAACTTTGATTGCGAAAAAATAAAATTTGTATTTTCATTATGTTCAATACTAATTATTGGGTAGCCTTCTTGTTTTATCCAAGTGGGCAAGATATCTTCTAAATCATATTCAGTTTCTCCAGAAAGCTCTGTCCATAAATCAGATGAGTGTGTATTTTTATATTTGTGTTTGTTCAAATAATTTCTGACACCTTTTTTAAAATTTTCTTCGCCAATAAAAGTTTCAAACATTCTTAAAACAGTAGAACCTTTTTGATATGTTAGAACATCAAACATTTCTTCCGCTTCTTCTGGTGTTGCAACTTCAAACTCAACTGGTCTTGAAGATTTAAGCGAATCTACATTAAAACCCTGGCTTCTTGCTAGGTTTAATTCATTCCACAACTTAAATTCAGGATAGGTAGCTTCTGAGGCAATCACTTCCATTAGACTTGCGAATGCTTCATTTAACCAAATTCCGTCCCACCATTTCATTGTTACTAAATCTCCAAACCACATATGTGCAAGTTCATGCGCAACAACTTCAACAGACCTAGACAATTCTGCTCTTGTAGCCTTTTCAACATCAATTAACAGCAAAGTTTCTCTAAAAGTTACAGCACCGACATTTTCCATGGCTCCCATAGCAAAATCTGGGATAGCTATTAAATCTAATTTCGTTCCTGGGTAATTGATATCATAATAATTTTCAAAAAAGTCCAAAATTTTTATGGCTGCTTCTCCAGCAAATTTTGTTTGGTGCCCAAATCCAGGCCTGTGCACGACTCGAACATCTGTTGTTTTAGATTTTCCTATTTCCGTAATTTCTAGAGGACCAACTACAAAAGCAACAAGATATGTAGACATTCTCATTGAGTCTTCAAACTTACTTGTAGTTTTTTCGTTCAAGGTTGTTTCGCTGATAACTTTTTCATTACTAACTCTTATATCTGATTTATCAGATGTAAGAGTTATTGAAAAAACCGACTTATATTCTGGTTCATCCCAACAGGGAAAAGCCATTCTTGCCGAAGTGGGTTCAAATTGGGTTGTAGCTATCCAGTGTTGTTCATTATTTTCATCTACAAACTTGCTTCTATAAAAACCTCTTAAATCATCTACAATTTCACCTTCGAAATCAATATATAATTTCCAGTCACCAGAAGCAACTTTTTCTTCAAAGTTTATTATTATTTTTTCATCTTCATTGAGATAATTTACAGACCCATCAATATGTGCGCCATTATCGTCTTCTATAAAAGAAGAATTGATTGTTAAACCGACTGCATGTAAATGTATTTCGTCGGTGTCCTCTACAACCTCTATGAATACAATTTCTTTTCCAAGATATTTAAAATTTTTAAGGTCGATATCAAGACTTATTTCATATCTGTTAGGTATTGCTAATTTTGGAAGTAAAATATTTTGATTCATTAACAAATTGTAGTTTATATGAGAATCAAACCCAGTCTAAGTGTATAAATTCATCATCATTTAAAAGTTGGACCATGTGTGCACCAAAAAAATCTCGCTGAGCTTGGATTAATGATGAAGGATTAAAATTATTCGAGGAATTGATATACCAATTATATGAGGAATAAATTACCGGTAGAGCAATCTGGCTTTCAATAGATTTATTAATTGTTGTTTTAATGTCATCTAATTTTTCTTCTAATTGATTTTGTATTTTCTCTATTTCAACAATGGATGAATCTGTTGAAACTTCTTCATAAATTTCTTTAATATCTTTAAGTAAGTCAGATCGAATTATGCAACCTGATAGCCAATTTTGTAATACTTCTGGAATTTTAATTTCAAGGCTTTCCTTGTTGCTGAAATACTCAATAAATAAAATTCCTTGAATCAAAGTTGAAAGACGTGCAAAATATATTGTATTTTCAATATTATTTAAATCGACATTTAAATTTTTTGAATGCGTAACTTTGGGCCAAATTTTTTGAAAATGACTTTCTACTCTTGCGTTAAAAGCTTCATAGATACTAGGCAAAGGAAAGTTGTATTCTAGAGATGTTTCTACTGTTAATTTACCAGTACCTTTGTTATTGGCAACAGGCTTAATATTGTCAATTAGATATTCATTGTTTGTTTTCTTTTTTATTATTTCTGAAGTTATTTCAATTAAATAAGAAGATTGATTTTTTTCTTTAAGACTTTTAAAAAAATTACTAATTTCTACATTACTAAGGTTAGAACTCTTTAAAATACTATAACTTTCTGCAAGTATTTGCATTTCAGCATATTCAATTCCATTATGTAGCATTTTTATAAAGTGTCCAGTGCCATAACCTTTGTAAACGCCAACGCAATCCCCATAACTGCTTTTTGCCGATATAGATTTGATCATTGATAATAAATTTTCTGGAATGTTGTCACCAGCGCCAAGCATTAATGCAGGTCCATGCCGTGCTCCTGTTTCTCCACCTGAAACGCCCATACCTACAAAGCGTATTTTTTTCTTTTTACACTTATTTCCAAGTTCAAGGCTATCTTTGTAAAAAGAATTTCCACCATCAATTAAAACATCGTCATGTTCGAGCAAATCTAATAATTCTTCGGCAACATTATTAGTAGCCTCACCAGATGGAACCATTAAAAGAATGTTTCTCGGACTCTCAATATTTTTTACAAATTCATTAAGGTCAGTAAATCCAGATATATTTTTTTTAGAACCATCATGAATAAGGTCATCAATCTTTTTTTGAGACTTATTAAATACAACTACATTTATGTCATTATCAGAAAAATTTAATGCGATATTTCTCCCCATTACTCCGATGCCAACAATACCTATTGTTTCACTCATGAGAGAATTTTAACAACTTCCTTTTTAACTAAATTATTTAGATAATAATTTCTTATTGATACCTCAACTTCTAATTGATCTTCTTTATTGACTACATTTTTGATTTTAGAAAACTTATGTAGTGTATCTAAATGCTTAGGGCTTGTTAAAAGTTTAACTTCAATTAAATTTCCAAAAATTTCATAAGTAAT
>CACFIX010000010.1:0-24023 GCA_902566515.1 uncultured Candidatus Actinomarina sp.
AAAAAAGAAATTAAAAAGGGGATGAAATTTTTAGAAATTAATGATCCTGATTATTTTCCAATAAAGACCTATATCCTTGGTATTACAAGAGTTCCAGATCAATATCTTTCAAAAAAACAAATTATAAATAAAAATCTTTTTTGGGATACTTATGAGGATTTAGAAGATAAATGGAAAAAAAAATTATTAACAGATGATGAAGACAAAATGCATAGTGAAATATACAGAGTAATAAATCATGAGCCAAATTTTACTACTCTTATAGAATTTGAAGAGTATGAGTTTGAAAATCCTTTAAAACCCAAAAAAAATGAGTTATATGATTTTATTTTCTCTGAAATAGAAAAAGAAGAGGAAGTTTCGGAAGTAGAAGAATATGATCCAGATTATTATGATTTTTCTCCTCCTGCTGAAGGTTTAGATTCTGATGAATTAGATTGGGATTCAATGTAATCAGATGCAGTGCATAATCTTGATTACCTTTTGGGAGAGTAGGAACTGCCGACTTTTAATGAAGAATTCCTAGGAAACTAGGGGTTTTTTCTTTTATACTTTTCATTATGGATGAAACATATGTTAAATACATAAATATGTATAACTTAACAAAAAAATCTTACAATAAGGATGAAGATTGGAATAATGATAATGCTATCAATTTTTATGAGAAACTTGAAGATGATATAAATAGTTTTCTTCAGTTAATAGCTAATGAACAGTCACTTCAAGAAGATATGCTTATAAGTGACGGTGATATTGATTATTCTGATAATGAGTTTTTAGATAGTTTAAATCAAGACTATCGTGATGAATCAGATGAATTTCAAACCGAAGCATTCAATATCATAGATGAGATATTAGATTATCATAACGAGATCTTTGAAGATAATGACGACATCATATTGATACTAAAAAAATATGTAGATTTACAACAAAAGTACAAAGATAAATATAAATTTGAATAACAACTCCTTTGGAGTTGGACACTGCCAACTTTTACAAGAAAGCCTCTGTGAAACTATGAGTTTATCTGTTTATAATCTAACCTATGAATCTTTCTATTGAGCAAAATGAAATTTTTAATTTTTCACTTACCGAAGACTGGGATATTTTAATAATTAATGGACCTGCAGGTTCAGGAAAAACAACTTTACTTAGTCATATATATCAAGAATTTAAAAACAATAGACCGAGTTGTAATCTATATCCTGCTGCTTATACGGGTCGAGCAGCTGCTGTATTAAAACAAAAAGGATTAGAAAATTCTAAAACTATAAATTTTTGGATTTGGGGTAGAAGATCTATGTACAGAGCTTTTGATAAATTTTTTAAACTGGAAATTATGAAAGAAGAACGTGATGAAGTAAGTGACGAATTATGGATAATAGATGAAGCTTCAATGATACAAGAAAATTTGCTAACTCATTTATTAGATGAAGTGCACAATCAGGATAGAAAACCTAAATTAAATTTATACAAAGCAAAATTGGATGACATTGTTGAAGATGTAAATTTTAGTATTAAGCAAAATAGAAAAATTATTTTCTGTGGCGATGAAAATCAATTACCTCCAATATACGCAAAAGCAGGAAAGTACAGGCCAGCATTAGATAAAAGTGCCTTTGAAAGGTTCACTAAAAGAGTTAAACATTTTGATTTATCAGAATTACATAGACATAAACATTCAAAAGACATTCATGAACTAGCTAAGAGTCTAGAAAAAACAAACAATATCAATGATTTGAATATAGATAGTTTTTCAAAAGAGAATGTAGAAATTATTGAGGACAATAGTATAGATAATTTGATGACTAAATATTTATCATCATTTAAAAAAAATCCTCTTCAAACAAAATACATATCTTATAACAACCAAGTTGCACATGAATTTAATATTCTTGCAAGAAATGCTATTCACAGTATTAATCCAAGAGAATTGTATGTTGAAAAAGACCTTTTACATGTTACGGAGAATAACTATTTTCACAGTTTGTGGAATGGAGATTTTCTTGAGGTTTTAAAAGTAGGTAATACAATTGAGGGTCCAAAAATTCATATAAAGAGTTCGTATCATAAAGATGACAAAGAAGTCTATGTAGATAAAGAATTTTCACTTAATTTCACAAGATTAACTTTAAGACACATCGAAACAAATAAAATTCATTACGAAGTCCTTGTAATTGATGAAACACTAAATAATGAAGATGAAGACAATTGGATTTATTCAAATAGAGATGATCGCTATTTTGAAATTGAAGAGTACTTACATGAGTTTTTTATACTAAGAAACCCTAACTATCCTGATTTAACTAAGGAAGAAAAAAAAGAACTTAGAGAAACAGACAAATACAATAATGCCTTATATATGAATTATTCCTATGCTATAACAGGTCATAAATCTCAAGGAGGTGAATGGGACTATGTATTCGTGGATTTCACAACAGTTATCAAAGATAAAGAAACTGGAAAATATAATATTACAAATAATTACTCTTACCCTCCTGGCTGGAAATACACAGCAGCAACTAGAGCTTCAAAAAAAATTTTTTTAATTCCGAAAAGAGAAACATTAATACTTTCCTGATAAACCTTACTGAGAGAGTAGGACACTGCCGACTTTTAATGAAGAGCCCCTAGGTAACTAGGGGTTTTTCTATTATCATACTGTTATGTCTAAAAAAAGGAATCTTTTCCAACTCGTATATGAACTTTCAAAGAAAGTATCTGTAGATTTAACTGATTATGCAGACGGTTATGAAGATGAACTATCTTTATTGTTAAGTCAGCAATTAAAAAAAAGAAAAATAAATTTTCTTAGAGAAATTACAAATTATCATTACTCAAATAATTCAGATAGCATTGGATTAAAAACTGATCGTCCTGATTTTGTTTTAATGCCTGATAAGGAATACGATGTTAAATCACCGATTATTGTTGAATGTAAATTTGGGTCAATCGACAAATTAATTCAAGGCAGAACTGAACTTCTGAGATATCTAAAATCGCATAAAAATTCTAGTTATAAAGATTTACAAAATACTACCGAAGGTTTAGTTATACTATGGTCCTCAACAAGCATATATAATAACGGTAAAACTTCTACTAAACCTAAAGAGCCTAAAAAGGATGAAACTCAAGAAATGTTTCTAAAGCGTGTTCATGAGTATGAAAGTGATATTTTAAGAATTAGCGAATATTCACTTGAACAACCTAGATTTAAGGTAGTTGTTGAGTATTGGAAATTAGACAAAGAAAAAATGTTTAAAGTTGATCAATTTGGCTACAGATTTGGAAAAAAATAAACACGGAGAGAGTATGACACTGCCGACTTTTATGAAGAGCCCTTAGGAAACTAGGGGTTTTTCTTTTATAATTACCTAATATGAATTACAGGAAATCCATAAATTTATTTTTGTTTTTCTTGTTAATAAATAGCTCTATATTGGTAATTTATTCAGTTTTTTTTCCTAATTCAACTTTTCTATTTTTTAAACAAACATATCTTGAAGTATTAGCGATCGCTGATAATGGAGGTAATGGACATTTAAATTTATTAATGTATCCATTAAGTTTATATTTAATGTGTACATTTGGTTGTATTCAATATTTACGGACACAAAAGATCTTTTACTTTAATTTTTTAACAATACTGTGGACTATTGTTCTTCTGTCAAGAGTCATTTCTTTGTTAGCAAAAGGAAATGTCGAAATTGACTTATATTTCTTTTTTGGAATACTTACTGAATTTTTTATTGCTCCAATACATATATACTTCAGAAGTAAATTAATTAAATCAAGTTAATTTCTTTTACTTAAATAATTTCTAATACCCTCAACCTGCATAACAAAATTACCATTGCCAATATAATTTTTTATTGTTTCATTATCAATCCCTAAAGATTCATAATTTCTAGTCAGCCATTTTAGTAATTCATTGCTTGCATCATCATTACTCAGATTTTTAATGTTACTGATAAATGAAATCCAATTTTCGACACTTTCCTTTGCATCATTAATTAGTACACGAGCATTTTTATGTATTCCAAAATGAGCAATTGCTAACTGGTTTATTTTTAGTTTTTCAAAACTATCTAGTGTTTTAAATAAAATTTCTTTGTCAAAATCAGGTGGAGGTAGATTAGGTTGTACAAAATCACCGTGTGGGTATATCAGTCCAAGCGTATCACCCATAAATAATGTTCCTGAGAATTCATCATAAAAACTGTAATGATGCTTTGCATGTCCCGGACTATATAAAGCTTTAAGATTTCTATTTGATTCAAGCTTTATATCTGAACCATGATTGAGTGATTTAATATTATCTAGAGGAATAGGTTTTATTTCACCCCAGTTTTTTTTAAGCCATTCTTCTGTATAAACATCACTAACTGCTCTCCATAGTCTTTCTGGGTTTGGTAAATGTTTCAATCCTAATTCATGTACGTATACAAAATTGTCTTTATATTTTTCATTTAAATGTCCAATGCCACCTACATGGTCTAAATGTAAATGTGTAATGGCTGTTCTTTTAATATCTTGAATTCCAAGCGATTCTAATGCTGAAATTAAATATGGAAATGAATTTGAAGGGCCAACTTCAATAAGTATTGGATCTGATGAATCAATGTAATAGCATGACATTCTTTGAGGTTTACCCTCCATATGAACATCAATTTGATAAATGTTATTATCAAACTTTGTTACATCAGTGTTCATATATACATTTTTGCATACAAAAGATATAAACTACAATGTTTAAAGTGAATGTTTCATTAGCAAGTACAGCAGAATACAGCTCAGAAGCAGCTGAATCAATAAAAGATTTAAATCCTAATGCTGCAGATATATTGATAACAAGTGTAATTACATCAATGGTTACTGATCTCGGTGTTGTTGCACCTACTGCTTCTGGGCTTTTGACTTATTATGATGGAGAAAAAAATTCAACACATTCAGTAGATGGTTATTTTGTAGCTCCGAAAAAATTTGGTGGAAATGATCACGAAGAGCATCGAATTTCAATGACTTACGGTGGTCATGTTGAAACTTGTAAGGGTGCGAATACATTTGCTGTTCCAGGTATTTATAAGATTCTTGACTTAATTTTTAAAAGATACGCATCTCTTCCTTTAGATAAATTATTAGAATTCCCAATAAAAACTGCAAAAGAGGGTTTTAAATTAACTCAACCAACAAAAGATTACTTTATTCATTCATTAGAACCAATGTTCATGTGGCATGAAGAATCAAAAATTGCTTTATCAAATGTTTATGAAGACCTTGATAATGGCACAGTAAAACTTGATAAATTATCTGACACTCTAAATCATATGTCGGATGAAGGATTTAATGATTTCTATATAGGTGATATTTCAAAGTCAATAGTTGAAACATTAAAACTTGAAGGTGGACATGCAGTGACATCTGATTTTAATAATTACGACATAATTGAAGATAATAAGTTTGTATATCAATACAAAGATCTGAAATTAACAGGTCATTCCGGTCCTTCAATTGGGGGCTTGATGGTACTTAAGTATTTGAAAGCTCTATCTATAGAATCACAAAATATTGAAGAAACACTCCAAAATATATATCTGGATAGACAAAATAATTATGAGTTTTTTTGGCAACAGAGGAGAACTGATCAATAATGAAATATCAAAAATTTCTAAGTCTCCATCTACAATCCAAGTAAACACATCTGATAAAAATAATTTTCATTTTTCAATAACCTTTTCTAGTGGTTATGGATCGGGTGTTTTATGTAAAAATACGGGTATGTATTTCAATAACTCTTTAGGAGAAATTGAACTAAATCCGCAAGGTTTTCTTGGAGATACTAAGGGAGATAGATTGATATCAAACATGAGTCCATTAATTATCGAATCAAATGAAGGTGTTAGTACTATTGGTTCTCCTGGAGCTGACAGAATAAGCTCAGCTATAGCTCAAGTTTTAACAAATTACATCAACGGTAACACATGGAAAAAATCAATAAATATGCCAAGATTTCATGTAAATTCTGATGGAGGTGTAAGAGCAGAACCAGGATATGAAAACATTAATGAAAATACAACAATAACTGATCCATTCGATATGTATTTTGGTGGTGTTTGTGTAACTGGAAGAAATGATGATATTTTTTGCTATGGAGATAAAAGAAGGGGCAATACTTCTTGGCAATGTTAAAAAAACTACCTCATAAAAATCTTTTTTACTTTGGCTTTATTGTTGTATTTATATTTATAGGTCTGTCATATTGGCAATTAATGAGGCATCAAGAAGACCAACTAATAATTGAATCTATTGACTCAAAAGACAATATAAATCAAATATCGCTGTCACAATTAACTGATGAAAAGAATAAATTTGAAGAGTTTTCGAAAATTGAACTAACAGAAAGTATTAAAGATATAGATTTGGTAAGAACTTGGTATTTAAGATCACGTGTCCATAATGGAGAGAATGGATATAACCTAATTAATTTATATAGGACAAATTTAGATGAATATTTTTTAATTAATAATGGATGGGTACCCTTTAATGAAAAGGTAGACATGACATCTTTATACAAAAATTCTTTCTTCAGAGGTAGATTATTAAATTATGACATTCAGGGTGTTGGTCAAGATGATATTCCTGATTCAGAGTATTTATTCAGAATAGATAAATCATTTATAGAAAGTGAAACTGGAGTTGTTCTTCCAGAATTTTATATTGTCTTAATTGATGATTGTGGCAGTGGGGTAGAATGTATAAATTTAGAAGAACCATACGATGCTCCACATTTAAGTTATGCGTTTCAATGGGCATTTTTTGCTTTATGCCTCACAATTGTTGTACTAAGGAGAAATAATTTAATTACATGGAAAAAATAAATATAAATAACATATCTTTAACTTATGAAACAAAGGGACAGGGGAGTGATATCTTATTACTTCATGGTTTTCCATCAAATATGTACATGTGGAATGATATTAAAAAAGAATTAATTGAAAATGGCTATAGGGTAACAATTTTAGAACAGAGGGGATATCCGCTATCAAGATTAAAAAATTTTGATTTACTTTCTTTTAATATTGAAGAACTATCAAAAGATGTTGAAGAATTAATACTAAAACTAAACCTTGACAAAAATTTAACAATTGTCGGACATGACTGGGGATCTATAGTTGCGTGGGCAGTGGTATCACGTGAAAAAGTAAATATTAACAAATTAGTATCTGTTTGCGGTGGAACTGAATTTCCTATATCAGAGGTATATAGTAATTTAACTTACAATAAAAAACTTCATTATATTTCTTCATTTCAAAATGTGAAAGAATCTGCAAATATTATTGATACTAATCTAGAGTTATTCTTTAGATCTTCTTATAGAATGAACAACCAAATAGGAGAGAGTGTAGATCTTTCGTTAGAAAACGTTTTTATTAATAACTTTTCAGAAAGTTGTGTTATGGAAGAAAATGAAATTATTAATTTAATTCAACATTTTGATAAATTCTCACTTGATCAACCTATTGCATGGTATGCGAATATAGATTTTAACTCAGAGCTAAGCTTAACTTGGAGAAAGGTAGTAACAACTCCTATACATTTTGTATTTGGTGAAGTTGATGCAGCAGTAAAACTAAATGACAAGATGCGAGAAAGACTTTTGTCTAGTGGAACTAATGTTAAGATAACAGAGATACCCGGTGCTGGACATTGGCTACCAATTACACACAGGGAGAGTGTTTTAAGGGAAATATATGCTTAAGTTATTATCATCATTTTGTCCTATAATATATATTATGTTGCGTTATGTATAAGCATGTTTTACATGACCACTTAGATGGTGGTTTAAGGCCTTCTACTGCGAAGGAATTGGCAGAATCTATTAATTACAAACCCTTACTTGATATAGATAATGTAGATAGTTTTTTTGATAGATCAAGCTCAAATTCTCTAGAAGAGTACCTTGAAGCTTTCACACATACAATTGCTTTAATGCAAAATTATTCATCAATTGAAAGAATAGCCTTTGAAGCAGCTGAAGATATGCACCTAAATGGTATCAATTATTATGAATCAAGATACGCACCATTCTATTCAGTCAATACTGAAATGACTCCGATAGATGTTATTGATGCAGTTAATTCTGGTTTTAAAATTGCTGAAAATACATATGGAATTAGATCTGGATTAATACTATGCGGAATGCGACATAACACAAAAGATGTTATAAATGTTGCAAATCTAT
Source organism: uncultured Candidatus Actinomarina sp. (assembly GCA_902566515.1). Taxonomy (GTDB): domain Bacteria; phylum Actinomycetota; class Acidimicrobiia; order Actinomarinales; family Actinomarinaceae; genus Actinomarina. The sequence goes on from CACFIX010000010.1 coordinate 8,243, forward strand.
GTCTAGAAGCAAAAGATAAAATAATTGGATTTGACATTGCAGGGCCTGAACTAAACTTTCCCCCTTCATTGTTTAGAGAAAGTTTTAAAAAAGTTAAAGATTTAGGAATTAATATTACAATTCATGCGGGTGAAGGTGACGGTGTAAATTCAATAATAGATGCCCTAGATAATGGAGCAATGAGAATTGGTCATGGTGTAAGAATTATTGAGGATATAAATAACAACAAACCTGGAGAAACTGCCAAAAAATTAATTGACCAACAAATACCGTTAGAAATTTGTATCACTTCTAACATTCATACAAATATGTACCAAAATTATAATTCACATCCAATAGTTGAATTAATTGGTTTAGGATTTAATGTTTATCTAAATACAGATAATAGGTTAATGAGTAATACTTCTATATCTAAAGAACTGGAAATAGCAAAAAGTTTGGGAATAGAAAAAGTTGAAAAATTGCTCGAGTATTCAGCTAGCGATAGCTTCTTTGACTAAATTTTCATTGTCCTGAGATAGGAAATTATAAAACTGTTGTTCATTTATGAGCTTAAATGTATTCATAGGATACAGCTTTCTTGCTAGTTTTATTTTACGTTGTTTCTTAGTTATAAGCTTTTGATCCATGGTTGTAATTTCTACGTATATATCCATTTCCGGTAAATAAAAGTCAGGAGTGAACATCATTTTTATAGCACCACTACCCCACTTTAAAGGAAAACTCAAAGGTTCATAAATCCACTTAATATCAAATAAATCTAAATGGTTTGCAAATATTTTTTCTGATTGATGTGCAAATTTCATCTATTAGCAGCTGAAGCTTTATCAGGATAAAGTGATAGTATTTCAGCTTCCGTTTCAGTGTGTACAGGCCCCAGTGATATTCCAAATACTGCTTGACCTTTCTTTAGTAGGTCAACTATTTGGTTATTGTCAGTTAAAACGTAGATAGACGATCCATCAGAAAAAATTGAGATGTCTGAAATATTTGAATTTTTTCCTAATATTTTATTTACATTTTTTAATGCAATCCTAATTTTTTGTAAACTTATACCAGCAGATCTTAACTTCTTTACTAATTTGACTAAAATAATGTCGTTGAAAGAGTAAATTCTATGAAATCCTGATCCTTTAATACTTCTAATAGATGCTTTAATTAAATTTGTTGTAGTCCAATGATCAAGTTGTCTATAAGATATACCAGTAATATTACATACTTCTGGACCTGTGTAACCCTGCTGCATATGATTAATCTACTATGATTATTTTTTTTATCAAGGTTTTAGGAAAAATCGTTTGGATTAACATTGTCAATGAAATCAATGAATTCTTCTAAATCGACTGATTTCTCATCATAAATTTCTATAGAATTATTAATAAATAGTTCATAATCAACAGATATCTTAGATGAAGTTCTTAATGCTAAAGCAATAGCATCACTTGGTCGACAAGATAACTTAAGTTCGCCATCATCAGTTAATAAACAAATTTCGGCAAGATAAGTTTTATCTTGAATGTCAGTAATGCAGACTTCAATAATTTGTGAATTAAGTGACTCAATTATGTTTATAAGTAAATCATGTGTTTGTGGACGAGGATGAACAAATCCCTCTTGTGCATATGCTATGGAAACAGCTTCTATTGTACCGATCCAAATTGGAAGAACTTTATTAGTAGTTGGTTGCTGAAGAATCATAATTGGTGTCTCAGTTTCTTCTTCTAATCGAATTGATCCTACTTCAACGTATACTTTACTTTGCATAAGTGAATTCTAATTAAAGTGTTGTAAAAGATTATTTATTAAAGATATTATTTAGAAATTTATTTGACCAATGAAAATTGTATTCAATTTTTTTTGTCGTATTAATTTTATATCTTTTTTCTTCATTTATTTCTGGATAACTTATTTTAAATATATTATCTTTAATAGAAACTGAATAGCTTAATTCTTTATCAACTAAATTTTTAAATATATAAAAATATTCATTATTTTTTATCAATTGGACATCTTGAGAATTTTTAATTTTAAATATTTCAGTTTCTTTATCAAGTATTAAAACATTATCGTAATTATCTTTTGATTTTTGATACAAAATTTTTGTATCTAAAAAATGATTTAACTTTTCTGGATCAACAACAGATTTATTTACAATAGTAATTATTTTTCTATTATTTTCTTGATTGAATCCGATAAAAGTTAATCCTGCATTTGATGTCCAACCTGTCTTAAGTCCAATAAATCCGCTATTAATAATCAAATTTGTATTTTTATATATTTTATTATCTAATTTATCTAATAAAATATCCTCTTTACTTGTAATATCCAATAATTTTGTATTTTCCAATATGTATATGCTTAATTTAAGAAGGTCATTAGCTGTAGTAACATGATTTACTTCATCCAACCCATCAGGATTAACAAAGTTTGTAGAATTCATCGACAAATCTTTACTTTTATTGTTCATTTCTTCAATGAATTGCTCATAACTTGAAAAGACAGAATTTGCAACAATAAATGCCGCATCATTGGCAGAATAGACTAATAATAGCTCTAATAGCTCTTCACAAGTCAGTGTGATGCCTTCTGGGATATAAGCAACTTTACCCGAATATGAATAATTTGATGGATAAGAAGTTGTAAATTCATGATTTAATGGAAAATTTTCATATAGTAAAAGAGCTGTCATTAATTTAGTTATAGATGCAGGTGAAATGCTTGTATCAATATTTTTAGCATACATAAGCTTTTTATATTCATAATCATATGAAAGATAAACCTCAGCTGTTATAGGTATTTCTACAGTTTCAAGAGCGTTTACAGGTTGAATTAAGAAAATTAAAACAAACGTGATTAGAATTATTTTTTTAATATTAACCCTTTAATAATTTTTGTTAAGTTCTCAACAATTAATTCTTCATTTGTATTTTCATCTTGAATAGTAGATACTAAGTAATCAGTAAACCCTTCTGTCCTATCAGATACGGATTTGATAGTTGTAAAATTTCTAGGTTGAAGTCCTAATTCAAAAAAATAAGACCAAGACTTTAATCTTTCAAGATCAAGATTGTCGTAAATTTCTTTCTCATCTTCAAACTCATACTTTACTAATTCATCAAATTCTTTATCACTAATTCCAGAATTTTTTAAAACATCGTGTTTGCTGTATTCTGAAATAATAATTCGTTTAGAATCCTTTTTAGTTAATAAGGATGAGTTATTCTTAATTGCTTTTAAACTATAAAATTGATTTTCTTGTAGATCTAGTATCTTATTTAATTTTTTTAAATCTTTTTCTGTGAATATTCTTGTGCCACCAGAGGACCTTTTTGGTTTTATCAACCCTTCCTTTTCTAAAAATCTTATTCTAGATATCGTTACTGATGGAAAACTTTTCTTTAATTCTTTTACTAATTGACCGATATTCATGACTAAACTTTTGTGAATAGTAGTTGAAATTTTCCTATTTGTAATTTATCACCAGATTTTATATTTGCATGATTCTCAATTGAGTCATTATTAATGTAAACACCATTTGTGGAATTATTATCATAAATTTTTACTTCCTCATTGATAATTTCAATGGAAGCATGATTTCTTGAAACAGTTACATCATCGAGGATAATTTGATGGCTTGATAATCTACCAATAGTATATTTACCATTTTGAAGTATCCAAGATGAAGACATCAATTCTAAATTTAATAGCGTTAGTAAGAACTTAATATTATTATCATTCTCTTGTTTTTCAAGTGGTTTTGTATGATCATCCATGTTTATATATTAAGTTATATAAATATTCAAAAGCAACATAAAAATATAATATTAATGTTGCAATAGCTAACTCATCTATAAATACAATTGAAATATTCATATTAAGTACGTATAAACAAATAATAACAAACATAAGTACCGTTGATACTTTTCCTTTTTTAGAAACTTTTATCTCTCTTTTAGTGAACAAAACAATTAAAGATCCAATCAATATAAGTGTTTCTCTGACAATTATCCCAATTAAAAAATAAGTTGGTATGATCTCTTTTATCCAAAATAAAAGAAGAATAAATACGACTCGATCTGTGAATGGATCAAGGATTATTCCTAACTTTGAAACTAAGTTAAATCTTCTAGCAACAATGCCATCTAATGAATCACTTAATCCAACTATTGCAATGAACATTATTAGAGTAACAACTTCAAAATCATTAGGTGTAAATTGAAAGAAAATGACTATTACAATAATTAGGCGTGATAATGTTATTAAATTTGGTGCAAGGAAAATATCCTTAAATCTCAAATAAGACCCTTAACATCATGAGTTGCGATGTAATGCTCATTACCAATATCAATCATAGGACTATCTGAACCATGTTTATCAATAAGTGAATCGAGTTCATCGAAATTAATATCATAAACTTTTCTATCGTATGATGGATCCGGAACTGGAATAGAGGAAATTAATCTCTTTGTGTAGGGATGTACTGGATTATTTAATAACTCTTCAGTTTCAGCGATTTCTACAATTTTTCCATTAAACATAACAGCAATCCTATTACACATATATCTTGCTACTGCCAAATCATGTGTTATGTAAAGATAAGAAACTTCTAGATCTTTTGCAAGATTTAACATTAAATCCATTATTGAAATTCTTATTGATACATCTAACATAGATGTTGGCTCGTCACACACCACAAATTTTGGTTTCATTATAAGAGTTCTTGCAATAGATACCCTCTGTCTTTGTCCTCCTGATAATTCATGAGGATATCTTGGCATATAATTTTCTGGCGGTGTCAATCCAACAGTTTGCAGTATTTCAGCAACAGCTTCTTCCCTTTCATCTAAGTCACCAATGTTATGTATATTAAGTGGTTCTAAAATAATATCTTTAATTGTCCATCTTGGATTAAGAGATTCATAAGGATCCTGAAATATCATTTGAATATTTCTTCTAAATTTTTTTAATTCTTCACCTTCAAGTTCATCAATACTTTGCATAGTAGATGTCTCATTATTGTAGAAGTTAACCTCTCCCCCAGTTTTAGGATCTAGCAAGCACAGTGCTCGTGCAGTTGTTGTCTTACCACATCCACTTTGACCAACTAATCCTAAACTCTCACCAAAAGGAATTTCAAAAGTTATATCATCAACAGCTTTAACGGTGGCTTTTTTTCTTGAAAAAAATCCACCTTTAACTTCAAAATACTTTTCTAAGTTCTTTACCTCAATAACATTTTTTTTCATTTATCCACACTCCACACAACATTTATCAGCAAAATGTCCACTAGCAACTTCAATTAATCCCATTTCAGAATTGCCACTTTTACAATTATCTGACGGATCAGGACATCTAGGAGAAAAAGAACAACCTAAATCTTCGTCTATTAAGCTAGGTGGTTCTCCTTCCAATGATCTTAATTTTTTCTTTTCGCCAACCACAGATGGTGTTGATTCCAACAATAACCTTGTGTAAGCGTGCTTGGGATTACTGAATACTTGATCAGTAGGGCCAATTTCAACTATAGACCCAGCATACATAACAGCCATTTGATCAGTCATTTCTGCAATTACTGCAATATCATGAGATATATAAATTAAACTTAATCCTAAAAGTTCTTGTACTTTTTTAATCTCTTTTAGTATCTGATCTTGTATAACTACATCAAGTGCAGTTGTTGGTTCGTCAGCAATTACAACTTTTGGATCGCAAGATAAGGCAAGTGCTATAACAGCCCTCTGTTTCATACCTCCGGATAATTCATGTGGAAATCTGTCCATAATTGACGAATCTAAACCTACCATTTTAAATAAACTTTCTATTTTTTCAGTATTTTGAATTTTTGTGTTGTTAGGATAATGTTCTCTTATAGCTTCTCTAATTTGCTCTCCTACTTTCACTACAGGATTCCATGCATTCATTGCTCCTTGAAAGACGATACTAATTCCATCCCAACGTACTTTTCTTAATTCTGATTCAGACATGCCAACCATTTCTATTCCATCAAGCGAAATACTTCCACTAGAAATTTTCGCATTATCAGCTTGAAGTTGTAACAGAGACATTGCTACAGAGGTTTTACCACAACCTGATTCACCTACAAGTCCGAAAGATTCACCTTCTTTTACTGAAAATGAAACATTCTTAACAGCAGAAACGTTTCCAGACAAAGTTTCGTAATGCATGTTTAAATCTTTAACAACCAATACGTCTTTTGACATCTTATCTCTTTCTCAATCTAGGATTGAAAACATCATCAAGTCCTCTACCAACTAAGTAAAATCCACCTGCTAAAAATGTAACTGCAAGACCAGCAGGTAGAATTAGCCACCAATATCTCATACCAGAAAATATAAAGCCATCAGTTTGGGAAAGATAAATCATTATTCCCCAACTCATATCTATATTTAATAGCCCAAGGAATGATAAAACTGACTCAGAAGCAATAGCGCCTGTGACACTAAAGACCATAAATAATAGTGCTAATGGTGCAACATTAGGGAGAACATGTGAAAATAATATTTTCATGTTAGATCCACCTGTTATTCTTGCAGAATCTACAAAAGGTTTGACTTTAACTTGAAGAGCTTGTGACTTGATAGTTATCACAGAACCACCAAGCCCTCCTAGTACTCCAAGTACAACTGCTAAGTGCCATACTTTTAGCTCTGCAAAAGCAGAGATAATAAACAACAATGGCAAACTTGGAAGCATTAAAATTAGATCCGATTGTCTCATTAAATAAGCATCAATTCTTCCACCAAAAAATGCTGCAATAGTTCCAAGAATTGTAGAAATACCAACTCCTAAGGTTGCACTTAGCAGACCAAGGATAAATGCTACTTGACTACCTTCCATTATTTGTGAAAATATATCTCTACCTAATGAGTCTGTACCTAGTAAATGTCTTCTAGAGGGAGGTGCAGGCTGTATAAATGTTTCATACATATCTCCTACTTCTACTCCAGGCGCCATATAAAGTTTTTTAACATTGACCTCACCTTTTGCAGGACAGTCTGAATAAGATTCATATTTTTCAGTTGGGTATTCTTTTGGACATTCAACAACAAGTAAAGTGTCTTTAATTGGTTCATAACCAACAACTGGATCATATACTCCCTTATTCCAAATGCCAGTTATAAATAAAAATGGTTGAAGTAATGCTAAAAACAAGAAGAAAATGACAATATACAAACCTATCATTCCTAATTTGCTTTGTTTGAAAAGTTGCCAATTTCTTTTAATTGCTTCTCTGCGCAATTCTTTTTGTAAATCTTGATTTATATTTTTTTCCATAATTACCCTTGTGATTTAATTCTAATTCGTGGATCTAAATATGAATATGAGACATCAGCAAGTAAGTGAGCAATTAATGCAAATACACCAACAAACGAAAATGTTGCCATAGCTACTGGTATATCTTCTTCTAGTACACTTTGAAGTAATAATTGACCCATGCCAGGCCATGAAAAAATTTGTTCAGTCAATACAGACCCGTCAATAATAGTTACTATTGTAAAAATAAATGAAGTCACAACAGGAAGAAGTGCTGTTCTTGCAGCGTGCCTATCTCTAATTCTCTTTTGGCTTATACCTTTAGCTCGAGCGGTTAATATGTAATCTTCCTTTAACACTTCCATCATTGTTGTTCTGGTTAACAGAGCAGTACCAGCAAAAGCTACTACTGTGACAACCATCACAGGTAATATCATGTGATAAGCAATATCTGAAGCATAAGGTTTCTGAATTAATGCTTCTCCATTGTTCCAATAAAAATAACTACCAATAAATATTGCTATTAAACTACCAAATCTAATATTTCTTCGAAGACTTAGGGATTCTATACCTCTAGATGCTACATATGCTGCAAATTGTAAAAGAGAAACTACTACAGTAAATTTTATCATTGAAGTAAAAACAACATCACTATCAAAAGGAGCATCATACCATTTTTCAGGATAGAGAAATTTACCAATAGGAAGCCATCCAAGCTTATAACCAAAAACCCATAGCATCATCAATGCAAACCATGGATAAAAAACTGTGTATGAAAATACTGAAGTTACGGTTATCCATGTTTCAGCCTTGGATCCTCTTCTCCAAGCTAATACTTTTCCAATTAAAAAACCTGTATAGAAAGCAACAATATTTACAATAGAAAAAAGCATAAGAGTTCTTGGAAGTCTTTCTGCAATTAGTTCAATTGGTGTTTTTGGAAAATACTTATAAGAATAGCCAAAATCTCCTTTAAAGAAATTGACTATATACATCTGAGTACGTTCTAAAAGTGGTTTATCGAGACCATATATCTCTAATACTCTTTGATAGGCATCAGGAGGCAAATTTGGATTAAGCAGCAAACTTGAAAAGGCGTTTCCAGGAATTGCATTGAAAAGTAAATAAGAAAAAATTAAAAACAAGAAAAAAACAATTGTCATTTGAAATGTACGTCTAATGATGTATTCAGCCATATTTGTCCTATTTTAATATAAAATGGCGGGTAAATTACCCGCCATTTTATTAATAATTTTTATTAGCTAGAAACTTTAACTAATGAAGGATAACCTCCACCAGTTCCAGTTAATCCATCTAACACGTCAGTGAATGGGAATGATACATTATTTCTATATACCTCAAGTGTAGGTACATTGAAGAGTACCAAATATGGCATTTCTTCAAATAATATAGCTTCCATTTGCTGAGAAAGAGCAATAGCTTCTGCTACAGTCTTAGCTTTATTAAATTCTCCGACAAGTGCATCGAACTCTGCGTTGTTAAATCCAGGTGTGTTATATCCACCTTCGCAGGTATCGTTGTAAGAAGCAAAGAATGCTTCTGGGTGATCAGGGAATGCACTTAAGCCCCAACCTAACATGTAGAAGTACCAGTCTTCACAGTTTTCTGGTGTGAATACCTTATCTACAATAACGCTAAATCCAGTTGGTCTAGCTGTAACATCAAATCCAAGCTGTTGCATCCAATCAGCTATGAATAATGACATTGTTGATCTTAATGGGTCATAACCAGCACCAGGTGCGTATAACAACATATCACTTGGTGGTGTTTCTCCATTAGGTCCTTTAACGCCTGTAGGTGCGACAGCTCTGTCAGCACCACCTGGGTGAGAACCCCAATCAGTTGCTGTCCATCCACCTGCTTGAAGAATTTCGACGGATTTACCCCATCTTTCTTCAGCAGAGAGTCCAGCACAATCAGCTAGTACACCTGTTACTGGTGCTACCCATGCTGTCAATGCCTCTGGCATTTGACCGTCCATGTTTACAGCAACACCTTGAAGAACGTTATTTAATACGAACTCTTTATCAGATATACAAGCAACTGCTTGTCTAAATGCTTTGTTACTACCAGGGAACACTCTTGTGTTGAATGCCATGTAACGCATACCGTTACCTAAGTTAGCAGTTGTTTCAACACCAGGTACTCTTGATAATTGGTCAAAGAGATTTCTCTTAACACCTAATGGGTTAAGTACGAAATCAACTTCACCGTTCTGGAATGCTAAGTAAGCAGCATCTTGATCACCATATAGAGTGAATTCTACAGTACCAACATAAGGTCCTGAAGTATAAGTGAAAGAATCACCAGAAGTGTCACCAAATGATTGGCTAATTGCTGGTGCTACACCGTTGTCCCATTCGACAACTGTACCACTCTTATATATAGTTGTGTCTCCACCGAACCACATTGTGTTTGGATCATAATTCCATGTGTAGAAAGCACCTTGTTCGACTTTGTCATAAACAAAAGCACTCGCTACTGGTGCATCAGCTCCAGAAGCAGCAAGCAAGTCTTCTCTTGATGTAGCAAATTGTGACCAATAAGTTTCATTCAAGAAAGGAGCTTGTGCAATTCTGTATTGCCATGCGGATAATCCAGCATCAAAGTTCAATGTAATTTCAACTGTGTAATCATCTACTGCAACTAGGCTTGCAATACCAGCGACATAGTCTTCAGCACTTTCATCAGTACCGACAGCTTTTCGATAGTATGTTTCCCAGTTACTTAGCAAACCGAGGTCGTTTACAGTATTAAATGTCCATACCATATCATTAGCAGTAATTGGATCACCATTACTCCATTCGAATCCTTCTACCATTGGAACAGTATAAGTATATGTTCCGTCACCATTATTAACAGCAACTTCAACAAGTTCAGCTGCCATACCAGTAGTTAATTGATAGTTTGGATATGAAATAGAGAACAATGAAACTGCTTGTCCAGACATTACATATTGTGTCCATACATCGGTTTCAGTATCAAGATAATTCCAGTAGTTTTGTGTTTGAGGATCTGAAAATATCGCCATCTTATAAACACCATCAGGTCCTGATGGAGCTGCTTCTTCAGCTGGTGCAGCAGTAGTTGCTGGTGCTGCAGTAGTTTCAGTTGCTTCTTCAACAACTTCTTCTTCTGCTGTATCGCCACCACATGCGACTACTACTAATGCAAAAACTGAGAAAAGTAATATAAGACGCCAAGACTTGGATCCCTTGAAATTACTCAATTTCTCTCCTTTTTGTATACAAAAAATCCACATAAATGTGGATGTATTAATATTAGAAAATTTTTGTGTATATTCAATTCTTATTTATTTTTTTTATAAATAGAGTTGATAAATTTTTATTAGGAAATTAGTCGAAAAATTAACTGATAAAACCTTATAATTAAGTAAAAACCTGCAAAAAAAACGACTAATTTAAAACCAAAACTATGCATTTATTTTTATCCTGAAAGCGATATCGCTCATATTGAATTTTTCTCTTATGTTGTTTTCAATAAAAGATGAATAATTTTTTGGAATTCTGGAACTTAATGAAAATCCAAATTCAGGTGGTTTAGTTGAATACTGTGTAACAAACTTTAACTTAGCTCTTTTACCTCGAAATGGATGAGGAGGTGACTTAACCCACAATTCTCGAAAATAGCTATTCAACTCAGAAGTAGATATTCGAAAATTCAACTGTTCTTCAATCAGATCTATATTTTTAGCAATTTGATTAATATTTTTTAAACTTAATGCAGAAACTCTAATCACATTTACCCAACGGTATTGTTTTAAGTCTCTCTTTATAGAATTGTTAATATCTTCTTTTTGTTCTGTATCTAATAAATCCCATTTATTAAGTATCAACAATGGTGTGACAAAGTTCTCAATTGAACTGTTTAAGATTCTTTTGTCTTCAAATGACAAGCCAACTAAGGAGTCAACAACTATCAAGGCTATATCAGTATTTTCAAGAGACTTAATCGAAATTTCTGAAGAATATCTGTCAATCTGGTCCTTTTGTTTTTTTCGTGGTATCCCAGCAGTATCGGTAATTAAATATTTTCTATCATTCGTTTCTAAATTTTCTTCTATTTTATCTCTTGTTGTACCTGGTACATCTGAGACAGTTGATCTTTCTTTATTTAGTAAAGCATTAAACAAAGTTGATTTTCCTGCATTTGGTCTACCGATGATCGTTAAAGAAGTAGTTTGATTATCTTCTTTCTGAGATCTCATAGCAATATTACTGAGATAAGAATGTATTTGTTCTAATCCTAGCTTGTGATAACCAGAAACAAAAAAATATTCATTATATACATATTTGTATAAACGTTTATCAAGTGTATTTTTATCAAAATTTTCACACTTATTAAAAACTGTTACAACGTCATTTGAAAGACTCTTTTTATTTATGATATGGAAAATTGAATCTAGTCCAGAGAAATCTTTGGTATTTACATCAATTACAAAAAATATTTTGTCAGCATCTTTGATAAATTTATCAATATTATTTTGATAATTTATATTAAATTCATCTGGTGTTTCTAAGAACCCTGGAAGATCTGAGATTAAAATATTTTTATCATTTTCATAACTAACAATTTTTGATATTTTGTCTCTTGTAGTGTTAGGTTTTGAACCAATAATTGAAGTTTTATTTTTAGTTAAAGCATTAATTAGTGTGGATTTACCTGAATTAGGTAAACCTAGTAATAAAATCTCTGCTTCTTTATTTTTTATCATATTCTAAATATAGCTATTCTAATTCTATGGTTAATAAAGTTTATTTAGTAACACCTAGAGGATTTTGTGCTGGTGTAGAAATGGCTATAAAAGCTCTTTCGTGGATGCTTAAAATTTATGATGAAACAATTTATTGTTATCACGAAATTGTTCACAATAAATGGATAGTAAATAAGTTTGAAGGTCATAATGTAGTTTTTGTTGAAGACCCTTCAGAAATTCCCGAAGGAGCAATAGTAATGCTTTCAGCACATGGTACATCTCCAACTGTTGAAAATAAATTTAATGAAAAAGCTACATTAACCATCAATTCTGTATGCCCATTAGTAACTAAAGTACATCATGAAGCAAAAAAATATACAGATAAAGGTGCTCAAATAATATATGTTGGCCACAAAGGACACGATGAGGCTTTGGGTGCAATTGGGGTATCCCCAGACAATATGCATCTTGTAGAAAATATAGATGACGTTGAAAATTTAAATCTACATGGCGATACTGCCTTACTTGCACAAACTACATTAGCTATATCTGAATGGGAACCTATTATGAAACATTCCAAAAAGAAATACCCAAATTTATCAATGCCAAGAAAAAGTGATTTATGTTATGCAACAACAAATAGGCAATCAGCAATTGTTGAAATATTAAACAAAGTTAATTCTGTGCTTGTTGTTGGTTCAGAAAATTCTTCTAATACTAAAGCATTAGTAGAGATGGTAAAAAGTAACGGTTGTGATGCTCACCGTATTGAAAATGTTGATGATCTAACCAATCTAAACCTAAATGGAAATATTGCAATTACTGCAGGTGCCTCAGCTCCAGATCATTTAGTTTTCGAAATAATTGACCACCTGAATGCTAAAGATTTAATTGAATTTAACCATATAAATGAAGAAGAATATTTTCCATTACCTAAAGAACTGAGAAATAATGTTAAAACTATTTCAAATTTTCTCGAGCACCTTTGCATTCATGAAGAATTTCCACAAAAAATTAAAGGTATCAATAATGATAGAAAATGGTCAGCTACTGAAGCTTTAAGTTCTCTATAACCTCATCAACAAGTTCTTCTACGGTTGAAGTATTGTTTTGCAACATTAATGCACCATTTGGAACAATCAAAGGTGAGTTTTTTCTTGAGAGGTCTCTTTTGTCTCTCTCAGCTATATCGTCAGTCGTTTCTTGATTGTTTGACTGTTCAACTCTTCTAGAACTTCTTATCTGTTCATCTGCATCTAAGTATATTTTTAAAGTAGCATCAGGAAATACAACACTCCCCATGTCCCTTCCTTCAACAACTAAACCACTATCTGCAGATGATTCAACAAATTTTAGTATATTATCTACTATTGCTCTTATTTCAATTTGCTGTGCGAGTTCGGAACTTTTAGAGTTCAATTCTTTTGTGTACAAATCTTTTTCAAAATATGTATGTTTATCAATTTTAATTTCTAAAGGTTCGTACGAAATTATTTCAAAATTTTCAAATCCTAAACTGTTTGTATCTAAAAAATATTTGGTTATAACTCTATAAATTGATCCAGATGAAAAAAATGTAATACCTAATTTTTTAGATATTGCTCTTCCTAGAGTTGTTTTACCGCTACCGGAAGGTCCATCGATTGTAATGATTATTTTATTCATTGATATTGATTTTAACTAAATCCCCTGGAGACAAATCTTTTAGAGAATATTTTCCGATTCTGTTTCTTTTTAATAAGATAATTTTTAAATTATTAAAACGAAATATCCTTCTAATTTCATGATTTTTACCTGTCTTTAGTGCTACTTCGTATGTGTATTTGTTGATTAATTTATAATTACTAATTTTTAAAACTTCACCATTGTGATTTATATTTTGTTTAAATTTTTTTCCTTTTGGTAGTGGAGTTTTTATTTTGATAATATATTTTTTTGTAACTTTATTTTTTGCATTAAAAATACTATTTAACCAATCACCATCTGTGCTTAAAAGCATCAACCCTTCAGATTCTTTATCTAATCTTCCACCAAATTTTAAATACTCCTTGCCTATTAAATCAAAAATTACTGGTGAATCACCTTGTTTTTCATGTGAACAAATGTATCCCTTAGGTTTATAAAATTTGTAGTACTCGTGCTTAGTTCTTGATTTTATTTCTTGACCATCTACCTCTACAACATCGTGCTCATTAATAATTGTTCCAACACTTGCTTTTTCATTGTTTATTTTTACGTGTCCTGCAGTTATTTTTTCATCTGCATTTCTTCTAGAAATCTGTAAATTTTGAGCTAAATACTTATTGAGTCTCAAATATTTTATTCCTCTTCCTGAACATTTGAAAAATAATCTCCTAGAACAGGTAGTTCATCAATTGAAGATATATCTAGTTTTTCAAGAAACAAATGTGTTGTAGAGTACTGATGCGGTGATCCTGGAACGTCAAGAATACCTGACTTTTCAATCAATCCTCTAGATTCTAAAGTCTTTAAAGAAGACTCGGACTCTACTCCCCTAATCTCTGATACTTTCAATTTTGTAACAGGTTGTTCATAAGCGACAATAGATAAGGTTTCAAGTGCTGGTGTAGACAAACCTCTTAATATTGAAGGAGGTTTGAAATCAATTAATTCTTTAGTTACGTCATCTGTTGTTAAAAAATCAGAATTTAAATCGTTATATTTTATTTTGAAACCAAAATCATTTTCACTTAAACTATCATTAATCTCAGCCAATATTTCTAAAAGTTCTTTTTCAGAAATTTCAAAATTGTCACAAAAATATGCATGCTCAACAGGTCCATCGCTTACTAATAGTACTGATGTAATAATTTTTTTATAATTCATTGCTTTTCAATATTAATACCATTTGATTCTTGTTCGGCTTTTACAAAACCCCACCTAACCGCTTCTAATAGTGCTAAAAAAAATGCAACTGCTTCTTCAGTTGTATCAAGTTCGTTGATTATCTCTTCAAATGAAGTGTTTATTCTCGAATCTACTTCGTAAAGAAAATTATCTATGGCTTTCTGTAAATCTGGTAAATCTTTATCAATATGTTGAAAGCCTTCTATTGTTTTATATCTTCGGAATACTTCAATTGAAGTGTTTATAAACTTATCCTTGTCAATTAAGTACTCTATGTCTGGTTTAGGAAACAAATTTCCAGTTTGGTAATATTTAAATGAATTGATAGAATTTTCATTCTTTTTTATGCGTAATGCAAGTGCAATACCTATTTCTGAGAAAGCTTTAAATTGCAAAAGTCTAGCAAATGCTAAATCTTTGTCTTTCATTATTTGAACTTCATCTATCCAGTCAATATCCTCTTCTTGAGGAAGTAATCTTTTTGCTTTCATTTCGAAAAGTGATGATGCAAGCAGTAGAAATTCTGAAAATGTCTCAATTTCTCTGTTTATATTTTTTTCTTCTAATCCGGTAATAAGTTCATGAAGATTTTCTTCAACTTGTGATTTGTTATTTGAATACTTTATAAGTAAAGATTCAAGGTTTTGAATTAAAAAATTTATTTCCATTAAAAATCAGTTTTATCTAATATTTCATTTTTTTTGGAAAGTAGATTATCAAAATAATAATTAGACAAATCTTCATTTTGTAATTCTTTTAATAATTCGTAACCAATGTCTTCGTGGTTTTTATAATTTTGAGATTTTTGTGATTTTACAATACCCAAGTCTGTGAAGATTCTAAAAGACCAAGAATATTCAGAAATAGATTTCCCAATGTCATGAAGAAGAGCCAACTTTA
>CACFIX010000011.1:0-23227 GCA_902566515.1 uncultured Candidatus Actinomarina sp.
GGCGTTGGAAAAATAGTTGAAGGCTTAAATGCGTTAGAGGCAGCATTAAATTCAAATAGAGTCAAAAAAGTTATTGTTCTAGATACCAAGCAAAATAAATCAAGTAAGTTCAATTTTTTAATTGAGTATATTAAAAAACAAAATATAGAAATTGAAATCGTCAAAGATAAGAAATTTTGGGAATTCCACTCGAGGCACAGTATAGTTGGAATTTGTGAGGAAAAAGAAATATTCGATGAAAAAAATTTTGAAAATATTATTTCTGAAAAAATATTAATACTAGACCATTTTCAAGATACAAATAATCTGGGAGCGGTTGCTAGAAGCGCAGCAGCATTTGATTTTCAAACAATATTTTTGCCAAAAAAAAGATCTGTACAAATTACTGAAAAGACATTTGCAATATCATCAGGAGGAATGGAATATGTCAATATTGTTATGTATAACTCAATATTTTCGTTAATTAAAAAGATAAAAAATCTTGGTTATTGGACAATTGGTTTAGATATGAGTTCATCAAATCAAATTAAAGATTTAGATTTAAAAAATCAAAACATTGCATTAATTGTTGGATCAGAAGAGACCGGATTAAGTAAAGAAATTCAAAAAAAATTAGATCTAATTGTTGATATCTCGATGACAAATAATATGGAATCTTTAAATGCATCTGTTGCAACAGCAATAGCAATGCATGAAATTTTTATAAAAAAATAGATTTATTCAATTATCTCTTTGCTATTATTTTAATGTTCGCCGGAGTAGCTCAGTGGCCAGAGCAGCCGACTTGTAATCGGCAGGTCAGGGGTTCGACTCCCCTCTCCGGCTCCAAGTGACTAATTATCTCAAAACATTTAGAAATATATTTTATTTTGTTTTAGCCATACAGGCTTCATTAGTTTTGTTTGGAATCTTACGTCCTTCAATCATATATGATTACTTAGATAATTGGCCATTATCTTTACTGCCAATTTTAATTTTAATTTTTAACAAAATATATCTAAGTAACTCTAAATTCGATAATTATATCTATGGTTTTTTAATTATTATCTATTCACTATTCCCAGCTGTACTTTTATCAAGCCAAGAAATATTAACTACAAATACTTACAGTTCAAGTTTTCGTAGCAGCAATTTTGAAAAGGATATTGTTTACAGTCTAAATATAGATATAGATGGATCAGTTAATTTAAATTCTTTTGAAGGATCAGGATATATTATTGACATCCAAAATAGACCAGGAAATATTGGATTTCCAGAAGCTGTAGAATCAAATTTAGGAAATCCTAGACTCATTAAATTTAGGGAAATAGAAACTGATAGATTGCTTGAAGTTAAAGGCTGGGATTTACAAATAGGAAATCAAACATTATGGAATTTAAATGTATTGTCATTTGGTTCATATATAAATTTGAATAATTTAAATCTGATAACGACTGAAATAATTGGAACGGGAGAGATAAATCTTGGAGAAAAGTTAAATTCAGGAGATATTTCTATAATTGGAAATTTTGATATCTATGTTGATTCAAATCTACCAATAGCTGTTATTGGTAAAGTAACAGTGCCGCCAAGTTGGATAAATGCTACAATAGGATATTTAAATCAAGCTGATGAAGTATATAAATTAAAAATATTTGTTGAGGATGGTTCTGATGTTAAGTTTTATGATGAAAAAGAGGGTTCTTAATTGCTAGATCAGCTAGGTAATGGGCTTTTATTAGGGATAATTATTTCTGTAGCTTCTGTTGCATTGTCTTTACTGTATGGTGTAACAAGAATAGTTAATTTTGCACATGGTGAAATAATCGCTTTAGGGGCAATAATGGCTTCTTTTTTTTTCCAATCTTCCGACATCAAGATATATTTTTTTTGAGAAAACTTCTCCGTTAGGATTAAGCTTTGAGCTCTCCCTTGCTTTATCGATTATTATTTGCGGAATTTTTGGCGCTCTGTTGGAGCTATTTGTATTCAGGCCTTTAAGAAAAAATGATTTTGGCAATATAGCCGTTCTTGTTATAACGATTGGTATTTCAATATTTCTGAGACATTTATATTTAATATTTGCTTCAAGTAAACCTCAGGATTATCCTTTAGATCTTCAAAGAAGACAGCAGTATTTTATTTTTGATCTAACTCCACGTGATTTCAAAATAATTGTTTATGGAATTTTAATAATGGTGATTTTTGGATTATTTATCTCATTTACACGTATTGGAAAACAAATGAGAGCAGTTAGGGACTCAACAGAACTTGCAAATATTTCAGGAATTAATTCTGACAGAGTAATTCTTTATACTTGGATTCTTTCGTCGATGTTAGCTGGAACTGCAGGAATCTTCCAAGGGATGATTAATGATGTTAGATGGAATATGGGTTTTTTAATTCTACTGTTGGTTTTTGCGGGAACTGTGCTTGGCGGTATAGGAACTTCTTTTGGTGCAATGGTTGGTGGATTCATAATTGGGATTGTTGTTCAGATCTCTGTGGCCTTGCCTTTTATGGAAGGTCATGCTGAAGCAAAAAATGCAATTGCACTTGCGTTAATGATATTTATCTTATTGATTAGACCCCAAGGAATATTTGGTAGAAAAGAAAGAATATCATGACTAATTTAAAAAGAAATTTAGTTGGCTTTTCTTTAATTGTATTTTCAATTGGATCTATATATTTTTTAAATAATGAAGGACCTACAAGAATACTTATAAATTTGATGGCATTTGCAGGTATATATGCAATTTCTGCAATTGGACTTAATATTCATTTTGGATGGACTGGATTAATTAACTTTGGACACGCAGCATTTATGGGCGTTGGAGCTTATACAACAATCTTACTAATTCCACATGCAGCAGGGAGAGAAGGAAGTATAAACGAAGAAGGATTACCATTGTTTTTAGCAATAATTATCGGACTAAGTGCTTCAGCTATTTTTGGTCTAATAATTGGACTTCCTGCAATAAGATTACGTGGTGATTATTTGGCTATTGTAACAATTGCTTCTTCTGAAATTTTCAGACTTTTAGTCAGAGACCAGGAGAGTCTTACGGGAGGAGTTTACGGAGTTATTTCTTTTTCAGAAGCATTTCAAGATATGAGACCTCAGTTTCTAGAAAATCTTTCGGTAAGTCTTGATGTTTCTGTTGGTCAGCTTTGGGTAGCAAGTTTTTCATGGATTATGGTAATCCTTTTAGTTTTTGTATTAAAAAGGCTACAAAACTCACCATGGGGAAGAGCTTTGAGGGCTGTTAGAGAAGATGAAGACGCCGTGAGGGCGTTGGGAAAAAATGCTACTTGGTTAAAATTACAAAGCTTTATGTTAGGCGCTTCAATAGCTGGGCTATCTGGTATCTTATTAGCATTTAATTATGGAACATTGCAGGTCGAAATGTTTGTTCCTTTATTAACATTTTATATATGGGCAATTATGATTCTTGGTGGAGTTGGAAGTATTTCAGGTCCAATTTTTGGCTCTGTTCTTTTTTGGGCATTTATATCAGAAACAGACCAAATTGCTTCGTTAATTTTTGAAAATGCTGATGGACAGCAGATTGCAGGAGTTCGATTTATGTTGGTTGGAGTTCTAATCATTGCTCTAATGATTTTAAGACCAAGTGGAATAATGGGCAAGAAAGAAGAATTGCTTTTAGATGTCAAATAAGATTATTGAAATAAAAAATTTAACAAAAACCTTTGGAGGGTTAAAAGCTGTAGACATCAAAGACTTAAAATTTGAAAGAAATAAAATTATTAGCTTAATAGGTCCAAACGGTGCCGGTAAAACAACATTTTTTGATTTAATTACAGGATTTACAAAACAAGATAGTGGGATTATAAAGTTTGAAGGTAAAAATATATCTAATCTCGAGTCTTATAAAATATCAAGGCTTGGAATGGTAAGAACATTTCAATTAACAAAAGTTTTTGACAGAATGACTGTAAGTGAAAATATTTTATTTTCTGCGTCTTCATTGAAAAATGATAGATTTATTAATTCATTATTTATTTCCTCTAAAAAGTCGAAAATAGAACAAGAATTGGATGAAAAAAAGAACGAAGTACTAAATATGGTAAACCTTTATCATATGAAAGATTCTTATGCTAGAGAGCTTTCAGGAGGACAAAAAAAGTTACTTGAACTTGCACGTGTAATTGTTCAAAAAACCTAAAATTTTGCTATTGGATGAACCCTTAGCGGGGGTAAATCCTAAACTTTCTGAAGATATTCTAAGTCTGATCAACACTTTTGTGAATGAGGGGGTGTCAGTTTTGATGGTAGAACATAATATAAGCGCTGTAATGAAAGTTTCAGATCATATAGTTGTCTTAGCAGAAGGTTCAGTGATTGCTGAGGGAAGTTCTGATGAGATAAGAGCCAACGAAAAAGTTGTTTCAGCGTATTTAGGTAAATCTTATGAATAAACCCGTTCTTGAATGCATTGGCATTGCTGCTGGATATGTAAAAGGATTGAATATATTAAATGGTATTGACCTAACACTTGGTTCTGGTGAAATCGTTTCAATAATTGGCCCAAATGGTGCAGGCAAATCAACACTGTTAAAAGCTATTGTTGGAATAATAAAAATAAATGGTGGAAGGTTTTATCTTAATGGTGTTGAAAAAACAAACACTCCAACATATAAAATTATTCATGAAGGTGTTGGGTACGTACCTCAAGTAAACAATGTTTTTCCATCATTGACATTGTTAGAAAATCTTGAGATGGGGAATAGAAAAAATAATAATAAAAATTTTGCTGACGTTTATGAATTATTTCCACTCTTAAAAGAAAGAAGTAATGAAAAAGCGGGAAATTTATCTGGAGGACAAAGGCAAATGTTAGCTTTGGGTAGAGCTTTGATATCTAAACCAGATATATTGTTATTGGATGAGCCTTCTGCAGGCTTATCTCCAAATGCCGTTGATGAAGTATTTGAGTCAATTATAAAAATCAATAAAACGGGAGTTTCTATTTTAATTGTTGAACAAAATGCAAGAAGATCACTAAAGATAAGTAATAGAGGTTACGTTCTTGATCAGGGAAGAAATGCTTATAGTGGTTTGGGAGAAAATCTTTTAAACGATGAAAAAGTTATCGAGTTGTATCTAGGAAAAATGTAAAAGCCCCCTTAAGCAAAACTTAAGGGGCTTTAATTTAAAGATTTATCTTTTTAGGGATAATCTATTGTTTCAAGGACAACATATTCGTCTCCTTGTATTTGATAAATATCGTATGTTCCTGCTGTAGGATCACCATTTGCATCTAGGTCAATTGGACCTGATGCACCGACATAATCAAAATCTTCACCTGCCAAAGCAAGTTCAATACATTCCGCACCAATACAAGGTGTTCCACCTCCAGATGCAGCAATCATTCCACCTGCAATAGATTTACCATCTGTTCCATTAGCAATAGCAGACAAAATCATTAACATTGCTGCGTCATATGCTTGTGGAGCAAAAATAAATGTTTCATTTTCGCCATTTGTAGCGGCAGAGTAAAGAGCTTTAAAGCTTTCTAATGCAGCACTCTCTGATGCTCCAGGTGCTACACCCTTGAATCCTTCAAGAGCACCCTGTGAACACTCGATAAGTGTTGCTGAGTCTTTAACTCCATCAGTAAAATACCATGGAATATCTGTTAAGCCTTGTTCAAAAGCTCCCTGGACAATTGGACAACCAGTTGTATCTGGAAATAAGATTGCAACAATGGCATCCGGATTTCCATTACCTACAGCTGTAACTTCTGCTGAAAATTCTGTTGCATCTGCAGCATGATATACAACATTTGCAACTTTTCCACCTTGAGCTTCAAAAGCTTCAAGTGTAGCATTTGCTAATCCTCTACCGTATGAATCAGCTCTAGAAATGATTGATATTGTTTCAATACCATCTTTTACTAATTCTGCAGCTAATACAACGCCTTGAAAAGCGTCAGATGGTGCAGTTCTTGAAAACATTCCACCTTTTTCAACAGTTGTTAATTGAGGACTTGTACTTGAAGGTGATACTAAAGCAACATTTGCTTCAATAACACTTGCGAGAAGGGCTAATGTAGCACTACTGCATGCAGCACCCATAACTCCTTGTGCACCTTGTGCAATTACATCTTGTAAACCTGTAAGGGCTACATCTGCATTACAACCACTGTCTCCTTCAATGAAAACAATATCCTGTCCATTAACACCGCCTAATGCATTAACTTGATCTACGGCTACTTGAGCTCCAAGTGCAATACCAGGTCCTAACGATGCGAGGTCACCTGATAACGGCATTAAAGATGCCAAAACCAATGGGTCACCAGCAGACGCAGGTGCAGCTGTTGTTGTAGGGGCTTCAGTAGTTGCAGGAGCTTCAGTTGTTTCAACTTCTACTACCGCTTCATCGCTTCCACCATCACTACCGCCACAAGCTGCAGCAACAAGTGCTAAAATCGCAATCAAAGCTAAAGCTTTACGATTCTTCATATATAATTTCCTTTCAGTCACTGAAATTAAAAAAACCTACATAATTTGTAGGAATTATTAAACAATAGCGGAAATTTAGTACTATTCAATAGCAGAGTTAAATAATTTAATCATAATATGAATAACGCAATTGAAACCTTACTTTTAAGCCTAAGAAATTTTCAATATATTGAGCTATTTGTATATATTTTCATAATATTTTTTATAATTTATGGTTGGAGAAAAGGGTTTTTACTTCAGTTCTTTCACTTAATGACCTTATTAATTTCAGTTGCTTTTAGTTTCAGATATTCATATCAAGTTGGATCTTATATAAGCAGTTGGTTCAACTCCAATATTCAATTGTCAGAAATATTTGGTGGAGTATTGATTTTTATTACTATTTTGACAATTTCTTCTTTCTTTCAAAATTTTATAACAAATAATCAAAAACAAAGAGATGTTGGCAATAAGCTTCTCGGAGCATCTTTTTCACTGCTAGTTAGTAATTTAATACTTACTCTTTTATTCACTATTACATCAATTATTTCTGTTCCAAGCTTTTTACAAAAATCAATTGAAAATTCAAACCTTATCTCGTTTTATACAGATACAAATGGAACTCCTCAACAGGCATTAGAGCTTATTACAGGAACAGATCTTATAAAAGTAGTATCTAGAATTAAAGATCTTACTGGAGAGTCTTCAGTAGTAGTAAGTGAGCAAGGGTGTATAGAGATCCCTAAATATTCTCTATCTAATCTATCAAACAATACACAACAAAAAGATGAGTTGTATGGATTGTTATTAGTTGAGAGAAGTGAAGAAAGCTTAGTTCCACTTGAGTTAAGTGAAACTTTATCAGAGATAGCACTCAATTACGCTTATGAAATGTATCAGGAAGGTTTTTGGTGTCACAAGAATCCAACCAATGGTGAACTGGTTGGAGATAGGTTATCAAAAAAAGGCTTCCCTTATAGAGACATAGGTGAAAACTTAGCTCTCTCATCCTCAGTAAGATCTGGTCATAATAGTTTGATGAATTCAGAGTCGCACAAAAACACAATTTTAGATAACGAATTTAAACGAGTCGGAATAGGAATTGTTTCTGGACCTTTAGGACTCATTATTGTTCAAATATTTTCCTCATGAATTTTCAATTTTCTGAATTAGTATCTCAAATAATCAAAGGTTTAAATTCTTATTTTGAAAAAAACCAAATAAAAGTAAATGAAAATTTTTACGAAGAATTGAGGAATCTATTAAACAATGAACTTTCTAAACCATTTAATAAGCAAATATTTACACCTACACAGATTTTAAATGATTATATTAAAAATGAATTAAAAGAGGATTTAAAGATTACTCCCCATGAGTTAGGAAGCGAACTTAATAATTCTTTAATTTTATGGGGTATAGAGAAAGCTAAGTATTTTAATGACAAATCAATTTAAAAAAAAAGAAGTTTGGTTAAATACTTATCCCATTTTTTTATGGTTAGTTTCTGAGCCATTAGTTGGTTTAATTGATTCAAAAATTGCAAGTTATATAGATATAGATGTTCTATCTGCAGTAGGTATAGGAGAAACAGTATATTTTGTCTTTATATGGATTTTTGTTTTCTTAGCATATGGCACAACACCTTACGTTTCTAATCTCCAAGCAACAAAACAACTACATAAATTAAATTATTTAATAACATTTGGTAGAAAGTCATCATTACTTATAGGGTTAATATCTGCGATTTTATTAATTTTTGCTTCTAATGAGTTAATTAAATTTTTTCAACCTACAGTAGATGTCTCTTTTAAGGCAAATTCATATTTAACATTACGAAGCCTTGGTTTGCCGTTCTATTTGCTAAATATGCACTCAACAGCTGTATTAAGGGGAATGAAATATCCAAAAATTACTTTATATTCCTCAGCAATTGTTGGAGTAGCAAATGTGATATTTAGCTACTTTCTTGGTGTAGTTTTAAATTTTGGAGTCGCAGGTATTGCGATTGCAAGCTCAATAGCTTTTTTAATAAGCTCAATATATTCAACAAAAATTTTGATTAGCACTCAAACGCAAACATCAAATATTGTTAAGTCACATGAAAAAAAAGAGATTAGTAAAAAGTTTTTTAGTATTGGGTTTTTCATTTTTATAAGATCAATGTTCTTGACGCTATTTATGGCTTATTTAAGAAATCAAGCTTCATTAATGTCAATGTCAGAAATAGCTTTGCAACATGTTTTATTACAACTTTGGTCTTTTGGCTATGTCTTTGTTGATGCATTAGCTATTGCAGCTCAAACTTTAGTTGCAGAACATAAAGCGAAATTCAATATTTACAAAAATTCAGAACTCAAAAAATACCTTAACAGTCTAACTTTTAAAATTGCAATCTTTCTTTTTATTACTTCCTTTATATTTCTTGAAAACATAGTTCTTTTAATCACAGAAGCTTCCCTTGTTTTAATTATTGATAATGAACTTAAAACACTGTTTGCATTCAGCTTACTAATTGGAAGCTTTGCATTTTTATGGGATGGCGTATTATTGGGATTAGACAAATCTAAACAGTTTTCAATTTTGTCTGTTATATCATCTTTGGTCGGATTTTTATCTTGTATATATTTACTAAGCCAGGACAACTCATTGTCTAGTCTGTGGATAGGTTTAAATTTAAGTTTGTTATATAGGGGATTAGTAGGTTTTTACTATCAAATAGAAGATTAATCTACCGCTTTTAATATAGGTCGGTCAAGATAATAACTTAATATCTGTAATTCTTGTGACAAGTCAACTGATCTTATTTGAACATCTTTAACATTTTTAAGGAGAACAGGTGCAAAATTAAGTATTGATCTAACTCCACAATTTATTAAGTCATCTGCCACAACTTGTGCAAATTCACCAGGGGTGGCGATAATTCCTATTGCAACATTGAATTTTTTACAATAGTCTTGTAAATCACTCAAAGGTTTGACGACCAGTCCTGCAACTTGACTATTAATTTTTTTTGGATCTTCATCGAATAAGCCAACAACTCCGAAACCTTTGTCTTTAAAACCACCATAGTGAGCTAAAGCAGAACCTAAATTTCCTACTCCAACAATCACAGCACTCCAGCCTTCAACTAGTCCGAGTTCTAATTGAAGTTGATTTCTAAGTGTAGATACATCATATCCAACACCTCTAGTACCAAGGGTGCCTAAATATGAAAGATCTCTTCTAACTTGAGCATCATTAACTTTTGCTAATTCTGCAAGTCTTTTTGAGGAAATACCAATAGCATCTTGGTCAACTTGATCAAGACATTGGAGATAAAGAGGTAATCTCTTTACAGTAGCCGGAGGTATTTTTTTAATTTCTTTCACTAATGCACAATCTAATTAGATATGAAAATTATATGTAATTAAATCAAATTATTTATTATGGTTAATTAGTTTCTTATTAATGAATTTTCAATGTATGTTAATAAATAATGCAAAAATACACTGATTTATATGATGTTTTGATTATTGGGGCCGGTCCTGCTGGCTCAAATGCAGCAATTTCGTATAAAAAATTAAATCCCACTTTAAAAGTAGGTCTTATAGATAAAGCTGTATTTCCAAGAGATAAATCATGTGGTGATGCAATTGGCCCTGGTGTAATTAGTGCCTTAAAAAAGGTTCAATAATGAACATATTTTAGAAAACGAACCACAGGTAGTATCAACTACTCTTTACGGTCCTGAAAACATTGGTATTCAAAATTATATACCTGAAGTAAAGAACAAAGAAGATTCAATAGTTTATGTTATACCAAGGATTGATCTTGACAATAGAATATTAAATTTAGCAAAAGATTTAGAAGTAGATGTATTTGAAGGTTATAGCTTTGTTGCATTTGAAGAAGACATAGATAAAAAATTAGTCGTAGAATTTAAAAATGATAACCACAATTTAAAATTTGGAACCAAAATTTTAATAGGTGCTGATGGAGCAAATTCACGGGTAAGAAAACAACTAAATGTTAAAAAAAATAGCGATTGGCATAAGGCAATAGCGATAAGAGCTTACATAGACAGTCCGAATTATCTTGAAATTTTTAAAGAAAGGTCTTTAATGTTTGAAATTAATGTATCAGCTGAAAAAGGTTATGCATGGGCTTTTCCGAGTAAAGGTAATTTATTAAATATCGGAATCGGAGTGCCTTTAAGCATTTTTAAAAAGGAAAAATTAGACATTAATGAGTTACTTCAAGACTTTATAGAACAGTTAGAAAAAAGAGGAGTAGTAGTTGAGAATGTAAGGGATGAAAAATCATATCTGCTTCCATTTGCATCATCAAGACCAAAGATTACACAAAAAGTAAATGTCACCTTAATTGGGGATGCAAGCTCAATGATTAATCCAATGAGTGGGGAAGGAATTTTTTACGGAATGGAAGCGGGTTATCTTTTAGCAAAGAATACTCATAATCTTTTAGACTCACCAGATTTGAACAAGGGCATTGGATCTTATGAAAAAGCATTTTCAAAAAGATTTAAAAAGCATTATTTAAGTTGTGCATTAGCACGTCTTGTGCTCCAAAGCCCTTTTATGACCAAGAGACTTTTAAAAGTAGCTTCAAACGACCAGGATACAATTGACTTTGTAGTAGAACTTTTATTTGATGAAGCTTATTTAACATTTGGGGAAGTGGTAAAAATTATGTATAAATTTTTACTCCCTTCAAAATTGCTTTTTTTGGTATCGAAAAACTAATAGTCAGATAAAAATAACCTGATATTAATAGTAAAATAAGAGGTAGGCTTGTGAAAATTTTCACAAATACGGAGGGAACATGACTGATTGGTTACCTATTTTGATAATGTTTATTGTTGCTGTAGGGTTTGCACTAGCTTCGCTTGGTGCTTCGTACTTATTGTCTCCTAAAAAAGCAACGCCTGAAAAACTAGCACCATATGAATGTGGTATATTTCCTGAAGTAGAACCTTCACAGCGATTTCCGGTCAAATTCTATATGGTTGCAATGCTATATATTGTTTTTGATATTGAAATTATATTTTTATTTGCTTGGGCTACAAGATTTAATGATCTTGGTTGGTATGGAATATTAGCAATTTCTATTTTTACTTTTTTCGTTCTTGAGACTTTGTATTATGTCTGGAAAAAAGGAGTGCTTGACTGGAACATTCCAAGAAGAGAACGTTATCTAAAGCAAGATTTAACTAAAGAGGCAGCTTAATGTATACACCTGACAACATTCTTACAACAACTATTGATAAAGCTGTAAGGTGGTCTCGAACCCAGTCTATGTGGCCAGTAACCTTCGGTCTTGCTTGTTGTGCAATAGAAATGATGGCAGCTGGAAGTGCTAAATATGATTTAGCAAGATACGGAATGGAAGTTTTTAGAGCATCTCCAAGACAAGCAGATTTAATGATTGTTGCTGGAAGAGTTTCACAAAAAATGGCCCCTGTTTTAAGACAAGTATATGACCAAATGGCAGACCCAAAATGGGTTATTGCTATGGGTGCTTGTTCATCAACAGGTGGAATGTTTAACAATTATGCATTAGTTCAGGGAGTAGATCA
This sequence comes from uncultured Candidatus Actinomarina sp., assembly GCA_902566515.1. GTDB lineage: Bacteria > Actinomycetota > Acidimicrobiia > Actinomarinales > Actinomarinaceae > Actinomarina. Next base: position 12,020 of record CACFIX010000011.1, read on the forward strand.
TATTGTACCAGTTGATATTTATGTTCCAGGTTGTCCTCCCGGACCACAGTCTTTGATGCATGGAATTCTAACTTTGCATGACAAGATTATGGATGGTGAGATAAATCGATGATTTCTGAAATTACTAATACAAGTGTTGAAGAATACAAAAAATTAGTTGAGTCTTTGCATTCGGAAAATTATGAGATGATGGTAGATCTAACTGTAGTAGATTGGTTTAGAAAAAAAGAACCGAGATTTGAGATAGTTGTTCAATTTTTATCTATTTCAAAAAACCAAAGAAAAACAATAAAAGTTTTTGTTGATGATGAAGATTTATCAATCCCATCAATAACTGATATTTACCCAAGTGCCAATTTTTATGAAAGAGAAGCTTTCGATATGTTTGGTATAAATTTTTTAGAACATCCTGATCTAACAAGAATTTTGATGCCAGATGATTGGAATGGCCACCCTTTAAGAAAAAATTATGGTTCTGGCAGAATCCCTGTCCAATTTAAAAATGCACCAAAGGTTGAATAATTGAAGAAAGATACTAGAAAAAATAAATTTAAAGACAAGTTTGATTTCTGGGCAACAAATTCTGAGGAAGGCGGCTGGAACATTTCTTCTACTGATGAAGGTTCACAGAAAATGCTTGAAGAAGAAAATGAAAAGCAAATAAAAATTCAAACAGGGACATATGTCATCGATGATTTTGTAATCGATGAAGAGACTTCTGATGACGAAAGAATGATTGTTAATATGGGACCTCAGCATCCATCAACTCATGGCGTTTTAAGGCTACAAGCTGAGCTAGAGGGAGAAGTAGTTAGAAGAGTGAAGCCAATAATTGGATACTTACATACTGGAATGGAGAAAACTGGAGAAGAGTTAAATTATTTTCAAGGTCCAACAAATACAACAAGAATGGATTATTTATCTCCATTATTTAACGAGTTGGTCTTTTCCTTAACTACAGAAAAACTAATCGGGATCGAAGTTCCTGATCGAGCAAAAAATATAAGAATTCTTATGACAGAGCTAAACAGAATATCTTCACATTTAGTTGCTCTGGCAACTGGTGGAATGGATATAGGTGCTTTATCAATGATGATTTTTGGATTTAGGGAGCGAGAATTTATACTTAATTTTTTTGAAAAAACTACAGGTCTAAGAATGAACCATAATTATATTCGTCCAGGCGGAGTAGCAGCAGATCTTCCTGATGGATGGCAAAAAGATATCGAAGCAATTTTAAAAATAATTCCTGAAAAACTTCAAGATTACGATGATATGCTGCTTGACAATCCAATTTGGAAAGGACGTTTACAAAACGTAGGTATTCTCACAACAGAAGAGTGTTTTGCTTACGGTGTTACAGGACCAAGTTTAAGAGCAAGTGGTCGTTCTTGGGATTTGAGAAAAGCTCAACCATATTCTGGAATTGAAAACTTTGAATTCGAAGTACCAGTTCTGAATGAAGGAGATGTTTTTGCAAGATGGAGAATTAAAGTTCTTGAAATTTTTGAGAGTTTAAAAATTGTAGAACAAGCACTTAACAATATGCCAAAAGGTCCATACAAAGTTCAAGACAAAAAGATTACACCTCCGCCTAGAAAAAGACTTGATGAGTCTATGGAAGCACTAATTCATCATTTTAAAATTTACACTGAGGGATTTAAAGTTCCTGAAGGAGATGCATATGTTGCTATAGAATCTCCAAGAGGAGAGCTAGGTTGTTATATAGTTTCTGATGGCTCTTCAAAACCATACAGAATGCACGTCAGAGGTCCTTCATTTTGTAATCTACAGGCCTTACCTGTAATAATGACTGATAGTCCAATTGCCGACGCTGTTGCTGCTATCGCATCATTAGATCCTGTTATTGGAGATGTAGACAGATGAGCTGGAATGATTCAATGATAAAGCAAGCTAAAAAGATAATAAAAATGTATCCTCAAAAAAGATCAGCAATTGGTCCACTTTTACACCTTGCACAAAGTAAAGATGGCTATATTTCTGACGACTCTATTGCCGTAATAAGTGAATTGGTGGGCATTACAGAGGTTCAGGTAAAATCGGTGTCAACTTTTTATTCAATGTACAAACAAGAACCAACAGGAAAATATCTTTTAAGTGTTTGTAAATCTATTTCCTGTGAGATAAACAATTCTAAAGAGATAATTGATGTTGTTAAAGACTTTACAGGGCTAAACAATAACGAAACTGATGAGAACGACTTATTTACATTTGAAGCAGTTGAATGCATAGGAGCATGCGGTGGAGCTCCTGCAATGCAAATAAATTATGAAACTGTTGAAGGTCTGTCTTCTGAAAACACTATAAAACTCTGCGAGTGGCTAAAAGAAGATCAGCCTGATGTGATAATTGCTGAAGAAATGCAGGATAATTTTGGAGGAACAAAATCTTTTGACTGGGCTATTAAAGACCAATCGGGAACTACTGGTTCTGTGCCAGGATTTCAAACATTTAACACTACAAAGGAGAAAAAGTGAAAGAAACTCTTCTTTTAACCAAACACATGCGTGAAAATCCTGAAGATAGTCATTTAATCGATAGTTATGAAAAAAATGGTGGATATGAAACAGCAAGAAAAACTTTAATTAATGGTTCTCCTGAAAATGTACTCGAGGAAATTAAGGCATCAAATATAAGAGGTAGAGGTGGTGCAGGTTTCCCCACTGGAGTTAAGTGGGGTTTTTTAGCTGAGAATGAAGATAGGTATTTAGTAATAAACGCTGACGAATCTGAACCCGGCACTTTTAAAGATAGAATTTTACTCGAGAGAGACCCTCACCAACTAATTGAAGGAATAATTATTACTTGTTTTGCTGCAAACATTAAAAATGCATTTATTTACATTAGGGGAGAATATGCAAAACCTGCAAGAAGAGTTCAGGATGCAGTAGATCAAGCTTATCAAAAAGGTTATTTAGGAAAAAATATTTTTAACTCTGAAATGAATTTAGATCTAGTTGTTCATTTAGGTGCAGGTGCATATATATGCGGTGAAGAAACTGCATTACTTAATTCACTCGAAGGAAGACGAGGCGAGCCCAGGTTAAAACCTCCTTATTTTCCTGCGGTAAAGGGTCTATATATGAAACCTACTTTAGTTAACAATGTTGAGACAATTTCATCTGTTCCATGGATTATGGAAAACACCGGCAAAGAATATAACAAGTTAGGTGTTGAAGGGTCTACTGGAACAAGAATTTTCAGTCTTTCAGGTCATGTAAATAATCCTGGGAATTACGAAATTGAAATGGGAAGTTCATTTGGAGAGTTTGTTGATTCCCTAGGCAATGGAATAAGAAATAATAAAAAAGTCAAAGCCTTTATCCCTGGTGGTGCGTCCGCCCCTTGGTTTAGGGGTGATCAACTTGATATCAAAATGACAATTGATGATGTAGCAAATAACAATTCTATGCTTGGCTCCGGGGCAGTTGTGATGATGGATGAAGAAACAAATCTTGTAAACGCTGCAAAAAGCATTGTTAGTTTTTTTGCTCATGAATCATGTGGTCAATGTACACCATGCAGAGAGGGAACAACCTGGTTAGAAATGATATTAGACAGAGTTGCTTCTGGTAGAGGTCGGGCATCAGATATCGACCTGCTTCTTGATGTTTGTGATAATATTTCACCCGGTCTATCTTGGCCTCCAAAAATGACAACTATTTGTCCACTAGGACCTTCAGCTGTATCACCTATAACATCTTTAATGAATGATTTCAGAGAAGAGGTTGAAAGTTTAATTCCAACCAAGGTTCTTTTATGAGTGAAAGTATAAAAATAAATGTAAACGGAAATCAAATTGAATCAGCTCCTAACAAATTATTAATTGAAGCATGTGAAGACTCAGGAATTCATATACCTAGATTTTGCTGGCATAAAAGACTAGACCCTGTTGGAATGTGCAGGATGTGTCTAGTGGAAATAGAAACTCCAAGAGGAAAAATGTTAGTTCCATCATGTACTACTGAAGTAACCGATGAAATGGTTGTAGATACTGAGTCTGAAGTAGTAAAAAAAGCTCAAGAAGGAGTTTTAGAATTTTTGTTAATCAATCATCCGCTTGATTGTCCTATATGTGATAAAGCTGGTGAGTGTCCTTTACAAGATCAGACTATGGCTTATGGACCTGGGGAAAGTAGATTTGTGGAAGAAAAAAGACACTTTGAAAAACCAATTTCTATTTCTGAAATTATTCTTTTAGACAGAGAAAGATGTATTCTGTGTGCTCGATGTACAAGGTTTTCTGATGAAATTTCGGGGGATCCATTAATTGAATTTATTCAAAGAGGCAATAAAACAGAAGTTAATACTTTCCCCAACGAACCTTTTAAGTCTTACTTTTCTGGTAACACAGTACAAATCTGTCCCGTAGGTGCATTAACGTCAACTTCATACAGGTTTAAAGCAAGACCTTGGGATCTAAAATCAGTTAGATCAACATGTAATGGCTGTCCAGTAGGTTGTTCAACAGAATTAAACTCATCTCAAAACAAAATGCTGAGAATTCTTGGAGTTGATAATGATAGTGTAAATCAAGGTTGGCTTTGTGATAAAGGTAGGTACAATTTTGAATACTTGAATTCAGAACTTAGGTTAAAAAATCCATTAAAAAAAATAGACAATGAATTTAAGGAAATGTCAGTCAAAGAAATCTACACAGAATTAAGTGAATTAATTAGTGATAGAAATACAAATATAAATTTTTTAATAGGCACTAATAGTACCAATGAAGATTATGTTGCTTTTAATGAGTTTGCTAAAAATTTTCCTACAACAAATCAAACCTTCTATTTAAATGATGACTATCTATATGCTGGATTTTTTGAAAAAGATATAAACAGAGCAACAATCGATGATTTAAATAACTCTGAAGCAATCGTAATTTGGTCTGAGGATTTAAAAGAAAATCTCCCAGTACTTTATTTACGAGTGAGGCAAGCTGTAAAAAATGGAGCGAAACTTATAGTTTTTGGCCATTCAAACTCAACTTTAAAAGACATAGCTGATTTTTATTATTCCGAAGATATTGTCTCAGAAAATTTTGAAATAATAAAAGATATATCCAAATTAAAAGGTATAAAAGAGCACGTTAAAGATAAGAATGTGACAGCGATAATAGGAAAATCTACCCCTTATCAACTTGATGAGAATTTAGATAAATTAGTATCGTATTTAGTCGAAAATTCTAACTCAAAAATAATGAATGCATTTTCTAGCGGTAATACTTTTGGTGCAATTAATAATTTAGATAATGTGAAAAATCTTAGAGATTTTACAAAAAATGTAAGTTCTGAAAATACGGATTTACTGTTTGTTGTTGGTTCTGACCCAATTGGTAGATCTGTTTTCTCAAATGAAATTCATAGAATTATTGAAGATATAGATAATGTCGTATGTTTAGATTTATTTTTACATGAAACCTCTGAATTAGGCAATTACATTATTCCTACAAGCTCAACATTAGGAGAGAAAGAGGGAACGTTTACTAATATCGAATTTAGAACTTCAAGAATTGATAAGCTTGTACCTTCACCTGGTCAAAGCCTGAGTGATTGGGAGTTTATTTCTGGTCTTTCTAATTTTTGTAATTTCAATAATAATATTGATAGCCTAGAGGGCTTAAATGATTTAGCTTATCAAGATTTTGATAATCAAGACAGTCCATCATTTAAAAATTTAGATAAACCAAGTAATTTTGATGGGATTATTAATGATTACCAGCCCAATATATCAACTATGCCCAACGAAACTATTACTTCACAATATTTTGTTGGAAAAAAACTCTACGGTGACAATATAACTATTCGTTACTCAGACAGCATATCACTACTCGGCGCAAAACAATTTATTGAAGCAAGTGAATCAACAATTGAAAAACTTAATTTATCATCTGGTGAATGCACATTAAAACAGAATGGGTATAAAGTCTCAGCAAATTATGTCGTTAACAACAAACTTGCAGATGGAGTAATATTTATTCCGCAAAATAGAAGAAATTTTAACAGATTTGATTTTTCAGAGACTATTGAAATATCGCCAAATCAGTCCAAGGAAGCTTTAAATGTCAATTGAGTTAATAATTTCACTGGTAAAAGCAAACATAGTTTTGGCAGTTTTATTAACTAATACAATATTATTAATTTGGTTTGAAAGAAAAGTAGTTGCAGGAATGCAATCTAGAGTTGGGCCTGACAGAGCAGGTCCATTTGGAATACTTCAAACTTTAGCTGATGCCATTAAGTTATTATTAAAAGAACAAATTCTCCCTTCAAAAGCTGATAGGGCTATGTACCTTGTTGCGCCATTAATTGCACTTGTTCCATCTTTTTTAATCTTTATGATTATTCCTTTAGGGCCTGATATCACGGTTGAATGGCAAAATGCACAATATACCATTCCATTAGTTGGTGCAGATTTAAATGTAGGAGTCTTGTACTTCTTAGCACTTTCCTCAATTGCTGTATATAGCGTTGTTTTGGCTGGATGGTCATCAGGATCAAAATATCCTTTATTAGGAGGAGTAAGAGCTTCAGCACAGATGATTTCTTATGAAGCTGCAATGGGCTTAGCATTAGTCCCTGTTATTTTGTATTCGGGATCACTTTCGTTAGTTGATATTGTAAATAGTCAATCAGGAAATTTATCTACTTCAATTCCAATTCTTAACACAATCGTTTCATTTATTCCCAAATGGAATATTTTTCCTCAATTTGTTGCATTTGGAATATTTTTTATAGCTGCAGTAGCTGAAGTTAATCGGGCACCTTTTGACTTAGTTGAAGCTGAACAGGAATTAGTAGGAGGTTTTCATACTGAATATTCAGGTTTTAGATTTGCTATGTTCTTTTTGGCAGAGTACATAAATATGTTTAACATGTGTGCGATTACAGCAACTTTCTTTTTAGGTGGATGGCTAGGTCCAACATTTGAAGGAATATTACCTCCAATATTCTCTGTTATAATGCCAATAATTTGGCTAGGCGTAAAAACTTTTTTACTTTTATTTGTTTTTGTCTGGATAAGAGCAACACTTCCTAGATTAAGATATGACCAGTTAATGGAACTAGGATGGAAAAGAATGATTCCAATATCCTTAGTTTGGCTAATACTTTCATCAATAGTTTTAGGCTTAAGAGAATTTGGATTACCTTGGAGTTAAATCATGAGTGATAGTTTCGGATTGTTTAAGGGATTAAAAGTAACTTTTAAAGAATTGTTCAGAAAATCAGTAACTGATAAGTATCCTAAAGAATTTAGAGAAAAGCCACAAAGATTTCATGGCCGTCATGTACTAAATAGATATGAAGATGGAATGGAAAAATGTATTGGTTGTGAATTGTGTGCAGGAGTATGTCCAGCCCAATGTATTTATGTCAGAGGTGAAGATAACCCTGAAGACGCACCTGTAAGCCCGGGCGAGAGATATGGATTTATTTATGAAATAAATATGCTCAGATGCATTTACTGTGCGCTTTGTGTTGAAGCTTGCCCAACAGAGGCAATAACAATGACATCATTGTTTGAAATGAGTGTGGCTAATAGGTCAGAAGCAATTTTTGATAAATCTGTATTAGTCGTGAATGATGATGGAACTCCAAATACCCATGAAGAGCAAACAAAGCTTACAAGATTTGAAGAACTACAAACTTCTGACGGGTGGATGAGAGCAACATCTTCAAACGGTAATCCAAATTTTCAAAATGTTGTCAATTGGTCTGGCTCATTGGGTGTAGGAAAAAAAGATCCTGAAAAAGGCCAATCCCTAGAGGAAGAGTAACTTGGTTGATTTAATCTTATTCTTTATTCCTGCTGCATTAATAATTATTGGAGCATTAATAGTAGTCTTTGCAAAGAATCCAGTACACAATGCCATGGGTCTTGTCATGACATTAGTTTCAATTGCAATTATTTATATTACGCTCAATGCAACCTTTGTTGCCATGGTACAAATGCTCGTTTATGCAGGCGCAGTAATGACTTTATTTCTATTCGTAATCATGATGATAGGTGTTGATAAAAAAGAACAAAGTTCAGAATCTATTAAAGGACAGACCTTTTTAGTTAGCGGAGTTTTTTTGATTCTCATTTCAATATTGGGCTACGTTGCTATTAGTTCTGAGTTTAAATGGGATTTGTGGTTTGAAGCTGTTGAATTTGCAGTAGAGGGCACCCCTCAACTTATTGCGGGTACTTTGTTTACCGCTTGGATTTTCCCATTTGAAATAATTTCAATTCTGTTAATCGTTGCAACTGCTGCAGCTATTGCTCTTGCGTACGATTATAAAAGAAAGAAAAATGATGTTTGAAGTAACAACTGATTGGTATTTGACACTTTCCGCAATCCTATTTTCAATTGGTTTTTTTGGAATGATGATAAGAAAAAATGCTTTGATAATGTTTATGTGTATTGAACTAATGTTGAATGCTGTTAACTTAACTTTCATTTCAGCATCTAAGCATTTTGGTCAAATAGATGGCCAGATTGCAGTTTTTTTTGTTCTAGTAGTTGCAGCAGCTGAAGTAGTTGTAGGATTAGCAATTATTGTTTCAATTTTTAGAAAACAATCATCTGCATCTGTAGATGTTTTAAATGTGTCCAGAGGTTGATTTGGAATTACTGTTCTTACTTCCAATCTTCCTACCTTTTTTGACAGCTATATTCTTATTTTCTAACAAAAATTTATTTAATGAGCTTATTACTAATTTTTTTACTTTAAATAGCGCTTTATTGTCTTTTGCTATATCGTTTTATGTATTTGTTATGTTGGCACTTGATAAGTTTCAACCGATTAATTACAACATTTTTCAATGGACCAATACTCCTGACATAAAAATAGGCTTTACTCTCGATGGCCTTTCAGGAATAATGCTTTTACTAGTCACAGGTCTGTCTTTTATTATTCAACTTTTTTCAACTTCTTATATGAAGACAGATGAAAAGCATAATAATTATTTTGTTTATTTTAATTTTTTTGTATTTTCAATGCTTATGTTGGTAATGTCTTCAAATTTCTTAGTTATGTTTATTGGATGGGAACTAGTAGGGCTTAGTTCATATTTATTAATATCATTTTGGTCAAAAAAAACAGCAGCAGCAAAAGCAGGAAACAAGGCTTTTATTTTAAACAGGGTTGGAGATTTCGGCTTCTTGATTGGATTAATGTTTATATTAAATACTTTTAATACATTCGATTTTTACACTGTTTTGAAGAATGCATCAGGCGTTCCAGAAAATACGATTACTTTAATAACATTATTTTTACTCCTTGGGGCATTTGGTAAATCTGCTCAGTTCCCACTTTTTAGTTGGCTTCCAGATGCAATGGAAGGACCTACTCCCGCAAGTGCATTAATCCATGCTGCGACTATGGTGACAGCCGGAGTGTTTATGCTTGTAAGAATTTCACCTATCCTTCAGCATTCAAAAATAGCAGGAATGGTGATAATTTTATTTGGTCTTTTAACTGCTTTACTTGCTGCCTTCTCAGCAATAAACCAATATGATATTAAAAAAGTATTAGCTTATTCAACTATTTCTCAATTAGGATTTATGTTCATTGCAATTGGTGCTGGTGCATACGTAGCAGCTATCTTTCATCTTGTAACACACGCTTTTTTTAAAGCTTTATTATTTTTAGGCGCAGGTGCAGTCATTCACTCTATGCATCACGAACAAGACATTAGAAAGATGGGCGGATTAAGAAAACAAATGCCTGTTACTGCTTTAATGATGGGAATTGGAACGCTAGCAATATCCGGCATTCCTCCATTGGCTGGTTTTTGGTCGAAAGATGAAATTTTGGCTTCAGTATTTGCAAATGGTGGAATCTATTACATATTTTGGGCACTTGGTTTAGGTGCAGCTTTTTTAACGGCATTTTACATGGGAAGACACTGGTTATTAATTTTTGAAAAAGACAATGGTTTTGATCACTCTAATGTAAACGAGGCCCCAAAAACTATGACAAGGCCTTTGATTATTCTTGGGTTGTTTTCAATTTTTATTGGGTTCATTAACACACCTTTTTTCCACGGAGTTGAAAAAGTTCTTCATTATTCTCTAGAGGGAGTAGAAATAACTCATCTACCAGAAGGAATTACATTAATTGTTCTTGCAGTTTTATCAATTGGCGCTGGTTTTACAGGATTATTAGTAGCATATTTAATATTTTCATTTGAAATTTTTAAAACATTCAACTTTAAGAGAATTAATTTAGATTATCCGATCAATTTAGTAAAAGATTTGTCATTTAATGTGCTCTATTTAAATAGATTTGGTAACTCAATTTTTGTTTCAGGAATGAAAAACTTTACAAGAAAGGTTGCTGTAATTGTTGATGGATTAATTATTGATGGTTCTGTTAATTTTGTTTCAACTGCATTTGGTAAAACTTCAAGAGTTGCATCCGCGACCCAGACTGGTCTTGTGAGAAGCTACGTTGTGTATTTTGGATTATTTCTACTTCTCCTAATTGGATTATTTATTATTACTCCGATGGTGCCACAATGACCGGAATAATAATTTCCCTTCTAATTGTTCCACTTTTCAGCGCACTACTAGTATTTATGATCCCCAATTCTAGAAAAGAAATATTTAGGCCAATTGGCATAATATTTTCCCTTATAACTCTTAAAATTCCGTAGGCCCCTACTTTTAATAAAACACCTGCTAATAAAATACTTCCAGCTGTTGGTGCTTCAACGTGCGCATCTGGTAACCAAGTGTGAAGAGGAAATATTGGAACTTTAATTAAAAAACCAAAAGTAAATAGCAAAAACAAAGTTTTAGATTGTGAAGAAGTAAGAGCTAAGTTTGCAAGTGAATCAAAATCAACGGCTAGTGAGCCATTAGCACCATAGCTTATTACAGCTGTGTATACTGTTCCGATGAAAATAAAAACTGAACCAAAAACTGTGTAAAGAATAAATTTTATTGTTGCATACCTTCTATTTTCTCCTCCCCATATTCCCATTAAGAAATACATCGGAATTAACAATGCTTCAAAGAATATAAATAAAGAAATTAAATCGCCACTAATGAAAACACCATTAATTGCAAAATGTAATGCAAGTAATGAACCGATAAAACCCTTGCTTTCTGCATGTTCATTTCCAATTGATAATAGGGAAACACATATTAAAAGCGAAGTTAACAATAATAGTAATGTTGACATGCCAGAAATTCCG
>CACFIX010000012.1:0-19355 GCA_902566515.1 uncultured Candidatus Actinomarina sp.
ATCAAGTTAATCTGTTAGAGAAAGAGATAATTGAATACGACCAAAATTTTTCTGAAATTCCAACAATTAAAGTAGTAAATAAGTTAGATAAATCTGAAATAAGCATTAATGACTCTATAAATATTTCAGCGCAGACTGGTTTAAATATTGAAAAATTAATTCAAAATATAGTTGAAATTTTTCAATCTGACAAGAGAAGGCTTTACGGAGACTTTCAAAAAATTACCTTACAAAAAGATAATTTAATAATTAATCAAGATCAAGGAAAATTTATATGTACCGGAAGATTTGTTGATTCTATAATTGGGTTATCCGGAAATAAAGATGAAGTAAATAATGAAATATTTTATAGATATGAAAATTCATATCTTTCTAAAAAACTTGAAGAACTGGGAGTTATTGATGGAGATACAATTATGTTAGGAAACCTAGAATTTGAATATAAAAAATAAAAAAACAATTGTTATAAAGATTGGAACCACTTCATTAATAGATGAAGGTAAATTAAGTAAAACACTTCTTCATTCGCTTGCAGAAAAAATAAAACAATATCAAAACACTCATAATTTTGTCATTGTTACATCTGGTGCAGTAAGTCTTGGTGGTATGGAGTTAAATTATAAAACAAGACCAAAGTCAATGAAAAAATTACAAGTTGCCTCAGCAGTAGGTCAAATTCAATTAATTAATGAATACAAAAAAGTATTTAATGAAAATGATTTACAAATTGCTCAAGTATTAATTACTAAAAACCTCATTGATGATAGAGAACAATTTGTTAATACTACTCAGGCTCTGAATGAACTTTTAGCTCAAAATATAATTCCTGTAATTAATGAAAATGACGTTGTTGCAACTGAGGAATTAAAGTTTGGAGACAACGATAGATTATCAGCAATTGTTTCAATAATTGTGAATGCATCTAAGTTGATACTTGTAACTAACAAACAAGGTTTATATAACTTCAATCCGGATAAAAATTCAGATGCAAAAATGATTGAATTTATACAATTTAACTCATCACAACTGAACGATTTAATTCCAATCTCTAGCCATGGTGAAGGCGAGGGAGGATTTTCAACGAAGATAATGGCAGCACAAATTGCAGGTTTCTCTGGAATTCAAACTCAAATAATTAGTTGGTCTGAACAAAATTTTGTAGATGCTATAGAAGGTAAACAAGTCGGAACTTTAATACTTGAATCTGACAAAAAAATTAGACTTAGAAAATTATGGATAGCTTACGGAATGCAATCAACTTCAAAAATAGAAATTGATGCAGGGGCATTTGATGCAATTAAAAAGAACGCATCACTTTTATGCAACGGGGTAGTAAAAATACATGAAGATTTCAAAATTGGCGATGGAATTGATATTGTTTTAAATGATATAAATGTAGCAAAAGGAATTGCCAAAATTTCATCTAACGAAGTTTCAGACAATATTGTATTAATCCATATAGATGATTTAATTATTTTGTAAAAATATTTTACTAATAAGATTTCTTAATTAACCTTTAGATATGTTAAATGAAATAGGAAACAAAGCACAAAAAGCTTCATTGCAAATTGCAAGGCTTGATACCGAATTAAAGAACAAAATTCTTCTTGATATGTCTGAAGAATTATTAAACAATCAAGAAAATATACTTAAAGCTAATTTATTAGACATTGAAAACTCTAAAGACTTAAAATTATCAACTGCACTTACTGACAGGCTCACTCTTAATGAAGAAAGAATTGTTGGTATGTCTAACGGACTAAAAAAAATTATACCTTTAAATGATCCTGTTGGAGAAGTTACTAGTAGTTGGACGACGGATGACGGATTATTAATCAATAAAGTTAGAGCTTCCTTTGGTGTAATTGGGGTAATTTATGAAGCAAGACCAAATGTTACAAGTGATGTATCAGGCTTATGTTTAAAATCTGGGAATGCAGTAATTCTTAGAGGGTCAAGTTATTGTCTTGATTCAAATAAAGTAATACTACAGACACTTCAAAATGCATTGAGGAAAAATCAAGTTGATGAAAATGCAATCCAAATTATTGATAGTAAAGACAGAGAAGACACAATTAAATTTATGCAAATGACTGAATATATAGATCTAATTGTTCCTAGAGGTGGCAAAGGATTAATTCAGACTTTAGTTGAAAATGCAAAAGTACCATTTATTTTAGATGGAGATGGAAACGTCCACTTATATATCCATTCTGATGCAAATAAAAACAATATTATTGATATTGTTATTAATTCAAAAGTTCAAAGACCAGGAGTTTGCAATGCATTAGAAACATTATTAATTAACGCAGAGGTGTATAAAGAAATGGGTGAAGAAATTGTTAACTCTCTACTTAAAGAGGATGTAGAGCTATATGTTGATCCGATAATCAAAAAAGACTTTCCAGAGCTTGTAATTGCAAGTGATGAACACTTTGAAACAGAGTTTCATGATTTGAAGCTAGCAATCAAAGTAGTAAACAATATCGAAGAAGCAATAAGCCATATAAACGAATTTTCTTCAGGCCACACTGAAGCAATTTTGACTGAATCAACAGAAGCTGCTGACTTATTTACAGGCTCAATTGATTCTTCTGTGTTGTTCGTAAATAGTTCAACAAGATTTACTGATGGTGAAATGTTTGGGTTTGGTGCTGAGATAGGCATTAGTACTCAAAAATTGCATGTAAGAGGACCTATGGGATTAGAAGCACTAACTTCTGAAAAGTATGTAGTTAAAGGAAATGGACAAATTAGAAAATGAATGATAACAAATTGCAAATCAAAGATTTCGAGAACAATAATTATTTTGCAACCCAAGAATTGGTCGATGTTGTAAACGCTGCATTATTTTTAGACAAACCTCTTTTAATTGAGGGTCCAGCTGGTACAGGAAAGACTTATCTTGCTAAGTCGTTATCAAATATGTTAAGTAAAGAACTTATCAGACTTCAATGTCATGAGGGTATTGATGAGGATAAAGCAATTTATGAATGGGATTATAAAAAACAATTATTATCTATACAAAATGACAAAAATGAAAAAGATTTATTTACTGATGAGTATCTAATTGAAAGACCAATTTTAAAATCTTTGAAAACATCAGACTCATTATTTCTTGTTGATGAGATAGATAGATCAGATGAAGAATTTGAGGCACTTCTCTTGGAAGTGTTAGCAGAGAAACAAGTAACTATACCTGAGATAGGAACAGTTGCTGGCGAAGGTAATAATTTTACAATCCTTACTTCAAATGCAACAAGAGATCTTTCAGAGGCACTCAGAAGAAGATGTATTTACTTTTTCCTTGATTATCCTTCCATTGAAATTGAAACAAAAGTAATAATCAGTAATGTTGAGAGCATATCAGAGGAAAAAGCCAAAAAATATTCTCTCTTTAGTTCTTTTATAAGAAAACTAAATTTAAATAAACCTCCTTCCTTGATTGAAACTGTTGAATGGGTTAAATACAATCATGAGAACAATCATGAAGAACTTGATTCCAACATTGGTATCCTTATAAAAGATATAGATGATCAAAAGCTCTATAAAGAAAAATTAAAAGAGAATAATGATTTTAAAAACGGATCAATTACTTAAATTTTCACAGTTTTGCAAGGAGAATGAACTATTTTTTTCATCTGACAGGCTGTCAGACTTAATAATTTTTCTTAAAAAAAATGAATTAGATAATCAAGATACTGAAATAAATTTTTTATACCATTTACTTCCTACAAACAAACTTGAAAAGGAACGCCTCAGAGACTTAATTAATGAATTCTTTGGTTATTCAATCCGAACTGTTCAAGAGGAATTTCTTTACTTAGCTGAATATAAAATTGACACAATGACTGATGGTCAAATTAATGTTGATTTTAAAAATGTTTCTGATGATTTATTAAATAATTTTGGTGATATAGATTTCAGCAGACCTGTTTCAAATGTCTACTGGCTAAACCAAATTAAAAAGTCACAAAATTATATTGATGAAATAGCATTTTTTGATGTTGAATTTAATTCTGCTTTAGATTCAATCGTAAACAAACAAAATAAAGAAACATATGTAGAAATGCTTGATTTGGCTTTGCTAGAGAAAATACAGGAATTGAGAAATCAATTTAAAGAACCTTATGTCCCAAGTGATTTAAGCAAGAAAGAAGACCTACAAGAGAAAGATTTCTTATTTACAGACAGCGATGAAAGAAATAAATTACTTAAAGAAACAAGACAGCTTGGTTTGATTTTGGCTAATAAATTTATTAGATACTCTAATTCTTCCTCAAAAGGAAAATTAAACTTTCGAAAAACTATCAGGAAATCATTACAAAGTGGTGGAAGCTTGTATAAAACCGTATTTAAACCACAAATAAGAAAAAAACCGAGACTTATTTTGCTGTGCGATATCAGTGGATCTATGGCCCTTTACTCATTATTTGGACTTACTTTACTTTTTGGAGTTGTTCAAAGATTTAGGTCTGTAAAAGCTTTTGTTTTTATAGATGGTTTAACTGAGATAACTAAAGATCTTCAAAATCTAAAAATCAATAATATAAAAAGCATATTAAATAACTGGAATGAATATGTAAAAGTCGATGGTCATTCTGATTATCAAAGATCTTTTGAAGATTTGCTAGGCTCTAAGAGTATTCTTAATTCAAGTAGTAATTCCTTACTTGTTATTGGTGATGCAAGAAACAATTATCGTTCAATTAATAAAGACACTATTGATAAACTTTCAAAGTGCTTTAAAGATATATATTGGATGAATCCAGAGAGATCACAATATTGGAATACAGGAGACAGTAGATTTATGGATTTTCAACAAATTTGTGAACACTACAGTGAGGTACGAAACTTTAAACAACTCAAAGATTTTATAATAAAAATCAATTTTAAGAAAGTAATAAGGTAATGAACATTGGGGTCTTAGGTGGTACATTTGATCCACCACATGATGCACATCTTAGGATTGCAGAGAGGTCAATTGATCAATTTACTTTAGATAAAGTAATATTTATTCCATCAGGCAATCCTTGGCAAAAACAAGATGCTTCTTCATATCGCCATAGATACGAAATGACAAAAATTCTTATTGGAGATTCTAATGATTTAGAAATAAGTGATATTGAAAATTCCGAGGAGAATCCATCATATACTTATGAAACTTTAAAAAAATTGAATCACCCTAAAGAAGAGTTATATTTTATCCTTGGCTCAGATGCTGCAATCAATATTAAAACTTGGAAAAATTATGAATTACTATCAAACCTAACTAATTTTTTGATTGCATTAAGAAGTGAAGACAATAAAGAGGTACTCGAAAAAAATTTTCCATTCAATTATGAAATAATTTATGGAGAAAAATTAGATCTAAGTTCAACAACTTTACGAAATAAATTAAAAGAAAAAAATATTGAGGTTAGTGACTTACCTTCGGAAATCTTAACTTATATTAAAAAAAACCATCTTTACTGAAATTTGTCCTTTATATCTTGAATTTCAGAATCTAATTCATCTAGTTTTTCTAGTTCATCTTCCTCTAATTCTTTAAGTTTTTCAATTTCACTTTCTAATTCCTCAAGTTTTTCTAAAACATCGTCATTTGTATGATGATCTACATAATTTCTTGTGAATTTTGCTGAGATAATAGCTGTTACAGTAGCAATTAATCCCAGTCCCAGAAACATTAAAGCACTTGCTACAAATCTTCCAATAGTCGTCGTAAGTTCAATGTCACCATAACCTACTGTTGTTATAGTAACTAAAGCCAGCCAAATACCATCACCATAACTATTAATATCAGGTTCAGATATGTAAAATAGATACCCAAAAACTCCAACAAAAAATATTAATGCTCCTAGTATTGTTCTTAATCTTTTGCTGTTGAAAACTGTTTCTAATAAGCTTAAAAAGTTTTTTATTCTACTCAAATTTCTCCTCATATCTAAGAATAGTGTGTTTATTTTTTACATGGTAAGATATTTATAAGTGTCAAATTTAAAAAAACAAAATATTCAAGAGTCATTTTTCTTAGACACAGTGTTAGACGTCATTTATTCACAAAAGCTTAAAGATATTATTATTTATAAAGGAAATAATTCTATAGCTTATAAAAATATTATTATCTCAACTGCAAATTCAAATACTCAAATGAATGGTGTAGTAAAAAAAATAACTGATATCTTAAAAGATAAGTCATCCTTGAGTGTTGAGGGTAAAGATTCTTCATGGTTATTAATTGAAGCAAAAGAAGTTTTAATTCACATTTTTACTAATGATTCGAGAAAATTTTATGAACTTGAAGATATATATTTTGATTGTGAATTAATTTACCAAAATGGATAATCTTAAATTATGGGGCTGTAGCTCAGTCGGCAGAGCACTTGCATGGCATGCAAGGGGTCAGGGGTTCAAATCCCCTCAGCTCCACTTTTAATTATGAAAAAATTTCTTAATGAGACTAAAGAATTACTTCTTTCGCAAGGCTTAATTGCTATTCTTGCAATTATTCAAGTTAGAGTTGTTGCTACTAATTTAGGCCCAGAAATTTATGGAAATATTGGTGTATATTTAGGGTTTATTGGTATTAGTTTCAGATTGTTAAGCTCAAGGAATTCAGATTTAGTTTTAATAAATTTTAATGAAACAAATAAAAACTTTCTCAATAGTGCCTTGAAATTTGAGGTTTTACTTGGCAGCTTTTCTTTATTTTTTGTTTTAAGTATTTTCTATTTGTATTATCAATTTATACCAACATATCTTTGGCTATATTTTCTATCTAGAATTCTGTTTAATTTCCTTGAAGTGTTTAAGGGAGTTTATACACATTTGGGCAATATGAAAACGTATTCTTTACTAGAATCTTCATCAAACATACTAAGGTTTATTCTTGTAGTGTCATTTATTTTAAATCAGCCAACAATTGAAAGCTTTTTTCATGCTCTTGGAATTCATCAGTTAATTATTAGTTTAATTGTGTTCATACTTCTAAGAAAGAATAGCATCAGTAAAGGTGAGCAAATTTCATTTATAGAATATATAAAATTATGTAAAAATAATTTTTACAAAATCAGAACAGATCAAGCTGTTGGATTGATTCCTATTCATTTAGATGTAGTAATTATTGGTTATTTTGCTAACTATTATTCTGCAGGAATATATCGAATTGCAAAAAAACTAGTTGATCCAATTAACTCAATAATTGTTGCTTTTTCCCCATGGATTTTAAATAAAATTAATAATGAAAAAAAATATAATTTTAAAAATCTAACTACAAATATTTTGATACCAACATCTGTGGTTATTGTTTCTAGCTACTATTTTTTTGGTAAAAAACTTATTGAAATTATTGCAGGAAATGGATTTGAAAACTCTTATACTCCTATGCTAATTTTGCTAATTGGATATATATCTTACTATTTAACATTTTGGACAAGACACTTCTTACTTCTTAATAATTTAATTCTGAAACATACAAAAGGAAGAATTATAAATCTTGGTATTTTCCTTATCACCTCACCTTTACTAATTTCAAATTATGGATTTAATGGTATTGCAATAGCAATAAGTTTTAGTATTTTAATTCAAAAAATTTATGAATTATCTGTTTATTTCAAAAATAAAAATATAGAAAATAATATTTAAAAATATGTATGTTCCATAGTTAGAGTTAAAAGTAATGATTAAAAATTTAATTAAATATGAAAAGATAATAGAAATTTTATTTTTTTTGTCATTGACTTTGGTGTTTCTTGATTCTTATGAATTTATGGAATTTCCATTAACATGGTTAGGTAATTTTTTATTAGTTGGGATATGTATTTTTATTTTTATTAAGGAAAAAATGCGAACCAATTTATTATTGTTTCTTGTAATACTTACAACTTTATTACCAACAATTTTTAACTTATTTCCACTTGATTTTTTATTTAGTGAAATAATTTATACAATTACAAGAGTTGCCAGTTACCTTGGATTTATAATTACCTTTTTTGTAATTTCAAAATCACAGTTTAAAGAGATTATTTTTAAAAATTTAACTAATGTTTTTTATTTAATAATTGCATTATCAATTTATACCTATTTTGCGCAACTGTTTAACTTTTATGAGCCATATAGAAACCGACCAGGTACTGGAATATTGGGTTTTGATATTCAAACTAATTTCTGGATAACAGATAGCCATAGAATGATAGGTACATTTAGAGAACCAGTATTTTTAGTATCAATATTATTCCCATCTTTTTTAGTAATTCATTACAAATCTATGAATACAACATTTTTTTATTTTCTATCTGCTATTTTATTTGGCTTAACTAAAAGTGAGTTATCATTAATTCTTTTATTAGCATTTTTATTTGTCGAATTAATTTTAATGAAAAAATTTAATTCAAAAATATTAATTTTTGCAATTGTATTTTTTCTTGGTTTTTTTATACCTATAAATGAATGTGATATAAGCCCACAGAACTATGAATGCCCACAAAATAATGATATCGAAAAAACTAATGATTCGTATGATGAAGACATAGAGAATCAACTAACTAGTCCAAAAGATTTTGAATTTCAAAATAGAGAAAGGATAGATAGTGTTGAATTTTTTATGGATTTTCTAAGTGAAAATTCTGGATATGGCTTCCAATCAACGAATCAAATCTATACCAATTATTTAGCTAAAGAAGTCAATAATGAAATGTATTTAACTAACAGAACTTTGCCCAAATATTTAAATGTAAGATATTTGTCAGAATCATTTGGTACAGGAAGATATTTTCTAACTTATGAAAAAATTAACTTGCAAAATAATTTTATGTTCAACTTATATTCAATTGGCATGATATATTTAATAATATTATTTTGTATAATTTTATTTTCTTTACAAAATAATTTACAAAATGGTATAAAAATTACGTTTATTTTGTTTTCAGTTGCAATAGCCTCAATTGAAGATTTACTTCCTATTTATGGCTTATACTTAAGCCTTATGTTTACAATGGACCAAAATGAAGATAAATAACTTTTCTGCTGGACCCTCAAAAATTCCTTTAACAGTGCTGGATCAATTATCAAAGGATATTATCGGCTATAAAGATTTTGGGTATTCTGTTTTGGAGCTATCTCACAGAAGTCAAGAATTTGATGAAATTTTACAAGATACAAAAAAAAATTTAATAAATATTTTAAATATACCAAAAAACTTTGACATAATATTTTTGCAAGGTGGAGCGACATTTCAAAACACTTTTATTGCTGCTAACAAACCTAGTTTATTCGATAATATAATTTTTTTATTAACTGGCACATGGGGAACAAAAACCTACGAAGATTTTCAAAAGTATTCTGGTAAAAAAATTTCTAAAATATCTTTATCAGATCAAAAACTAGAAGACATAGTTCAAGAAGTTAATATACATAAATCTGAATATTTATATTTAGCTTCAAATGAAACGATTGAAGGCATCCAGATTAAAAACTTTAGTTACTTTAATAAAAAATTAATAATAGATATGTCATCAGATATATGTTCTTATAAATTTGATTGGGATAATATATCTTTCATATATGCCGGTGCTCAGAAAAATTTAGGCATTCCTGGAGTAACAATCTGTATTCTTGAAAACAATTTTATTGAAGAAAATAATCTTACAAGCTATCTAAATGCAAAAAACCACATAAATAAAAATTCTGCATTTAATACTCCTCCAATATTTTCAATTTATGTAATGTTAAATATTTTGAACTGGATCAATTTAAATGGAGGATTAGAAAAAATCGAAGAAAACAATATTTCAAAAGCAAATAAAATTTATCGTTTAATTGATGAAAACCTAGAGAAGCTAATTCCACTAGCTCCAAAGGATCTAAGAAGTACTTCAAATATAGTTTTTGATTTTAAAGACAAAAACAAAACGGAACAATTTCTAAAACAAAGTAGTGAAAATGGTTTTCTAGGTCTGAATGGACATAGAAGTATTGGGGGTGTGAGAATAAGTAATTACAATAGCATTTCTCAAGAAATGGTATCTAATCTTTTAGAGTTTATTCAAAAATTTCTTTCAAGTTATTGAGTTTATTAAATGAAGATAAAAAACTATACAAAATTAAAATTAAGTGATCCAGAGTTGGATGCCTATATGACCAATTTTAATATTTTACAAAATAAAGATATAATTTTTCCCCATGAAGAAACTATTGATGAAAATCATATTACAAATGAAATAATTAAAAACTCAGTAATTGTTTTTGGTGTAACTTTTGAATTATATGAAGATTCAATTTCATTTAAAGATGAAATATTTATTTTGGACGGTCACCATAGGGTTAAATTTATAAAAGATAATTTGATAGATGATTTTTTTGAGGTTGTGTTTATTGATATGCACGGTGTAAATATTGAGTCTTATAATTCTGAGTTAAGATTTGATAAGGATATTTTCATAAAGAAAATAATGGATGACAAAGATTTTTCTAAAACAAATTTAGGTAATTATTTTATCGAAATAAATAATATTAAATATTTTTCCGAAAAGATTAAAAATATCTATGAATTATATGCATATAAAAAAGATCTCTTAGATGATGGAGTAATTTCGCCAATTAAGAATAATGAAAATACACATAAACCATTAGTCAACTTCACTGCTATATCATCTGAAAATTTTAGTAAAGACATAATTTTCCCATACAAATCAACGTGGATTACACCAAGGTTCGATGTATGAAAATTTGTCATGTAATAAATGATTTATCTAGAGGGGGAGCCGAATCGCATCTTTATACTTTGGTAAAATTGCAAATCGAAAATGGTAACGATGTATCCTTATTACTACTCGGCAAAGATCAATCAAATTTTACATCATTAGAAGATGATTTTTTCTCATTAAAAGTCAAGATAATGAGATTTAAAGGTCCAAAAAAACTTCAAGGTATTAATCCATTGTCAGTTATTAAGGGAATAAATTATTTTAAAAATTACGATTTCGATATAGTTCACACTCATTCTCCAAGAAGCGACTTGTTAGTGTATTTGTGTAGTTTGTCCCTATCAAAATCTTTAAAGAGAATTGTTACTATTCATGGAAAATATGGAACATATCTCCAAGGAAATTATTTTATAGATTTACTTAGAAAAATTTTTGTTAAACAACAGTCAAAAATATGGAAAACAGCAGATAATGTAATCGTCATTTCTGAGAGTATAAAAGATTGGCTCAAACACCTGAATCCATCAATCAATCCAATAGTAATTCCATACGGAATTGAAGTGCCAAAAATACTTAATGATGATAATTCCAAAATTTCTACCTTGGGGTACTTAGGGAAACTAAATAAAAATAAAGGAATTGAAGACTTAATTGATGTATATGAAAAGCTTCTTAAAAAAGAAAATTTTAATAAATTAGAACCTAATCTTTTAATAGGTGGAGTAGGTTCAAAAAATTACATAAGAAGCATAAATAAAAGAATTAGTAATAAAAATATTCAATTTCTAGGTTATGTAGAAGATAGGCACAATTTCTTTAATTCAATAAAAGTTTTTATATTTCCATCTTACTCTGAAGGTCTCGGGCTGGTTTTGTTAGAAGCCATGTCCCATGGAGTTTTGTGTATAACAAGAGATGTTACTCCAATGAATTCAATAATTAAGAATGGAGAAAATGGATTCCTGTTTAAAGACAATAATGAATTAATAGAGAAAATTGAAAAAGCTATAAATTTGAATTCATCAGAAAAAGATAAAATAGTTAAATCCGCACTTGAGAAAATTGAAAAATCCTACAGTATAATGCAAATGTATTTGAGTATAGACAAAGCTTATAATTGATAATCATGGATTATAGTCACAGTGAAATTGAAAAAAAATGGCAAGAACATTGGAGAGATATCAAACTTGCTAATTGTGATGTTTCATTAGAAAAAAATAATTTTTATAATTTATGCATGTACCCATATCCATCGGGAGATTTACATATGGGACACATTAGAAATTACACAATTGGAGATGTAATTACTCGATTTAAACAAAAACAGGGATTCAATGTATTGTCCCCAATGGGCTGGGATTCATTTGGTTTGCCAGCTGAAAATGCAGCTATTAAAACAGGAATTCATCCAAAAAAGTTCACTGAAGACAGAATTAATAACATGAGAGATCAAATACAACGATTAGGATCTCTTTATGATTGGGATAAAGAAGTTGCAGCCCATGATAAAAATTATTATAAATGGACTCAATATCTTTTTATACAATTATTTAATAATGATTTGGCATATAAAGAGGATGCACCTGTAAATTGGTGCACATCGTGCAACACGGTACTAGCAAACGAGCAGGTTATTGAAGGCGACTGTGAAAGATGTGATTCGGAGGTTATAAAGAAAAACCTTAATCAATGGTTCCTTAAAATATCAAACTATTCAGAAGAGTTATTAAACGGGCTTGATGAAATTGGTGATTGGCCTGAAAATGTTAAATCAATGCAGGAAAACTGGATTGGTAAATCTTCTGGAGTTCAATTTAATTTAAAAATTGATGAAACCGAACTTGATTTTGATGTGTTTACAACTAGACCAGATACATTGTTTGGAATGACTTTTGCAGTTATATCACCTGAGCATAATTTAATGAATGAAATTTTGTCAATATCATCAAATTCTAAAGAAATTAAAAAGTATATAGATAAGGCTAAATCAAAGTCTGAATTTGAGAGAATGTCCATTACAAAAGAAAAAACAGGGGTTGATACTGGATTAAAAGTATTAAATCCTATAAATAACAAAAAGGTACCCTTATGGGTTGCAGATTATGTATTA
The DNA here is from genome assembly GCA_902566515.1 of uncultured Candidatus Actinomarina sp. Classification (GTDB taxonomy): domain Bacteria; phylum Actinomycetota; class Acidimicrobiia; order Actinomarinales; family Actinomarinaceae; genus Actinomarina. The sequence continues at coordinate 12,814 of CACFIX010000012.1, forward strand.
ATTAATTACGGAACAGGTGCAATTATGGCTGTACCAGGTCATGATGAAAGAGACTATGAGTTTGCTAAAAAATATAATCTTGAAATTGTTCAAGTCATAATTGATAAAGATCACAGCATTGACATAAAGGAAAAACCATATATTGAAAATGGAGTATTGATTAATTCTGGTGACTATGATGGATTAAAATCTCATACTGATGGCTCAGAATCTATACTTAAATATTTATCTGAGCAAAATCTTGGAGAAAAAAAAGTAACTTATAGATTGCGAGATTGGCTTATAAGTCGTCAAAGATACTGGGGATGTCCAATTCCCTTAATTAATTGTTCTAAATGTGGATTAGTTCCCGAAAGTATAGAAAATTTACCAGTCTTATTACCTGAAATTGATGATTATAAAAACTCAGAGGATTCACCTTTGGCAAAAAGTGAGGATTTTGTTATAACCAAATGTCCTAATTGTGATTCTGAAGGTAAAAGAGAAACTGACACAATGGACACTTTTGTTGATTCATCATGGTATTTTTTAAGATATTTAGACTCTCAAAATGAAGAATCTCCATTCGATGAAAAGATAATAAACTCATGGTTACCGATTGATCAATACATCGGTGGAGTAGAGCATGCAATTTTGCATCTTTTATATTCAAGATTTTTTGTTAAAGCATTGAGAGATATAAATTTACTTGATGTAGATGAACCATTTAATAATTTATTTAGTCAAGGAATGATTAATTTTGGAGGTTCTAAAATGTCAAAGTCTAAAGGAAACATAGTTGATCCAGAAGCTTATTTTAAAACACACGGTGCTGATGCATTGAGATTATATATCCTATTTATGGCACCGCCAAGTGATGGAGTAGAGTGGAATGATGGGGGTATAGAAGGAACTAAAAGATTCCTAAATAAATTTTGGGACAATATGACAAAATTTTCGAATTTAGAAAACAACAAAACTAATGATGAAGACAGTCTCGTAAGATCAATGAATCAAACTATCTTTAGCGTAACAAGACATCTTGAAAAATTTGAATTTAACACTGGCGTTTCAGATTTGATGAAGGCAAATAACGAAATTTCTTCTTATCTAAACAAAAATACAACCGTTTCTAAGGAGACTAAAGAACTCGTCTTTAGTTCAATGTGTAATCTTCTGTATCCTTTTTCTCCTCACATATCTTCGGAAATATATGATCTATATTTGAATAAAGATATCTCTTCTTTAGATTGGCCAACCTATGAAGAATCAAACTTAACTAATCCTACGTACGAGCTTGTTGTACAAATAAATGGTAAGAAAAAATTTACAAAAGTTGTAAATACTGGAACATCACAAGAAGATGCTGAAGAAATTTGTAAGGATGAATTTAATTTAGATGTTTCAGATTTTAAAAAGGTAATTTTTGTTGAAGATAAGATCATAAATTTTATTGACTGATGACGTATATAGTAGTTACAGATAATTTAATAGAAAATCTAGATAATCTAGATATTGATGAATTCAAATATGAAAAAATAAAATCAAACGAATTCAGGTCCAATTCAAATGTGAGTTTATTTTCAGATGATTTGTATAAATTTGTAACTGATGAATTTTTTACATTTAATAACTTAGAAAAAATAAATTACGATTTTAGTTCAAAATATATATTTCAAGTTAAAAAATCTAATTTAAGTAAATTCCAAGAAATTAAATCATTACAAATCATTCATAATTCAAAAAATGTTGTTGAATTTTTTCCATGGGATCTTTCTAATACAATTTTTGATAATAGGAAAAAAATAGATAAAAGATTACTTTCGTTTTTCACAGAGACAGAGTCAAATTTTAGAATGTTTTTAAACTTTTTCTCTAAAGAGATTTTCAGATTAAAACTACTGACATCATCTGATAAAAAAGATGTTTTAGAGGTTTTAAAAGAGAAAGAAGATTATAAATATAAAAAAGCTCAAACCATTCTTAAAAAAACTAGTTCTGATAACATTGACGATTCAATTAAATATATTTATAAAATTGAAAAAAAATTAGTTGAATCAACTTATAATCAAGAAAATTCTAAAAGATTTATTATTGCGATGAAGCAAAAACTACAGACTTGAGATTCTAGATTTATTTCTATCTCTGTAATTTTTAGAAATTACACCTTTAGAGAACGCTACATCAAGTGATTTCAATGCTTGATTCTTAGTTTCTGACGAAACATCACCATTTTCGATTGATTTTAATGTAGTTTTTAACTCACTTTTAAGTGATTTATTACGAACATTTCTTTTCGAATCTTGTCGAATTCTCTTTTTTTGTGAATTAATATTTGCCATGTAAAACCTTTCGGTATATAAGATATTAACTTAGTAAATATGTTACATAATAAAAATCTAAGAAATATTTCGATAATTGCTCATGTAGACCATGGTAAATCAACATTAGCAGATCGCTTCATTGAAATTTCAGGATTAATTAAACCAGGCGAACATGTAGATCAAATACTTGACAGTATGGATTTAGAGAGAGAAAAAGGGATAACAATAAAGTCTCAACCAATAAGATTGCAATTTGAAGATTTGACTTTAAATCTTATTGATACACCGGGTCATGTAGATTTTTCTTATGAAGTCTCTAGAGCACTAATTGCCTGTGATGGAGCTATTCTATTGGTTGATGCAACTCAGGGAATCCAAGCCCAAACTTTTGCACACTCATATGCTGCAATTGAAGCAGGTCTAGAAATTATTCCTGTTTTAAATAAAATTGACTCTATTGATGCTGATATTGAAAATGCAAAAAAACAAATTTTTAATCTAATTGGATCTAAAGAAAATGAGATATTCCATATTTCTGCAAAAACTGGAGAAGGGGTGGAAGATTTGTTATTTGAACTTCCGCATTTAATTAGCCCTCCGGAGAAGAAAATAGATGGAGTTAATGCATTAATTTTCGATTCTTTTTTTGATTCTTATAGGGGTGTTGTTGCATCAGTGCGTGTTTTTGGTGATGAAATTAATTCAAATCAAAAACTTAAACTTGTAAATTCGAATTATTCTTTTGAACCATCTGAGATGGGCTATTTTGATTTAGATTTTGTACCATCAAATAATTTAAAAACGGGAGAAGTGGGATATATCATTACAGGAGCAAAAGAGTTATCTCAGATAAGAGTTGGTGATACTTTAGTTTCTGACGAAGATGAAAGTCCAGTAATAGTATCTGGTTATAAGGAACCACAACCAACAGTTTTTTCAAGCGTATTTCCTTCAGACTCAGATGACTATACGAAACTCAGGGATTCACTAGACAAATATGTACTAAATGACGCAAGTTTTTATTATGAACCTGAAACATCATCGGCTTTTGGTTTCGGATTTAGATGTGGATTTTTAGGTTTATTACATTTGGAAATTGTAATTGAAAGACTTGAAAGAGAATTTGACCTGTCTTTAATTGTTACTCCTCCTTCTGTTGAATTTAAAATTGTTAGAAATAACGATTCGGAGATAATAATTCGTAATCCAAGTGAAATTGAGAAATATACTGACATAAAGCATTTAATGGAAAAATACTGCGAGGTTAATCTACTGTTTCCAAAAGAATACTTAGGTTCAATTATGCAATTACTTAGTGAAAAAAGGGGTACTCAGGAAGATTTAAATTATTTGAGTACATCAATGGTCAAGGTTAGATACAAACTACCATTACTTGAACTTGTCAGTGGATTTTATGATAATTTAAAATCTATTTCGCAAGGGTTTGCATCATTAGACTATGAAATTTTAGATTTTGAAAAAGGGAATTTAGTCAAGCTTGATATATTGGTTAACGGACAAATAATTGATTCATTTAGTTCTATTCTCGCCAAAGACAATGCAGAATTTGTTGGTAGAAATAGGGTTAAAAAATTATCTGAACTAATCCCTCGTCAACAATTTGATATTCCAATCCAGGCAGCTGTTGGATCTAGAATAATAGCGAGAGAAACAATTAAAGCTTTAAGAAAAGATGTTACAGCTAAATTATACGGTGGTGACGTAACAAGAAAAAGAAAGCTTCTTGAAAAGCAAAAAGAGGGAAAGAAAAAAATGAGACAAATTGGTAAAGTCAATGTACCAAAAGAAGCTTTTAGGGATTTTTTGAAACAATAATGTTTGTTCCGACGATTTACATTGAAAATTCAAATAACAATATGTGTGTTGAAGTTTCTGATAAAAAATTACATCATTTGAATCAAGTATTAAGACTTAGAGATGGAGATAAAGTTAATATATCCGATGGAAAAGGACTTATCTCTTATGGAAATCTTATTAATAATTATGTAGAAATAAAAAATTCAAGATTGCATCAACGGCAAAATAGTTTAAAAATATTTGTACCTTATTTAAGAGAAAAAAATAGATTTAGATTTTTAATTGAAAAATTGACGGAATTAAACGTTAATGAGATTTACATAGGTATCACTAAAAATACTCAAAATACAAATTACAGCAAATCTAAGATTCAAGAGTGGGTAGTTTCTGCTTTAGAACAGTCAGGCTCAGCATATTTACCTGAACTATTTTTTCCTGAAAATATAAATTTTTCTGTTTTTACTACATGTTTTGATATCAGTGGAGAAAGCTTTGATAAAAAGACCGAAAAACTGAATAATTTCGCAATTGGTCCTGAAGGTGGTTGGACAGATGAAGAATTATCAAAATTTCAGTACAAAATAAAGATTTCAGAATTTAGTCTGAGAACTGAAACTGCTGCAATAACTGCAGTATCATTAATGATGTAAAACATATGGAACAAAAATCAGTATTTGAATTGATATTATCTGGAGAACTCGATTCAGAGATTATTTATGAAGATGATGAAATATTTGCAATAAATGATATAAATCCTGTTGCAAAAGTTCACATATTGGTAATTCCAAAAAGGAAGATTGAGACGATCAATGAAACTTCTTTAGAAGATCAAAATTTACTAGGAAAAATGATATTAGTAGCAAAAGATTTAGCAAAAAAATATAATATTAATGATTCCGGATATAGATTACTTTTTAATACTAATTCAGATGCAATGCAGACAGTATTCCACATACACCTTCATTTGATAGGTGGAGAAAAACTTAAAAATATTTGATGAGTATTGAAAAAATTATTCCTGTTGACAAAGAGCTTGTAAATATTTTTGGCGTTAATGACCAAAACTTAAAATATTTAAAAAATAAATTTAAAAAAATAAAAATTAATGTCAAAGGTAACGTGGTTTATATATCAGGTGACAATGGACAGACAGCAGATATTATGAAAATTCTTGATGAAATGTTATCAATGGCTGATCGAGGCGAGATTATTGAGATTGAAGATTTAAAATTAATATCAAATATTGAATCAAAAGATATTAGTAATGTCTCTTCATCAAACAATATATCAATTATTGGATCAAAAGCAATTAAGGTTAAGAATGTTACACAATTTAAATATATTGAAACAATCGAGAATTCAACTATAACTTTTGGAATTGGTCCAGCCGGTACTGGGAAAACTTTTTTAGCAGTCGCAAGCGCCGTCAAAATGTATACAGATGAAAAAATTAAAAAAATAGTACTTACTAGGCCGGCTGTAGAAGCAGGCGAGAGGCTTGGGTATCTTCCAGGGGATTTGTCTCAGAAAATAGATCCTTATTTAGTTCCTTTATTTGATTCATTAGAGTATTTTTTTGGTAATGAAACTTTACAATATTTAATTGAAAAGAGAAATATTGAAATTGTTCCTTTGGCATACATGAGAGGTAGAACACTAAACAATGCATGCATAATTTTAGATGAAGCGCAAAATGCAACCGTAAGCCAAATTAAAATGTTTTTAACAAGATTAGGTGAAGACTCAAAAATGATAATTACTGGTGATGAAACCCAAATTGATCTTCATAATAGAGACTTTTCAGGCTTAAAAAAAACAAGAAAATCTTTATCAAATATAGAAGAAATATCAGTAGTAGAATTTAAAAATTCTGATATCGTAAGAAATAAAATAGTATCAAAGATTTTAGAAGTATTTCCTGATAAATAATGGATACCTACATAACTCACTTTAGAAAGATATTTTATATTATTTTATTTTCTGCAGCAGTATGGTTTATTTCTTTTTCAATTTTTCCAGAAAACCAAGTAATAAAGATTGAAGTAGGAGATGAATCACCAGCGTCTTTTTCTGCTCCCAGGTTTCTATCTGTTATCGATGAGCAAAAAACTGAAGAATTAAAAGAAGATGCAAGAAATGATGTTGCCCCCGTTTATTCGATTGAAAGCAAAATTAATGTTTCAGTTATTGATGGAATTACTGAAATGTTTCTTACAGTCATAAAAGCTAGAACAGAAGAGGTACTTATTACTGACAATGAAAGTAATCCAGAAAATCCTCAATCAATAGTCGAAATAGTAGAATTAAGTAAAGTTGAACAAATTGAAAAAGTACAGTCTTCATTATTATTTTCAACAATCTCAACTTCTGCTATTGAAGTCTTGATTGAAATTTCAAACTTAGATAATTTAAATTCTTCAA
>CACFIX010000013.1:0-17456 GCA_902566515.1 uncultured Candidatus Actinomarina sp.
TTTCGGTGCAGGTGCTGAACTTGCAACAACACTCTCTCCACCAGCCCATGAATTTAATACATCTTCAACAGAGACGCCAGACGCCTGTGCTCGTGCCTCTGCTGATCTCTGCACAAGGTCAACTGGTGCGTTTAATAATTCAGCTACTTTATTTACTAAATCACTCATTTACTTCTCCTAATGATAGTAAATAGGTTACGAGGTACTCCAAATCATTGTCGTCTAGGAATCCATAGTTTGGGTGTGGAATATCCCTATTTACAGAAGAGGAGTCAGTTAGATATCTTTTTAGCCATTGGGAATTATTAGTTGGTTCTCTTGTACCATTTGTTGAGAGATCGGGTCCCAAGCGAATAGTACCTACATTTTTAATAAGTGCTGTATTTGCGTATTTGTTTTTGAGAACTTTACCATTTTGAGTATCAGGAATTAAAGTTCTTACGTTTTGAGTGTGACACGATTGACAATTTAGTTCGCCATATATCTCTGCCCCTCTCAACACTTCACTAGTTACACTTACTGAATTGTTTAGAGAGCTTTCAACTGCACTTATTGATTGATTCTTTGGAATCACAAAGGCAAAGATAAATGTAAATATTCCAATTAACAAGACGCCACTGATAAACGCCAATGAACTCTCATTTTTTAACTCAACAACTTCCTCAACAACTTCCTCACTAACGTCTTGAGCTTCTCTTTCTTCGACAACTTCTACTTCAGTTGTTTCCTCTAGAGTATCCTCAACTACTTCTTCAACAGGATCTTCCTCTTTTACTTCTTCAACAGGAGCTTCCTCTTTCGGTGCAGGTGCTGAACTTGCAACAACACTCTCTCCACCAGCCCATGAATTTAATACATCTTCAACAGAGACGCCAGACGCCTGTGCTCGTGCCTCTGCTGATCTCTGCACAAGGTCAACTGGTGCGTTTAATAATTCAGCTACTTTATTTACTAAATCACTCATTGCTAAAAACCATTTCTTCAACTGTTGTTACATCACCAGAACTAATTGACCTTACGACTGAAATAAAAAATAAAAACGATAACGTCATTAGTAAAAGTGAAATAAAAGTATTAGCTGAGTAGTTAATACTTACAACACTCCATAATATACTGAAGCCTTCACCGTAGATTGTGGGGCTTCCAGCATTTGCTCCAGCATTCCAAGAATATCCAGAATTTACTCCAATAAGAAAATTGTTGATTAGTAAAACTGGATATAAAAACTTAATTCCGGAAAAGATTAAATCCTCAAGTCTTGAATATTTGACTGACCTTCCAAAAAGCTTGGGAATAAGATAATAGACAAATGAAATTGTAGCAAAAATTAAAGATCCAATATATCCCTGATTTATTACATATTGAAAATTAGTCAGCCCAACTAATGGAAGTATGTTTTCAAAGCTAGAAATAATGTGAAGTAAATTAGTAATTAAAAACAACATAACGGAAAAGCTCATTAAAGTAGATGACTTATTACCCTCATCTTCTTTTGTCTGTATTGTCTTTACATAATTTACTGAAAATGCAAGAAGAGGAATTAATAAACTTAGTGAAAGATAGATAGATACATTCTCAAGCCAATTGGGAATTATAGATCCAAAGTAATACTTAAAGTTTGTCCATGGAAGCAGAAACAAGAAACCCCAAAAGGTAATTGCTGTAAGCGTTTTATTAAAAAGAGTTGCTCCTAAAGGCTTCGTCATTAAAAAATGAACAATAGCAAGAAAAATAAATGATACACCCACATATATATGTGTTGAATTATGAAGCGAAGCAATCATTAAAGAATCAGTAAATACAACTAATTCTGAACGAGATACAAGTAGTGAAATAAAATAAAAAACTATTGCACCATATATGAATTGAGCACTTGCAAAAATTGAACTTTCTTTTTTAGCTAATAAATTTAATGAAGCTAGCCCAAATAATCCAAAGCCAACAAGTATTTTAAGAATAATTAATAACGAACTATTTCCTGTTAAATTAATTCTATCTTGATAAAAAAAGCTGAAAAGAAGGTCTAAAAATTCTGTACCAACAAGACCTAATAATGTTAGAAATAAAAGCGGAAAAAGCACAGCAATTCTTCCAAGAGATTTTGAAAATAAATAAGTGAAAGATAAGCAGACGCAAGTAGCAAAAAGCAGCCCATAGGTTGCTTGGTTGTAGAGTGTGTCTAGGAACCCATAGTTAAAAATTTTGTTATTTGGGATTAAGTTAGCAAATGTAAAGTATGCATCTCTAAGAAAAGATATAGATGATGACAATAAAAGGGTTAATGGAAAAATTAGAACAAAAAGTTTTGAAAGCTCCTGTTCGTTTTTTGGAATCAATTTTAATTTCATAAGCCTAGCTATTATTCATTTTGACTTTACTATTATATTCAAAAATGTTTCTCGTTATAAGATAAATGTTTGAAAAAGATATTGAAATCAATTTATATTTTTTTTCAATCTTAGGATAAAATATATAGGTAAGGTTTGAGGAAATTTGATTTATACAATTTACAAATTTAGATACAGAATAGGTTTAATTTCAATTGTCTCTGGTATAGGAGGAATGACAATTGGAGTTATCATCGCACACTTTGCAGGATTTCCAAAAGGTGAAGTTATTGATTATTTTAATTGGATTCCCAGAGGCTGGTTACCACAAACAATTGGTCAGCTAATTGCTTTTGGTGCAAGCCAGCTTTTACTACTGGGTCTTGTCTTGATTGTCTGGAATGATAAAGAATTAACTTGGGCTAAAGCTACTTATTTTGCTTTCCTTACTTGGATTGAAATGTCTATTTTGCTGGGTATCGTACCCTCAGAATGGCTTAACTTATCTCAGGGTCCTCTTGAATGGACTGGTCAAAGAGAGTTTATTCAATTTCCACCAATATTATTCTTGAACAATGAAATTGGGTTAAGTTTTGCTGCACTGAAAGATCTAATTCAGTTAGGTATTTCTACAAACTTTTTAATAGCAGGCTTAGTAGTTGCTTATCTGATTCAAGATATAAATGATAAAGTTGAAAAATCAAAATCTAGAATTTCCGACTATGGAAAAGAAGTTGTAAGGGTGGAACAAGATGCCTAAATCAGAAGTTCTTATAGAGATGCCTGAGTTTGAAAAAAAATACAATCTTGCAATGGTTGAAGCAGAAAAAGTAGCTTCTCGAGTTAGACCGAAACAGTTTTTACATATAGATGAGTCTGAGTGCATTCTATGTGAAGGATGTGTAGATATTTGTCCATGGAAGTGTATTCATTATTTGTCTGTTGAAGCTATTGAAGATTCAATAAATGTAGAGTCTCCTGATGCTTCAGAGGAACCTGGTTTTTTTGTTGTTGATGAGGACGCTTGTACCAGATGTGCACTTTGTGTAGATAGATGTCCTACTGGGGTTATTTCACTTGGAAAGTTTGCAGGGTCTCTAGCAGACCAAGCAGTTGAAAATGGAATCTACCAAGCTCCTTGGGATGAAGATTCTGGTCAAAGAAGTGACAGACATGGTTATATATATGGAAGGCTTTAAAATTACATAATGCAGAAATTATCTTTACGAGACAAGATTAAAGAAGCAAGAATCAGTGCTGCTGATAGCTTTAGAGGCGGAAAATTAATGTCTAGTATTTTCCGACCTGGTTCACCATTCAGAAAAGGGTATGTAGATAGTCCTAGAAATAGATCATATGTTGTTATGAACAATGTTTTGTATCACTTACATCCTGTAAAAGTAAAGAGACATGGAGTACGTCTATCTTATACCTTATGCTTAGGTGGATTGAGCTTCTTCTTATTTATTGTTTTAACTATTACTGGTATTTGGCTAATGTTTTATTTTCGTCCAACTGAACTTGCTTACGTAGACATACAAAACCTACAAACAAGTATTGCATTTGGTTCGTTAGTTAGGAACATGCATCGTTGGGGAGCACACTTGATGGTTCTAGTAGTTTTTCTTCATATGTCTCGAGTTTTTTACCATGGCGCATATAAAGCGCCTAGAGAATTTAACTGGGTCATTGGAGTTATTCTTTTGCTTCTAACTTTACTGCTTTCATTTACAGGATATCTATTGCCGTGGGATCAATTAGCAATATGGGCTGTGACAGTAGGAGGTAATATGGCTGGCTACACGCCTGTTATCGGTGCACAAGCTAAATTTGGCCTCTTTGCCGGTCTTGAAGCTACAACTGCAACATTATTAAGGTTTTATGTACTACACGTGCTTTTTTTACCATTTATCATTGTTATCTTTATGGCTGTTCATTTTTGGAGAGTTCGTAAAGATGGCGGAATCTCAGGACCGTTGTAGGAAACAAATATGGTAGATATCCCAGAACATTTATTAATTAGATCTGCAGAAGCAAGAGCTAAAGCACTTGGAATTAGTGTTGAGCAAGCATTAGCTGAAATGAAAGGTGAAACAGAGCCAACAGTTGTTGCCAAAGAACCAGAAGTAAAAGTTATTGATGAAACACCTGCAGCTGAAACTCCTGCAGCTGAAACACCCGAAGAGGTAGATTTTGCGCCTGAGGTAAAAGTAACACAACGACTTCTTACGGTTGTAAAAGCTAAACCAATTCAAAAGCCAGTAGCTGAACCAGTTGATAAAGTAAATACCTGGCCACACCTAATGCTCCCAGAGTTTGTATCTCTTATGGCAATGACAGCATTTTTAATATTATTATCAGCAATATTACAAGCACCTTTGCTTGAAGAAGCCAACCCAAACGTTACACCTAACCCAGCAAAAGCTCCTTGGTACTTTTTGGGATTGCAAGAATTATTATCTTATTGGGATCCACAAATCGCAGGTGTTATGATTCCACTAATCTTAGGCGTAGTACTTTGGATGGCCTTTCCTTATATTGATAGAAATCCAGAAACTCATCCTTCTAAAAGAAAATTTGCAATTATGTTTTATACCTTTTTCTTAGCTGGTGCTGGAGTTTTGACTATCATCGGTGTGCTTTTCAGAGGACCAGGATGGAACTGGACGTATCCATGGATTGACGGAATATGGTTTGATGATTTGCTTGACTGGATTCACTTCGAATGACCTTAGTTGAATTATCGTTTGCAGGGTTTGCTTTAGTTGGCTTATTAGGAATTATTGGCATTGTAGTGATTGTCACAGGACGAGGTCCTAAAAATCTCAATTGGAAAAAAAATGTTGAAAAGAAAGCATTAAAAGAAGATAAATCAGCAACAAATTTTCTCGAGCCAGAATTACCAAAAGGTGACACAGAAACCATTATTGATGAAGAAGAAGAACAAGAAGTTCCATCTGACGGTGCTGTTAAATTAGAAGAAAAAGAAATATATGAGGAGTTATCTGAAGAAGAAATAGGTATAAACCGAAGACAGTTTCTAACTAAAGCTCTAAGAATTTCATTCGGTGCTTTTGCAGGCATACAACTTATCTCTTATCTAGGTTTTATATGGCCAAAAGTCTCAGGTGGTTTTGGTTCTAAAATTGATGCTGGGTCAATTGAAGAAATAAAAAACCAAATATTTCAAGCAGATGGATCTGTTATACCTGCATTTATTCCTGCAGCTAGAGCATATATTCTTCCGCTTAGTGAATCTGCTGCAGCTAATTCTCAGTTTGCCTCAGGTTCAACTGTTACAGATGGATTAGTGGCTGTTTATCAAAGATGCGTTCATCTCGGATGCAGAGTTCCATGGTGTAATTCATCTCAAGGATTTGAGTGTCCTTGTCATGGATCAAAATATAATATGGTTGGTGAATACTTTGCTGGCCCAGCTCCAAGAAATTTAGATAGATTCAACGTAGCAAATGTATCTGGAAGATTAATTATTGATACTGGAACGATTATTGAATCTCCAAGAGCACCTGGGATGTCAGTCAAGTACCCACAAGGTCTTTCTTGTATTGCATTAACAACGGAGGAATAAAAGTTGTCTAGTTCTCTTTTCATTACATTAATTGCACTAGGTATCATTGGTGGCCTCGCATTTTTTGTTTCTGCTGGTTTTAGGGGTTCTGGCAAAGCTAAAGATATAGCCCCTAATTTATCAAAATATAGAAATGATGATGAACTTGAAACAAAAACGCTAGATAGAACATTAACTGTTGCTGTTCTCCTCGCATCTCTTTTGACAATAATGATTCCACTTTATTACCTAGGAGAACAAAATAGACAACAAGAATTTGTTGTTGAATTTGATGAAGTCTCAGTTGAACGCGGAGAACACCTCTATGAAGAGTTTGGGTGTGGAAACTGTCATGGTGTAGATGGTTCAGGTGGTGCAGCTTCTTATGTAGAAAAAAGAAGTGGAATTAGCGTTACCTGGGAAGCACCAGCAATAAATAATGTATTTTTTAGATACGATGATGATGAAGTAAGATATTGGTTAATTTATGGCCGTGCCAATTCACCTATGCCCGCATGGGGCCTCGAAGGTGGAGGACCAATGAATGACGGCCAGTTAGATGACTTAATTGAATATATGCACCATTTCCAAATTCCACAGAATGAAGAATTGGCGACGATAGATGCAAACATTAACAGTTCATTATTACGTCTTGAAACTTCTGAGTTACTTGTAGAAAATGAAATTGCGAGACAAAAAGAATTAATCCAAAGTGTAAAAGATTCTCCAATAAAATTGCCAGTTGTACAAAAAGCTGTTGAAGATATTTCTGCTCTACTCTCTAAAGAAGGTGGAATAGATACAGATGAAGATGGTCTAAGCGACTCAGTAGAAGTAGATATATCAACATATAGTGCAAATGTAAATGAAATACTTGGTACGTCAATATTGAATCTTGATCCAGATAATGAAGAGTCTATTCCGGGGAGAAAAGATAAGTCAGTGGCAAATGGATTTTTATCACAATTAGAATCAGAACTTATCAACATTACAATAATTTCAGAGGGATATGACAAGTTTTTAAATGAGGCAGAGACTGGTCTTGCTTTCTTAGAAAAAGCTCTTGAAGAGAAGTTGTGGGAAGTTTCATTTGATGAAATTGCAGACTCAACTTTCGAAGGTGATGTCGAAAAGGCTAAAAGAGCAGTTGGATTATTCAATGCATACTGTGCAAGATGTCACACCGCTGGTTATTCAGCTGGTGTAGCATACACAAAAGAGATTGCTTCAGGTGGATTGGGACCTGCGCTAAGAGCAGGAAGAGTAAATATTCAGTTTAAGCAAAGGGAAGACTTTATTGACTTCATTATCAAAGGCTCTGTAAACGGAAAAGCATACGGAGTTAATGGTGTAGGAGGAGGAAAAATGCCAGGTTTTGGTGCTGTTCTTCCTCAATCAGATATAGAATTAATTATTGACTATTTGAGAGGAATGGAACCTGATGCGTGAAATAATGAGATCTCTTCTCTCGTCTAACCTGTTAGTTACAGGAATCATAATGTTTATAGGTTCTCTAATTGTGTTTGCTGGTTCCACATTTTTATTAAATGCCACAAACCTGGGAAAAAGACTAGGTTTTTTAATTACTGGAGCAGCAATATTTGGTTGGGGTGTAATCAACTCAATATTTTTTATTCTTTACGCACCAAGAGGTCCAGCACCGGCTTCAATTGATGGACTAAATGCATTTGAAATAAGAATTCTTCCTATAACTTTTTTAATCGGATCTTCAATATTGTTTGTAATGTTTCTATTAGCATTAAATCGTTTTGAACAAGAACAACTTGAAATGGACAATCAAGATAGTTAGATTGTCAGTATGACACAAATCTGGTTCATTGCTGCTGCGGTTTTAGTACTTGCCGAATTATTAGTAACAACCTTTTTCATGTTACCTTTTGCAATTGGAGCGTTTTCCGCAGGCATTGCCTCACTTATTACCGATAGTCAGGATATTCAGCTTGGAACATTTGTCGTATTTAGTATTGTCGGGGTATATATTTCTGTAAAAATATTTGGTCCAAGAAGAGGAAAAAAAGAAGAATCAGAAAACTTTTCTGAAGGTGTAAATAAATATATAGGTACAACCTTTGTCACAACGGAAGAATTAGATAAATATGATCCAACACTTCAGCATGTATATGGTGATGACTGGAAAGTAGTATCATTAGATAAAAGAATTCCAGCAGGTACTGAAGTAAAAGTAGTAAATGTCAATGGTACAAAATTAGAAGTACAAACGAACGAGGAGTAAAATAAAAGTATGGAATTTATATTTGGATTAGTAAGATGGATTTTAATAATTGTATTCCTAGGGGTAATACTTTTTAGAATCTTCAGAATTATTAGACCCTTTGAAACCGGCTTAGTTGAAAGATTAGGTAAGTTTAACAGAGAGGCTAGTTCAGGATTGAATATAGTAATACCTGGACTTGAGAGAATTATTATCGTTGATATGAGAGAACAAGTTATAGATGTTCCTCCACAAGAAGTTATTACCAAAGACAATGTAACTATTACAGTTGATGCTGTTATTTACTATGAACCGACTGACCCTAAGAAACTCGTTTATAACGTAGGAGATTTCATTACTGCAGCTACAAAATTAGCACAAACTAACCTAAGAAATGTTGTTGGTGACCTTGAGTTAGATGCTGCATTAACTTCAAGGGAAACAATTAATACCTCTCTTAAATTAATTCTCGATGAAGCTACTGATAAGTGGGGAACAAGAGTTGTAAGAGTCGAAATTCAAAGAATCGATCCACCTCAAGACGTTCAAGATGCTATGAACAAAGTTATGAAAGCTGAGAGAGATAGAAGAGCTGTTGTAACAGAAGCTGAAGGTGAAAAGAGAGCAGCTATTCTTACAGCAGAAGGTAGAAAAGAATCACAAGTTCTTGATGCTACTGGTGAAGCTGAAGCATTGAAGCAAGTTGCTGATGCACAGAAGTATGAAAAAATTGCGATCGCTGAAGGTGAGGCAGAAGCAATTGAAAAAGTTTTTGATGCAATTCATAAAGGTGATCCAACAAATGACTTAATTGCAATTAAGTATCTTGAATCTTTAGAAAAAGTTGCGAACGGTAAGGCAACAAAGATATTCTTACCTGCAGATCTTTCAGCAACACTTGGAAGCATTGGGGCAGTGGCAGAATTATTTAAAGATGATGACGCTAAAGGTTCAAAGAAATCTACTAAAAAATAGATAGATTCCAATTAAGACTAAACAAATACCACTAATTGTATTTATTAGCTTCTTTGTTTTAATTGAAGAAGTTTGGAAAAAGTAACTACTCATGAATGCATAGCTAACATCTGCAATGAGGTTAACAAAAATAGTTACAATCCCTAAGTAAATTAACTGTAAAAATACATTTCCACTTTCTGTAACAAAAATAGGTAACACAGAAAGATAAAATACCCACATCTTTGGATTAATGAGGTTTAGTTTCATTCCTGCATTAAATGATCCACTACTAATAGCTTTACTTTGGGTCTCGACACTAGATCTAATAGTATCGATGCCTTTGTATAAAATGTAGATAATTCCAACGATATAAATAATGGTTAAAATTTGAGGAATTAAGTTAAAAACAAATGTGACAACTCCAGCCGTAATGATTGTAATAAAAATTGCCCCTGTTGCTGCACCCCCTGCTACTTGAAGTCCATTTTTTCTACTTTTTTGTACAGATTCATTAACAATTAGAGCAATTATTAAACCAGGGCTAAAAGCGACACTAATTTGAAGAATTATTAACTCTATTACTGCAGAGCTTGAAACCATTAAGCAAGACTTTGCTTTAAAAGATTATAAAACTTGTCTCCATGACATCTCTGAACTACTCGCACTTTTGGTGAATCAGGTTCTAAATTAAGATAATCAAGAACACAACCACCTCTTGTCATTCCATCTCTTGTATCAACTCTTACATTTACTTGGGCAGATTGACTAATAATTTCATTATCTAAGTAAACCGACATTGCTAATGGATCAGGCAAGTCATAACTATCACTTCCAAATATATCTTTCATCATTTCCCTTAGAACAACTTGAATATCATTGGTAAATTTGGAATATTTTGTACCAATAGATTCTATTTCCTGAATTTTTTCTGTATCTATCATGGCATCATATAATGATGGATCCCAACCAATTACTGTAATTGGAATTCCAGAGTTTAGTACAATATCTGCAGCCTCAGGGTCTACCCAGAAATTGTACTCAGCAAACTTAGTAATATTTCCTAATGCATTTGAGCTTCCACCCATAATGTAGCAGTGTTTTATTTTTCCTAATTTATCAGAATTATTTTGTACCAAACCAGCAATATTTGTCAAAGGCCCTAAAGTTACGATTTCAATTTCTTCCTGTTCTTCCAAAATTTGCTTATAGAAATCTTGTGCAGACGAATCTTCAATTTTATGGTTTTGGGGCTTAATACCAATATCACCTAAGCCATCTACACCATGTACATTTTGTGCTGAAGTAGAATCATTTCCATAGCTGAGAGCTATTTTTGTTGATTCATCTGAATCATGGACTTCAATGTAATTTCTCTCTAAGGGCTTCTCTGCTCCTTTATATATTGGGATTTGTACTTCACAAAGTTCATTTACATAACTTGTATTTATTAATCCCTGTTCAAGTGGGACATTTCCTGCAACAACTGTAACACCAAGTATTTTATCTTCTGGTAAATTGCGATATGCCATTAACAAGGCAACTGCATCATCTGATCCGGTGTCAGCATCAATAATTAACTTTGTCATGATGATCTAACCTTTTTAATTTCAGGAACCCCCTGATTTAGCACAACATCACAGTCTTTGTATTCTGCTGCTATCTGACTCGCAGTAATAATTAGTAGTTCTAATAGTGCTTCTTTTTTACCAGACGAAGAACCAAATGTTACTGGACTACTATTATATTCTTTCTTTATAGTCTCAAAAATTTCAAGAGATTCTATTTTATTAAATTTGGTATTTAATTTCTTTTTTGTTGATGCTTCAAAACTTTTTCTATGTCGCCTAGGTAATTCAAATTGCATAAATGTATTCTAACTATTTATTACTAGCTTTTGTAATGAGACCTCATAATCTTCAGAATATTTTACACTTCCAAATTCTTCAAAACCAAAAGATTCATGAAATTTGAAAGAGGCTTCATTAACAGATGGAAGCAGGTTTATTTCAGCAGTTAAATATTCTAAAGAATTTTCTTTTGCAAAATTTAATATATTTTCATACAGACTTGTTCCTAACTTATTGTTTCTATATTTAACATCCACAGCAATTCTGTCGATGTACAAAAAATTATTAACTCTATTACTAATTTCTTTAAAGTTTTTATGTTCAGTTTTCTTCATATAAGATTTTGTTAAATCATTGTCTTGGAAACAAACCACAAATCCAATAACTTTATTATCAAAAACAATAGCTTCGTTATAGTCTGAGTTTTCGATAGAATTTGTTAATCCCTCTAAAGAGCGAGACCCAACATTGGGTACGTTCTTTTCATTTAATTCATGACACTTAGCAGCTAGGTCACTGTCTATAGAAGCAAAAGAATATTCTTTCATATGAAAAAATATACATTTAATGTATAAAAATGTAAACTGTGCCTATGTCTCAAAAGATAGTTTTAATGAGTTCCCCAGAGTATTTTAAAGTTGAATACGCAATAAATCCTTGGATGGTTCCAGGAACAAATGTTGACCTTGAACTAGCAAAAAATCAGTGGAATGGTCTTAAACGAACAATTGAGGAAGCAGGAGCAGAAGTAAAGGTAGTACCTCCAAATGAAAACCATCCTGATTTAGTTTTTACTGCAAACTCAGGAATAATCAAAGGAAACGATGTGTTAATCGCTAATTTCAAATTTGAAGAGCGTAGGGGTGAAGAGGAAATTTATCTCAAATGGTTTGAAGAAAATGAGTACAATGTTTCAAGAATCCCTTCTGATTATAAATTTGAGGGTCGGGGAGATGCCTTTGTTTATGGAGACTATCTTGTTGGATCGTATGGAGTAAGAAGTGATAAAGAGGCACTACTTTATATTGCAGAACATTTTGAATTAGAACCAGTCATTGTAGAGTTAGCCCAAGAAAAGTTCTATCACTTAGATACCTGTTTTCAACATTTCTCTAATGGTCATGCAATTTTCTATCCAGAGGCTTTTAAAGATAATTCTTTAAATGCATTTTCTGAATTATTTGAATTGATACCTGTATCTGAGAACGATGCCAACGAGCTTGCTTGTAATGCAGTTGTTATAGAAGATACAGTTATTTTTCCATCCGAAAACATAGATGCCATAAAAGCAGTTGAGAATCTTGGATTAACTTCTAAAGTTGCAAATGTTTCAGAGTTTTTAAAATCAGGCGGTGCATGTCAGTGTCTCGTCATAGCATTAAACTAAAAAATATATGTTTAAAAGATTATTTAAGTTAGTACTTTGGCCTGTAAAAAAGATTGTTCTTTTTCCATTAAAGTTTTTGCTGTATTCACTTTTAATATTTATTGCAATAGTTTTGTTTTTTCAATACAGAGCAGATTATGAAGTTGACACAAGCCCTCTTACAAAAATCGAATATGAAAATTGTGTCGAAGTCATTGACAGCTATGAGGTGTCTGTAAATCTTCTTTCAGAGTATGTTGATAATTTAGATAGTTATCAAAGGGAATTTTTAGAGGAAAGATTACCAGATAGTTTACAGATACTATTGGAACCTCAAACACTCGATCCAGATGAGTTCGAGAATATTAAGGGGAGTCTTAGAACATATTTACAGGGCGGAAGATTTCCAGGCTTTAATGGACAAGCACTACTTCCTCAAGCAGCCAGCTTATGTAGATCTGGCCTAGGTTAAATCTAAAACTTCTGCGTCAGTTAAATCAACCAATGATTCTGGAGATAGGAAAAATTTAGATACTCTATTACCAGCACCTATAAATAGTTTTTCTCTACTCATAACATTTTCATCAATAAATATTTTTATATTATCAGGTAATCCTAGAGGACTGATTCCACCATATGTTTGATTGGTTACTTCTTCTGCTTCTTCTCTAGATGCAAAACTTACTCTTTTTGCACCCATAGCAGTTTTTGCTTTTTGATTTACATCTAGTCTTGTTGAGCCTAGTACACAAAACATTGCATAGAATTCTTCAGGCTTCTTTGCTTTTATTAAAATTGCATTACAAGAATCTTCAATATCAAATCCGTAGTAATCACAGAAGTTTTGAGTATCTGAGAATTCATCTTTACATTCAAAAATTTCTAAAGCTTCTTTATTTTCTTCAAAGACTTTTATAACAGTATTATGAATTTCTACCATAGAGATTATGATATCTTAAAGATGAAAAAATTCAGCATACTTTTGATGTTACTTTTTGTATTTTGTTCTCAGCCATCAGCGGATAATGATGTCATTGATAAAACCACCACGACAATGATGAATGAGCAAGAGATTGTTGAAGAAGAGCCAGAGTTATATGTGATGCTAATGTGGCATCAACATCAGCCTTTTTATACAAAAAATGATGATGGCTATTACACAAGACCCTGGGTGAGAGTTCATGCAACTAAGGATTATCTTGATATGGTTGAGTTAGTTTCTGACTATCCAGAGATGAAAGCAACATTTAATTTAACACCAGTTTTGTTAAGACAACTTGAAGATTTCTCAAATGGTGCAAAAGATTTATATTGGTACTATACAGAAATCGATGCAGATATTTTGACTCTAGATGATAAAAAATTTATTATTTCTCGTTTTTTTGATACAAATCCAAAAGTAATTGCACGATTTCCGAGATATGTAGAACTTAGAAATTCTAGTCAGAACTCATCTTCCTGGACAAATCAAGACTATAGAGATCTGCAACTATTATTTAATTTGGCATGGACAGATCCAAAATATTTAGCACAAGAACCATTAAAAAATCTTGTTAGTAAAGGTAGAGACTTTTCTGAAGATGATAAATTTGTTTTGTTGAATGAACATTCAAAACTAATTGATAAGGTTATCCCAACCCATGCTGAGTTGTGGAAAACTGGTCAGATTGAAATTACTACTACCCCGTATGCACATCCAATTCTTCCTTTAATATTTGATACAAACTTGGCCTCAGTAGGAGATATAGGAGCTGAGTTGCCAAAAAATAGATTCAGTAAACCCACAGATGCTGCAATCCAAGTTGAGAAAGGGTTGGATTTAGCTGAGGAACTTCTAGGTCAAAGACCTACAGGAATGTGGCCAGCTGAGGGAGCTGTTTCACAAGAAGTCTTAGGCATGTTTGCTAAAGAAGGTATAAAGTGGATTGCAACAGGTGAACATGTATTGTCTAAGTCTTTAGATATCCCAACATTTAAAAGAAACACAAAAGGTATCGTTACTAATCCGGAAGTCCTTTACACACCATGGTATGGTCAACTAAACAGACAGGATGATGTTGCTATTTTCTTTAGAGACTTATCTATCTCTGACCAGGTTGGTTTTACTTACAGCGGAATGTCTCCTGAGATGGCAGTTGCTGATATGATGACGGCACTTGAAGCCGCAAGAGAAGTAAGTGTGACATTAGATAGGCCACTTGTTGTTTCTATCGTGTTAGATGGTGAGAATGCATGGGAGCATTATCAAAATGATGGTATAGACTTTCTAAGCTTAATGTACGAAACGCTCACGACTACAGAATGGTTAAAAACAACAACTCCAACTGAGTATATTGAAAAATATGGGCCCCAAATTGATAAATTAGATAAAGTATTTCCAGCATCTTGGTTTCAACCAAATTTTGCTACATGGATAGGAGAGACAGAAGAGACATATGCATGGGATTATTTGCAAAAAACAAGAGCTTTTTACGATAGATCGAATGCATCCGGTGAATATACAGTAGAACAACTAGAAAAGGCGTTTGATTATATGCTGCTAGCAGAAGGTTCAGATTGGTTCTGGTGGTATGGGAGTGATCAATCCAGCGGAAATGATGATTACTTTGGTTCAGCATTTAGAAACCTTCTTAAAAATGTTTATACATCGCTCGGTCAAGAACCCCCCTCATATTTAGATATACCTATTATTTCTCCTGCTGCTCAATTATTTGATAAGCAATCAGATTCAATTTTGAATTCAAATCAAGCTTTACTTGTAAAGGGAACAACAAATGCAGAGATATGGAGCGATGCTGGAGAAATAGAGACTTCAGATACAATTTCAAAAATACAATATAGATTCTCAGATGAACATTTATATATTTCTATACAAAAATCCTCCTCAGCAATGCAGGAATCTAATCCTTGGCAAAATACTGATCTAGATATCTATTTAGAAAGTCCGTCCAGAACAAAGATTAGAAGGTCTTCAGTTCCATTTAAAGATGGCGTAGTTTCAAATCAAGAATTTATAGGTATTGAAACTACTCAGGCAATATTTCATCGTGGTGAAGAACTTCAAAATGGTTCATATTTTACGTGTACAAAAAGAGATTTACCTAATGAGGGAAGTGTTAAAGAAGAAACATTTTCAACAAACTGCTTAACTAAGGAAACAACAGAGGTTTCTGCTTTTGGAAATGAACTTTATCTAAAAATTCCACTCGGTGAATTAGGTTCACTGAGTTTCGGAGATAAGATTAAACTTCGACTTTATTCAGATTCTTTTGATACCTACATCCAGCCATCTAGGCCTCTTGCATTATTTGTTCCTGAAGTTTCAAATGTTGAGCTATTTTTAGATATAAAAGATCCAATTAAAGATGACCATGGAGAAGGTTCATATACCTATCCAACGGACGGTGTCTTTATACCTGGAAGTTACGATTTTGAGGGCTTTTCAGCAGGTATCGCGGATGGAAGTCTTGTTATGAATTTTGATATTTTAAGTGCTGTAAAAAACCCGTGGGGATCTCCAAGAAGTCTATCTGTTCAAACAATTGATGTGTATATTGATAAAGACTTTGGATCTGACACCGGAGTAAAACAGCTAGGTAACTATAGGTTTGGAAAAATGCCAGATGGGTCTGGTTGGGAATATCATATCGTGATAGAAGGATGGGAACCACAAATTTGGAAGTCACTACCAAGTGGAGAGTCAGAATTAGTGACTAATCAATTTGATATTGTCGTTGTACCAGACAAAGGTGTAATAGTTGTAAAGCTTGATATTGAGAACCAGCTTGGTGGTGGAAATCCTGAAGAATGGCACTATGGAGTAATTATGATGTCTCAAGATGGCTATGGACCTAATGGGTCAAGGATTAGAGAAATTAATCCATCAGCAGAACAGTACAGGGGTGGTGGAGCACCAAATGTTGTTAATCATCCAAATATTTTTGATATCATTTTTCCTGATGAAGGAGTTCAGGAAGAATTTTTAAGTTCATATGGTAATTACGTAGGATCAGTAGACGACATACCAGATGATCTACTTGCAAGTATTCCATTGGTGAGTAAAAATTCATAATAGGCTTAGTCATGGAATTAGATTTTGAATTTGAGCTAAGCAAAGGAAAACAAAACTCACTTGGAAAGACATTAAAAGTAGTAGAACATATTCAAAACAATATAAAAGAAATTGATAAATTGTTCTTATGTTTTTTTTCTAACAATTCTTTGGTTGCAATGAGAGCGATGAATGCAACAAAGAGAATAATAAAAGACGATAATCATATTTTTGTTAAAAATAAAAAAAGATTCATAGATGAGTTTTCAAAGTCTGAGCATAATGTAGTGAAGCTTGGGCTTATTACAATTTATTATGATTTCATTTCATATTTTGATGATAAAGAATACAAAATTATTAGTAAAAATGCATTGAGCTGGGTGGAAAACAGTAAAGACTGGATGATACTCGTTCAAGGTTTAAAACTCCTAGAAAAATTATCCAAGACAGACAAAATATTGAAATCAAAGGTTAAGATTATTGCAAAACAGTTAAAGAATGATGAAAGAAAATCTGTTAGTTCAAGGGCACAAAAAATTTTACTAGATAGCTAGTCTTGTTTGTTTTGTAGCTTTTGCTTTTTCATTGGACTGGAACCTGTTTCTAAAATTTCCTTATAGGCCTTATCAAAAGCCTCTAACTGCCACCCTGACATTCTGGATCTGCTTCTTTCAATTACTTGTTTTTTCTCTTCATCTGTAAATTTTGACCACTTAGCTATTTCAGGTGTAG
Organism: uncultured Candidatus Actinomarina sp.; assembly: GCA_902566515.1. Taxonomy (GTDB): domain Bacteria; phylum Actinomycetota; class Acidimicrobiia; order Actinomarinales; family Actinomarinaceae; genus Actinomarina. The sequence goes on from CACFIX010000013.1 coordinate 17,082, forward strand.
TTCTTGCACATCCGTAACATAAATCACTACCAGGATCTGTTACACAAACACTTATACATGGTGAAGGAATTGTCATAATGAGATATTAATACTTTTGTATTTCTTTAATTAATTCATTTGTAGCAATCTCTAATGAGCTTTTTGGATCACTGACACCTTCAGGCCCACATTGGAAATAGCTTGTAAATATATCTTCAGTTTTTGCTGTATACTGCCCACCCAAAAAATACCTACGTCCTTTAAAGTTTTTCAACAATTCTCCAATTATTTTTCCCTTTAATGATGATTCATCAAATTTTCCTTCACAAAAGATACCAATGTCATAATTTTTTAATTTATTGATTAAATTCGTCTCCTTTAAAAAGTATTTTGCAC
>CACFIX010000014.1:0-14443 GCA_902566515.1 uncultured Candidatus Actinomarina sp.
TCTGTGACTATAAATGACAACAATCCAGTAGATCCAATTCCTTATGAAGGTGTCTACGCAGCATTTGAGGGATTTGAGGGAGAAAATCAAACTTTACTTGATTCTTTAGTGCAAAATCTTCCAGAAATATATAAGGAAACATTATTAGAGAAAATATCATTTATAAATGGCTGTCATCTATATGGAGTAGAAATGTTGGGCGAATGTCCATTTGGTGTTTGGGATTCAGCAGGAACATTTAAAAATGGAGATACAAATGCTGATTGGAAGTTATCAGTATGGGTATCAAATAGAGCCTTTAGGTCTAACAGAGCTTTTGATACACTTCTTCATGAATCTTCCCATGCATTTTCTTATTTAAACAGAAACTGTGTTGCACCAGACGGAACTAATAAAAGAAAACAAGCACAAGAGTATTTTGGTAGTGAAGAGGTTTTTGCTGATTCTCTAGTACTTTATTTTGGTGGAGATTATGTTTTTTATCGAGAAACAAAGTCTCTTTCTGATGCTGAAAATGCTTATTTACAGGAATTTATAAACCTCTGTACTTAAAGTTTTCTGTAAAACCATAAAAATTAAATAAACTTATTAAAATCTTTAGTATGGACAATTTACAGGGATTAATCGATTCGTCTATTACATTGAGAACAATACCTCCAATGATTCCTGTTCTTTTTTATTTTTTAGGAACTCAGTCGTCTCTAGATAGTATTCAAACTACTTTTAAAGATAGGAAGACATTTACTTATGCACTTTTGTTCCAAATCACAACACTTCCTTTAATAGGTCTTATTCTTTCTCAGATATTTAATGACAGTATTTTTTCTCTATCAATAGCTGTTGTACTTCTGGCTCCAGGAGGATTCATTTCTGGTATTCTTACTCATTTTAAGGAAGGTAATATTCCACTTTCAGTTACGCTAACCTCAATAACTTCACTTGTCTCACCCTTAACTACAGTTTTATGGTTGAGTTTGATCAGTGTGAATTTAGATGATTTTAATTTCAATATTCTTCAAACTTTTATCCAACTAGCATTACTTATTTTTGCACCTTATATTTTAGGTTTTTACCTTAATAAAAAAGAAATAAGAATAGTTAAAAAAACCTCGCCAATCCTTGATAAGATTTTAAAAGTTTACATTTTAACAATTACAATTACCGGTCCATATGAGTTGAGAGAACCACTAATAAATTATTTCAATGAGAGTATCATTTTGGTGTTTAGTTCTATTTTTTCAATATATGTTTTACAAAACATCACTTCAAAATTAACCAATATAAGCAAAGTAAATGACAGAACGGTTCTTATTGAGGCACTGTGCCAAAACTTTCCAATTGTTTTAACTCTCTCAATTATCTTGGGTATTCCCGAAATGGCAATATTTGGAATAGTATATTATTTGGTTACGTTAATGTTTGTTGTTCCGTTTTCATTAATAAAAAGTAATTAATTTTAAATCTTGTTGATTTACTAAATATATGTATATAATAAGAATGTCTTTCAGACAACTACAATTCACAAATCATTTCAAACAAATTTGATTTATATATAGGAGAAAAAATGTCCGCAAGATCACAATTACAATCAAAACCTGTAGCAGACCTAAGGTCTATAGCTGAAAGTTTAGGGATTGAACATAAAGGACTTCAAAAAGCAAAATTAATAGATTTACTCGTTGATCATAGTGATGAAATTTTAGATTCGATTGAAGAAGATACACCAGAAGTTATAAGCACATCAAAAGACGACGATGCACCTGCTGTTGTTAGTTCTGGAAGTAGTGATATTAAAAAAGGTGAAGTAAGAGAGGGAATTCTTGATACATTACCTGAGGGATATGGATTTTTAAGATGCAATGGATATAAGCCAAGCGAAGATGATGTATATGTTGCAGCTGGTGTTATCAAGAAGTACAGAATGCGCAAGGGGGACCTTGTTAGCGGTCCAATACGTGCGCCTAGACAAAAAGAAAAGTACCCAGCACTAATCGAACCTAAAACAGTTAATGGTGCAGATCCAGAGTTACTTGCTAGGAGAGTAGATTTCAATAAATTGACACCATTGTTTCCAGACGAGAGATTAAAACTAGAAGTAGAAGGAAGCCCAGACAAAATTCTTCCAAGAATAATTGATCTAATTGCACCGATTGGAAAAGGTCAAAGAGGTTTAATTGTTTCTCCGCCAAAAGCAGGTAAAACAACAATATTGAAAGAAATTGCTAATTCTATCACTTCAAACAATCCTGAAGTTTATTTGATGGTAGTACTTGTTGATGAAAGACCTGAAGAGGTTACAGATATGCAAAGATCTGTTGATGGAGAAGTCGTCTATTCAACATTTGATAGACCACCAGATGAACATACACAAGTCTCAAGACTGGCTATTGAAAGAGCAAAAAGACTTGTAGAAGAAGGAAAAGATGTTGTCATCTTATTAGATTCAATTACTCGTCTTGCTCGTGCTCACAACCTTGCGACACCTGCTAGCGGTAGGATTTTATCAGGTGGTGTTGACTCAACAGCATTAACTCCTCCAAAACAGTTCTTTGGTGCAGCTAGAAATATCGAAGGTGGCGGTAGTTTAACAATTCTTGGTACCGCTCTTGTTGAGACAGGTTCAAAGATGGATGAGGTTATCTTTGAAGAGTTTAAAGGAACAGGAAATATGGAGTTACGCCTAGATAGACAATTGGCAGATAAGAGAGTTTTCCCAGCAATTGATGTTACTCCTTCAGGCACAAGAGAAGAACAAAGGCTCGTATCTCCTAAAGAACTAGAGTCTTTATGGGCATTAAGAAGAGTTCTTGTTGCTCTAGAAGGTGGAGCCGCTACAGAGCTTTTGATTGATAAATTAAAAGAGACCAAGAGCAATGACGCTTTCTTAAAAGACGTAGCAAAAGCAAAATAATCATATAAATTAGATGAGATATTATTGTAAAGTAGAACTATGAAACAAGGCATACATCCAGACTATAGAGAAGTTGTTTTTCAGGACGAAGACGCAGGTTTTGCGTTCCTAACTCGTTCAACTATAAAAACAAACGAAACTATTCAATGGGAAGATGGAAATGAATATCCATTAGTTAAACTAGAAATCTCTAGTGCAAGCCATCCTTTCTTCACAGGTAAGCAAAAACTTGTTGACTCTACTGGAAGAGTTGAAAGATTTAAACAACGTTACGGATCTACAAGCACACGACAAGCACCTAAAGCTGAAGTATCTTCTCAAGAAGAAGAATAACTTAGCTTTTCTTAATTTATTATGTCTGATATTGATATTTCTTATGGTGGCCAAGCTGTAATTGGCGGTGTTCTTATACAAAGTCCAAAAGGGTGGTCTCTTGGTATAAGAGACAAGGATGACAATCTACATAGATACTATGAACCAAGGATTCCTCTCGTAAGAAGAAATAAGTTTTGGGCAGCTCCATTTATCAGAGGTTTTGGCGCACTAATTGACTCAATGTATGTTGGGTTTAAGGCAATTACATTATCTGAAAAAATATATTCCAAATTTGAAGACGAAGAGGAAAGTTTATTGTCAAAGGTTATTACTTACTCAGTACTAATTGCAATCCTTTTGCTTTTCATTGCAGGTCCACGCCTTCTTGTTGAAATGATAAATTATGAACAAATTGGTACAGGAATAATTGAGGGATTATTTCGAGGATTGATAGTGATAATTTATATTTATTTAATCGGTAGAACAAAAGATGCTCAAGAACTATTTGAATATCATGGAGCAGAGCACATGACGATAGCTTCCTATGAAGACAAGCAGTCACTAGAGTTTGACAATGTAACTAATTATCCTAAAGAACATGTTAGATGTGGTACGTCGTTCTTATTTTTGATTGTTTTTATCAGTCTTCTTACTTTGCCATTTATTCCAAATTTAAACATTGCTATGACAACAATTACGAGACTTTTACATGTGGTGGTAGTTTCTATGATTTCTTATGAAGTACTTAAATTTAATTTTAAAAACTCAGACTCAATTATTGCCAAGATATTTGCTACTCCTGGAATATGGACGCAAAAAATAACAACGAAAAATCCATCAAAAGAACAAATTGAAGTAGCAATTTTATCAATGGCTAACTGTATCGCACATTCAGAAAACACAGATAGATTTAATGAAATTCTTGCAAACACAAGTGAGGTCGAAATTGGATAAGTCACTACATGAAAAACTAATTACAATCGAAGCTTCTTTACCTGAAATTGAAAAACAGTTGTCAGAAATCGATATTTCAAGAGATCAAAAAGCCTATGCAGAAATGGCAAAAAAACATAGCGATGTTTCTACAATCGTTGAATTATTTGTTGAGTGGAAAGACATTAATCTCGAAATTGCTGATGCAGAAGAACTCTTACAATCTGAGTCTGATGAGGAAATGAAGACTGAGTTTGAGGGAATAATTTCAGAGAACAAATCAAAGCTCGATCCATTAATTCAAAAAATAAAGATTTCACTTCTACCAAAAGACCCATCTGATGACAAAGATGTACTAGTAGAAATAAGACCTGGAGCAGGCGGAGAAGAGGCAGCGATCTGGGTAGGTGACTTATATAAAATGTACACAAGATTTGCAGAAAGAAGTTCTTGGAAGGTAGAGCCTATAGAAATTACTGACTCTGATATGGGTGGTTATAGCAAGATTATTTTTGCCATTAAATCTAAAGGCGTCTATTCAAAATTAAAATTTGAGGCTGGTGCACATCGAGTGCAGAGAGTACCCAAAACAGAATCACAAGGCAGAGTTCACACTTCTATTGCAACTGTAGCAGTTTTACCAGAGGCCGAAGACGTAGATATCAATATTGACCAAAACGATTTAAAGGTTGACGTATATAGATCTAGTGGACCAGGGGGACAGAGTGTCAACACCACTGACTCAGCAGTAAGAATCACTCATATTCCTACAGGATTAGTTGTTTCTTGCCAAGATGAAAAATCTCAACTTCAAAACAAAGAAAAAGCTATGAGAATTTTAAGAGCACGTCTTTTAAAGGCTGAGCAAGAAAAAGCTGCGGCTGAAAGAGCTAAAGACAGAAAAGAGCAGGTAGGTTCTGGAGAGAGATCAGACAAGATAAGAACTTACAATTACAAGGACAATAGAGTTTCAGACCATAGAATTAACTTAACCCTGAAAAAATTAGATCAAGTTCTTGATGGAGATTTAGATGAATTTGTCGATGCATTAGTTTCTGATAATGAGGCATCAAGACTTGCAAACCTTGATGAATAATGGGAATTCAAAGTATTCCCGAGCACGAATTAGCAAGATTGCGTGAAAAAGCAAAAGAAATTACAGGCTCTCAGTTTGATTACCAGTCATCATATACAGAGTTGCTTTCAAGAAGACTAAATGGTGAACCCTTACAATACATTGAAGAGTACGTTCCTTTTTACTCTATTCAAATAAATGTTGATCAACGGTGTTTGATACCTAGGCCTGAAACTGAATACATGATTGAAATTATCAAAAACAACATTGATATGCCAAAAAAAATCTTAGATGTTGGTACTGGAACCGGCTGTATAGCACTAATGATGAAAAAACTATTTCCTGATTCTGAGGTACATGCAGTAGATATATCTAATGATGCTTTATCTTTGGCAAAAGAAAATGCTGAAATAAATAATCTAGAAGTTAATTTTTATCAATCTGATCTTTTAAGCAATGTAGAAACATTAGATTTCGATCTAATTGTTGCTAATCTTCCGTACATTCCTACAAGTACTCTCTCAACACTTAATAAAGAGGTAATTGATTATGAACCACTCATTGCCCTCGATGGAGGAGAAGATGGCCGTCTTTATATTGATAAATTACAAAATGATTTAAAAAATATTGATTCTAAAGAATTAGTTTTGGTACTCGAAGTGGATACTTCACATGCAGAATCTCTACTCAGTTCATTTACTGATTGGGAAGATGTAAAATTAGAAAAAGACTTAGTTGAAAGAGATAGATACATTGTCGCAAAAAAATAATCTCGAATTAGCAATTGATGCCATTAGGAATGGGGAAGTTGTAGGTATTCCTACTGAGACAGTTTATGGAATAGGAGTTGATCCATATTCGCAAAATGCAGTAGATAAAATATTCTCATTAAAAGAAAGAAGTGAAAAAAAACCTTTATCCATTCTTATAAGTTCATTTCACGAAATACAAAAATTAAATGTTACAACTTTAATCCCAGATGTTGTCGAACTGTATTGGCCTGGACCACTGACTATTATCGTTGAAACCTCAAATGATTTTGCAAACGGGGTAGGAACCAAAGAACCAAGCTCAATAGGAGTAAGAGTGCCTGAAAATGAACTGGCAATTAATTTACTTAAACAAACAGGACCCCTCGCAGTAACAAGTGCAAATATTTCTGGGGAAGAAGACTTTACAAGCGATGAACAAGCAAGAGCGGCATTCGGTGATGAGATATCTCATTATTTAAGCGGAGAATCACTTCATGGAAATGGCTCTACTGTTGTTGATCTTAGAGTTGATGGCGGAGAAGTATTAAGACAAGGCCCACTTAAATGGCCACCAAGTTACTGTTAGAATATATATATGACACAAAAAGGAGCATCTCAAGAATCCCTATCCTCTGTAGATACAGAGATAGCTGGACTAATTGACTCTGATCTTGGACGTCAAAATTCACACATACATTTAATAGCTTCTGAAAACTTTGCATCAAAAGCTGTTATGGAGGCTTCCGGTTCAATCCTGACTAATAAATATTCTGAGGGTTTTCCTGGTAGAAGATACTACGAGGGTTGTGAAGTAGTTGATGAGATAGAACAATTAGCTATTGATAGAGCATGTGAGCTATTCGAAGCAGATCACGCTAATGTACAACCTCATTCTGGATCATCCGCAAACATGGCAGTTTATCTATCTCTTTTAGAACCAGGAGATACTGTTTTAGGAATGTCATTAGATCAGGGTGGCCACTTAACACATGGGTCGCCAGTAAATTTTTCTGGTAGAGTTTACAACTTTGTTGGATATGGATTAGATCAAGATACTGAACTAATCAATATGGAAGAAGTTCACAAAATGGCTGTTGAGAATAAGCCAAAATTGATAATTGCAGGTTATTCATCATATTCTCAATCTTTAAATTTTGAAAAGTTTAGAGAGATTGCTGATGAAGTAGGAGCTTATCTGTTGGTCGATGCCGCTCACTTTATAGGTCTCGTAGCAGGAAAAGTTGTAGAAAATCCAACAAAATATGCAGATGTTGTTACTGCTACAACTCATAAAGCATTGAGAGGACCACGAGGAGGTCTTATTTTATGTAAAGAGGATTTTGCAAAAACGATTGATAAAAATATTTTCCCCGGCGCACAAGGTGGTGCATTAAATAACCAAATTGCTTCAAAAGCAGTGTGTTTTAAAGAGGCTATGACTCAAGAATATAAAGATTATGCACAACAGATTTTAAACAACGCTGTAGCACTAGCTGACTCATTTACAAGTGAAGGATTACGAGTTGTGAGTGGAGGTACTGAAAATCATATTGTTTTGGTCGACACTCGAAGTGTAGATGACGAATTAACAGGAAAAGACGCAGGTATCTTATTAAATGATAAGGGTATTACGTTAAACAGAAATGCAATTCCTTTTGATCCACGTTCACCATTCATTACTTCAGGTATACGAATGGGAACTCCTGCTGTAACAACCTGTGGTATGAAAGAAAAAGAAATGAAAGAAGTTGGACATTTGATTTCTGAAATTCTTAAGTCAAAAAATGACGACTCAAAGTTACAAGAACTTGAAAACAAAGTTAGAGATATTGCAAAAGAATTTCAACCGTATGGCTAGATCAAAACTCAGTCTTCAAGAATTCGGACCTGTATCATCTTTTTCTACTTCGATATTAAGTGGTTTAATGATTGGTTTAGGTATTCAATACTTTTTTGGATATGAACCATTTCCAGTTGTGATATTCGTTTTTGTTGGCATTTATGACGGATATAGAAGAATGTGGAAAATATCTGAAAAGATGGAAGGTGAAGATATTGAACGTTGAGATTGAAATAGCAAAAAGAATGCTTTTTAGATCTTCACCTATATATGTCTTGACTCCTCTAGCATTCCTTCTTAAATCACAAGAAGCATTCTTCACCTCATTATATTCATCAGCAATAGTTGCTACAGGCTTTTTTCTTGGAGCAGTAATCATGTCTTATGCAGCAAAAATCTCTTTAAATTTCTATTATTTTGCTGCGTTATTTGGATATGTTTTTAGATTAATTTTCATAATTGGGTTTCTCTTATTACTAAAAAACGTTTATTCTATTGATGATTTGGCAATGTCTCTGACAGTGCCAATTGTTTTTTTAACTATGTTATTTATAGAAATGACTATGGTTATTAAGAGAAAAGACACGGATTTAGATTGGGCAAATGATAACAGCAGCTGAAACTTGTGATTTTATAAATGAAGTTGTTTGCAAACCTGCAAATGTAAAAGAGCTATTCGAATTTACTAACTTTGCAGGAACTCAAATCTCTAGGACAGAAGTCCTCATTCTCTTAGCGGCAATTATTCCTGTTGTAGTCGTATTTTTTGGTTTAAGAAAAAAATCTGTAGTTCCAGGAAAATTACAATCTGCTGTTGAATCTATCTTTTCATTCGTAAAAGATGAGATTGCTTTAGGTGTAATTGGCAGAGGTGGTGAAAAGTTCACTCCTTATTTGGTGTCAATTTTCCTTTTTATTCTTGTTGGCAACCTGTTTGAAGTAGCCCCATTAATAAACTTTCCAGTTACATCGCGTATGGCCCTTCCGTTGTTTTTGAGTTTAATTACATATTTTATTTTTGTATTTGTTGGAATAAGAGAAGAGGGTTTTGGATACATATCCCATTTGGTCTGGCCTCCAGGTGTTCCTGTTGCTTTAAAGCCACTAGTTGGAGTCATTGAGCTTGTATCAGTTTTACTTGTAAGACCATTTAGTTTAGCTGTACGACTTTTTGCAAACCTGGTTGCAGGTCACGTTATGTTAAGCTTACTTTTAGCATCCGCATATTTTTTCATCGTTCAACCAGGTGGTGCTGATTACATACTATCCAAGGCACCTGTTGGACTCGCATGGTTCACACTTGGATTAGGAATTTATGGTTTCGAATTAATTGTTTCGATTTTGCAGGCATACATTTTTACATTGTTGTCTGCAGTGTATATACAAACGTCTCTGCACCCAGAGCATTAATTAATAAGGAGGAAAATGGAAGCTGCATACGCGTTAATAGGATACGGACTTGCCGCAATTGGACCCGGTATAGGTATCGGACTAATTGCAGGTAATGCTGTACAAGCTATGGCAAGACAACCAGAAGCTGCTGGTATGGTAAGGACAACAATGTTCTTAGGAATAGCCTTTACCGAGGCACTAGCACTTATTGGATTCGTTTTATTCTTCTTGGTATAGGAGCAAAAGAGTGAACATGGATTTAGAAATTTTATTAGCAGAAGCTGAAGAATCAGGATCAGGAATAGATCTTCTTCTTCCAGCGACATCAGAGTTAGTTGCTGGTGTTGCGGCTTTTGCAATTGTATTTTTCTTCATTTGGAAATGGGCGCTTCCTGCATTAAATGAAACTCTTGAAACAAGAGCCTCTGCAATTGAGGGTCAAATAAAAGAGGCTGAAGAGACTAAAGCTGAAGCAGAGAAATCAAAGTCAGAATATGATGAGTTGGTTTCAAATGCTGATGCAGAGGTACAAAAAATCATTGATGAAGGTAAAGCTGCTGCTGAAAAAATAAAAGAAGACATGATTGCTGAAGCAAAAAAAGAAGCAGATTCAATTGTTGAAAAAGCAAAATCTGATTCAGAAGCTGAAAAAGAAAGAGTATCAACAGAGCTTAAGAGCGAAGTTGCAGATCTTTCATTAGAAATATCTCAAAAGGTTGCATCTTCAATGACTAAAAAAGATCAACAAAAATTGATTGATAAATTTATCAAGGATATGGGGTAATTAGCAAGATGTCAGTAGAGTCTTTTTCAAAAGGTTTAGTTGAAATAATCTCATCATCTGATGAATCAGAAAGAGTTGAAAACGAAATCCTCCAAGTTTTCAAATCATTGTCTGATAGTTCTGAAGCATTAGATGTATTTAGAAATTTTGGTATACCTGTTGAAAAGAAGATTGAAGCTGTACAAAAGCTATTAAGTACAAGAGTTCTTCCTTTAACTGTAGACCTTGTAACCCTGACAATATCTCAAGGATATGCAGATAATTTGATTGATATTGAATCAAATGTTGCTAATTTTATAGCCAATAAAAGAGGCGCATCTGTAGCAAAAGTAGTTACAGCGATTGAGCTTGATACAAAGACTCAAAAAGCATTACAAAAAGCCATAAAAGCAAAATTAGGAACTGATGTTGAGCTTAGTGTCGAAGTTGATCCAGATGTTATTGGCGGAATAAGTGTAAGTGTAGGGGAGAGAACTTTTGATAGTCTTCTCTCATCAAAGTTTTCAGAAATTAAAACTGTATTAGAAGGTAGGTAGAATGAGCGATCTTAATATTGATGCTAAAGCGATATCAGATTCATTAAAGTCTACTCTTGGAGACTGGAAAGATTCTGTAAAAGATGACGTAGTTGGTTATGTATCAGCTATTGCAGATGGTGTTGCAAGAGTAAAAGGTTTAGAAAATGTTATGGCATCTGAGCTACTCGAGTTTCCAGGTGGACTAGTCGGAGTTGCTCTTAACTTAGAAGAAGATTCAATTGGTGTTGTTTTGATGGGTGACTCCAATCATATTGAAGAAGGAAATCCTGTTAAGCAAACTGGTGAAGTACTTTCTATTGGAGTTGGAGACGGATTTTTAGGAAGAGTTATCGATCCACTAGGAAACCCAATTGATGGCAAAGGTCCAATAGAGTTTACCGAAAGAAGACGTCTAGAGCTTCAAGCCCCTTCTGTTGTTGAAAGACAACCTGTTGGAGAACCACTTCAAACTGGTATTAAGGCTATTGACTCCATGATTCCAATTGGAAGAGGCCAAAGAGAGCTTATTATTGGTGACAGGCAGATTGGAAAAACTGCTGTTGCTGTCGATACAATAATTAATCAAAAAGATACTGACGTAAAGTGTATTTACGTTGCTATTGGCCAGAAATCATCAACAGTAGCTGAAGTTGTAGAGAGATTCGAACAAGAGGGAGTGCTTGACAAAGTTGTTATTGTTAACGCGCCAGCTTCTGCAGCTGCAGCATTGCAGATGTATGCACCTTATGCTGGTTCAGCTATTGGTCAGCACTGGATGTACAATGGCGAACACGGACTAATTGTTTTTGACGACTTATCCAAACAAGCTATTGCATATCGCCAGATTTCACTGCTTTTAAGACGACCTCCTGGAAGAGAGGCATATCCTGGTGATGTTTTCTATCTTCACTCAAGGTTATTAGAGCGTTGTGCAAAAGTAAGTGAAGAGCTTGGTGGAGGGTCACTAACTGGCCTTCCAATTATTGAGACAAAAGCTGGTGATGTTTCAGCATTCATTCCAACTAATGTGATTTCTATTACAGATGGACAGATTTATTTGGAATCAGAACTCTTTTATTCTGGTGTAAGACCTGCTGTAAACCCTGGTACATCCGTATCAAGAGTAGGTGGTGCAGCTCAGACTAAGGCTATGAAAAAAGTTTCCGGCCCTTTAAGAATTAACCTTGCACAGTTTAGGGAGTTAGAGGCATTTGCTGAGTTCGGATCTGACTTAGATGCAGCATCTCAAGCACAGCTTGATAGAGGTAGAAGAGTTGTTGAGTTGTTAAAACAACCACAGTATCAACCAGTACCTATGGAAGAGCAAGTGGTTTCACTTTATGCAGTAACAGAGGGTTTTCTTGATGTAGTGGATCCAGCTGATATTCCACAAGCTGAGAAAGATTTGATTGACTTTGTAAAAACAAGACATTCCGATGTGATTAATTCAATTAAAACAACTGGTGAATTGCCTGGAGAAGAATTAAAAGCTGCTGTCGAGGCTTTTGTAAGTACATTGGAGAAAAAAGAAGAGTAAATTATGGCAAGTGCTGAATTACGAATCATAAATCGAAGAATTAAGAGTGTTAAATCCACTAAGAAGATAACACGTGCAATGGAACTTATTGCTTCTTCAAGAATTGTAAAAGCACAACAAAGACTTACCTCTTCAAACAACTACACAAACTTACTCGCTCAGATTGTTGAAGAACTTACAGGTAGTGGTGAAATGCCAACTTCTCCTGCGATTGAAGGAACGAAAAGGATAACGCTTGTTGTTATTACTTCAGATCGGGGACTTGCAGGTGCTTATAACACCAACATTTTAAAACTTGCTGAGATAAGAAAAGCTGAGTATGAAAATATAGGTAACCAAGTAGAGATTGTCACTGTTGGAAAAAAAGCAAATGGATATTTCAAGTATAGAAATGTTGAACCTAAACAAAACTATGAGGGCATAACTGATGAACCAAATTTTGAAAATGCATTAGAAATTATGACGCCTTTAGTTCAAGAATTTTATGCGGGAAAAACTAACCAAATTGAACTTGTGTATACAGAATATCAGTCTGCGATGACACAAACAGCACTCTATAAAACTGTCCTCCCATTTGAGGTAGAGCAGATTGCTAAAGAGGTTGAGTCAGTTGGAGCCTATACTTTTGAACCTTCTGCTAGCCAGGTTTTAAGTAATATTATTCCAAAATACACAAATGCAACAATATTTTCTGCATTACTCAATGCTTCAACATCAGAGCATGCAGCAAGAATGAGAGCTATGAAAGCAGCAACTGAGAATGCAGAGGAGTTAATTAAGATTTTATCACGTCAAAGTAATCAAGCTAGACAGGCTGAAATTACTACTGAGATTTCAGAAATTGTAGGTGGAGCGGAAGCTTTAGCAGGATAAGGAGAAAATAAATGAGCGATAGTTTAGGAAGAGTTGTAAAAATTGCAGGTCCAGTAGTTGACGTTGCATTTGCACAGGACTCTTTGCCAGAAATTACAAATGCACTTGAAGTAGATGTAGAAATTGATGGTTCTAAAAGCACAATTGTTTTAGAGGTTGCACAACACCTTGGAGAAGGAAGAGTTCGTGCAATTTCTATGCAAGGTACAGATGGTTTACGTAGAGGTGCAGAAGTCTCTGATACAGGAGCTCCTATCTCAGTCCCTGTTGGACAAGAAACCTTAGGTCACATATTCAATGTTTGGGGTGAAACATTAGATGTGGAGACAAGCTCAATTGGTGTAAAACAAAAATGGCCAATTCACAGACAACCACCTCCATATGAAGAAGTAACTGCTCAAAATGAAATGTTTGAGACAGGAATTAAAGTTATTGATCTTTTAATGCCATATGTTCAAGGTGGAAAGATTGGTCTATTCGGTGGTGCTGGTGTTGGTAAGACAGTTCTTATTCAAGAAATGATTAACAGAGTGGCTACACAACACGGTGGTGTATCAGTTTTCGCTGGTGTTGGAGAAAGAACACGTGAAGGTAATGACTTGTTTAGAGAAATGCAAGAATCTGGAGTTATTGATAAAACTGCACTTGTATTTGGTCAAATGGACGAACCACCTGGAGTTAGATTAAGAGTTGCATTGTCAGCACTAACTATGGCTGAATATTTCAGAGATGAAGAAAAGCAAGACGTTCTGTTGTTTATTGACAATATTTTTAGATTCTCTCAGGCAGGTTCTGAGGTGTCTACATTATTAGGACGTATGCCATCTGCTGTGGGTTATCAGCCAACACTTGCAGATGAGATGGGTTTCTTGCAAGAAAGAATCACATCTCTTAAAGGTAGATCTATTACATCACTACAAGCAGTGTATGTGCCTGCAGACGACATTACTGACCCTGCACCACACACAGCTTTTGCTCACTTAGATGCGAGAACAGTGTTGTCTAGAACTATTGCTGACCTTGGTATTTATCCAGCTGTTGATCCTCTTGACTCTTCATCAAGAATCTTAGATCCAGGCGTTGTTGGCGACGACCATTACAACACAGCTAGAGAAGTTCAAAGAGTGCTCCAGAGATATAATGATTTACAAGATATTATTGCAATTCTTGGTATTGATGAGTTGTCAGAAGAAGATAAGCAAATAGTTGGACGTGCGAGAAGAATTCAGAGATTCTTATCACAACCTATGTTTGTTGCTGAACAGTTCACAGGTATCGAAGGTAAATTCGTATCCATTAAAGATACAGTTGAAGCGTTTAAGACAATTTTAAGTGGAGAGCTAGATTCAGTCCCTGAGCAGGCTTTTTATATGACTGGTGGACTTGATGAGGTCATGTCTAAAGCTAAAGAACTAGAAGAAAGCGTTTAATGTTTGTCGAGGTTGTCTCACCAGAGGAGAATTGTTTCTCAGGAGATGCAACTATGGTAATTTCAAGAACTCCAAATGGTGAA
>CACFIX010000015.1:0-13542 GCA_902566515.1 uncultured Candidatus Actinomarina sp.
AAACAATCATGGCCTTTAGTAGATTCGATGATTTTATATTCAGTGTCTATTTTATATTTTCTTAAAATTTCAACAAATTCTTTTTGCTCTTCAGGATAGAAACAGACATCTGAATCAACAGAAATTACAAGGGTTTTAATATCTCTTAGGTTATATATGCTTTCTGTTTCTAAATTAAAATTTTGCCAGCCTTTAATTATTGAGTTATATGATTCTGGAGTAAACCTCTCAATGAATTTTTCGCCTTGATGCATCATATAAGATTCCTGTGAAGTAGCTAAAAACCCCTCAATTGTATCTTCACTATATAAGCTTTTATTTTTAGCTCTTGTAGAAAGCAACTCCAAGGAAATATATGTTTTATGAGCAATCATTCTTGCAAGAGATAGATATTCATACTGACGATTTCTTGAATCCTTACTTAGATCTAATATATATCCTTGCTCAAGATTATGTAAAAGCTGCAAAGTAGATAGCTTATATCCACTTGATATTGATATAAACTTGTTTACAAAGTCAGGATATAAAGTACAAAACTCAAGAGCCATTAACCCTCCAATAGAAGGTCCAATTACAGCCTCTAAATGGGTGACTCCAATATGGTCTAGGAGTAATTTTTGCGATTCTTCAATATCTTTAAAAGAAATATATGGAAAATCATATCCATAAGTATCTCCTGTGGTGGAATTTTTAGAGTTGGGACCAGTAGAGCCGTAACACCCACCCAAGTAATTGGCACAAACAACAAAGTATTTGTTGGTATCAATTATTTTATTTGGTCCAACGAATTCGTCCCACCAACCTGTTTCTAGTTCTTCATTCCAAGGAATTTCTGGAAAATCTTCACTAGAAAAGTTGCCCGACAATAATTGGCTTCCAGTTAAAGCATGGAAGATTAAGACACCATTTTTTCCATCTTTTGATAATTCTCCATATGTTGAGTAGGCAATTTCAACCATTTTAAGTATCTCACCCGTTTCAAGTGTAAATTGTGGAATGAAAAACTTATTAAAGCTATTTTGTACTTTCAAGTGCTTGTGAAAGATCCTCAATGATATCGTCAATATCTTCAATACCTATTGAAAGTCTTATTAGTTCAGGTGGTGATCCTGCTGCAATAAGTTGGTCTTCATCTAATTGGGAATGTGTAGTTGTTGCTGGGTGAATAGCTAAAGATCTAGTGTCTCCAACATTAGCAACATGTCTGAACATTTTTAAATTGTCTATAAATTTTTGTCCAGCATCTTTTCCACCTTTAATCCCAAAGACCACCATTGTTCCACCAGTACCTTTTAAATACTTTTCTGACAGATCATATGCTGGATCATCTTTGAGTCCAGGAAACCTAACCCACTCAACAAGCTCGTGTTCAGTCAAATATTCCGCAGCTTTAATTGCATTTTCACAATGACGCTCCATTCTTAGAGCTAGTGTTTCAAGGCCACTCATAACTTCAAAAGCAGTATCTGGAGACATATTTGCACCAAGATTTCTCAAAGGAACTGTTCTCAATCTGAGTGAGTATGCAACATTTCCTAAATCACCAAGGTCATGGCCCCATCTCATACCTCCATAGCTGGTATCGGGTTTATCATAAAGTGGGAAATTACCATTGCCCCAATCAAAGCCACCTTTTTCAATCACTGCACCTGCAATAACTCTTCCATGACCAGACATCCATTTAGTTAATGAGTAGACAACGATGTCCGCACCATATTCAAAGGGTTTTAGTATGGCTGATGTTGTGAAGGTAGCGTCAACAATTAAAGGAATTCCCTTTGAATGTGCGATATCTGCTAAAGCAGATATGTCAGCAACAACTAATCCTGGATTAGTTATTGTTTCACAATAAATTGCTCGAGTCTTTTCATCAATTGCTGCTTCAACAGCTTCTAAATCAGTAATGTCGACTTTTTTAGAATTGATACCATATTCTGGCAAGATATTATCAAACATTGTATAGGTTCCACCGTAAAGTTGATTAGCAGTAACAAAGTTGTCCCCCTGACTCATGATGTTGATTAGCGAGTACATAACAGCAGAGGTTCCTGAAGATAATGCTACACACATAGCACCTTCTTCAAGGGCTGTTAATCTGGCTTCCAATGCTCCAACTGTTGGATTGCCTAATCTGGAATAAATATTGCCAAACTCTTTCAAGCCAAATAGGTTTGCAGCGTGTTCGGTATTGTTAAATTGATAAGCTGTTGTTCTGTAAATAGGAACTGTTATTGATCCTTCAGAATTTTCATCAGAATCCCAACCTGCATGTATTAGTTTTGAATTAAACTTCATATATTTCTCCTTTAATTTGGAGAAGGACTTTGACTATTTAGTTGCATTTCTGCCACATCTTCAGGCACCTTGGATAGTCTTCCAGGTTGCCGAGGTCTTAACCTTCTCTATATGCTTATGAAAATTATATCAAAGTATTTTGATTTAACTAAATATTTTCTATTTTTTCCCAGTTTCTATTTGAATGTCCAAAATGAGAAAAAAGTGTATCAGTTTTATAATTAACGCTTGTTAAATTTAGTCTTTCAATAATCGCACCGGGTTTCATATCAAAAGCTCTTACAAAATCATTAAGTTTCTTTTCATCAACTTTAAGAGTATCGAAAGTTTCAATAGTCAATTCATAAGGTTCAGCTTTTCCAATTGCATAAGAAACTCTCACAAGGCATTCCTCTGCAAGTTCATGGGCTACAATATTTTTAGCTAAATGCCTAGCAGCATAAGCTGCAGATCTATCTACTTTGCTAGGATCTTTGCCTGAAAACGCTCCGCCACCAACAGGTACTGAAGGACCGTATGCGTCAACAACTATTTTTCTTCCTGTCAAACCTGTATCCCCAGCTGGTCCTCCTTTGACAAATGAGCCAGACGGATTTAAATCTAATTCATACTCTCCTGAAACATGTTTAGAAACAATTTCAGAAACTTCATTATGAAGAGCTTCCATGTCGATATCTTTGTGGTGCTGAGTTGAGACAACAACTTTTGTTTTCTCTCCTCCACTTGTAACTTGTACTTTTGAATCAAGATCTAGCAACTCATTTGAGTTTTGAAGGTCCCATAAGTCTTTTTGTATATTTCTTGATTTATCAAATGTTGGTGGCATAAATGATTCTGTCTTATTTGTGGCAAATCCTACCATGATTCCCTGATCTCCAGCACCTTGATCTTCATCGTCTTCAACTGCTGCGCGGATTTCCTCGGACTGTGGCGTTAGCTCATTAAAAATAGATAAATTTTGTAGATCAAAATCTTCGAAACTCGTTTTTATTGTTTTATTTAAAGCTTCATTAACAATGTTGATTACATCTTCTGTTGTAATATTGGCAATTTCACTTATTTCTCCTCCAACGAGAACTAAACCGCCTTTTTTTGTACCAGTAAGAAAAGTCTCTACTGCAACTCTTGATGAACTGTTATTTTCTAATGCCTTAGTCAAGACATAATCTGAGATTAAATCTGCAATTTTATCTGGATGGCCGGGTGAAACTGTTTCAGCTGTTACAAATTTAGTCACTTTTCCTCCAATTAAATTTTTTGCAAAAGTTTTGGAAATACCATTTTTTGTTGTAAAACCACATCAAAAAGCACCTTAGTTGGTATTCTAGGTTGCTGAGGATTTCCTCTCTATATGCAAACCTAATGGTAATAAAAGAAATTTTTTTTTCAAAGGACATATGTAAAAGATTAAATTACTAAATTAGGTAACCTTCTTATATGTTCATCGAGATAAAAAAAATATCAAGCCTTCTTTTATCAGTAGCTTTTTCTTCGATAGGTTTTATAGCTTCAATAACTGTTACTGTGCTGGCGGCAAGAGAGGTATCTAGCAATCCACTTTTTGTCGGCTTTCCAAATGCTGTCGGAGTGGGTGGTGCAGTCCTTGGGACTAGAATGATATATTTAATATCAAAAACTAATTCTCAACTTAATGCACTGGCTTTTACCTTTTTAATAGGTGCCTTTGGGGGAGCAATTATGTTTTATAGTCTTATAATTGACTCTTTTTTGCTTCTCTTGCTTGGAGCTTTCATCTTAGGAATTGGACAATCAGCAACACTTCAAACCAGGTACGCAGCTTCATTTGTGGCAGGTACGAAATTTAAAGCTACTGCATTGTCTCTAGCAGTTTGGTTTTCAGTTTTTGGTTCTGTATTTGGACCACGTATGGTTGGAAGCTATTCAAATTTTTTTGAAAATATATTTAACTCTGACCTAATCGTTGGTTATGTAATTGCGTTCGTTGGAATGCTATTTGCAGCGGCCTCTCTGTTCACATTTACTTCAAAAAAAAGTATTTTAAGGAGCCCAAGTGATTTAGAAAGTGAATCAAGTGATCAAAGTTCTGAAAGAAAAAATGGTAACTTATTATCGCTTCTCTTAGTTTTAAATCATTTCACAATGGTTGTAATAATGTCTGCTACACCATTGCATATACAAGATATAGGTGAAACCGTTCAGCTAGTTGGAATTATTATTAGCTATCACACTTTAGGGATGTTTCTATTTTCACCCATTCTCGGAAATTATGTAGATAAATATGGATACAAGAAATTTACATATGTAGGAACAGTAATTTTATTTATAAGTTGCTTAATTACTTTAATTAATTCTGGACCTACTGCGTTAAAAATAGGTTTATACCTATTAGGACTTGGATGGAATTTTAATTATGTTGCAATTAGTGCAGCTATTTCAAAATTTTCAATCAAGTACAGAACTCCTCTAAACATAAAAAGTGACTCTTTTGTTTTCTTAGGAAGTTTTGTAGCTCATACATCTTTAGGCTTAAGCTACTTGCTAATTGGATTTAAAGGCTTATCTTTTGTAGGAATTGCTGTAAGTGTTTTTTTATTTTACAATTTAAAAAATCTAAATAAGTTAAATATTGAATGAATAAAAATTTCTCAAAAGCTGAAAAAAGTTTGATAGAAAGTGATCCAAAATTAGGAAAAGTTATTGAAAATAACGGTCATTTACAATTTTCAATCAAAAAAATAGACCCGTTTAATGAATTAGTAAATATTGTTATTTCACAGTTCATTTCCACAAAAGCTGCCAAAGGCATCAAAGAAAAAATGTTGAAGCAACTCAATGAAGAAAGTTTTAAAATTTTAAGTTTCAAAAACCTTACTGTCAGTCAAATAAAAAGCCTCGGATTAAGTAAAAACAAGGCTAAGTCTATTAAATCGTTAGTGTTGTTCTTTAGTCAAAATCCAAATTCAAAAAATCTCTATAGGCTGTCCGAGGAAGAACGATACGATAATCTAATTAAAATTTTTGGAATCGGTAAATGGAGTATTGAGATGTTTGAGATGTTTTGTGTTAGAAACAAAAATATTTTTTCTAGCGGAGATGCTGCTATTAGGGTCGCAATGGAAGAACTTAAAATGGTCAAAAAAACTAGCGATTTTGAAAAATATGATAAATATGCAAAAAAGTGGGACCCTTATAAAACTATTGCGTGCTTACATCTTTGGCAATTTATTGAATCTTAGGCTGAAACAAGCACATCTTTAACTGGATGTGGTATCGGGGTTGGCCTTATTTCAAGGGATTCATCTATCTCAAAATTGTCAATATTTTGAACAAATTTGTAGATTACATTTTTGTAAATATAGCTTGCAAAGAACTTACCTAAACATGTATGAGCCCCTCCAGCAAATGGAAAATAAGCTTTGTTATGATAGTTTGGATCAATAAATCTATATGGATCAAAAGTATCTGGATTGTCCCAGTACCTATCATCGTGATGTAAAAGTAATGGACTTATCGTCACATAAGTGCCTGCTTTAAGTGAGTAACTCTGAATTTCGGTATCCCTTACAACATATCTGATTGAAAATGGCACTGGTGGATAATATCTCATAGCTTCTTTAAATATTGATTCCCCTACTAATCCATTCTTCAATGAGGAGATGTCAGAATGATTAACTTCATTTGCTTCTTTAATTAAGTCACTCCTGAAATCTACATTTTGAGACAAACTATAAATTGAATTTGTAAGAGTGATAGTTGTAGTGTCATGAGCTGCCAACAGTAAAAAAATCATATGTTCAGCTATCTCAAAATTTGTTAATCCCGCATCCCCTTTATTTGTATTTACTAATTCAGCAAATAAAGTCTTTTTACTGTCATCATTAATAAGTCCTGCTTTTGATTCAAAATAATCAAGCAAAAACTCACGTGCTTTGAGTCCTTTTTTCATTTTGGTAAATGGCAGTGGCCACCTTATTGCAGAAGTTGCAGAGGCAATTGAATCCATAAAAAGTTTGTTCAACTTTTCAGATTCGTCTTGTTTTACATCAAGAAAAAAAAGACTTAGAGAAATATCAAACATGAGCTGTTTAACAGATTGATACAAATTAAAACTCCCAGATTTCTTTAAGTTTTCTACCCATTGATTAATAATTGGTTGAATGATTTCTAAATATCCATGAATTGCATCGTGTCGAAAAGAATCTTGCAGTAAAGTTCTATGATATTTGTGATCATCGAAATCTCTTAACATTAACCCATTTTCAAAAGTTGGTCCTAGTGATACAGCCCAACCTTCTTTGGAAGAAAATAGATCGTCTTTATCTAAAAAAATATCTTTTGTAGCCTCTGGGGTTAAAAGTGCAATAAACTTTTCATTTAACAATGAAATCTGAAATACATCTCCATATTTTTCTTGCATTTCAGAAGTAAATTTAAGCGCATTACGTTGAAAAGGTAAAGAATGACCAATTATAGGTAGGCTTGGAATTACTGGAACTGTCATGTAAATATTTTACAATTTAAAATTAAAGTTTAAAAAGAAAAAAGCATATTTCTATTAGATATCAAACTGCATCAAATCTTTACCAACTACAATTTCTCCATCAAAATGTTTAGCAATTCTCTCTACTAAGACATCTTCATCAAAAACAGGAGGTACAAAATGGTTTAAGACTAATTTTTTAACACTTGCATTACTGGCTAATACCCCAATTTCTTCTGGGGTTGTATGATAATCACTTATATTTTCAATCGTGACCGATGACATTCGTACTGGATCATAATCCAAACCCACAAACACTTCATGTACTAAAATATCGGCATCTTTTGAAGATTTTTCTAGAACCTCACAGTATCGAGTATCTCCAGAAAAAATTATATTTTTTGGACCAAGAATAAATTTATACCCAAATGCAGGATCAACAGGATGGTGGTCCACTTTTATACTTTCTATGGTTGCGTTATCAAGCTCGATTTTTAATTCATCATTAATTTCGGTAATTTCATATGCTAATCCCTCTACGTTAGGTCTTTTCTCCCATTCTTTTCGTAAATCTAATTCTTCTTTATAAGCTTCAAAGATTTTATCGAAATGGCTTTTTAGACCTTTTGGGCCAAATACTTTAAATTTAATTTCTCGCCCAGTGTGCCACCCAGATATGAATAATTGATATAAGTCAACAATATGATCTGAGTGTAAATGGGTAATAAAAAAATAGTCTATTTCTCCTGGCTTTATTCCTGCTTCACTAAGCCTTTGAGTGACTCCCGAACCAGCATCAATTAAATAATTTGTTCCTTCATAGGACACTAAACTACTCGGTCCATATCTTAAATGACTTGGACTTGGACAACCTGTACCTAAAAGGGTCAATTTGTTCATATTATTAAACCTCTAGTGACAAGTTGCTTAAGACTACTTGCGGCCTCATACCAGAACTTATGTCTGCCATAGCTATTTCAACTTTGACCGCAAATTCGTACATCTCTCTTGATATGTTCTGTTGAATGATTATTGAGTTAGTTAAATACTCAAGACAGCTAACAATAAGTGAATTAAGAGTTAAAGAGACATCATCAAGATTATCAATGACTTTCTTACATTCGTTTACTAAAGCAAATGAGTGGACCAAATTACTTAACTCTTTTTTTTGGATAGTTAAAATATCTAAAATTTTTTTAAAAGACTGATTTCCATCAACTATTTCAAAATCTAAAAAATCAATAAAGTCTTCATCTGAATAATTAAACTTTATATCTTTATCAGTATCAACAAAAATAGTTCTACATCTACTTTTTATCGTTGAGAGAATCATATTGTTTGAATCATCTCTGCTGTGAGACCAAAAATTCCCAGTAGACAGTATCAAAAATACACTTGTTTTTGATGGCTCTTCTATAGTCTTTAATAGTGCATTTGATGCTTCCTCGGTCAAAGATTTTAATGGTGGAAATATAACGACCTTATATCTTCCCTCAATTGGAGAAAGATTATCTTGCGTTATAACTGTCCTAATATCTTCAACGCCTAATGTGCGAAGATTGTCAGATTCAACTATTTTTATATCTGGATGGGCATCTATAGATTCATCGTTAAACGCAATAAGGCCTGCAAATTTCTTTGCTTGTTTGATAAGTTCTCTTGACGAGTTTGAAAACAGAAGATAGGCATGGAATACGCCATCTAGTTCTTTTTCAAGTGATTTATTAAGCTTTGTCAATTCCTAACCAGTTACATGTCTTCATCAAATTTTCTTCTAAATTTTTTTCAGCGTCTAATACTAAGAAGCTTTCCGAAAATTCTTCTGAAAGCCTCAAATATCCTTCTCTTATATTTTGAAAAAACTCTATTTTGTCACTACCAATTCTGTCTGCAACTTTTTGACGCTCTAAGGAAACTAATGGATCAATATCAAGTAAAACAACTTTTTCTGGCCAGAAACCTCCAATAGCAATATCGTTTAACTGATAGATTTTTTCATAGCCTAATTCTCTTCCAACACCCTGGTAAGCAACAGAGGAATATGCACTTCTATCTGACAAAATTTTTATTTCATTTTGAATTGATGGTTTTATAAGCTCGTTTACTAATTGAGATCTTTGAGCACAAAATAATAAGGCTTCTGTGAGAGGGTCAACTTTGTAATCATGGCTTAATAATAATTCCCTGATACCTTCACCAACTTTGGTTCCGCCTGGTTCTCTGACGATCTTATTTTCTGTTTTGTTCTCATCTAAAATTTTTGAAAGCTGTTCAATGATGCTTGACTTTCCAGATCCATCAATCCCTTCAAAAGCTACATAGTCACAATTCATAATGGTTCATCTTCATCAGTATCAAGGTTTAATCTTAACTTGTTAAAATTGGAATTTTCAAATCCAAAATCTTTAATTATCGTTCTGTACCCTTTAACAAAAGTAATTAAACCAGAAAGCAAAATAAACCCAGAGCTTATTCTTAAAACAAAAAGTACTCCATCAAACTCAAAATATTGATTTATAAAATTTGCGGCAAATCCAGAAATAAATAGTGAAAGTAGGATTGACAGTCTACCAATTGTATAAAAATTACCAAATACTCTTCCTCTTAAATTTTTATCTGTTGTGCTTTGAAGATAGCTTATAGTTAACAAGTAAACAGATCCTGATCCTATTCCTGAAATAAAAATAAAAAATAAGATTGTTGAAAATTCTGATGAGTTAAATGCAAATAAAAGTGAGAGGCCAGTTATTACCATGCTTATACCAATAAAAAATGGAATTCTGTTAAACGAGGTTACAAAGTAACTTAAAATTACCATTGTAAAAATAATCCCAAACCCAAACGAAGCAATCATAAAACCAAAAGAGCTTTGGGTAAACTTAAGTGACTCTGTCAAGTACGTGTTTCCTAAAACAAAAAGAGCTCCTGCCCCAACAAGACTTAACGATATCGATGTTGTCACTGTTCTGAGTTCTTGAACAGAAAGAAAATAATTTAAACCTTCCTTAAGATCACCAAGAACATTCGATTGCTTTTCTATATTTTTATTTGGAGAATCTGTTTT
Source organism: uncultured Candidatus Actinomarina sp. (assembly GCA_902566515.1). Taxonomy (GTDB): domain Bacteria; phylum Actinomycetota; class Acidimicrobiia; order Actinomarinales; family Actinomarinaceae; genus Actinomarina. Next base: position 9,822 of record CACFIX010000015.1, read on the forward strand.
GAGATACAAAAGTAAAAATGATGAAATTAAAAAAGTTACCGAATCAATTACAAATATTACAGACCCATTCCAACCATTTCCATAAGAAACAATTCCTTCGATTAAAGAATTATCAGAAATTACACCAAAAGCTAATGAAGCTAGTGGAAGTGACGCATATGTGCCTACTGTAAACAAAGAATTTGCTTTAACTAAATATTCATTGTCAACTACTTCAGGAACTACTGATTCTCTTGAAGGTTGTCTGATAAGGGAAAAAATTTCAGATAAAAAATTTATAAGAAAAAGTTGAATTAAGGTAGTTGTAAAAAAAAGTCCAAGAACTATAACCATTCTTGATAGATCACATATGATCATCACATTTTTTTTATTAAACCTATCAGCCAATATTCCTGCGAAAGATGACATGAGAGCAGGGATTATCCTTGCAACTATTGGAATAACGGCAGTAAGCTCAGAATTGCCGCCTTCAGATCCTAAATAACTAGCTAATGCGACAGAAGCAAATAATGTTGCCCAGTCTCCAAAGCTTGACAAAGTACCTGACCACCATAGAACTGAGAACTGAGATTTTGAAAATATTTTTATTGATTTCATTGCCTTATACCCATCCTAGTTTATGTTTAGAATACTTTTTTTCTTAAATCCTGTACATATGACAAAAATAGTGTTATCAATAAGGACATGTCAAAACCTTTAGTTATTGTTGAGTCGCCAACAAAAGTAAAAACTATTTCTAAGATTCTAGGTTCTGAATATATCGTAAAATCAAGTGTTGGCCACATAAGGGATCTTCCACGTAATGCTAAAGCTATACCTGCTAGCTATTCCAATAAGGAGATCTTGTGGGGTGCTGTTAAGCCTAAGAATTTTGAGAATATATATGTAATACCTGAAGACAGAAAAGCAATTGTTAAAGAACTAAAAGACCTAGCAGATGAGGCATCAGATGTATATCTAGCGACTGATGATGATAGAGAAGGTGAAGCTATTGCATATCATTTGATGGAATCACTTGAACTCAAAAGTGAACCCAAGAGAATTAAGTTCAATGAAATTACAGAAGCCGCAGTCACAAACGCAATCAATAATCCTGAAACTATTGATATTGGAAAATTTAAATCTTACGAAGCCAGGAGAACTCTTGATCGAATGATTGGTTATGAAATTTCACCAAAAGTTAGGGATCTTGGAGGAGCATTCATCTCAACAGGAAGAGTACAGGGTCCTGCTATCAGGTTAATTGTTGAAAGAGAAGAAGAAAGATTAAAATTTATAAAATCAAAATATTTTGAAATCAAGGCATTATGTAAAAGTAATGATTATGAATTTACAGCAAATCTTAAAAGAGTTAGTGGAAAGAGGTTGGCTTCATCTTCGGATTTTAATGAAAAAGGAAATAAGACTAGTAAGGATAAAAAATACCTAGATGAAAATGAAGCTAACGAAATAGTTAGTATATTAAAAAATCAAACTGCATCAATCTCATCCATTAAAGAGTCGTCTCGGAGTGGTAAGCCTCCAAAGCCATTTAAAACAACAAGTTTACAATCTTCCGCTAGAAGTAATTTGGGTTTTCAGCCAAGAAAAACCATGAGTGTGGCCCAGCGGCTTTACCAAGAAGGTTTAATTACATATATGAGAACTGATTCAATTAGGTTATCAGATGTCGCAATTAAAGCATCAAGAGCTTTTATTAAGGAAAATTTTTCTGAAAAACACTTACCCGATTCTCCAAATCTATATGGTGACAGCAAAAATGCACAAGCAGCCCACGAAGCAATTAGGCCTTCTGGTGAAAGCTTCACTACTCCTCAAGAGTTACTGAAAACACATAAAGAAGACAGCGATGAGTACAAGCTTTACAGTTTAATTTTTAACACAACAGTCGCATCTCAGATGACTGATGCTCAAGGAATTACAAAAACTATTGAAATAGAAGCGAAAGAAAATGCTTACTCTCCTTTAATTTTGGGAATTTCAGGGACAACTTGGACATTTGGTGGATATAGGGATTTAATTAAAGATTTGTCAGAGAAGTCTCAAGAGCTTCCAGACTTGAGAGAAAATGATGAAATAAAAATTATTGAATCAGAGAGCGAAGAAAAATATACAAATCCTCCCAATAGGTATTCTTCAACTTCACTTATTAATAAATTGGAGGAATTAGGTATAGGTAGGCCATCAACATACGTTTCAATTATTGAAAGCATTACTTCCGTATTTATTAATTCTGAATCTAGTCTGAAACCAAGAATTTTAGCTATAGCTTTAATCAATAATTTCATGAAACCTTATTTCAATCAATACATTGATTATGAGTTCTCAAAAACTATGGAAGATGATTTAGATTTAATTCTTGAAAGTAAAAATCCAGAGGAATCAAAAATTGAATTTCTCCTGAAATCTCATGAGACAATCAAAAGCCACGTTGAAGATTATGGTATCCAAGACCCACTGGCTTTGACTACTGTAAAATTACCATTTGAATCACGGTACGTTGTAAAGACAGGAAGAATACAGGGGAAAATACCTTATCCATATTTATTAAGAGATGATGATTTTAAGGTTGGATTACCACCTGAGATAACCATAGAAGAAATAGAAGCTGAATATATAAGTGAAGTTGAAGCCCAACAAGAGAAAAGCTTAAAAAAAGAGAGAATAGTTGCAAAATGCCCTGAATGTTCTTCATCCATATTTATAAAACTTGGACCAAATGGAAGTTTTTATATACAACATGGAATAAAAGAAAAAGGTGTAAGGCAAGAAAAATGCGTTTATAAAAATTTAATTGGACCTATTTTTGAAGACGAAGACCCAGATAAATTAACAGAAGAAGAATGTATCAAAAGATTTTCACTATCAGCTAAAAATCCTAGATATGTCACATCATTAAATGAATGGACTTATTCTGCAGCAGTTGGACCCTATGGAGGTTATGCAATGAAACAACGAGACAGAACGGTATTTGAAAATTCAGAATTAGCGGAAATGAAGAAGGATGAAATAAGAGAGTTGATAGAAAATGAAAAATCAAGAAAAATATCTAATTTTCTCGGTGGTGAAATATTGAAACTTCCAAAAAGTGCAAGCAAAGAAAGTATGATTGATAAAATATCTAAACATTTTGAACTTAGTGAAAAAGATATAAAGACATTATCGAAAGAAAATTTAGTTGAACTTGCCAAATCATTAGAGATTGTATTTTATAGAGGTAGATTTAGAATGAAGCCTGAGGATGCAACTAAAGACAATCTTATTAACAAAATTCTTTTTGAGAAAAAAAACAAACCACTTGAAAGTCCAAGAAAAGCTCTAACTGTTACACCTTCAGAAGTTCTCGAATTGTTTGGAGATATTGAATCTAGTTAGTGTTTACTTTAAATTTTTCAACCACTGTTTCCCATGAAAAATTTTCTTCGACAAATAACTTTGAATTAATTCCAAATTCTTTAATCATATCCTTATTTTCGTAGAAATATTTAATGGCATCATATATTTCATTTCTTGAACCAACAATAAAACCCGTTTTTTTCCTGGAATAATAGTTTCGAAAGCCCCGCCAGAACTTCCAACAAGAACCGGCAATCCGTAGCTTGCAGCTTCTAAATAAACTAGTCCAAGGCCTTCATATTCTCTTCCAAAAAATCTAGATTTTGCAGGCATGACAAATATATCTAAATCTTTGTAAAAACCATCTAACGCATTTTCATCATCA
>CACFIX010000016.1:0-12892 GCA_902566515.1 uncultured Candidatus Actinomarina sp.
TTGATGGTACATATGAATTATTTAGGTCGCATTTTGGTTACCCAAGTAGAATTTCACCAGGTGGATCTGAAGTTGGAGCATTAAAGGGATATATAACTCACCTCAACTCCTTAAAAAAACAATATAAATATTTGTGCGTATCTTTTGATTCAACAGTTGAGTCATTTCGTAATGAACTTTATGACGGTTATAAATCCAGTAACGATATTGATCCGGATATCCTTAATCAATTTCCTCTAGCAGAGGAAGTAACAAAATTACTTGGAATAACCCTTTTGTCTATGAAGAAATATGAAGCTGATGATGGAATTGCTTCGGTATGTGAACAATTTAGTGACAAAAATATAAAGATCATAATTGGGTCATTAGATAAAGATTTAATGCAATGTGTAAAAGGAGATGAAGTTGTAATGTACTCGACTAGGTACAAAACTTTTACAAACGATAAAGGAGTAAAAGAAAAATTTGGTATCTTGCCAAATCAAATACCGGATTTCCTTGCTCTTACAGGAGATAGTTCTGATGGAATTCCAGGAATGAAGGGAATAGGTCAAAAGACTGCAGCTTTGCTTCTTCAAAAATATGAAAATATTGATTTAATTTTAAATGATGTAGACAATTGGAAAAAAGACAGTTAGAGGTGGTGAGAGGCATGCTGAAACTATATCTAACAATTTTGAACTTTTAAAATTATTTAAAGAACTAACAACACTAAAAAAATCTGTGAATGTTCCAAAAGACATTGAAGACTACAAAGTAAAAGACATAAATCAAACTAAGTTGATTAAATTCTCTGAAAAATACAGATTAAATATTTAGCAATCGGTAAATAAAAATCATTAAATTCTTCTTATTTCTAATTTCTTTTAGTAGTCTCATATTGTGAAAAAGTTTCTTTTAATTTTGGGTTTATTAATTCTGTTCTCTCCTGCAGGAATTGTAATTGCAGACGACCATACTGAAGGAGAAGTACCAACTCCCGCGATCGTGGTTGAAGAGCCACCAGAGCAAATTGAAGATGTAGCATGGACCTACAGATTTTTAATTCCAACAACTGTTGCTATAGCAACATTAGTAATTCTTGGAAACGTTATTCAATATTTCAGACAAGTAACTCGAAAAAGATATAAGGTTATAGAGAAATAAAAAAACTTTTTCTTTATGACAGATATTAAAAATAAGATACTCAAATTAGTTAATAAGAACAATGAATATGTTTTAGCACTTAGCGGAGGTGTTGATAGTGCGGTATTAGCTTCAATCTTTAAAGAACTAAATCTGTCTTATAGAACAATTTTTGTTAATCATAATCAGAAAGACTCTAGTTTATTACAAAAATCTGCTGAAGAAATTGCAAAAAATCTTGAAACAAGCCATGAAAATATAATTACAGATTTAGAAGAAAACGCCTCCGAAACAAAAATGAGAGAAAAAAGGTACGGTCTATTATTTGATAATCTTAAAAAAAATGAAATATTAGTAACAGGTCATCATAAAGATGATAAAGTTGAAACTTTTTTGATTAATCTATTTAGGGGCACCAGGCTAAAAGGGCTAACATCAATCAAAGCTGAAAACGAAAATTTATTAAGACCACTAATAAATACAAAGAAGTCTGAGATCCAAGATTATGCAATAAAAAATAATATTGCATTTACTGACGACACTACAAACCAAAATAATGAAATTTCTAGAAATTGGATTAGAAACCAATTAATACCAGAAGTAGATGAAAGATTTCCAGGAGAGATAAATAAAAAAATTTCCAATTTAATTTTGGAAATAGAGGTGCTGCTTGAAAATAAAGTAGAAGTAAGAAAATTTATTAAGTTTGCAAAAGGATATTTTGAAGTACCACTTTTACTTATTCAAGAAAATGATTCAAGATCAAATTACTTAATTTCTTTAATCTCTTCATCTATTGGACAAAGTGGTCTCCAAGGGGATGATTTGAAAAAAATATTTTCATCAATTACTAGTGGAAGCCATGTAAGTTATCACAAAAATTGGTTGGTTTCTAATCAATCTGGTTTAGTTGTATTTATTGAAAAAGAAATGTGGAAATTAAATTCTGATGAAGACATGAATTTTGGTTATTTTAATTTTCAACATACTACAAAATGTAATTATTCAAACAACTGGAAACTTGGAGTACCGCAAAATTTCGTGGAAAATTTTAATCTATCTTCAATCTCTAGTGGTGACAAGATTTCAATTAATGGTTCATCACAGAAAGTATCTGAGGTATTGAGGTCTTTTGGAGTTAAAGAACCTCTTAGAGAAGTTTGGCCTATTGCAAAAATTGATAATGAAGTCATATGGATTCCAGGGGTTAGAAAAAGTGATTTAGTAAAAGATTTTGATTCAGAAAACAACATACATATAATTACAACTTCAATAGAAAAGAGCAATTTTGAAAGTATCTAAAGTCCTAATTGAACAAGATGAAATTGAACAAAAAGTTAAAGAACTAGCTGAAAGAATCAACAATGACTACTCAGGAGAAGAACTTGTAATAGTTGGAATCCTAAAAGGTGCGTTTATTGTGATCAGCGACTTAGCAAAGCAGCTCAACGTAGATGTAACATTCGAATTTATGAGCATCCAATCTTATGAAGGAACAAAATCTACTGGTCAAATAAAAATTGATAAGGATTTAGATATAGACATAACTGGAAAAAACATATTAATTGTTGAAGATATTTTTGATACAGGTTTGACTATATCTCACTTAAAAAATTTGCTTGAATCTAGAAACCCAAAAAGCATTGAAATATTGTGTATGTTTATTAAAAAAGATGTTGCAACTGAACCAGTAGACATAAAATATTCAGGATTTGAGATAGGACCAGAATTTGTTGTTGGATATGGTCTCGATTATGAAGGAAAGTATAGAGAACTCCCTTTCCTTGGCGTTTTGTCATAAATCTCACTATTGCTTTTAAACTCAACAGTATTAAATTAAGAAGATGGAAAATAAAAAAGAAAACAAAAACAATAACAGGTCTTTTCTTCTTTATGTTGGGCTTGGTCTTTTAATATTTTTTGGAGTACAGCAATATAACTCAACTGTAAACTCACCAGAAAGTAAATCTTTCACAATATTTAAAAATGACATACAGTCTGGAAATGTATTTGAAGCAACTATAAAAGAACAGTCCAATCTTGTTGAATTTAAATTAAATAATGATGACACAATTTATCAAACAGAGTATCCAGAAGGTTTTGAAGGAGAAGTCTTTCAACTCCTTGTAGATCAAGATATTATTTTGAATACAGACACAGAACCTGCAGGATTTCAGGACTACTTTTTTGCATTTTTACCTTGGTTATTCTTAGCTGCTTTCATGTTTTATATGTTTTCTCAGGTTAGATCAAACGGAAATCAAATAATGCAATTTGGAAAATCAAAGGCCAAAGAACTAGATGAAGAATCTCCAAAAGTAACTTTTAAAGATGTCGCTGGTGTAGAAGAAGCTAAAGAAGAACTTGAAGAGATTAAAGAATTTCTAAAGTCTCCAGAAAAATTTAATAAGTTAGGAGCAAAGATTCCAAAAGGGGTTCTTCTTGTTGGACCACCGGGAACCGGAAAAACTCTTTTAGCAAAAGCAGTAGCAGGCGAGGCAGGAGTTCCATTCTTTAGTATTTCAGGATCAGATTTTGTTGAAATGTTTGTCGGAGTTGGAGCAAGTAGAGTTAGAGATCTATTTAAAAAAGCTAAAGAAGCATCTCCAGCAATAATTTTTATTGATGAAATTGACGCAGTTGGAAGAATGAGAGGGGCAGGTTTAGGCGGAGGTCATGATGAGCGGGAGCAAACATTAAACCAACTTTTAGTTGAGATGGATGGGTTTGAAGCAAATCAGGGCGTAATACTTATGGCTGCGACTAATAGACCAGATGTCTTAGACCCCGCACTTCTAAGGCCTGGTAGATTTGATAGACAAGTCATTGTTGGTAGGCCAGATTTATCTGGAAGAACACAAATACTTAAAGTTCATGCAAAAGATAAGCCATTAGCAAAAAATGTCAATTTTGAAACATTAGCAAAACAAACACCCGGTTTTACCGGAGCCGATCTAGCAAATTTATTAAATGAAGCAGCTTTATTAGCAGCAAGAAAAAATAAAAAAACGATTGGTATTGCAGATATTGAAAATTCCATAGATAGGGTCATGGCTGGTCCAGAAAAGAAAAGCCAAGTAATGACCGAAGAAGAAAAATTAATTATCGCTTATCATGAAACAGGCCATGCCTTAGTTGGATGGGCTCTTCCTAATGCTGATCCTATCCACAAAGTTACTATTATTCCCCGTGGTCGAGCTTTAGGTTACACTCAAGCACTTCCTGATAGTGAAAAGTATCTTTCATCCAAAGCTGAGCTTAAAGATAGGCTTGCAATGTTGATGGGAGGTCGAGTGGCAGAAGAATTAATTTTTGCTGATCCTACAACAGGTGCTTCAAATGACATAGAAAAAGCTACAGACATTGCAAGAAGAATGGTTATGGAATTTGGGATGAGTGAAAAGCTAGGGCCAATGCTTTACGGAAAAGGATCTAATGAAGTATTTCTAGGAAGAGATTACGGAAGACAACAAGATTACTCCGATGAAATAGCTTCTTCTATTGACGACGAAGTAAGAAATTTGTTAAACGATGCACATGTAATTGCTGGAAAGATTCTGAAGAAATTTAAGAAACAAATGGATGCAATGGTCAAACAGTTAATGGAAAAAGAGACATTAAACAAAGACGAAGTAGCAGATATTTTTAAAACTATTGCAAAAGTTAAAATAACCGGTTCTGGAAAAAGCCTAAGGCTTGCTTAATGAGTTCTATAAATGAAACTAAGAGCAATATTGAGATTGCTCTTTTCGAATTTTTAAAAACAAAGACTGACAAATCAGAAGAGGAAATAATGAAACTTTCCAAAAAGTTTCTTGAGCAAATAGAGTTAAAATTACACAAATCACACTTACCATCTGAAATTTTAACTAATCTTGACAACGTAGAACATAATCAACCTATCTACTTAAAAGGAATAAATTTTGTTAGCTTATGTGAGCATCACCTACTTCCTTTTACAGGCTTGGTCAATATAGCTGTTTATCCAAATAGCAAAATAGCGGGAGTTTCTAAATTTAGTGAACTCGTAAATATACTTTCAAATAATTTAACCTTGCAGGAAACTCTAACAAAAAATATAGCAATTGAAATCCAAAATGCACTTGATCCTAAAGGAGTAATGGTAAAAATAAGTGCAAATCACATGTGTTCAAGTTTGTTAAATATTGAAAATTCCCAAACTGAATTTGAAACAACTTACAGTACTGGAATCTACGAAATCGACCACACGCTTCGTAATGAAGCCATATTAAATTTTTAGAAATTGTCCAATTGGAATCGTGCATTATCTTTAGATAATTCAAAAATATTAGGAATTATAAATTTATCTAATGATTCATTTTCAGGTGATGGTGTATTTAATAAGGACGCTAAATTAAATAACTTATTGAATTCAGCAAAACAAAAAAATATCAATTTTATTGATGTTGGTTGTGCTTCAACAAAACCAGGATTTGATAGTGTCACAACAGAAGAGGAGATTAAAAGGTTAAATTATTTTATAAATATAAATCAAAATAAATTTTCATTTTCAATTGATTCATTTAATCCAATTGTTACAAAACATGCAGTTGAAAATAACTTTGAAATAATCAATGATGTAAGTGGCTTCATGAAAGAAGAAATGATTCGATTAGCCGTTGATTCAAAATCAAAAATCATCTTAGTTCATAGACATCCTAAATCAGAATCTTTGCATCATAAAATGATTTATAAAGATGTCGTGAAGGAAGTAAAGGAACACCTAAATTCAAAAATAAAATCACTAATAAGTTTGGGAGTTAGGGAAGAACAAATCGCAATTGATCCAGGTTTAGGGTTTGGTAAAAATTTATCTGACTCTGTTGATTTATTGCTGAATATCAAAGAACTTAAAGACAACTTTCCCTTGATTGTTGGGTATTCAAAAAAGAAATTTATTAAAAATATTCCAATGTCAAATTCTGATTTATTTAAACACTGCGTTGATTCTGGGGTTTCACTAGTGAGAATGCATCTAACAAATTAGTAATTAGTGTAAGCTATTATTGTGTTTACAGAAAGGAAATATGGCTGGTTTAAAACCAAATGACTTTAACTGGATTATTGAAGGAAAACTAGCAGTTTCTGAATGTATTGGTGGTGGTGGATTAACACCAAGGAAAATTAGAAGAGAAGAAGAAATCCAGTGGATTAAGAGTCAAGGAATAAATGCAATTTTCTCTTTGTTAGACTCAGAGTTCAATTTAAAGAACTATCAAGAGGTAGGATTCAGGACTTACCACTATCCTCTTGCAGACGATGTCCCAAAGGAGTCATTAAATATAATATTTGAGGCAATAAAAGAAGCACTATCAGACAAAGAAAGAAAGCTTCTAATACACAGAGAGTACTTAGATGAAGAGGTGCCAGGTATACTTGCTGGATATTTAATTTATTCTGAACTTTTAGACGATCCAATTTTAGCTAGAACAATATTAGAAAAGATATTAGAGAAGCCACTATCTCCAAAGGCTATTGCCCTTATTCCAAATACTTAAAAAATGTCATATGACATAAATATTCTTGGGATCAAAACATCAGGAAAACACGGAATCTACGAAATTGAAAAGTCAAGTGATCAAAAATTCCTTATAGATGTAAAAATTACTATAGATACTTTTCAAGGTGATGAAATATATGACACAATTAACTATGAAAACGTAGTGGATGATGTAATTGGAATTGTCAAAACTGAAAGCTTTAACCTCATCGAGACATTATCAAAAAAAATTACCCAAGAAATTTATAAAAAATATAATTCCGAAAGTAATGTAAAAATATTTGAAATCATTGTGACAGTTCATAAACCAGATACTATTTTGAAAGAAAAAACAAATAATTTATCAGTTACTTACAGTGAAAAATTTAAATAGTATTTATCTTTCTTTAGGTTCAAATATCGGAGATAGAGCTGACAACCTTACTAAAGCAATACTGAAACTTTCTAAAAAAATGAAAATTGTTAAATCGTCTTCTATTTATGAAACAGAACCATTACTTTTTGAAAACCAAAATAGTTTTTTAAATATGATTTTGGAAGTTGATTACAAAGGGTCTCCAGACCAATTGCTGGAAAGCATAAAGATAATAGAAAATGATATGGGGAGAGAATCCACATTTAGATATGGACCTAGATTAATTGACATAGACATCATATTTTTTAACAATTACGAAGTTAATCAAGATAACCTGACTATTCCACATTATGACTGGAAAAATAGATTATTTGTAATAGAGCCTTTATATGAAGTTTTAGAGCTAGAGTTGAATAAATCTGAATATAAAATTAATGGTCAAAAAGTTAAAAGAGTAGGTAATATAAATTTGTAAGTACGGGCACCATATTTAGGGCACGATATGACAAGAATAATAAATGAAATCGATAAAAAAATATTTCTTGAAGAGAAATGTTTTATTCCAACAATGGGAGCATTGCATAAAGGACATTTGTCATTAGTTAAACTTGGAAAGCAGTCTACAAATGGCAAAACAATTGTTTCGATCTTTGTTAATAAAAGGCAATTTAATGATGAAAGTGATTACGATAATTATCCGATTGACCTTGATAAAGATATAGAACTCTTAAGAAAAGAGGAAGTTGATTATATATTCGTACCAGATGAAAATTACATTTACCCAAAAGATTTTGTAGAACTAGATGGAATAGAATCTGGAGAAAAAGGAAGTTTGTTTGAAGGCGCTCACAGGCCAGGTCATTTTGATGGGGTCTTAACTGTTGTCAACAGGTTGTTTGAATTAGTAAACCCAACATCAGCAGTTTTTGGAAAAAAAGACGCTCAACAACTTTATCTAGTTAAAGAATTTTTTGCTAATAAAAGCAATAATTTAAAAATAATAGAAGCAGAAATAATTAGAGATGAATATGGATTAGCTATGAGTAGTAGAAATCGTTTACTATCTAAAAGCGGTATTAATATTGCTAGGAATATTTTTCAAATTCTCAAGAATACAAAAGAACACTTCTTTCAAAATCAAGACATTCAACAAGCTGAAGCTTTTGGCAAAGAATTATTCAATGAAAATGATATTGAGTATGATTATTTAAATTTTGTAGACCCAAAATATTTTGAAACACCAGATAAAAATCAGAAGAAATTATTGTTAATTACTGCTGCTTATGTAGAAGGAATTCGATTAATTGACAATATGGAGGTAATACAATGAGGAACATAATTGCTGTAGATATTGGCAATACAGAAACCACAGTAGGGATAGGAAGTAAAGATAATTGGGATTCCTACAGATTTACAACGAGAGACACAAATACACCAGACGAATTATTAGCTCTTTTTAATTCAACTTTTCAAATTAAAAGTGAAGTTAAGAAAGATATTGAAGGCGCTATCATTTGCTCTGTTGTCCCACAGGCTACGAATAGCTTTAGTGAAGCTATTCGTAAATATTTAAATTTAGAACCAGTTATTGTTGGTCCTGGAATTAAGACTGGATTAAAAGTTAATATCGACAACCCAAAAGAACTTGGTCCAGATAGGATTGCTAATTCAGTAGCAGGATATCTCATAACTGAAACTGATACTGTGGTAATTGATCTTGGTACAGCTACAACTTTTGATGTAGTCAGTAAAAATAAGGAATATCTTGGAGGATCTATAGCTCCTGGAATCAAAATAAGTCTTGATGCATTAACTTTAAAAACAGCATCACTAAAATCGGTCGAACTTGATACTCCAAACAAAGTTATTGGAAAAAACACATACGAAGCTATACAAAGCGGATTAATTATGGGGCATGCTTCAATGATTGATTCAATGGTCGAAAAGATAATATTAGAAATAGATATTGAACCAAAAATTATCTTAACTGGTGGATTAAGTAAAGTTGTTCAACCGATTCTGAATGTTAATGTTGAATATATAGAAAACCTAACATTAGTTGGTCTTGAAGAAATATTTAAATTAAATAATTAAGCTGTAGTTGTGAGTGACTTATCTAAATCAGAGAATGAAATTTACTCTTTAAGAAAAGAAAAAGAGCAAAAAATAAAAGATAGTAAACTTGAGTCATTCCAAACAAGTTTTAAAAATTCTACTCCTATAGATTTTCTACACAGAGAACATAAAGATATAGAAAATGGTTTTAAGACAGATATAAATGCTTCAGTAAGGGGAAGAATTTTAAGCATTAGATCCTTTGGAAAATTAACATTTATTGATCTTAAAGATGAAACTGGAAAAATTCAGTTAGTTTATTCAGACAAAGACCTTTCAGAAGAGCTAATTGATTATCTTCAAAATCTTGATGTAGGAGATATTGTTGGAGTTTCTGGAATAATAATGAAAACCAAAAAAGGAGAACTATCAATATATATAAGTAATCTTTCATTACTTACAAAATCATTAAGAAATTTTCCTGAGAAATGGCATGGACTTAAAGACAAAGAAACTAGATTTAGACAAAGATATCTTGACTTTGTAGTAAATGAAGATGCAAAGAATACAATTTCAACAAGATTTAATATTTTAAAGTTAATCAGAGAATTCATGACATCAGAGGGTTTTACTGAAGTTGAAACACCAACACTCCAGCCAAAAGCAGGTGGAGCTATAGCAAGACCTTTTTCTACCCACCACAATGCAATGAATATAGATATGTATTTACGAATTGCTCCTGAACTTTATCTCAAGAGATTAATAATTGGAGGTTTTGAAAAAGTATTTGAGCTTGGAAAAGTATTTCGAAATGAAGGAGTTGACCAAACACATTCACCAGAATTCACGATGATGGAAAGTTATGAAGCATATACAGACGTCAATGGAGTCATGGATATGGTTGAAAATATGTGCCAATATGTACTTGAAAATTTAAAAGTAGATAAAAGCATTGAATTCAATGAAAAAGTTGCTGATTTTAGTTTTCCTTGGGATAGAAAAAGTATGTTTGAATTGGTTAATGATAAGTTTGAAATAAACGTATCACATGATTCAAACCTTGATGAGGTTAAGGCATTATTAGAGTCAAAATATCAAATTGAATCTCAATCAACCACAGTTGGAGAGCTTGTTTTTGACATTTTTGAAAATTATATTGAGGATAATATTGTAGACCCAGTGTTTGTTACTGATTATCCCAAAGAAGTATCTCCTTTTGCTAGAGAAAGTGATGAGAAAAAAGGAATCACTGAGAGATTTGAACTTTTTGCATTTGGTAGTGAACTAGCAAATGGATTCTCAGAATTGATTGATCCTGTTGATCAAGAAAACAGATTGAAAAGCCAAGCAGAAAAAAAAGCTGAAGGCGATGAAGAAGCTCATGTTGAAGATATTGATTACATTGAAGCTTTAGAGTTTGGACTTCCTCCTACTGGAGGATTAGGCTTTGGTGTAGATAGGTTTGTAATGATGATTACTAACAATGATTCAATAAGAGAGGTAATTGCTTTTCCACATTTAAAACCAGAGAATTAACTCGTTCTATTAATTAAATAATTGTTTATATTCTCTAAAACTGGAAATAACGAATGGTTTTTTAATTCAAATATTGGCTCGGTGCTTTTACTGAAATAGTCATTAATTATATCTTTAGAGTTACTAATTATTTCATCAGTTGTAAATTCATTAATTACCGAATTAATTTCAACTTCCTCGTTTTGTATTGATTTTAAAATATCTTCATATTTTCCACGATTCATTTCTAATGCAATCAAGACTGGAAGAGTGTAGGTTCCTTCCAAGATATCATTTCCAGATGGTTTTCCTAGAGTTTTCTCATCTGAAGTTAAATCTAAAATATCGTCAGATATTTGAAATATAATTCCACAGTTCCAACCCCATTCACTTAAAGCATCAATAATTTCTATATCTGCATTACTTGCAATTGCACCAAGTCTTGCACTTGTTCTTATTAAACTAGCTGTTTTTCCTTCGATAACTTTTAGGTAGTCCTCAACACCATGATCTAAGTTAAATGAAAGATTTAATTCTTTAGTTTGTCCTTCTACTAATTCTGCATAAGTTGAAGCTAGTAATTTCACAGACTCTAGTCCTAAATTTTCGGCAGCTAACTCAGATGATCTTGCTAAAAGATAGTCTCCAGCCAATATAGATAAATTAGAATTCCATTTTGAATTTGAGCTTTCAACACCCCTTCGTGTTGTAGCATTGTCCATTACGTCATCATGATAAAGGCTTCCAATATGAATCAACTCAACTGCAACGCCTGCATCTATAATTTTGTTAATATAGTTTTTTTCGTCTCCAAATTTTCCCGAAAGAAGTGAAATTATGGGTCTAAATCTTTTTCCACCAGCTTTTATTAAGTATTGTGAGATTGAAGATAGGTATTCATCGTTTGAACTAGAAACATCAATTAGCCGTTCTTCTAGTTTGTCCAAATTTTCCCACAAATCGTCAAATGGAATGATTTTTTGTATTTCTTTACTTTCCATAGTTAAAGAATACGTGAAATGTATAAATACTTGTAATTTTCATTTAAGTGTATAAACGGATAGTTATTAATATGAGAACATGTTTGAAAGATTTACAGATCGTGCCAGAAGAGTAGTCGTTCTTGCCCAAGAAGAAGCAAGAAGATTAAATCACAATTATATTGGTACCGAGCATATCCTTCTTGGCTTAATTCAAGAAGGAGAAGGACATGCTGCAAAGGCCCTTGACGAACTTAACATCAACATAGATAGTGTGAGGTCAGAAGTAGTAGAAATTATTGGCGAAGGGCAACAGTCTCCGAGTGGACATATTCCATTCACACCTCGCGCAAAAAAAGTTTTAGAACTTTCATTGAGAGAAGCTTTACAATTAGGCCACAACTATATAGGCACAGAACATATTCTTTTGGGTCTTATTAGAGAAGGTGAAGGTGTAGCTGCACAGGTACTTAAAAAGCTTGGAGCAGAGCTTTCGCAAGTAAGACAAACTGTAATTAAATTAATTTCCTCATCAGGTGAAAGTAAAAAACAGCAGTCAGCATCAACTGGTGGTAGAGAGAGACCAGGATCAAGTACCGGTTCTGCTATCTTAGATCAGTTTGGTAGAAACTTAACCAGAATGGCAAAAGAAGGAAAGCTCGATCCTGTTATTGGACGTACTACTGAAATCGAAAGAGTTATGCAAATCCTTTCACGTAGAACAAAAAATAATCCTGTTTTGATTGGAGAGCCAGGAGTTGGAAAAACTGCAATCGTTGAAGGACTAGCTCAAAAAATTGTTTCAGGTGATGTACCTGTAACTCTTGAAGGAAAACAAATTTATACCTTAGACCTATCTGCTTTAGTAGCTGGTTCTAGATATCGAGGAGATTTTGAAGAAAGACTTAAAAAAGTTTTAAAAGAAATAAAAACTAGAGGTGACATCGTACTTTTTATTGATGAAATCCACACTCTTGTTGGCGCTGGAGCTGCAGAAGGTGCAATTGATGCTGCATCAATACTAAAACCAATGTTAGCTAGAGGAGAGCTACAAACTATTGGTGCAACAACACTTGAAGAATTCAGAAAGCATTTTGAAAAAGATGCAGCTTTAGAAAGAAGATTTCAATCTGTACAAGTTGATGAACCTAAGCTCTCTGATGCAATTGAGATTCTTGATGGACTGAAAGACAGATATGAAGTTCACCACGGTGTTCGATTTACTGACCAAGCTATAGCTTCAGCTGTAAATATGGCAGACAGGTATATTTCAGATAGATTTTTACCTGATAAAGCAATAGATTTAATTGATGAAGCTGGTAGCAGAATGAGAGTTTATAA
>CACFIX010000017.1:0-11303 GCA_902566515.1 uncultured Candidatus Actinomarina sp.
GGTTTATGCATTGTAATTGCTGAAGGATTAGGCCTTAACTTTGAACGTGTAATTTTATTGTTCCAACTTAATTTGTTGATAAGTTTTAATTTTTTAATATATTGTTTTTTTAAAAGAACAGAAAAAAGAAACTGGATAATTTATTTAATTATTACTCTGTCGCCTATTTACTTAATTTCAGGATTATCTACTATCGATTATATTTTTGGCAGCTTATTTGGATTTCTTGCAATTTTCTTAACTATGTATTTGTACGAACAAAAATACAGTAGGTTTTTTATCGTTTTTTCATTGGCATTATCTGTTTCTGCAAGATTAAGTAACTTAATATTTTTACTTGTTGTAATTCTATATATGTATAGAAAAAAGAAAGATTTCAAAAATAGCATTATTTTGATGTTTTCTTCATTAGCGATTACATCAATAATATATTTCATTTTTTATAGTAATTTGTTTAATTTCTATGTATCTACAGGTGTCTATACAAATTGGTCTGATATGTTTTGTGTGCTTAATCTAACAAATACCGATCATAATTTGATCAACAGATTAGGAAGGTTTGCTTTAAAGCAAATTGCATTTTTGGGAGGATTAGGCTTCTTAGTATTTGTATCTGTATTTTATAAATTAAAATTTGATATAAAAGGCAACAATTTTTATTTATTTTTAATCTTTTTATTTTTTGAACTTAGCTTTTTAAGACTCCCAACTGAGGAAGGGCATCTCTTACCAGCTTTTATAGCATTCATGCTTATAATCAACAAAAGCAAAAATAAAATAGTTACAATTTTGTTTTTGTGCGTATTCTTGAGTAATTTTGTTGATTTGAAGTTTTATGAAGTAGACAAAATTAATAGCGCTACTGAAATATATTTTGCTTTGGATGTTAAAGAGGGTCTGTTCATAGAAGATTACATGTTAAGAAATGAAATCGCTGATGATAAATCTTTTCATTATAAAAATTCTCAAATTACTCTTTATGATGCATGGTCAAAAGGATGTCCTAATAAATGAATAAAAAAGTTGCATTAATTACATTTGCAAGGTTTCCCTCTGAGATGGCTTATGGAATTCACCTCGTACAAATAGCTAAAAGTTTTGTTGAAAATAATTGTGATGTTAATGTTTATTATCCAAAAACATATAATTTAAAAACAATCAACGAGTTACCCGGCGATTATTACAAAGTAAATTCTGATATAAATTTCAAAGAAATAGAAAATGTAGATATTACAAGCTATAAAATTTACAGAATTGCTCCAAAAATTTTACAAAAATTTGCATTCTCAATAAATACTTTTATTTGGGGGTACAAGGTCAGAAAAAATTTAGAAAATGAAGATTATTTATGGTCAACAAATCCAAATTTAATATTGGTTCTTAAAAATTTATTTAAAAAATCTTTTTACGAAAAACACGGTGAAGCAAAGTATATTCAAAAGTATTCAATATCAAAATTAAAAAGAGATAAGAATGTTCAAATGATTGGAATTACAAACAAATCTTACAAAGAATTATCTGATAGCATGAATCCTCCAATTTATTTGCCTTTAGGGGTTGATAGACAACTATTTTTTCCGAAGCATTTAAAGACCTCCCATTTGACGATAGGGTATGTTGGCATGCTGGAAACACACAATGTTGATAAGGGAGTATTGAATGCATGTAAAGAGATCGTAAAAATTAATAATGACTTTGAAACTAAAACAATTATTGTTGGTGGGCCAAATAAAAAACTTGAAGAAATAAAAAAGTTTGTTGAGGTTAATAGCATGAGTTCATATTTTGAGATTAATGAATTTGTTCCTCATGAAGAAGTACCAGAAATAATCTCTAAGTTTGATATTGGAATTGTTCCCTATCCCAACAATAAACATATGAGTTTGTATGCATCTCCAATGAAGATATTTGAATTGGCATCATGTGGAGTTCCAATTCTAGCTTCAGATATAGAAAGTCATACAGAGCTTGAAAGTTTAAATCTTGGTATTATTTATTTTGATCACCAAAATTTTGATGATTTTAACGAAAAGTTATTGAATTTAATAAAAGATGAAAAGCTTAGAACTGATTTAACAGAAAAATCTTTAAACAATATTGATAAATTAAGTTTTGTAAATCGAGCAAAAGAAATGTTACTTAGCGCCTGTGGCTCAACTGGATAGAGCATCTGACTTCGGATCAGAGGGTTGGGGGTTCGAGTCCCTCCAGGCGCGCATTAATGATTAAAGAAATTAATTATTTGTTTAACTCTATTATTTAATGAATATTTTTCTATATCAACATCAATAAATTTATTTTCAGAAGCTCTGTAAATAGATTGTTTAAGAGAATCTAAATCATCATTTTCAAAATAATAGATGTTGCTTTGCTCAGGAAGCAAATTATGTGATGGAAAATTAACAGCAATTACTTTTAGATCAGCTGCTAGATATTCAAAATATTTCAGTGGAGATGTGAAAAGTCTTGAATGCTTGTCATCAGAATTGATTAATAATCCATAAGATGAACTCAAAATCTCATTTATAGTTTCTTGTCTGCTTAATCTTCCCCTAATAGTTACATTTGATAAATTAAGTTTTCTTACGATATTTTTTAACCTATCAGATTCTGAAGCTGGGCCACCTATAATTGTAAGGCTAAATTCTTCAAGGTTTTGAAAAACACTGAATATTTTCTCTAAATTTCTTTGTTTGCCAAATCTTAAGAGATTACCAACAAATACAATTTTATTTTCTATTTTTTCATTTTTAGGAATATTTTGAAACAGCTCTTTATCAACACCACTTGCCAAAATTAAAGATTTATGAGGTGTTATATTAAATTCTCTTTTAATTAGTTCATTCAAATAAATAATTTTTACATTATTAAGACGAGATACTTTTTTGAATATATAATTTCTGAGCTTTGAATACTGATGACACTCAAAAATAATATTTAAATTTTTCTTGGATAAGAAATATAAAACCCAATCAGATCTTGTGAGAAAATAATCACCTTTGTTTTGCACATCTGTAAAATTTTTTGATGTTTTTTTTGCCCACAAAAAATGGCTCAGATGATAAAAAAATCTGTTAAAAAAATGTAATTTTCCAAATGGATAAGGATGTGAAGATCCAAAAACATTAATTATTTCATTAAAGTTATATTTTTTTTGTATATTTTCCAATTCTTTTGAACTATTTTTTTCTCTTAGTGGGAAATAAAGATTTACTTCGTAATTATTTTTTACAAAATACTTTAAATTAGATATCGTTTGTAAGCTATTTGCGGTATCTGCCGGAAAAGTTTGATATGTTATATAATGTAAAATTTTTTTCATAAATTGTATAAATAAATTATAAGTTTATTTATTTCTACAAACTAATAGTTTTTGATATTTCATAATTTTGATAAACTTTTCTCTATGAAAGCAGATCCTGGTTATTTTGGCCCTAATTCAATGATGTGGAAAGTAAACAAAGAAATCACTGTTTTGTTTGGTGGTGCAAGAGCATTGTTGATGCATGCTGCTCATCCATTAATCGCAGCAGGTGCTAGACAAACCTCTTTCTACCAAAGAGACCCTTGGAAAAGGTTAATTAGAACACTTTCACTGCAAAATTCTGTGACGTTTGGTACCAAAACGGAAGCAAATGAAAGTGCACATAGAATAAATAAACTTCATGAAGTCATTAAGGGAGAAGATGTTGTTACTAAAAAAATTTACGATGCTCTTGATCATGAACAATTACTATGGGTACATGCTTGCTTACAAATTTCCTCAATATATTTTTATGAAAAAACTGTAAAAAAATTAAGTGAGTCTGAAAAAAATCAATACCATAAAGAAAACATGTTAGCTGCAAAACTTGTATTAATTGATGAAAATAATATGCCACAATCTCATGATGAATTAAAACAATGGGTAATAGATAAATCAAGGGAAGAAGGGTATTTAATATTTACCGATGTTGCTAAGGATGTTCAAGATATCATAGCTGGAGGGCCAGTGCCAAAACATATTAAACCAATTTGGCCATTTATTGCGTTTACAGCATTTCATACATTACCGCCCGAATTCAAAAATTTATATAATGTTAAAGAAAGTAAGGCTATAAATTTTTTGCTAAGCTTCAACCTACTCTTACTTAAATATACAAGGCCTTTACTACCACCATTTTTTAGATTGATTGCACCTGCAAGATGGGCTAAACAAAGATTAACAAGAAAACCTAATTTACAATTCAAAGATAAGGCGAGATTTTAAATTATAATTCTCACATGGATAAAAACTCAAATTGGTCTGAAATATCAAAAGATATAAATAATGCTAAAGACAAAATAAAGGACAAAATCAATTCTGAAGTAAACCATGAAGATTTGAGAGAGTCTCTAAACGGTACCCTAAACGAAATTAAAAATTTGTTTAACGACATCATTAAAACAGTGGAAGAGACAATAAAAGATGATGAAATTAGAAAAGAGACCAAAGATGTTATTAAAAAAATTAATACAGAACTCATAGATACATTGAATATCAACAAATCAAGAAATTCTGAACAAAATTATCAAGAAGAAGAATAAAACTTTTTCTCGCTTCTACTGTAAATAATTCCAATAATTGAAAGTATGCACAGGTAAATAAAACTATTATTTACTTTTGGTGTTCGGTCAATCTCAAAAAATCCATTATTTGGATAATATCCTCCATCAACATAGTGAATACATTCAGCAAACCCATTTACAGTTACTGGATTACCACTTTCGTCAATTAAATTTTTTGGTGAATAGTCTTTATCTGGTTGGAATATTAAATATCCATCTTGATGCATTTTTGGAAGATTATGATTTTCTAAATTTCCACAAATTGCCATTTCTTTATCTAAGCATTGAATATCAACAGAAAATATCGTATTGAAATATGGTTTTATGTAATTACATGAAATTGTTGTTGGTATTTTCTCCAAGATTGCAATTTGAGAGTTTTCAGTATAATTTTTTGGAAAGCCAAAAATAAATAAGAATACTGCAATTAGAGAAACTGCTTTTGCATAGTTCCTCCAAAAGTCTTTGCTTTTGAATAAATCTAGCAAAATAAAAATAAATGAAATAGCTAATAAGAAAAAATAGTAGTGTGTTTTAAGGGTGTCTCCTTTTTCAGGATTAAAGTGGAGTCCAAATAAGCCGAGAGAAGTAAAAGTCAAGACAATAATACCCACTAAATAAATAAATTTAAATCTATTTATTTTCCAAAACGAACTAATAACAAAAAGAATTGATAAAATTACTGAGAAATTTCGCCTAGGGTGTGCGAGAAAATCAAATAGATTAACTCTATCCATAGCAAAAATACTCCTTGGATGTTCCCAATAGCGATTGAAATAATCATTAAATAAATCTATCAAAGTTATCCCAATTAGAGAATTCGCATGGGTATTTCTGTATGGGTTTGTATATAAATCAGCAAAATTTATAGTGTATAAAAAGCTTGGACTTGCTTTAAATAAATATGAACTTTGTTCTTCATGTGTAAAAAAACTAATGGTATTAACCGAAACGTTTTCTGAATAAAGAAAATAAAATGACAGTAGAAATACAAATCCTGGAATTACAATATTTTTTATTTTAAATAAATTTATTTTCGAAAAATATAAGATTCCCAATGATACAAATGTAATCAATGCTACTGTTCCTTTACTAGTAGCAATAATTGACAAGAGCAAAGACGCATAAATTAGGGAAAAATAATTTTGTTTTTCTAGGTAATTGTCAATAGCAAGAATTATCCAAGGTAAAAACGCAAATGCTAAAATTTCAGGTTTCATTATTAATCTTCCACCAAATAATGGAGGAAAGAAGTTTAAAACAGAAAGAACTAAAAATATTTTTTCCCAATGAACTTTTCTTGATCTTAATAAATAAATTAATCCAAGAATCCCAACGAGATAAAAAACAAAATTACCTAGTTGTATAGCTGTACTATATATAAATTCCCAGTTTTCAGGTAAATAGAAATTTTGAGAGGATTTAATAAATAAAGAAATTACCCAAAAATAAAATAAACCTTGTTCCCTAGTGGGAGTTTCAATTTCTCCCATAAAATATTCAATATATCGAAAGTATCTATAAAAATCTGTACCATCAATCGAGTTATAAAATATCTCACCAATACTATGAGATAAAATTAACGAGGTTAAGAATGTTATTAATGTAAAACTTAAGCGGACATCCAATCGTCTCTTTTTTGTTATCATTTTTCACACTGTAAATTTAAACTTACGTGTATTCCTGAATCTTTTTGCATATGTGGATAATATGCTTGTGAATGATCATCAAAATCTTTTTGTTCCTTAAAAAACTCTTTCCAATTCCAAATTTTTATATTTTTAAAACCAACTTCTTCTAGTACATTTTTCAGTGAGTTTTCATCATAAACTGTCTTATGATAGATAAATTCTTGATTTCCAATGTCCCATTTTCCATAAAGAGGACCAAGTATTGATGAGAGATTTTTACTTGATTGATAAACCTCAACTAACTTTGGAAAATTTGGTACAGCTAATCTCAATATGCCACTATGTTTTAAAACTCTTTTCCATTCAGTTAACACATTTATTACATCATTTCTATCAAAATATTCAAGAACATGTGAAGCATAAATTTCTTCTATTGTATTGTCTTTAAAAGTAGATAAGTCATCAATAGGTAGCTGATAATCAATATGTTCGAATTCAGCAATGTCTACGTGTATATATCCTTCAAGATATCTCTTTCCACAACCCAAATGTAATTTCACAACTTGCTCCTTAAAGCTAATATGCCAATGAGAATTTTAAAGCCATCTACTAAAGCATTTACTTTTGTAACTCCCGCATACCTTTCTCGTTCTTCACTTAAAATTTCTACATATTTTAAGTTCTTTTGGTGAACTTTTACTGGCATCTCTAAACATAAAGTGAAATCATCAGAATCTAAATTAATGTGATTTAATATATTTTTTTTAAACATTGGATAAAAAAATAATGAATCAGAAATTTTGGGGCCGAACAATGCCTTTACTATTAAGGTAAATATTTTATTTCCAAGAGCTCTAACAGGTGTATCATCAGGACTTTTTGCTCCATCTTTATATCTTGAACAAAAAACTGCATCATTGGAGTTCATTAAATTTCTCATCTCTAAAAGAGCCTTCGGATTATAGGAACCATCACCATCCATATATGATACAAAAGGAAGAGTTGTTAACTCTATTCCTTCTTTTACAGCACTTCCCCAACCATTTTTGTTTTGTGATATAAACTTTACATCATAAGTCTTGGCAATAGCTTTAGTATTGTCAGTAGAATTTCCATCAACAATAATGATTTCTCCTAGGTCGAATTTTTGCAGTTCGTCTAGAACATATTTAATACACTCTTCTTCATTGTAAGTTGCTATGACTAAA
The DNA here is from genome assembly GCA_902566515.1 of uncultured Candidatus Actinomarina sp. Lineage (GTDB taxonomy): Bacteria > Actinomycetota > Acidimicrobiia > Actinomarinales > Actinomarinaceae > Actinomarina. The sequence continues at coordinate 7,427 of CACFIX010000017.1, forward strand.
GATACGTCTTTTAGAGACACTGTGTTGATAGGTTCATTCATAGTAACTTCTTTCAGCTATTTGAAAAACTTGTTTATAGTTTTGACAATTTTTTCTAAATCTTTCTCATTTAGTTTAGTTGAGGAAGGTAACCAAAGTATTCTTTGAGCTATATCAACAGAATTTTCTAAAGATGTCTGTTCTACTTTGCTCAAGTACTGTTGCAGACTTAAAGGTGGATAACAAAACCTTGTTTCTATAGACTCCTCTTTTAAGTAATCCGATAATTCAATACATTCCTCTTTACTTGATAATATTATGTCAATAAACCATGGAGTTTCATGATCCTTAAATTCAATCATTTCAATATTTTCTAAATTATTTAGAAAATATTGAAATAACTCTTTCTTTTTTTTAATAAGTGAGTCAAGTCTTGATAGTTGTGATAATCCTAGTGCTGATTGTAAGTCAGTAATTTTAAAATTAAGTCCAAAACCTGCATGCCAATCGCTTTTATCTTTCTCCCTATTAAAAGTTTTTAAATTGATAAGTTTTTCATGGGTATCAGGGTTATCAGTCAAGACCATACCTCCTTGACCCATAGTGATTATTTTATGAGGTGTAAATGAGAGAACACTTGAGTCACCTAATGTGCCACAGTTTTTATTGGTATATTTTGAACCAAGAGCATGAGCAGAGTCCTCAATCAATAAAATTTTATTTTCCTTGCAATACTTTTCAATCTCTAAACCATCACCTGTTCTACCATTTAAAGGAACAAAAATTACAGCATCTAAATTTGATTGCTCTTTTAATGAATTAATAGACATAGTTAAATTAGAATCAACATCAATTAATACTGGTGTTGCATCAGCCCAAATTACGGCATTAATAGTAGCAATCATTGTCATATTTGGAATAGCAACTCTTTTTCCTTTTGTAATTCCATTTGCAACTAAAGAGAGATATATTGCAATTGTTCCATTTGGAACCGCTACAGAGTGTTTTCTTCCAACAGTGTTTGAAATTTGGTCTTCAAGGTTGCCTGTAATTTTATGCTCAGTAATCCAAGAGCCACTGCTTAAATATTTTGTGACTTCATCTATATCTTGTGCAGTAATTTCTGGTTCTATTTGATTAATCTTTTCGGACATTTATCCTTGTCCTATCTTTTTCTGGCCCAAAATAAGGTCCATTTTTAACCTCAATTACTTTTGTATTTTCCAAAATTTCATATTCATGTACTCCTTCATACTGAATAATCATTTGTCCTTCGTTGATTACTTCAGAGTGTACTTCTAAACCTTCTTCGGTAAATAAATTACATTTTATTTTTCCTTCTAATACAATTACTACCTCTTGAGTACGATATGAATTTCTTTCAAAATAATTATGGTAGTGAGCATCTAAAATTTTGTTTTTTTCATAGTTCCAGGTTCCTACTTGAATAAATGATTCATCACTAGTTAAAAAACTGAGTCCTTCATCCATTTGGTCAAAATTATGTATAGATGCAAAATGCCTGTCTTCAAAATATACTTCACTACCCATATTGCTCATAGTTCTTATTGTACCAATCAACTGTGTTCCTAATACCCATTCTTAATTCGGTACTTACTTCCCACTCAAGTATTTCTTTTCCTTTTGTGCCATCTACTTTTTTTTCTAATACACCATCTGGTTTAGATTGGTCGTAATTAAATTCACCATCCCAACCAACTTCAAGTTTAATGATTTCAGCTAATTCTTTTATTGATATACCTTTCTCGACTCCTACATTAAATAAGTGGTGTCCATCAGGTATATTTATTGACTTTACAAGAGATCGAGCCCCATCCTCAACATATAGCCATTCTCGAATTGGTTTTCCAGTACCCCAAATTTCTACAGTGTTTAAATTATTAATTTTTGCATCACAAATTTTTTTTATAATTGCTCCTAACGCGTGTGATCTTTCAGCGTAAAAATGATCTCCGGGACCATACATGTTTGAAAGAACTACATTTGCGGAAGAAAATGTATACTGATCAAAATAAGCTTGACCTAGTTGTATGAAAAGTCTTTTTGATAATGCATAGTTAAAAACTGATTTATCTGGTGGTCCGTTAAATATATCCTCTTCTTTATATGTGGTAAATTCTGCTGGATATGCACAGTTTGAAATTGGATTTATTAATTTTTTAACAGAATTGTCGTATGATGCCTTGTATATATTCATTGCCATAAGCGAGTTTTTTGAAAGCATTTCTACAGGGTATTTATAACCATATGATATTCCACCAACAAATGCTGCACAATTTATAACAACATCTGGGGACTTTTCTTTTAAATAGTTACTAATCTCGGAGAATTCTGTTAAATCGCACTCTTCTTTCCCGGGAATTTCTAAGATTTCAAAATTTGAGTACTCTGATTTTAAAATTTTATTGACCCAACTTCCAAGAAACCCATTAGTACCAATTGTTAAAATTTTCATAATTACTAATTAATTGTTGGATGTTCCCATGTCGGAAGTATTAATCCTTCTTTAATTAAAGAGTAATCTTTTTTTGCCTCAATTATATCCTCGTCAACCATTATTTTTACAAGTTCTTTGAAGTCAACCTCTGGTTTCCAGCCAAGAGTTTCTCTAGCTTTAGTGGAATCTCCTAATAAATAATCAACTTCATTAGGTCTTAAATATTTATCTGATGTTATTACATAATCTTCCCAATTTAAATCGACATATTTAAATGCTACTTCAGCAAATTCGCGGACGGTCTGAGTCTTTCCAGTAGCTAAAACCCAATCGTCTGGTGTGTCATGTTGCATCATCATCCACATTCCATTTACATAATCTTTTGCATAACCCCAATCTCTACTTGCATCTAAATTTCCTAAAGTAAGTTTCTCCTGCAAACCTACAGATATTCTTCCAACAGCTCTTGAGATTTTCCTTGTTACAAAAGTTTCACCCCTTAATGGAGATTCATGATTAAAAAGAATTCCGTTCACTCCAAATATTCCATAAGAGTCTCTGTAAATTTTTGTTATTTCATGAGCAAATACTTTTGATGCTGCATAAGGGCTTTTTGGATCAAACTTTGAGTTTTCGTTTAACATTTCTTTAGAAGCACCTCCGTACATTTCAGAAGATGAAGCTTGATAGAACTTGATATTTTTATCTGCATTCCTTATAGCTTCTAATAGTGAGATTGATCCTAAAGTTCCGACTTGTGTTGTAAATATTGGATTAGAAAAAGATACTGCTACATGAGACTGTGCTGCTAAATTGTATACTTCATCAGGTTGAATATTTAGGATTAAATTGGTTAAAGAAGAAGAGTCTAGTAAATCTGAGTAATGCAGAACAAACTTTTCATCACTTGAAAATTGTGAAATCAGGTCATCTATTCTTACTGTGTTTATCGATGATGACCTTCTAACCGTGCCATGTACTTCATAACCTTTTGAAAGCAATAGTTCCGCTAAATACGCACCGTCTTGTCCTGAAACTCCAGTTATAAATGCTTTCATATATCTGTATTTTACATAATTAAATGGTTTTAAATTCTATAATAAATTTAATTATTTTGCATACTCGATAATCGCAACTTCATTCAAAAAATCTATGTTAATAATATTCCATCCACTAATTTGGAAAGCTTGAATGTATGGTAATAGTTGGTGGTCACGAATATGAACTCCAACTAATTTTATCTTTTCTCCTTCAAAGCTATCTAGAAATTCTAGATTGCTATCTAGACAATCTTTTCCTTCATCTGAACCAATATATTTTGTACAAGCAATATGAAGATTTTTATTTTCAAAAATTGGAATGTGAAAGCCCTCTGTTCCTCTGCCAACATCAAAGTAATTAACATCTTCTAAATAAACATCATTTGAGGAGTAAAGGGCT
>CACFIX010000018.1:0-9709 GCA_902566515.1 uncultured Candidatus Actinomarina sp.
CAAGAAAGAGAAATATTTGAAAATGAACTAAAAAACGCCCTAGAAGTAAAAATTGTTGGTGAAAAAATTGATCGATTATGTCACATTTCAAATATACAATTTAAGAGTGTTAATTCAGAAACATTAATGGTTGCACTCGATCTTAATGGATTAGGTGTTTCAAGAGGTTCTGCATGTGCAAGTGGTGCTCAAAAGCCCTCCCATGTATTAGTTGCTATGAATGTCCCTGATATTGACGTAAATAGTCATCTACGTTTTAGCTTTGGCTGGAATACTAAAGAGGGTGATGGGAAATATGCATCAGAAATTGTAATAAATACAGTAAAGGATATTCTATGAGAATTCTAGTAGCAATGAGTGGAGGAGTAGATTCATCAGTAGTTGCAGGATTATTAAAGTCTCAAGGCCATGATGTAATTGGTGTGACTATGAAATTATGGGAAGGACCAAATGGTGAAATGCCTGAGACTGGATGTTGTACAGCAGCTGATTCAGAAGATGCCAGAAAAGTTGCAGCAAAACTTGATATTCCTTACTATGTTCTAGATTATACAGCATCGTTTTCTGAAAATGTTATTGATAATTTTGTAGACATGTATTCACAAGGCCTTACACCCAATCCTTGTGTTGAATGTAATAGATCAGTTAAGTTCGACCATTTCATTGATCAAGCTAAAAAATTAAATTGTGAAAAAGTCGCTACTGGCCATTATGCAAAAATAGTAAGTAGTAATAATTCTTTTGAGCTTCATAAAGCTGATTATCTTGAAAAAGATCAATCTTATGTTCTTCATATGTTAACCGCAGATAAACTACCAAAAATTGATTTTCCATTGGGTACTATTTCCAAACCTGAAGTGCGACAAATAGCTGCTTCACTTGGTTTAAAAACTGCATTCAAAAAAGATAGCCAAGATATATGTTTTGTTGGAAAAAAAGATTACAGAAATTTCGTAAGTAGTCGAATAGATTTTTCTTCAAGTGGAGATATTGTCGATAAAGATGACAATATTATTGGAACCCATGAAGGTGTTCATGAATTTACAGTTGGACAGCGAAAGGGAATACCAGGAGGACAAGGACAGCCAAAGTATGTCACAAAAATTGATGTTGAAAATAACAAAGTTTACATTGGTTCTAAGGCTGATCTAACCACAAAAAGATTTATTATTGATGATGTTTCGTTTGTAAATGGTGAAGAGTACGAAAATCTTTCAATTCAAACTAGATATAACTCACATGATATTCCATGTAAATTAAAAAAGATTGATAGTTCTACATATGAAATAGAACTTGATCAAGCTACATTAGGTGTTGCTCCAGGACAGTTTGGGGTTATTTACAACGATACCAAATTGATTGGTGGAGGAAGGATATCATCTAAAATATTGGAAAATGTAAATGAATGAAGAGTACGTAAAAAAATTAATTAACAAACTTAGCGAAGCGGAACATGCATATTACGTATTAAATTCTCCGATAATGTCAGATGGTGAATATGACAAATTATTCAAAGAACTTAAGCAAATAGAAAATGAAAATTCTAAATTAATCTTTTCTTATTCACCAACTCAGAGGGTTACAGGCACTCCAGATACAGCTTTTCAGGCAGTAGCTCATAAACAAAGAATGTATAGCCTTGATAATTCCGAAAATATTGAAGAGGTTAATAAGTGGATAGAAAAAATCGAAAAAATAACGGATTTGAGTATATTTCCCATAACTGTTGAGCCAAAAATTGATGGTCTCGCAATTTCACTTTTTTACAACGATGGGCTTTTAGTCCGTGGTCTTACAAGAGGAGATGGCATAGTAGGTGAAGACGTAACGCATAATATAAAAACTATTAAGAATATACCTTTGTTACTTTCCAAAAGCATCAATGGTGAGATTGAAATTAGAGGCGAAATATATATGCCTAAAAAAAGTTTTGAGGAATTAAACACCAAAAAAAGAAAAGACAAAAAGACTTTAGATAGTTTGACTAAAAAAGAAAAATCCAAATTAACAGAGAGTGACAAGGAAATTATCAAAAATATTCGTACAGAGGGAACATCTGAATTTATAAATTCTAGAAATGCAGCGGCGGGTTCTTTGAGGCAGAAAGATTCAGAAATAACAGCAAAAAGAGATTTGAGACTACTAGCCTATCAAATAATCGAACACGATAAACCTACTGTTGATAATTATTACGATCAAATTAATCTCATTGATTCGTTAGGTTTTAGTGTCAATACAGTAAAGATTGCTAACAATATTGAGGAAATCAACAATTTATTAAATCAGATAGATGAAAGTAGAAATGATTACGATTATCAAATCGATGGTGCAGTCTTAAAAGTAAACTCTAATTTAGTTCAAGATAATTTAGGTTATACATCAAAAGCACCAAGATGGGCTTTAGCCTACAAATTTTCTGCTGAAGAACAAACAACTAAATTAATAGATATAAAGTTGCAGGTTGGAAGGACGGGTGCAGTCACACCTGTTGCTGTTCTTGAACCTATCAATGTCGGCGGGGCACTTGTTTCATTTGCGACACTACATAATCCAGATGAAATAAGTAGAAAAGATTTAAGAATAAATGATTATGTAATTGTAAGACGTGCTGGTGATGTAATCCCAGAAGTTGTCACATCGATACCTGAAAGAAGAAGTGGTAGTGAGATAGAGTGGTCACTTGATAAGAGATGTCCATGTGGGGATTTTGATATCGTATATGTCAAAGATGAGAAAGTACCAAGGTGCTCTGGTAGTTATGATTGTAAAATTTCTAAAAAGGAAATGTTAATTTACTTTGCTTCAAAGTCTGGTCTTGATATCGAAGGACTAGGAAGAGAAACTGTCGAAACATTAATTGCAAATAAACTTGTAAAGAACTTTGAAGATTTTTATTCACTCACTTATGAAGAGCTTATTTCTTTGCCACAGTGGAAAGAAAAAAAGACTAAAAATTTACTGGAAGCAATTGAAAAATCAAAAAATTCTGATCAAGAAAAATTATTACCAGCACTTGGAATTAGATATGTAGGTAAGCAAACCTCTAAGCTTCTCTTAAATACTTTTGGTTCTATTAAAGATATTTTTGATGCTAGTAGTGATGAGATAAATAATATACATGGAATTTCTGAGAGTGTCTCTAACTCTTTAATTGAATGGTATTCAGAGAATACTAATAAATTATTAATAAGAGATTTAGAAGAAATAGGATTTAGATTTTCAAAAAAAATCAAAAAATCTACTGGTAAATTTACTGGTAAAACATTTGTAATGACTGGAACTTTATCTAATTACACAAGACAAAATGCTACAAAAATCATTGAAGATATGGGTGGAATCGTAACAACTACAGTTTCAAAAAATACAGATTATCTGTTATTTGGTGAAAACCCTGGGTCTAAATATGAAAAAGCACAAAATTTGAAAGTTAGATCAATAAGTGAAAAAGATTTTGAGGGCTTAATTAATAAGTAGTGAATTCCCATTCAAATTCGCCGTAGTCAGGCAAGCCAGTAATTGTATCCCAAATTATTCTTACGTTATGTTTTCCTGGACCCCATGTTTCAAAAGCTTTATTTGGACCAGGTTTCCAAATATATACACCAGTTGCTTCAACATATTGAATTTCTTCTTCTGGAATAATGTAGTTATCAACAATTAAAGTGAGCTCATACCCGACTGGAAAATCAATTTCTAATGACACTTGTTGTGGTACTTGATCATAAGGAAGCGGGTAGATGTTTTCGATCGCATTTGGAAGTTCAATTTCTTGGTTGTTATTTTGAGAAAATGACACACCCCACCAAATAACGAGAAATAATAGAGCTGTTAATAAAAGAATAATAAATCTGTAAGTGTTCTTAGTCATACATTAAAATACTATCTAAGAAATAAAAAGAGACCAAAGTGAAATACAAAAATTTACAAGAAAAAATTGAAAATATCGATTTAGATAACCTATCCGAAGATGATGTTTTGCAAATAGAAACAACAATTAAAGAATTAGATAATGGAAATATTCGAGTTGTTAATAATGAAAATGGGGAATGGTCTTTAAATGAATGGGTACGGGATGCAATCTTGTTGTTCTTTTCAATAAGAAATTTAAAAGAAATAAGTGCTAATGACCTAATTTATTATGACAAATTAGAGCCAAAAAAGAACTATAAAGATCTAGGCATTAGAGTAGTACCGCCAGGAGTAGTTCGTTATGGCGCATTTTGTGAACCAGGCGTTGTTGTGATGCCTGGATTTGTAAACATTGGTGCATATGTTGGTTCAGGAACTATGGTCGATACTTGGGCAACTGTTGGATCTTGTGCGCAGATTGGTCGCAATGTACATTTATCTGGAGGAGTAGGTATTGGAGGGGTTCTTGAGCCACCAGGAGCTATGCCAGTTATTATTGAAGATAATGCTTTTATTGGTTCAAGATCAATTATCGTTGAGGGAGTTAGAGTCAAAAAAGGTGCAGTTATTGGTGCTAATGTAACTATTACCGCTTCAACACCAATAATTGATGTCACCGGACAAAAGCCTAAAGAAATTAAAGGTGAAGTACCTGAAAATTCTGTTGTTATACCAGGTTCAAGACCGAAAGACTTTCCCAGTGGTGTTTTTAATACACCATGTGCATTAATTATTGGTACAAGAAAAGAATCAACTGATGAGAAAACTTCTTTGAACGACGCACTTCGCACATTTGGGGTTGAAGTTTGAGCGTTGATATCACACTTCAAAAATTAATAAATATCGACTCAGTTACTGGAGATGAAATATTAATTTTAGATTTTATTGAAGAATTCTTATCAAAAAATAGTTTTTCTGGTGAGATCATAAGAAATGATGGTGGAATAATTGCAATTCCTAAAAATTCCTCACAGAAAATAGCTTTAGTAGGACATGTTGATACAGTCCCGGTGTCTAAAACTCAAAAAATAGAATTTGATGACACAGACACTATTCCCGGTAGGGGGTCTGTAGATATGAAAGGAGGAATTTCTTTAATCCTCCATTCTTTAGTTGAAGAAAATCAAGACATAATAGGAGTATTCTATACAGCTGAAGAGGGGCCTTATGAAAAGAATGGTTTAGGGGAGTTAATGCCAATTATATTAGGTAACAAGAATTTGGAATTCTCTATAATATTAGAGCCTACAAACTGCCAGATCGAACTTGGATGTCTCGGAACACTTAATGCAAATATAAAATTAAAGGGTATTGCTGCACACTCTGCAAGACCGTGGGTTGGAGAAAATCCAATTTATAAAATTGGAGATATATCAAAAAAAGTATCAGAGAATGAAATAACTCTATTAGATATAGAGGGGTTAGAGTTTAAACAAGTTCTCTCAATTACAACAGTATCTTCAGGAATTGCAAACAACGTAATTCCAGACGAGGCAGTATTAAATATTAACTTTAGATTTTCTCCAGAAATGTCAAATGACGAAGCGCACAATTTTATCAACCATATGTTCTCTGAATTTGGTGAAATCGAAATAACATCAAGTTCAGAAGGTGCAATGCCAAACTTAGGTAATTCAAATGTTAAAAATTTTATATCTTCTACAGGTTTGTCTCCTAATCCAAAACAAGCATGGACAGATATTGCAAGATTTTATAGCCATGATATACCTTCAGTTAATTTTGGTCCTGGAGACCCACTTCTTGCACACACTGCTGATGAGCATGTTAGTAAGAAACAACTATTAGAATCATATGAATTGCTTATGAATTATTTAAGGGGAGTACAGTGAGTGAAAAATTTGATATTACAAATATTGCAAAACTCGCATCAATATCTTTAAGTGATGATGAAAAACAAAAACTAAGTAGTGATCTAAGTGTAATTCTTGATCATGTTCAGGCACTAAGCAATTTAGAGCTTGATACTAATATAGAAGACGTTTATATTCATCCACTTGAAAAAGAATTGGTTCTTGATCAAGATATTGAAAAACCATCTTTAACCCACGATGAGGCATTAAGCAATGCTCCCAAAGCTTCAGATGGTAAATTTATAGTTCCCCCTTCATTGGAATAATTATGGATCTTTTAAATTTATCAATTCGTGAACTTAACAACCTTTTTGTTAACAAAAAAGCTAAACCTTCAGAACTTTACTCAGAGGTATTTGATCGTTCAGTAAGCTCAGAAGCTGCATTACATGCTCATTTAAGTCTTTTTGAAGAAACTAATTTAGAAAAGGCAAAAAATTCTGATGAAAGATTTTCAAATTCCGAAAATGTTGGATTGTTAGATGGTATACCTTTAGCAATAAAAGACAATATCAATATAAAAAATGAAAAAACTACTTGTTCATCAAAAATGCTATCAAATTTTATATCACCGTACAACGCGACAGTAATTTCAAAATTAGATACTGAACAAGCAATTTATACTGGTAAAACTAATTTAGATGAATTTGCTATGGGTTCATCTACTGAAAATTCTGCTTTTGGGCTTACAAGAAATCCTTGGAATACTGATTATGTTCCAGGAGGGTCATCAGGAGGTTCTGCAGCATCTGTTGCTTCGAGGTCATCTATTGCTGCTCTAGGAAGTGATACTGGAGGCTCAATTAGGCAACCAGCATCTTTTTGTGGGCTTGTAGGCTTTAAGCCAACATACGGTACGGTTTCCAGATATGGCTTAGTTGCATTTGCTTCTTCTTTAGATCAGATTGGTCCTATCTCAAAAAGTGTTGATGATGCGAGAATCATCTACTCTGCAATTTCAGGCCATGACAATTTAGATTCAACATCAATAAATAATGAACAAATTGATATGGCATTTGATAAAAATGCAACAATCGGAATTGTCAAAGAACTTATGGAAGATGGAATTTCTGAGGAATCGAAAAAAGAAGTCGATAAAGTCATCAATATTCTAAAGCAAAAAGGATACAACATTAAAGAAGTTTCACTGCCTTTGATCAAACTATCAATAAGTATTTATTACTTAATTGCTCCTGCAGAATGTTCAGCAAATTTAGCAAGATTTGACGGTGTTAGATATGGATTGAGAGTAGATGGAAAAACAAGTTATGAAATGATGGAAAATACAAGGGCTGAGGGTTTTGGAGACGAAGTAAAGCGTAGAATCCTTCTTGGAACTTATGCATTATCTGCAGGTTATTACGATGAATATTATGGAAAAGCTCTTCGAGCAAGAAAAAAAATGGTTGATGAATTTTCGAGTATTTTTAAAGAATGTGATTATTTAATATCACCAACTACACCTACTGAGGCTTTTAAGGCTGGAGAAAAAACAAGCAACCCATTAGAAATGTATATGTCTGATTTATGCACCATTCCTGCAAATCTAGCTGGACTTCCAGCAATAAGCATTCCAACTGGTCTTAGCAGCAACAACCTACCTTTAGGTGTGCAGATAATGAGTAAACCTTTGACTGACAATTCGTTATTAAATTTCTCAGAAATGTTAGAAAAAGAACTCGATTTTGATAGAACTCCACAAGGTTGGTCTAAATAATGAATTTAAAACCAACTATTGGAATTGAAACCCACATCGAACTAAATACAAATACAAAAATGTTTTGTAGATGCAAAGTGCTTGATACGGAAGAACCAAATATTAGTTTATGTCCAACTTGTATTGGTTTACCGGGAGCCTTACCTGTTCCAAACGAAAAAGCTATACGCTACATAACGCTACTTGCACTTGCAACTGGATGTGTAATAACTAAAAAAGGCATGTTTCACAGAAAAAATTATTTTTATCCCGATTTACCAAAAAATTATCAAATTTCTCAGTTTGATTTACCTGTAGGTGAAAATGGAAAATTAGAGATAGTTATTGATAATGAAAAAGATTATGTTGAAATTGAAAGAGTTCACATGGAAGAGGATACTGGAAAATCTTCACACGAGGGAACTGGACGAATTGATTCTGCCACTAGTACCTCCCTTGATTTCAACAGATCAGGTGTTCCTCTTGTAGAAATTGTTACTAAGCCTGTTATTCAATCTTCTAAAGTGGCAGTTGCATATATTGAAGAACTTAGACAACTCGCTATTGATTTAGACATATCAGAAGGAAAATTAGAAAAAGGCAATTTAAGATTTGATGCAAATATTTCTGTAGCTCCATCAGAAAGTGATGAGTTAGGTACAAAAGTAGAGATAAAAAATATGAATTCACTTCGATCTCTTGAAAGAGCTATAGATTATGAAATTAAACGACAGTCATCAGCTATAGAAAACGGTGAATCAATAATTCAGGAAACAAGACACTGGGATGAAAGTAAAGAAACTACAACTTCAATGAGATCAAAAGAGGGTAGTGCTGACTATCGTTATTTTTCAGATCCAGATCTTCCTAATATGGTTTTGCCTGATGAATTTGTAAACCAAGTAAAAGACAGTCTTCCACCATTGCCTCATGAAAACAGAAATAAACTTGTAGAAACAGGTCTTGATCTATCTGATGCAAACGTTTTAAGTAAGAGTGAAAAATGGATTCTTGAACTTTATTTTGAAGTATTTGACAATACTAAAGACTCAAAAGCAACATTTAATTGGATAACTGGGGAACTACAGGGTCAAATGCGTAAGCTAGAGATTAAGTCACTACCAGAATGGTTTTCACCAAATTTTTTATCAGATGTTATTAAATTAATTGATGAAAATAAAATCTCTTTCACTTCAGGAAAAGTTATTTTAGAGGAACTAATCCAAAAGGACACAACTCCAGATGATGTAGCAAAAAAACTAGATTTGTATCAAGAAAATGATGAAAGCGCTATAACAGAAATAGTAGAAGAGGTTATTAAGAACAATCAAGATATCGTGGAAAGAATAAAAAATGGAGAAGAAAAATTAGTAGGTTTTATGGTCGGTCAAATAATTAAAAGCTCAGGCGGAAGTATAAATCCAGGAATTGCAAAAGAAATATTATCTAAAGAGTTAAATTTATAATCTGATTAACAACTGTTGCAGACAATAATCCCATTAAGCCGGCACCTAAATCATCATAAAGCACACCAAGCTTGCCAGGATGTTTTTCAAGCTCTGCAACAAATTTTGGTTGTTTCATAATATCGCTTAATCGAAAAACTAGAAATCCTGCCAACAGTGGCAGTAATCTTGATGGAGAAGCAATTGTAACAAGACTCATTCCAACTATTTCATCTAAAGTGATCCAACTTGGATCATCATTTGCTTCGTTATCATCAACTGAAACAAGATATATCAGAACTAAAACTATAAATAAAATAGATAACTCTAGAACATTTAAACTAAAAACATATGTAATCAAAGCAAATAAAAAAGAAGCTAAAGTGCCACCTCCTTTTTTATCACCAAAATAGGTCTTCCAAAAAAGCCCAACACCAAAACCTGAAGCTAGAAATCTCTTCACATTTGAATAATAGTATTTTTTATGGCTTGATTTACAAAAAGGTGTAGTATTTGTTATTAATAATGGAAAAATCAAATCTTATATGGCTAAATGGCGAATTTGTAAACTGGGAAGATGCAAACATCAGTGTAATGTCTCACACTCTTCATTATGGAACTGGAGTCTTTGAAGGTATAAGAGCTAGAGATTCAAAAATTGGCACAACTATTTTTAGATTGCCGGATCATGTTGATAGATTATTTGATTCAGCTGAAGCTTATAATTTAAAAATACCTTTCGACAAAGAAGTTATTACTAATGCAATAAAAGATTCAGTCCATTTGAA
>CACFIX010000019.1:0-9159 GCA_902566515.1 uncultured Candidatus Actinomarina sp.
AGAATATAAAAGAAGATTTAAAAATGCTAAACAAATCTACAAATAGGGCCTAATTACTATCCTTAACATAATCGACAACTAGCTGTGCTTGTTCTTCTGTAATCCTTACAGCTGGCATAGATCCTTTTCCATTTAAAATAGTTTGAAGCCAATATGAATCAGGCATAGCTAAAACATCAGCCTTTTTTAAACTTGGGCCAGCTCTACCTGAAAAATCAGCCTGGTGACACGCTGCACACCTTGCAGTATAAATTTCTTCACCAGTAGTGAGTTCAGTTGTTTCTTGAGCTCCGCATGCAATAAATAAAAAAAGAAACAGGAAGGAAACTTTTTTCATTTTTATTCTTCTTCAAGTGCAGATTTGAATTCTTTTGTAGATTTTCCTAATGATTTAGCTAAGCGTGGAAGCCTTTTTGCTCCAAAAAGTAGAAGCAATATTGTTAAAATTATTAAAAGTTCTGGTAATCCTAATCTCATATGTTTTATTTTAATAGTCTAAATTTCTTTATTTAAACCTATAAATTTCTTTTCTAATACCCACATACTAATAAATCCAATTACTACAAAAGTAGAAAAGAAAATCAGATCACTGCTTTGGTTAGCTGTCGGTAAAATTGGAGTCGTATATATTGGTTCATTTGAAGAGTTATATTCTAAAACTTCATAAAAAGGCCAAATTTTAAACAATGAGCCACCAAGAAATCCGATAAGAACACTAATTACAACATCACTGTATTTTTTAAAAAGGTATGAGAAAACTCTACTGAATGTAACTAGACCCACTATGCAGCCAGCCAAAAATATTGATATGACAGCAGTATCAAAACTGTTCAAAGCTTTCAATATAAACTCGTACTTTGATAAAAATACAAGAATAAAAGATCCACTTATACCCGGAAGGATCATCGCAGAAATTGCAATTGCGCCAGATAGAAATATAAAAAAATTTGTGTTTGGAGTAATGGAAGGTGCCTGGAGAGCAATATATGATGAAATAGTTAGACCAATTACAAATGAAAGCAATACAGCAATTCTTATTTTTTGAATTTGATAAAAAATTAATATGCCAGAAGCAATTATTAAACCAAAAAAGAATCCCCAAATTTTAAAAGGATGATCATCGATTAAATAAATAATGAATCTTGAAAGAATCAAAATTGATGTCAACATTCCAATAATTAAAGTAATTAGAAAAGATCCATTTATTGCTTTCCAAAATGATGCAAATTTGAGTGTTAATAGTAACTTCAGCGATCTTGAATTGACTGACTTTATTGAATCTATCAACTCTTCGTAAATACCTGTTATAAAAGCTATTGTTCCACCAGAAACTCCAGGGATTATTTCAGCAATACCCATAAAGAAACCTTTTAAATATAAATCAGGTTTAATTTTCATAAACTATTTTGTTTGAGTTCTTACTAATCTAAATAAAATTGGGGAAAAGGTTGCAGTAATTACTGCTAAGAGAATTATTTGTTGCTCTAACTCTTTTGTAATTAAATCTAGATGCACCCCTATTTCCGCCATTGCAATAATTAGACTAAATCTTGCAGAGAGTAAAAAACCTCCTGCAAGCATGTCTCTAAATTTAATCTTTGAGAAAACTAGCAACAGAGAAGGAATAAATTTAACTCCTACAGCTATCAAGAACAAATAACCTACTTCAACAAAAAACTGCGTTTCAGAAAAAACACTAATATCATAATTTAATCCGATGTTTATAAAAAAGATCGGTATTAAAAACCCATAGGAAAATCCTTTTAAACTGCTTTCAAGAGTTCCTCTATTTGAAAATGTAAAAGCAAAAATTGTACCAGCTAAAAATGCACCAAGTATTGGCTCTATATTAAAAAACACTGACACTCCAACAAGTACCAACATCAGAGCAATAGAACTCCTAATTCCTAACTCATCAGGGTCATTTCCATCAAACATTCTGGAAAATAACTGTGGATTCCACCAAGCAACTCTTCTAATAATTCTTAATAACATAATTACTACCACAAAGTAAAGAACTACATTTAGGTTTGAAATTGACAATCCCCCAGCATTTATAAAAGATGCATAGACAGTAGCGGCGAGTAGCGTCAATATATCTGCAAGTAAAGCAACCATAAATAAAGTCTGTCCATATTTTGTTTTAATAGTTCCATCACTTCGTAAAATAGTTATAACTATATCAACGCTTGTTGTACATAAAACAAGAGCAAGAAAGATTGGGTATCCCAAAGTAGAAATTAAGTAAAAGGAAGTTATTACAGTTAATAGGTAGATTGACATTGGGAGTGCTAGAGTTCTTAAACCTTTTTCACGAAAAGTGTCTAACTCAATTTCAAATCCTGACAAAAACATCAATAACAAAAACCCTAGTATTGCAAGTCCAGAAATAAATTCTGATGAATCAACCCATCCTAAAACGGGACCTACAGTTATGCCGTAAGCTATTTCAAGAACAATTCCAGGTATCTTAATTCTCTGACCTACGAGTGGCAATATAAATGCACCTAAGGAGATAATTACGAGCGATACAGCTTCAAATTCTTCCATATTTACCTTGGTATATAAAGCAGAGATGAATTAGTGTTTTTAGATACAAATTCAATAACTTTTCTATCTTGCCAAGATTGTGAAGAATTTGAACCGATTATTGAAAGATCATAACTTGATGTTTGATCAGTAAATATTTTTGCTTCGTTGCCTTCAAAATTTTCAAAATCAAGTTGAACTTCATGTGAAAGTGCTAGATCTTGAAGTTTTTGAATGGTATCTGATACTTTTTGTTCACCATCTGATTGTAAAAAAGTTGGTTGGTTAATGATAACTCCAGCTAATTTAGCTGACAATGTTGAAGATAAATCAAATGCAACTGAATTTGAACTGTTTTCATCAAAATTATCATTGATCAATAATCCAATAGTCTTGTATGGATAGGTTGATCTTGAAAATAAAATAGGAGTTTTTGATTTGTTAGCAATGCTAATCAATGACTTTATTTTTGATTTTGAAATACTTTCTTCAACTGGATAAAAAATTGTTCCAATTGAATTTTCATTAATAAAATTCTCTAAATCCTTATTGGAAATTTTGTTTCTATATGTAATGTCAAATTCTTGATCTTTCAAAACAGCTTTTAAAGTCTCTTCAGTAGATTCTAAATTATTATCGAACAAATCTTCCTTTGTAATTAACTTAAGTGAAGTTGCCTTTGTGTTTCTTATGAAAAATTCAGACTCAGATAAGTTTTTTAAATTCTTCTCATTATCTAGAACGACAACAATATCTTTTCCAAATTCTAGAGGAAATCGAGATTCTGAACCTGAGAAAAGATTAATCACATTAGAAAATGCGCCAGATTGTAGAACTATAGTAACAAGGTCTCCAGTTTCAATTTCTGTATCACCATGAGGAATAATCACTTTGCCTTTTCTTAACAATGCACCAACAATATAATAATCTGAACCAATTTCTCTTAGTTTTTTTCCTCTAACTGGACTATCTGAACTGATTTCGATTTCAAGCGCTTCAGCTCTTCCACCTGCAAAAGCTTGGGATACAACTCTTCTAGGTTCAAGAATATGTTCAA
The DNA here is from genome assembly GCA_902566515.1 of uncultured Candidatus Actinomarina sp. Lineage (GTDB taxonomy): Bacteria > Actinomycetota > Acidimicrobiia > Actinomarinales > Actinomarinaceae > Actinomarina. Next base: position 3,587 of record CACFIX010000019.1, read on the forward strand.
ATCTTCTTGCTAGTAAAATATCTGGCTCAACTAATTCAACATCTAATTCTTTAAATTTATCAATATTAGATGAGTCATTAATAATGGAAGAAAGTCTTAATATGTCGTTTTGTTTAGCAATTTTCAAAATTTCCAAATTAACTTCATCACTTAATGTCAAGGTTACTATTGCAGTGGCTTCATCAAGTCCGGCTTTTTTTAGCACCAATGAGGATGTAGCATCACCTTGAATTTTGTCTATTTGTCTATTTGTTGTGAAATTTCTTAATTTTTCTTGATCTAAATCAATTACGGAAATAGACCACCCAGAACTAACCCTATTGATTAGTTCTTTTGCTTCTCCGTGTGCTCCTACAATTATTACTTTCACGTGCTTATTATGCTATATATTCATTTTAGTTAAAGAACAACTTTGAAAATCTTATTTGGATTAAATATATAGTAGCTATTAGACACTACTATTTTATGTTATAAGTTAAATAAAAAATGCATTACATCTCCATCTTTGACTATGTAATCTTTGCCTTCTGTTCTTAATTTACCAGCATCTTTTGAACCTTTTTCACCTTTGTATTCTATAAAATCATTAAACGAAATAGTTTCAGCACGTATAAAGCCCTTTTCAAAATCAGTATGTATTTTACCTGCAGCTACTGGAGCAGTATCTCCTACATTTATTGTCCATGCTTTTACTTCTTTCTCTCCAGCTGTGAAGTAGGTTTGTAGACCAAGTAAGTTATAGCCTGCTTTAATTAATCTATCTAAACCTGATTCACTCTGTCCCATTTCTAACAAAAATTCTTCCTTTTCTTCAGTATTTAATTCGCAAATTTCTGCTTCTATTTCAGCACATATTGGAACAACTTTAGAATTTTCTTCTTTTGCATAATCTAGAATTGAACTCAAATATGGATTATTTTCAAATCCATTCTCGTTTACATTTGCAACATAAAGTACAGGCTTTAACGTCAAAAGTTGAAAGCTTTTGAGTAAGACTAACTCTTCTTCACCAAAAGTGAGCTTTCTTACACTTATCCCTTCCTTAAGTGCAGACAAAATTTTTTCTAGCAATTCTTTCATTGGCATTCCCTCTTTTTGTCCCGACTTAGTGTTTTTTTGAGCTTTTTGATATAACTTCTCAACAACGCTCAAATCAGACAATATTAATTCTGTGTTAATAATTTCAATATCATCTATTGGTGATACTTTTCCAGAAACATGTACAATATCATCATTTTCAAAAGCTCTTACTACATGTACAATTGCATCTGTTTCTCGAATATTTGATAAGAATTGATTTCCTAAACCTTCTCCTGTTGAAGCACCTTCAACTAAACCTGCAATATCTACAAATTCCATTACAGTAGGTATAGTTTTTTTAGGATTAACGATTTCAGTGAGTTCATTTAGTCTCGAATCATTAACAGTAACTACTCCAACATTTGGCTCTATTGTACAAAATGGATAATTCTCAGACTCTATACCTGCTTGAGTTAAAGCATTAAATAATGTTGATTTTCCAACATTTGGCAATCCTACAATTCCACATTTAAAACCCATTTACACAACCTTTATAATTAAAAACATTTATAAATATAGCGGGTACTTTAATTAAAAATAACTTTCTTTTCTTCATCTGATAAATATTTTGATTAAAGTCATTATTAAGGGGGATTATGAACGAAAAAAATAATAAAAGAACAATATTTGGCTGGTCGATGTACGATTGGGCAAAATCTGCTTATGAAACAACTATTTTAGGTGCTGTACTGCCTGTTTATTTTGTAAGTGTAATTGTTCCTGAAGAAGGTTTTGAATTCAGAGGAAATGTATATACAGGTGCAGAAGTTTGGGGATTTGCAATTGGTTCAGCCTTATTTATTTTCTTTTTAATAATGCCAACAATAGGAGCAATCGCAGATATGTCTGGAAATAGAATGCGGTTCTTTAAAATTTTTGCATTCGGAGGTGCAATATTTGCTTCAACTTTTTATTTTGCTAATTCTGGTGATGTACTTTTCACTCTTGGAATTTATTTCTTAGCACAATTAGGTGCGACTGGATCTAATGTTTTTTATGACAGTGTATTAAAAGATATAACAACTGATGACACAATTGATTCAGTTTCTGCAAGAGGCTACGCCCTCGGTTACTTAGGAGGTGGTACAGATTTAATTCTATCATTTGTAATAATTCTCTTAGGACCAGACATGTTAGGAATTGATACTGCTCTTGCTTCCAAAATTGCGATATCAAAATCAGGATTATGGTGGTTAATATTTTCTGTATTCAGTTTTTCAAGAATGAATATTGTAGAAACAAAATCTAGTAAAGTTTCTATTGCAAATGCTTACAGTAGAAATTTCACAACTCTAAAAAAGATAAGAAAATTTCCATTTTTACTTTATTTCTTAATTTCATACATTTTTTTCTGGGATGGTTTACAAACTTTAATAAATATGTCAGCTGCGTTCTTTACAGAAGTGTTATTGTTAGATCAAACTCAAGTACTAATAGTTTTTTTAGTTGTTCAGTTTGTTGCTTATTTTGGAGCAAAATTAGCCGGTAATTTAGCCACAAAAATTGGACAAAAGAATGTGCTCTATTACACCATGTTTCTTCTATTTCTTGTGGGCAACGCCGCGTATTTCGTACCTGAAAAACAACTAATACCAGTTATCGTAATGGGAATAGTGACAGCGATGGGTATGGGAGGTTTACAATCTGTTAGCAGGAGTGTGTATGCGGCTATGTTACCTAAAGGTGCTGAAGGTGAATTTATGGGTTTCTTTTCAGTGATATCAAGGTTTTCAGCAATATGGGGTCCACTCATTTATGCTTATGTCAGTGCATCGACAGGAAATCCAAGATTATCTTTACCAGTTATAACTTCTTTCTTTCTAATTGGCTATCTGTTATTGAGAAATGTAGATATGGATAAAAGAATTAGCGAAGAAGAGTGGAACGCTAGTTAGTTTTTACTAGCCTAGACAAATTAAAAAATAGAGCTGAGACAGTTATTGGCCCTACTCCACCAGGAAATGGAGATCGGTAACTCGCTACTTCACTTATATTTTGAGTATCAATATCGCCATAAGTTTTTCCATCAACAGATGATATTCCTATATCTATGATGGTCGCACCTTGTTTAAAGTAGGAAGAATCATAAAGCTTTGCAGAACCTACTGCTGATATAAAAATATCAGCTTGTGTTATAAATTGTTTTTGATTGGATGTCTTGCTGTGAATGACTGTTACATTAGCGTTGTAACTCTTTGAAGATAGTATCTTAGCTAAAGGCGAACTCACTAATTTAGAACGACCAGCAATAACAATAGCTTTGTCTTCGGTCTTGATTTGGTAGAAATTTAATAATTCAAGTACAGCTAATGATGTAGCAGGGATTAATTTATATTCATTTGAAAACAAGCTTCCTAAGTTATAAGAGGTAAGACCATCGACATCTACATCTGGGGGAATACAGTTTATTACATCTTCCGAACTTAAATGATCTGGTAAAGGTAACTGGATAATCAAACCATCTGTATTTTTTGATTCAGTTTCAACTAGTTCTTTAAGTTTTTCTTGACTCGTATTTTTATCAAGTTTTATCCAATTAAATTCAACTCCTAATTCCTCAGCTTTTTCTTTTTTTCTTGAAACATAAAGTAGAGAAGCTGGATTGTCACCAACAGTAATAGCAGTCATATGTGGAGTTTTATTATTCGATTTGACTTCCTGAAATATTTTTAAACTTATTTCGTCAAGCTGTTTTGCTACAGGAGCACCATATAGTATTTGTTCCATTTTTTATAGTTTAATATTTATGAAACGTATTTAATGAATAACTTTATTAAAATAACTCTGGAAGATTAAGTTATGGATATATCAAAATTAGATAATAAAATTAATCCTTCGGGAACTATGGCAATTTCTAATAAAGCCCGAGAGTTAAAAAAAGAAGGTATGCCAGTTATAGGTTTTGGAGCAGGTGAACCGGACTTTGCATCACCAGACTATGTAGTTAATGAAGTAAAAATTGCTGCCGATGATCCAAAAAATCACAAATACTCCCCTGTTGCGGGACTTGAATCTTTAAGAAAAGAAATATCAAGAACAACGTTTAAATATTCGGGTGTAGAAATTAATGAAAATAATGTTGTTGTATCTAATGGTGGAAAGCAAGCTATTGTTACAGCACTAATGTCAATCTTAGATTCTGGCGATGAAGTAATAATTCCTGCACCGTATTGGACAACTTATCCTGAAGCGGTAAAACTTGCTGGTGGTGAACCGGTTTTTATTAAACCTGACAAAAAAGATAATTTTAAAATTTCAGTTTCGGATCTTGAAAATGCAAAAAATTCAAAAACAAAATTATTAATTTGGTGTTCTCCATCAAATCCTACGGGTGTGGTCTATTCAAAAGAGGAATCAGAGGAAATATATAATTGGGTATTTGAAAACGATATTTGGATTTTATCTGATGAGTTATATGAGCACTTAGTATATGAAGGTAAGACATCCCCTTCACCAGGACAATATGACAAAGAATTAAAAAATACAATAATTATAAATGGTGTTTCTAAAGCATATGCTATGACTGGTTGGAGAGTTGGGTGGTTGGTTGCTAACTCAAATGTCATAGGATTAGCTAAAAAAATACAATCTCAAATATCATCTAATGTTTCAAATATATCTCAGATAGCTGCAGAGACTGCATTAAAAAATGGACTTGATGTGACTGAAGAAATGAAAATATCATTCAACAGAAGAAGACTTTATGCTATTGAAAAAATTAATGAAATAAATAACATAAGCGTCGGTAACCCTACTGGTGCATTCTATTTATTTGTTGATGTCAGCAAATACTGTAATGGAAATTATGAAGGTATAAATTCATCCATAGATTTTTGTAACTGGCTACTCGACAAATATTTTATTGCATTTGTTCCAGGAGAAGTATTTGGTGCACCGGGGTATATGAGATTATCTTATGCCCTAAGCGATGATGAATTAAGTGAGGGTCTTGAACGTCTCAATAAGGCAGTTGAAGAACTAAATGGATAAAGTAAAGCCAAAAAGTTTAATTTCTTGGTTACTTTTTGATCTTGCAAACACTGTTTATGCGTTTGTAATACCAGGTTTATATTTTTCAGTTTGGTTAGTAAGTGAAAAAGGATGGACTGACCAACAGCTTGGATTTGCTACATCAAGTGCAATGATAATAGTTGCAATTCTTGGTCCATGGGTTGGTAGGAAGTCAGACGGATCAGAAGGAAAAAAGAGGCTTCTTTTATTCATGACAATAATGTGTATCTTCTCTACATTTTTATTGGGAACATTTACAGTACAAATTTCAGTTCTGTTGTTTGTTATTTCACTTATTGGTTTCAATCTAGGATCAGTTGTTTACGATGCACTTCTCATTTCTGTCAGCACGGAAGAAAATAGAGGAAAAATTTCAGGAATGGGTGTTGCTTTTGGATATATGGGTTCTTTGATAGGTTTTGGTGTTGCCACAATTTTGCAAAATTTTGGATATAGCTATGTAGAAATATTTAGATCGGTTG
>CACFIX010000020.1:0-6319 GCA_902566515.1 uncultured Candidatus Actinomarina sp.
TGGATATATGCCAGAAGGGCTTCAGATGGCTATAAATTACGGTGCAGACAAAGTCAGATTTATGGAAGCTGTTCCTGTAAATAGTAAAATCAGAGGTCGTTTTGTTCTTGCAGAAGTTAATTATAAAAAAAATGGAAGATGGCTTACGAAAACAACTTGTACAATCGAAATTGAGGGTAAAGAAAAACCTGCAGCGATTGTCGAAACATTAACTTTATACGTTGTAAGTGAATAATAAAAGGAGATATTTATGAGAGAAGCAGTAATAGTATCAGCAGCTAGAACACCTATAGGTAAGGCTTACAGAGGGGCTTTTAATAACACAGCTGCCCCAACCCTAGCCTCTTACTCTATAAAAGAAGCTGTTGACAGAGCTGGAATAGATCCAAAAGAAGTTGAAGATGTTGTTTTAGGATGTGCACAGCAACAAGGTTCACAGGCTATAAATATAGGAAGATTAGCTGGTATTGCAGCAGGGCTTCCTAATAATGTTCCAGGCATGACAATAGACAGGCAATGTTCATCGGGAATGATGGCAATTGCGACTGCATCAAAACAGATTGTTACAGACAATATGGACGTTGTTGTAGCTGGAGGAGTTGAATCTATTTCACTCGTGCAAACTGCAGATTTTAGGGTAGATATTGATCCTAATGTTACTGAGCACTCAAAACATGCATACATGCCAATGATTGAGACTGCTGATCATGTTGCTGAAAAATATAATGTAACAAGAGAAAGTCAAGATGAGTATTCCTTACAAAGTCAGCAAAGAACAGCTGCTGCACAAGAAGCAGATCTTTACAAAGACGAAATCATTTCAACTACGACTACTAAGTTAGTTAAAGACAAAGAATCCGGGGAAATTTCTGAACAAGAAGCTACTTTAGAAAAAGATGAAGGTAACAGACCAGAAACAAATATAGAAGGTCTATCATCGTTAGTCCCAGTGTATGGAGAGGGTAAGTTCATAACTGCTGGAAATGCATCTCAGTTATCTGATGGATCCGCATCCGTAGTGGTTATGGAATCTAAGGTTGCAGAAAACAAAGGCCTAACACCACTTGGCTATTACAGAGGAATGGCTGTTGCAGGTTTAGCTCCAGAAGAAATGGGAATAGGGCCAATATATGCTGTTCCTAAATTGCTTGATAAATATAACTTAAGTATTGATGACATCGGCTTATGGGAGCTTAATGAAGCATTCGCAGTGCAAGCTTTATATTGTAGAGACTATCTAGGTATTGATAATGAAATTTACAATGTTAATGGTGGCTCAATATCTATAGGACATCCATATGGAATGACTGGTGCAAGAATGACAATGCATGCTCTTATGGAAGGTAAACGAAGAGGTGCAAAATATGTTGTCGTCACAATGTGTGTTGGTGGTGGAATGGGTGCTGCTGGATTATTTGAAGTAATTTGAGGAATTAATCATCCTCTAAAACACGCTTCCAGACATGTAAAAATTTTAATTTTGTATGAAAAAAAAATAATAAATTAATTATTTTTATAAATCTACTTCTTTTAACAACCTTTATTTCAAATTGTGTTAATTACACAGATGTAAGATTTCCTGCAAATAAAAACAAAGAACTAAAAGAAGTTATTTCATTGGGTATCAAAGTATATGAAGCGAATTGTATAAAGTGTCATAAAGCTGAGTTAAAAGGTGCTGATAATTGGAAAACTAACAGAGATGAAGATGGCCACAGGTTAGCACCTCCTTTAAATGGTTATGGTCATAGTTGGCATCACTCACCAGAACAGATTTTCAACACAATTAGATATGGTTTGGTTTATTTTGACCCAAACTATGAAGGTAAGATGAATGCAAATGATAAATTAACTGATGAAGAAATCTGGTCAGTCATTGAATATATGTACTCTATTTGGCCAGATGATGTTCAATCTAAATATAACGAAAGGTATTTGTCGGATTAGTATTAATTCCTTCATCGATAATAAAAAATAAATAACAACATCTATATGTGACTTGCAATGAATTAAAAAACTATAATTGCATATGAATAAAATAACTAATAAAGATAGCTATTTAGATTCAATCAGAAATAGAAACTTAAAAATTTATTTGATGGGGGAACTTGTAAAAGAACCCATTGAACATCCAATAATAAGGCCAAGTATTGAAGCAATGGCTGAAACATATGAGCTAGCAGTCAGAGAACCAGAATTAGCATCAGCAATATCACCCTATACTGGCAAAAAAATAAATAGATTTTTGCATATCGCAGAAAGTAATGAAGATTTATTTTTGCAAAATAAAATGCAAAGAAAGCTTGGACAACTAACTGGTACCTGCTTTCAAAGATGCGTAGGCATGGATGCATTCAATGCACTTCATTCTGTAACTTTTGAAATTGATGAAAATCACAATACCGAATATCACAAGAATTTTATTAATTTTCTAACTGAAATGCATAAATACAATTTAGTGATTGGTGGTGCAATGACAGACGTTAAGGGTGATAGATCAAAACTACCACACGAACAAGAAGATGAAGATGTGTACTTAAGAATTGTAAAAAGGACAAATGATGGTGTTTATGTTAAGGGAGCAAAAGCCCATCAGACTGGATGTATAAATTCACACTGGATGGTTGTAATGCCTACCTTGAGATTGACTGACAAAGATAAAGACTATGCAATAGTTGGTGCAATCCCAGTAGATGCAGAAGGAATAACTTATATCTATGGTAGACAGTCATGCGATACAAGGAGTATGGAGCCTGGTGAATATGATGTTGGAAATAAATATTTTGCTGGGCAAGAGGCAATGGTGATTTTTGATAATGTATTTATACCAAATGAATACATTTTTATGAACGGTGAATATGATTTTGCATCTATGTTAGTTGAGAGATTTACAACATATCATAGAAGATCTTATGTTTGTAAATCAGGAGTTGGTGATGTACTTATTGGAGCTGCAGCTACTATTGCGGAGTACAACGGTGTAGAAGAGGTATCGCATATTAAAGATAAGCTTGTTGAAATGAATAAACTAAATGAAACAATATATGCAACTGGTATCGCTTCATCACTTCAAGGTTCGAGCACTAAGTCAGGAAACTTTATTAATGATGATCTATTGGCAAATGTATGTAAACAGCATGTGACAAAAGAAACGTATGAGATTGGAAGAATTGCACAAGATCTTGCAGGTGGCCTAGTCGGATCTATGCCTTCAGGAATTGATTTTAATGAAGGAACGATGTCTCAGGATTTAAAAAAATATTTAAAAGGTAAAAAAGATATTAACTCAGAAGATCGAGTAAAAATTTTAAGGTTGATTGAAAATATGACATTAGGTAGAAATGCCGTTGCTTATTTAACTGAATCTTTACATGGTGCAGGCTCTCCTCAAGCACAAAGAGTCCAGATTAGAAGGAAAGTAGATATTGAAGAAAAAAAGGACTTTGCCAAAAAATTATCGGGAATATTAGAGAGAGAATAATGAAAGCAGTTGTATGTACAAAACTAGGTAAACCAAATTTACTAGAAATAAAAGACATCGATATGCCAACGATTAATAAAGATGAAGTCTTAATTAAAGTTGAAGTTGCTGGAGTTAATTTTCCAGATGCACTTCTTGTTCAAGGAAAATATCAAATTGTAATAGATCCACCATTTATTCCAGGTAATGAAGTTTGTGGAATTATTGAAGAAAAAGGTGAAAATGTAGATATTCCTGTGGGAACTAAGGTTATTGGGATTCCTCCAATTGGAGGGTTTGCTGAATTTGTTACAATAAATAAAAATTTGATAATTCCAGTAAGTATGAACTTTGACTCTTTGGCAGGAGCAAGCTTACCAATTAATTACGGTACTTCATATTATGCTCTAAAAAGAAGAGCAAATGCTCAAAGTGGAGAAAGTCTTTTAGTCCTTGGTGCCTCTGGTGGGATTGGAACTGCGACTATTCAATTAGCAAAAATTATGGGACTGAAAACAATTTGCGCTGTCGGTTCTGATAAAAAAGAACAATATGCAAAGAGTTTAGGTGGAGATGAAATAGTAAGATATGATCAGGTTGACTTAAAAGAAACGGTAAAAGAACTCACTAATGGCAAAGGTGTAGATATAGTTATTGATCCTGTTGGTGGTGAAGTTTCTGAACAAGCATTAAGAGCTACGGCATTTAATGGCAGACTATTAGTTATTGGTTTTGCTAATGGGGAGATACCTAAAATTTCACTTAACTTAACACTTGTTAAGGGAGTGTCAATTATTGGTGTTTGGTGGGGTCGATGGACTAATACTTCTCCTCATGAAACAGCAGAAGATTTTAGTGAATTGGTTTCTTTTGTTGAAAGTGGAAAATTAAATATTGTTCCGAAAAATAATTACAAAATTGAAGAAACTGCAGTAGCACTGGAAAACTTTCTAAATAGAAAAAATATAGGTAAAACTGTTATCAGCGTCTAGTGAGAGGCAAAATATGGGTTTTCACCAGCTGCATGGTCAGTAGCATCTATAATGTTTCCTATTTCAGGAACAGCTTCACGAAGAGATGCCTCAATACCTTGTGTGAGTGTGACTTGTGCCATACCACATCCTTGACAACCACCACCGAGTCTTAAGTAAATGTCATTTCCCTCGACACCTATTAATTGGGCAGCGCCTCCATGGGAAGCGATTGCTGGGTTTATTTGATTTTCTAAAACTGCTTGAACCTTTTCAGCTAGTTCACCCTTTAATTCTGGTAAATCTGCTGGATTTCCGATCATCGCAGGGCTTGGTGTATTTGGATTATCCATAGTAAGTCCTGGTGCTTGGTCGTCGTCTGACATATCTAAACTTGCACCATCGAATTTATCAATATCTTTTGAAGCAATGACAACAGCTAGATCTCCAAAATCTATTCTTTTATCATCTGATCTAGTTTGTTCAATGTCTAAGAAACTTAAGTCATAGGTAAATTGATTTCCATGAACACCGTCAATCTGAAGAAATAATGCATACTGCTTGTCCCCAGGTTCTTGGTCTCTTAACTCTATAATTGTTTTTACTGCTTCGTCGCCAATTTTAAATGTAAATTCGTTACTCATAGAATTAATGATACAAGATTTGAGATATGTGAGAAATTTTTTAACATTAAACTAAGAAAATATGAAAAATTACCTAATTTCAATTGGTGGAAATTCAACAAGTAATGTATTAAGTATTGAAAGCAACTTTGAAGAAATAATTGCTGTTGACTCAGGAGTAGAGCATTTATTCAAACTTTCACTAGATCCAACTACTTTAATTGGTGATTTAGATTCAATATCAAAAAAATCATTAGACGAGGTTACAAAGAATGGAGTTAAAATTTTGGCTTTTGACAGTAAAAAAGACCAAACTGATTTTGAACTTGCACTAAATTATCTTGACGAAGCTGAAAAATCAAAAGTTTATATTATTGGCGGAGAATCAGGTGAGATTGATCATTTAATTTCAATTTTTTTATTAATTCCTTCAAAATCATTTTCTGAAAATATCATATGGCTTTACGGAGATAAAAGGATAATCTTCCGACAAAAACTTGAATTAAATATTAAAAAGTTAACCAAATTTAGCATAATTCCACTTTCAGATTTAACAAATCTTTCAATAGATGGCGCTAAGTGGAATTTAGATAATAAAAATATTCAATTTGGAGAAACTTTAACTTTAAGAAATGTCACTAATGAAGAACAGCTTAATATTAGATGCGATAAAGGAGTCTTCGCTCTTATTTATTAAGACCTAGGAATATCTTTCCAAGCTTTGTCTTTATCTAATTTGGGTTCGCTAGGTAGTCCAAGGACTCTCTCAGCAATTATATTTCTCATAATTTCTGATGTACCACCTTCAATTGAATTTGCTCTTGATCTTAAAAACAAGCTTTGCGTATCAGTAAATCCAAAAGTTTCATTTTCAAAATTTAGCTCAGGTTGAGTTAATGCATAACCTCTTGGAAACAAAAGGCCATCATTACCCAACATATCCATACCAAATTCGTAAGAGGCTTTGTTAATTTCAGCTTCATATAATTTACTTGTAGACCCTTCTGGACCAGGAGTCCCTTTTTCTCTATTTTCAACAGCTCTCATGTTTGTTAATCTTACAGCTTCTTGCTCAATCCATAGTTTTATGAGTTTATCTCGAGTAACTGGATCTTGAAGATTTTTTTCTTTCCAAAGCTGGACAAGATGACCAGGAGCACCGCTACCTCTTTCTCTAACATTTCCTCCTATTGCAACTCTCTCATTCATTAAAATAGTCAATGAAACTCTCCAACCTTCACCTAAAGAACCTAATATATTTTCTT
>CACFIX010000021.1:0-5610 GCA_902566515.1 uncultured Candidatus Actinomarina sp.
ATGGAGTAGACCATAATATCCACATACATATTGGAACTAATGATAAGGCAATAAACGAGAGATATGATATGTCTCTTGTTAATCCACCTAAAAGGCCAGAAACATCTGATATAAAAAATAAATTTAAATCTTCAAGGTTTTTAAGCCAATCGCTAGTTTCATTGCCCAAAAAAGTTCCACCTGAAAGAAATGGTAATGAGAAAGATGATATCTCTCCTGAAATCCTAGGAGACTGGGTAGCCCCTCCTTGAGATTCGTTTGCATATGCAACAACTGAGAAAAACCTTGCGGTACCTGCAGCCAAAATATTTATTGCAACTCCTGAAACAATATGGTCAACTTGAAACGATACGGTTGCTATTGCATGTATTAGACCAAAAATTAGTCCTCCAAAAATGCCTGCTGCTACACCCCACCATGGACCATATAACCAGGCTGCCCAAGCACCAAACCAAGTTCCCATAATCATCATTCCCTCAAGTCCAATATTGACAACACCAGATCTTTCAGAAAATATTCCTCCAAGACCAGCTAGAAGAATAGGGATAGCAAGCCTCATTGTTGCAGCAAAAGTACCACTAGTTGTCAGCTGTGAGTAGGTATCTATTTGTGCAATTACTAATAACCAAAATAAAATAAAAATAAAAAAAGTCTTTTCTTTATTCTCTTTAATAAAATTTAAAAAATTACTCATCTTTATCTACTATTCTTGAAGCCAGTTTTACTTCTTGAGTTAATATATATCTTCTAACAACCTCATAAGAGACAACTACAACTAAAATTACAATCCCTTGCATAATTCTTTCTATTTCTTTTGGTATATTATTTAAATCTAGTATTTGAGATGATCTTTCTAAAAAAGATATTAATAGAGCACCTAATGCCATACCTATAGGATGGTTTCTTCCAAGTAATGCCACTGTAATACCGGCAAAACCAAGACCTGTTGGGAAATCTATCGTATAGCGGTGGAAGTAACCAACTAAGTTACTCATTCCTACTAATCCAGCAATACCACCGGATATAAGCATTGCTAAAATTATTAATTTATTGGGATCGGCACCACTAAATTTTGCTGCAACAGGATTAAGCCCTGTAGCTCTTAAATCAAAGCCAAGGGATGTTTTCCAAACTAACCAGTAGTAAAAAATCCCCACAAAAATAGCACCGACAATAAAACTATTTAAGTTGGGTAATTCTTCAAGTCCCAAAATGTTATTTAGCGAAGGAAGTTGACCAGACTCCGATAAATAGTTTGTTTGAGGAACTTTAAGAGAATTATTTTCGTCTTTTTCAAAAAAAATGTTTGCTAGAAGGTAAGCTACTATACCTGCCCCAATATAATTGAGCATTATTGTTGAAATAACTTCATGAACCCCCTTTTTTACTTTTAAGTATCCAGATATGCCTGCCCAAAATCCCGAGACTACTGCAGCAACAATAAAAATAGTAAGGACATGTAAAGGTCTTGGAAGTATTAATACAGCACCAACTTGTGCAGCAATTAACGCACCAAGGATATATTGACCTTCTACACCTATGTTAAACATACCCATTTTAAAACCTACCGCTACAGCAACTGCTGAAATATAAAGTGGGATAGACCTATTAAGTATTGAAATGATAGACTTACCAGTCGTCCCATAATCAAACATTAATGTAAAAGTTTCAACAGGATCTCTATCAATCAAAATTAATATAAAAGTAGTTAAACCAAATGAAATAGCTAGAGCAATAAGCGGGGTTAAAAAACTTAAGATTTTTAGATAAACTTTCATAAACCGAGTCCAGTCATATATGATCCTAATTGTTCTGGTGTAGCTTCTTTGGGTTCTAGCTGTTTAACCAGCTTACCTTCATAAATTACATATAATTTATCAGATAGTCCAAGAAGCTCATCTAAATCTGCCGAAATTAACAAAACACCAAGACCCATGTCCCTAGCTTCTTTTAGTTTATCCCAAATAAGTGCCTGGGCCCCAATATCTACACCCCTTGTTGGTTGAGAAGCTAAAAGAAACCTGGGTTTACCATCTATTTCTCTTCCAACTACAAATTTTTGTTGATTGCCTCCAGATAGAGCAAGAGCTAAAGTTTGTACGCTTGGAGTTTTAACATCATAGTTTTCTACAACATCTTTAGAATTTTTTGAAGCATTTTTAAACAAAACATTTTTAAATTTAGAACGATATGTATTACTACTTTGTTTTCCTAAAATAATATTTTCGATAAGATTCGACTCTACTACAAGACCTTGTGACTGTCTGTCTTCTGGTATAAAACTAATACCTGTAAGTCTTCTTTCTCTTGTTGATAATTTTGTAATTTCAATAGCTTCTAAGAAGATTTGTCCTGATTCAACTGGGTATAGGCCTAAAATTGCTTCACTCAATTCTCTTTGGCCATTACCTTCAACACCTGCTATTCCACATATTTCACCTTTTTTAATTTCTAAGTTGATATCTTCAAAAGGTTTTTTTCCTAGGCTGGCTTCTCCATTTAAATTTTTAAGCTGAAGACAATTTTCACTGGAAATCAAAGTTTCTCTACTTGGTGGGGTTGGTAAATCTTTTCCAATCATCATTTCAGCGAGTATTTTTTTTGAAGCCTTTTCTTTACTTACTGTCCCTACGTGTTGACCACCCCTCATGACAGATATCCTGTCTGCTATTTCCATGACCTCATCCAATTTATGAGAAATAAAAAGTATGGTTACTCCCTGGCTGACTAAATTCTTCAAGTTTTCAAACAATTCTTCAACTTCCTGAGGAACAAGTACAGCTGTTGGTTCATCTAGAATTAAAATATTAGCCCCTCTGTATAGAACTTTGAGTATTTCAACTCTCTGTTTCTCACCAACTCCCAAATCATCAATAGTTAAATTTACATCAATTGGTAAACTATATTTTTTTGATAAATCTGAGATTTCAGGAATATATTTTGATCTTTTAATTTTTGATAAATTTGAACCATCAATGCCCAGAACTATATTTTCCCAAACAGTAAGGTTGTCGGCAAGCATGAAATGTTGATGCACCATACCTATGCCAGACGCAATTGCGTCTTTCGGGGATTGAAATTTTGCTATGTCTCCATTAATTTTCAAAATTCCATTGTCTGGTTTTTGCATACCATATAAAATTTTCATCAAAGTAGATTTTCCAGCACCATTTTCACCCACTATTGCATGAATAGTTCCACTTGTAATGTCAAAAGAAACGGAGTCATTGGCTAACACTCCTGGAAAAGACTTTGAAATATTTTCGATATTTATTGCAGTATTCATATTTAAAAAATTTTGGGGCCATGTTTTATGGCCCCAAAACTATATTAACAAATAATTTTATGGTGTGTCTGGAACGACTATTTCACCACTTACAATTCTTGCTTTGTAATCTTCAAGCTGATCAACAATGTCATCAACATATCCACCAGAGGTAGAATATCCAACACCATCAACACTTAAATCAAACACTGATACACCGCCGGCAAATGTGCCGTCAACTATTGCTTTGATTGTAAGATAAACTGCGTTATCAACTCTCTTAAGCATAGATGTTAAGATGTATGGCTTTAGCTCATCGCTAACTGTTTGGTACTGATCTGCGTCAACACCGATAGCCCAAACTTTTGAACCTGTGGACTCTGAAACTTCTTTAGCAGCTTCAAACAGTCCAGCACCAGTTCCACCAGCAGCATGATAAATAATATCAGCTCCTGCTTCATATTGTGCTAAAGCAATTTCTTTACCTTTATCAGGTAAGTTAAACCCTGAAAAGTCAGGTGGTACTGTTGCGTATTTAACGTCTACAGTACATTCTGGACAAGCCGCTGCTACACCGGCAACGAATCCTGCTTCGAATTTTTGAATAAGTGCGAACTCAACACCACCAATAAAACCAACTTGTTTTGTTGTGGTTTTAAGTCCTGCTGCAACACCAACTAAGAAGGAACCTTCATGTTCTGTGAACACCATTCCAGCTACGTTACCTGGTTCTACAACTGAGTCAACAATACCGAAGTTTACTCCTTCGTTTGCAGTTGCAACTTCTGTAATAGAATCAGCAAACAAGAATCCAACACCTATGATTAGATCTTTGCCTTGTTCCGCCAATAATCCCAGAAGCTCTGCTCTGTTTTCTCCACCTTCGCTTGGCTCTAAGTCAACACCATCAACACCTAACTCATTGATAGCTCTCTCCAAGCCAGCATATGCCATGTCATTAAATGAAAGGTCTCCTCGACCACCAATGTCATATACCATTCCAATACTTGCAGTTGGACCAGCTGTTGTTGTTGGTGCAGCGGTTGTAGCTGGAGATTCTAACTCTTCAGCTGGCTCCTCTGCAACTTCAACTACTTCTTCTGCTGTATCAGATCCACCACAAGCGACCATTACGAGACCGAGTACCATAAAAAGTATCAGCCATTTTGACTTCATTCGAGTCACGTCTTACTCCTTGTTCAACTAGTTGAAGGTATACAAAATACCTATACGAGATATATAGTAGACAATAATTGTTTAAGAAGTCGTGTTCTTATATATCTTTTTTAGTTCAATTTGACAAAATTATGATTCAGAATCGACAAAATCAACTGGAGGTTCATCTGGCGCTTCAACAGGTTCAAAGTCAAGCTTCTGATTTTCACTGTCAAGTGAGACAACTATAGTTGATCCAGCCTTATATTTACCCATTAAAAGTTCTTCAGATAATGGATCTTCTAAAAGACGTTGAATAGACCTTCTTAGCGGTCTGGCACCAAATTCTTTATCGTATCCTTGAGTAGCCAAATATTCTTTTGCTTCATCAGAAAGAACAATTTCTAAGTCAGAATTTTTTAATTGTTCATGAACCCTATCAAGCATAAGGTCAACAATCTCTTTTACCTCATCTAATGTGAGTTCATGGAACACAATTGTTTCATCAATTCTATTTAGGAATTCTGGCTTAAAGTATCTTTTAAGCTCTTCTCCAACTTTAGATTTCATTTTTTCGTAATTATCAACCTCTGATAGACTACTAAATCCAACATTCTTTGCAATATCTTTGGTTCCTAGGTTGGAAGTCATAATTATAATTGTATTTTTAAAATCAACAGTTCTTCCCTGAGCATCAGTTAAACGTCCATCTTCTAAAATTTGAAGAAGGGTATTAAATACGTCTGGATGCGCTTTTTCAACCTCATCAAGAAGTACTATGCTGAATGGTTTCCTACGAACTGCTTCTGTAAGTTGTCCACCTTCATCATAACCCACATAACCTGGTGGAGATCCAATTAATCTACTAACAGTGTGTTTTTCCATATATTCAGACATGTCAATTTGAATTAATGAATCTTCATCTCCAAAAAGAAACTCTGCCAAAGCTTTTGCTGTTTCTGTTTTACCAACTCCAGAAGGTCCTAAGAATATAAATGAGCCAGATGGTCGTTTTGGATCTTTCAGACCTGATCTTGTTCTTCTAATTGCTTTAGAAACTGCTGAAATAGCTTCTTCTTGTCCAATAATTCTTTTATGTAATTCATTTTCCATTTCAAGCAATCTAGCTGTTTCTTCTTGTGTTAATCTGTGTACCGGAATACCAGTCCACTGAGCCAAGACTTCAGCTA
>CACFIX010000022.1:0-5327 GCA_902566515.1 uncultured Candidatus Actinomarina sp.
TTTATTAATCGGGGATGAAGATGCAACACTTTGTGGAAGAGAATCAAACAAATAGCAAGCTAAATCAATTGCGTGAATGGCTTCACCAACAATTCTTCCACCACCTATCTCTTTTATGTTTGTCCAATGATCTTTGCTTAAAGGAGGAACACTAAATCTAAAAGTTATACTGTTTGCAGCTTTAGCATTGAGTTTCTGTTTTACAAATTGTGTAGCGTCTGCAAATCTTCTATTAAATCCCACAAATAGCTTTGGATTTTCAGAGTTGTAAATTGCTTCTTCAATTTCAATTAATGACTCTTCAGTTAACGCTAAAGGCTTTTCTACATAGATTGCCTTTCCTTTATTAAGAGCTTTGATTACAAGTTCACTGTGGTTAAAGTGTGGAGTCAAAATTAAAACTGCATCAATTTCTTCTGAATTAAGTATTTCCTCTTCTGTAGGATATTTGTTTTTTATTTTAAAATTTGTTGCAAGAGATTCTGAACTAAGACCTGCTGACGATGCAATTCCTAGGATTTGACAATCTTTTTTTAACTCTTTTAAGATTGGTAGAATTGTCGTTGAAGCAAAATTGCCAGCACCTAGAATTCCCAAATTAACTTTTTCAGTTTTAGGTTCAAGCTCGACAGTCCTTTGAAGATCTATTTTAGGTTCTGACTTATTGTCATATCTCAAAACAATTGAAAGTGGCTTATCTTCTCCAGAAAATTTTTTATATATAGAAGGTGCGTTTTCAAATGAAATCTCCTCGGTAACTAAATCTAATAAGTGAATTTGGTTTTGTGACAGTAACTTAATAAAGGCCTCAAAATTTCTATTCTCAGTCCACCTGACATACTCAATTGGATAATCTTTTCCAAGAATTTCATATTGCTTATCGTATCTACCTGGACCGTAAGACTTTGAAACAACAAGCTCCAATTCTTTATAATAAAAATCATTTCTTGAAATATTTAACGGTATATCTCCAACAACTACAATCTTTGCTTTGTTTCTTGCAATTTTGGTAGCAACCTCTATTGGTTCATTACTAGATGTTGCTGCAGTGATAATTACAGAATCTACATTTGTCATATTTGCTTCTTCAACAGAAGTGTAAAAATTTGTACTCAGTTCAGTTCTTTTTGAATCTGGATCAATACCAATAACCTCAGATCCTTGTGCTTCAGCTAAACGGCAGACTAATTGTCCAATAATTCCTAAACCAATTACAACTACTTTTGATCCAAGTGAAGTCTCTGAAAGTCTCAATCCATGTAGAGCGATGCTACCTAGTACTGTAAAAGAAGCTTCTTTAATGTCTGTATTGTCTGGAATTCGAGTACAAAGGTTCTGATTTACTACAACATATTCGGCATGATTTCCATTTGAAACTACTCTATCTCCAGTATGGAAATTGCTTACACCTTTTCCGGTTTGCACAACTTCGCCTGAAGAGCTGTAGCCTAACTGAAGAGGTAATATATTTTTTGGAAATACTGCATTCCAGACTGCTCTAATTCCATCGTCTTTTAATAGCTTTAAGCCTTTTTCTATATTCGAAGAATTTTGTAGCTTTTCACTTACTCCCGTATTTGCAAATTCGATAGCTGCTAATTCTGTCCCGGAAGAGACAACAGAATAATGATTTTTAATAAGCACTTCTCCAGGACCAGGTTTCGGAATTGGTGTATCCAAAAGAATTGGATCTGGATTATTCTTCTCAACTACTAATTGTTTCATTTGTTTCCTGCTTATTAATGATAACTAATTTACTTCTGAAATTAAGGGAGAGGTTAAATTTATAATCTCTCCTTCAGTTGTCTTAATTCTTAATGAACCATTTTCATTTATGTCTTCTGCCCAACCTCTTCCTTCTGGATATTCAACAATCTTTCCTAATGTTTGCAATTTTGCTTTGTAACGTTCTAATGAAAAACTATTTTTTGTTATAGACTCATATACTTTTTTAGCCCATGTAATTGCATGATCTTTTATTAACTCCTCTTCCTGAGCTTTAGTAAAAAGTGCACCAGCATTAGGTACTTCAGGATTTTTCCAAAAGTAATTAACACCTATACCAATACAAATGTTTTCCTCAACACGTTCAACTAAAACACCCCCAACTTTTAAGTCATTAACTATTAAGTCATTGGGCCATTTTAAAAATATTGGTGATTCTGAAAGCACTTCTGTAAAACACAATCCAGAAAGTAACGGTATTAAAGTTTCATCTAACTTACTGTCGTCTTTGTTAAAAGCAAGAGAACAAGCTAATGATTGGTCAGCATTTAACCAACTTCTGTTTGAAGTACCTTTCCCTTTTTCCTGGTGAAAGCTCATTACAAGTATTGGTTCACTGTTTAGTTCTTCTAATGCAAATTCTTGTGTATTGTATATGGAATCAAAAAAAAAGGCCTTCATTGTGTTACTTCTTTACATATATGTGGGTCAAATACATACATTAACAATAAACAGGAAAGATGGGCATGTCAGACGAAAATTTAGCTGAAATTCGCAATGAAAAAGCTAAAAAAATTCAACATCCTAAAGGAAAATTAACAGCTTATGAAAGACTTAATTTACTTTTAGATGAGGGGTCTTTTAGCGAAATTGATCAGCATGTAGCATCAGATGAAAACCCTGAGGGTGAAGCTGTTATCACAGGAACTGGCACAATACATGGAAGACCAGTTTTTGTATTTAGTGAAGATTTTTCTGTAATGGGAGGAAGTCTTGGTGAAGTAGTTGCCAAAAAAATTCTAAAGATTATGGACCATGCTCTAGAAGCTAGAGCTCCAATTATTGGAATTAAAGATTCGGGCGGTGCAAGAATCCAAGAAGGAATTTCATCTCTTTTTGGTTATGCCCAAATATTCAAAAAAAATGTAGAAGCCTCAGGTAAAGTTCCACAAATTTCTGTAATTGTTGGACCGTCTGCAGGAGGAGCTGTTTATAGTCCTGCTTTAACAGACTTTATTTTTCAAGTAAAAGACATAGGACAACTATATGTGACCGGTCCAGCAGTAGTAAAAACTGTAACAGGTGAGGATGTAACATTTGAAGAACTAGGTGGTGTTGAAGCTCATGGAACAAAATCTGGAGTTACTCATCAAGTGTGTGAGACTGAAGAACAAGCTTTTGAAGAAATTAGATACCTTATGAGCTTTCTTCCACAGTCTTCTTCTCAAAAACCTCCTATGTTTATAACTGAAGATGAGCCAGGAAGAGTTATTGATTCACTAGACAGTTTTATACCTGAAAACAGAAATCAACCTTATGATATGGAAAAAATAATTTTGGATATTGTTGATGATGGTGAACATTATCCAATACAAAGCAATTACGCTACAAACATCATTACTTCGTTTGCAAGAATAAATGGAAATACAACAGGCATAATTGCTAACCAACCAATGGAGCTTGCAGGAGTATTAGATATTAAAGCATCAGAAAAAGCTGCGAGGTTTGTAAGATTTTGTGATGCCTTCAACATACCGATTTTGACACTAGTTGATGTGCCTGGATTTCTTCCCGGAGTTGAGCAAGAACATAGTGGAATAATTAGAAGTGGTGCAAAGCTTTTGTATGCCTACTCTGAGGCGACTGTTCCAAGAGTTTGTGTGGTAATAAGAAAAGCATATGGAGGAGCATATATTGTAATGGATTCAATTGGACTTGGTGCTGACAAGCTTTTTGCATGGCCAAGTGGTGAAATTGCTGTAATGGGAGCCGAAGGTGCAGTAGATATTATTCATAGAAGAGAGTTAGCTGAAGCAGAGAATAGAGACACCTATAAAGAAAAACTTGTTGAGGAGTATAACGAAAAATTCAGTAATCCTGATATTGCTGCTCAACTTGGATTAATTGATAATATTATTAAACCAAGTGAGACAAGAAAAGTTATTGTTGACTCATTTAAAGATTTAGTAAATAAGGGAGAGTTGGGAGATAAGCATGGAAACATACCCCTCTAAAAATATTGCAATAGCTTGGGTTGAAAAAGGAAGCTTGGTAAGAAACCTATTTCTTTCACTTGGTTTTGCAATCGTTACAGCTTTAAGCGCACAAATACGAATAATAATTCCAATATCACCAGTCCCAATAACTGGACAAACATTTGTAGTTTTATTGGCTGGTCTTGTTTTAGGAAGCACTTTTGGCGCAGTAAGCATGTTGATGTATTTATTTATAGGAATGTCAGGTCTTCCATTCTTTTCTGCAGGTGTTGCCGGTTTAGCAATTCTTAAGAGCCCAACTATCGGATATATCGTTGGATTTTTTCTTGCTGCATATGCAATAGGACAGTTTGCGAATAGACCTATTATTGGAATTCTACTTGGTTCGTTAATTATTTATTCGTGTGGAGTAGCTGGGTTAATTTTAATTTTGAATACATCATTACAAAATGCAATCACAATTGGAGTTATTCCATTCTTGATTGGTGACTTTATAAAATCATTTTTAGCAATAGCTCTTGCATATAAATTAAAGTAATAATGTCACAACAAAGAATCCTTATTGCAAACCGTGGTGAAATTGCTTTACGTATAATTCGCTCAGCAAAAGAAATGGATATGTACACAATTGCTGTTTATTCGGATGCGGATGAAGATGCCCTTCATGTCAAAAGAGCAGACGAAGCTTATTATCTAGGTGGTTCTCTTCCTGCAGAAAGCTATAGAAATTTAAAAAAACTAGTGAAAGCAGCCACAGACACAAAGGCTGATTTAGTTCATCCAGGTTATGGATTTCTAGCTGAAAATGCGGACTTTGCAAAAGCTATTCAAAAAAAAGGGATTGTCTGGATAGGACCAAGTCCTGAAACAATTAGATCAATGGGAGACAAGATTGAATCAAGAAAGCTTGTTTCAAAATTAGGTTTAAATCCCGTACCGGGTCAACTTAAGCCATCAAGACTAAGACGTGAAGCTATAAAAGATGCTGAAAGCTTCGGGTATCCAGTTGCTTTAAAGGCCGCACATGGTGGTGGTGGAAAAGGTTTAAGGATTGTTCAGAATGAAGCAGAACTAATCGAAAATTTTGAGATAGTAAAAAGAGAAAGTGAAGCATATTTTGGTTCAGACCAGATTTATGTTGAGAAATTTATAAAACCAGCTCGTCACATTGAAACACAAATTCTTTCAGATAGATACGGAAATACACTTTATTTGGGTGAAAGGGACTGCTCACTACAAAGAAGAAACCAAAAATTAATTGAAGAAAGTCCACCTGAATGGCTCTCAGATTACGGAAGAGAAAGACTCAAGGAATATACTTTGAAAATTGCAAGTAATTCTAATTACATAAATGCAGGTACAGTTGAGTTTTTAGCAGATAGTGAT
>CACFIX010000023.1:0-5084 GCA_902566515.1 uncultured Candidatus Actinomarina sp.
GTTCTTTGCCTGAAACCACAACATCTTCTATTACAACCACCACTATTTTAGACACCACTACTACAGTGACTACTACAAATACTTGTATTCCAGACAACAATTCAAATATAAATTTTCAAAATATTAGAAATGTCCAAAGATTTTTAAACAAATATGGATTTAATGCTGGTGATGAAGATGGGTATTTAGGCCAACAAACTGTAAACGCAATTAGAGATTTTCAATCATATGCAGGGTTAGTAATTGATGGTGATGTAGGACCTAACACAATTAATAAAATGAGTAGCTGGACTGGTTGTGAAGAAAGAGCTATTAGTACTTCATCAAACAATGATTCTGCAACCACTACTACTACATTGGTTAAAACAGATTCAACAACTACAACCACTACTACACCTAGTACTACAACCACTACTGTTATTGAGGCTAATTCAGACTTTCAGGATAAGAATTATGGTATTGTTCCTCATGTTTCTTTAACTTCAAACGAAGTTATCAGCTTATTTAAAGGTGTTAATACATCAAATGATGTTTGCGGTACTCCATACTTGAATTCTTTAAATGCAGGTTTGCTAAATCAATATTCTAATGGATTAGTTTCAAATAGCTTAAACGTCTTTAATGACAATATTGCTGAGTCAACTATAACTACTGAGATAACAGATGAAACCAGTTCACAGATAAAAATTAAAATAGTAGGTGATGGAAGTGACAAATATAAATTTTATTTTATTTCTCCTTTTTCATCTAACATTTCTAATGTAACCCCTGACATTTTATCAACTTCTCTGAACCTGACTGAGGCAACATTCAATTTAGATAATTTTTCATCAGGAGTTTGGTTCTACACTTTTGCAGAAAGTGGTAGTGGAAGTGTAGTAAAAGCTACTGGAAATCGTGAATTTTCTGTTGGGACTATATCCTCACAGCAAGTTAGCTCACACAGTGGAATAGGTAAATTTTTAATGACTTCAAAAAACACTTCTAATGGCAAATATGAGAATATAGCTTCAGGTCAGGGATTAAGCACTTCAAATTCTTTAAATATTGTTTATATTACTGATAATATTTTAGACAACAGATTAGACACTTCTGATGAGATTAAGATTGACGATACAACTATAAAACTAAGCAATGAAAATCAAGCTTTCGTATCCGAAGTTTTATTAATTGGTACCGAATTGATGAAAGTTGAATCTAAGGATGGAAACAATTTTACAGTTGAGCGTGGATTCTTAAATACAGAAATAAAGGCTTACAGTGTAGGTGAGTCAGTCAAAGCAATTAAAAACTTAAATCAAGAAAGTAGAATATCTAACTTTGCGTATGCAGTGTTTAGAAATGAAACTGGGATGAGATTTCAAGTTCCTCTAGGTCCAGAGTTGACAGTCAATGAATTTAATTTCAATAAATGTAATTATGACAGATACTCATTAGAACGAATTACTACCTTTTCATGGAGATCTAGTGGTTCTTCAACATTAAAAAGTATTAGTGTTGAAGATAAACTAAACCCACTTTTTGATAAAGCTTTTGTAATTAATTCTGGAGGACAATCATACACACCTCCATCATTAAATGCATCTGACCAAGTTTCTGGTGAATTTTTAAATAATGGTCCAAGAAATCTTATCGTGTCTGAGGGTGACATAGTAAATTTTGATTTTAATGGGATTGTTGATGGTTCTTCAACAACTCGTTTTGTTAAAATAAAATTTCAACTACAGCCTGATACTGGAAGTACTAAAAAATCTAAGTCCAGAGAAATATACATTGATTTAAATAACGAAAACTATAATTTCAAATTAAATATAGAAAAAGTTGTTTCTACTGATACTAATTTAGACAACAGGTGGGAGGATGGATACAAATATATATTTGATTCAATTACCTTGTTTGATGAGAGTACGGCAGTAGAGATTAGAAACAATCAAACAATTGTCTATGATTATAAGTCAGAGTTAGGTAGTCATCAAGCTTACTATCTTGATCAGTTTTCATTTATTGTAAAAAGTAGTTAACTTAAAATAGCAAATACAAAAAGATTCTTTCCAATTATATTTTTTGTAAATATGTCTAATTCTTCATTCATGTTTAACTTTAGGAATAATTTTTATAAAGCTTTAATACTAACCAGCAAAAATTTTGTATGTAGCATTAATTAAACTCTGAGCTCTTTCATTAATTAAATATTCACCACCCAATTTATTTGTGAGATAACCAAAAGAAATTTTATAATCTGGATCTGCAAATGTTGCACTGCTTCCTCCATAACCAACATGTCCAAAAGCATTAGGACCAATCATAAAAGAACCCCCCTCTCCCTTAAAAGTATTTCGATTATCCATATTTAACATAAATCCATTAGAAAAACGAGTTGGAAAAAGAAGCATATTATCAATAGAGGTTTTTATATTTGATTCACTTAATTTTTTAACCGTATCCCTAGAGAGAAGTTCTTCATTATTTTTAGCTAAAGGAGTAAGTAATTTTGCCAAAGAGCGAGCATCGGCTATTCCTCCAACAGCTCCTAATTCAGCCCTGTAAGTTTCTTTTGCATTGTAATCGTACTCACCTGTATTTGTTAAGGAAAGCCTCTGCATTGAATTACTGTTGTTTCTAAAGGCCGTTGCAAAACCGCTTGGTTTATCATTAGAACTTGGAACGAAAGGAACAATCTCAGCTACTCTTTCATCTTCAGTTTCAGGTAAGCCAATCCAATAATCTAAACTATAGGGTTCCCTTAACTCATCATTAAAAAACTGACTAAGAGATTTACCTGTCACTCTTCTTATAAGTTCTCCAATCATCCATCCTGTAGTCATCATATGGTATCCAGTTTCTTTTCCTGGTTCCCAGAAAGGCTTTTCATTTTCAATAAGTTTCACCATGTAATCCCAGTCTAAAAATCCACCATCTTTTACTTTTGTTTGTAATGCAGGCAATCCAGCTGAGTGATTTAAAATCATTTCAATAGTTGTTTCTTCTTTTCCATTTTTTCCATATTCAGGCCAATATTCGGTAACTTTTTCTTTCAGATCTAGTTCTCCTCTTTCAATTAATAGATGTGCACATAAAGCAAGTGCTGCTTTGGTGCTAGAAAAAGCAACTGAAAGAGTATCTTCACTCCAATCTTTAGTTCTATCCCTGCTTTTATGTCCTGCCCAAATATCTACAACTATTTCCCCGTCTACAATCACACACAAAGAAGACCCTATCTCTTTATACTTATCAAAGTTATGATTAAATATTCTTTTTACTTCTAAGAAATCTTCATGACAATAGCCCAATGTAAACCACCTGTCTTTTTCCTCATATTAATATTTTTATTTTTTCTTTGAAATGCACAGTTTATGAAAAAATCAAAATTAATGTAATATAAATTTTTATGAACGCCAACAAAATTTTTATAGGTTCAATTATTATTTTAATCATAGGTTTTTTAATTTATATTTCTTTCGCATTGATATCTCTGCCTTTCATAGTATTTTTATCACTATTTTCCTAGTGCTAGAAGTTATCAGATTGTACTGTATGTTTTTCTACAAAATGTGCGTGTAATGTGCGTGCGAACAAGTTTTTTTTACCTAGATTTCTGAAAAACCCTTGTGGGCGCTACAGGATTTGAACCTGTGACTTCTTCCTTGTAAGGGAAGCGCTCTGCCGGACTGAGCTAAGCGCCCCAATATTAACTTAATTATATTAGTTGAAGGTATAATTTAAAAGTGGATAATTTAGGTGTCATAATCCCTTTTTATAATGAAAAAAATACTCTTTCGGAATCTATTGAGAGACTTTTAGCTCAACATATTTTTTCAGAAATAATTCTCTCAGATGACAATTCAAATGATGGCTCAGATATAATTGCGAAACAATATGAGGATAAAAATGAAAATATTAAATATATTAAATCTTCCACAAATAAGGGAAAAGGAAATGCTTTAAACAATGCAAAAGATCATATCACGACAAAGTTTGTTGTGATACACGATGCAGATTTAGAGTATTTTCCTGAAGATTTGGTTGAAATGTTTGAAAAAGCTAAGCTAAATCCTCAAAGCTTGATAATTGGTTCACGATTTATCGGCAACAAAGAAAGAGTTAATATTTATAGAAGGACATTTATTGCCAATAAGGTAATGTCTTTATTTTTTTCATTTGTTCACTTTTGTAAAATTTCAGATATAGCAACCTGTTATAAGATGTTGAAAACAGATACATTCAAAGAAATTCAATTATATGAAAATGGTTTTTCAATTGAAATTGAACTAGTTTCAAAATTTTTAAAAAAAAATAAATCAATCATTGAAGTTCCAATTAAATATGAAGGAAGATCTTATGAGGAAGGCAAGAAAATAAAGCCAATAGATGGCATGATGTATTTAATCAATACAATTAAATATAAGATTTATTGACCTTTACACTGCCTAATTTCATCAGTACAGCAACCACACGTATTATAGGATTTACCATAATCGCTTGTTTGAGCACCATTATTTTCTTGAATATATGAATGAAAGTTTTGGATGATTATGTTACTAGTGATAAAGAAAATACAACTTACAATAAAAAGTAAAAATTTTGGTTGAATATTTTTAACAATAAACACAATAGTAAAAAATACATTAAAGAAAAAATAGTGAGGGTATAAAGGGATATCTAATAATGTGTAGAATATCCCAGTAAAGGTCATGCTTATTAAAAATAAATAGTCAAAAATATTAAGCTGGATGAAATTAAATTTTTTGAAAAAATTAATTAAAGATAAAATCAAAAGAAATGTAATCAAAAAATAATTTACCCTATGTAAATTTTGGTAATTCGGGAATAACATTAGTAAGGAATCGATATCATTTGAAGAGTTTATTTTATTATTTAACGAGTCACCACTGAAAGCATGAAGATTAATTCTCCAATGCGAACTTAAACCCCAAGACTTAGAGCCGTTGTTTAACTTTATTTGTGGATTTGATAGTAAATATGGAAGATATGCAATAATCGCAAAAAATAAGCCAATGAGGTTTCCATAAATAAAATATGAAGTGTTTTTAAAATATTTTCTAAGAAACAATACTCCGTTTATA
>CACFIX010000024.1:0-3552 GCA_902566515.1 uncultured Candidatus Actinomarina sp.
AGTGGTTTACTAGCAGTATATTTAGTCGAAGAAGCTGGACTAACTCCTGCAGACAGCCAGAACATTCTTGCATTAGCAATAATAATTTCCATTATTGGTGGATATGTCTTTGGAAAAGCTGCTGATAAATATGGACCTAGAAGATTAATCTTAATCAGTATATTTTGCTGGATTATTTCACTTTCACTAGCAATTGTTGCAACTGAATTTGATCAAATGTGGTTGATTTATGTCACTGGAGTTTTAGGGGGGTTTAATATTGGTGGAATTTTTGCCGTTGATAGAGTATTTATGACTCGACTCTCACCAGTGAAACATCTTGGAGAGTTTTATGGGTTGTACTCAACGATTGGAAGGTTTGCGACAATACTAGGTCCACTACTTTGGGGTTTTATAGTTGATGGACTAAATTTAGGCAGAAATGTTGCAATGGGGTCACTAATTATATTGTTGATAATATCTTTTTATATTATTTCTGGAGTTTCAGATAATAAGAACTATTAAAAAAAGAAAAACCTCTTTTTCTTGTTAACTTGATCTAGTTGATCTCTAGTATTTTTTAATTTTTCTCTAAGAAATTCTGCTTCTGCTTCTGCTTTTGCTGCTCTCTCTCTTGCTTCAGCCATCTGCTGACTGGCCTCATGTAAATTTCCAAGTTGATTCAGAACAGTATTCCATGCATCTAATGGGACAAGAAGGCTATCTTCTTGGGCCTCTACATCAATAACTTCATCATTTGAAACTTCCTCATCATGTTCTATATTTTTGTTAGTGACTTCTGAAGATGTGTTTTTATCTTTTTTTAGAAAATTGTATTTTTCTGCCATTCTCTCTTCGTAGCTTTTACTCATCTCTCAAAGCCTTTGCATAATCTTCAATAACTGGATATTCAAAACTAAATCCTTCTTTTAACAATTTTTCAGGAATTATTCTAAGACTACAGAAGATCAATCCATGCGCCAATTCAGAACCCATAAGTAAATTTATTGCAATTTGTGGTGCTGGTAAAACCGAGAATTTTTTAAATACTTTCGCAAATCTATTTGAAAACTCTTTTTGTGTAATTGGCACTGGAGAAACAAAATTGACAGGTCCAGAAATGTCACTATTTTCTAAACAAAATTTATAGGCATTTATAACATCCTCTATTGAAATCCATGACCAAAATTGATCTCCTTTTCCTAGAGGTCCAGATAAATTAAGTTTCGTTGTTAAAGTAATTAGCTGTGTTGCAATGTTGCCTTTTCCTAAAATGAATCCATTTCTGGCTTTAACAATACGAACATCTTTATGTTTTATATTCGAAAGTGGTGATTCCCATGCTTCTTCAGCTACTAATTGATCAAAGGTACCTCTATTAAACTTAGTTGTGGATTCTGTAATAACTTCATCACCATGATCCCCATAAATAGTTGTTCCAGAAGCTGTAATAAATATTTTCGGATAGGTTTCGCTTTCATTATAAGTTTTTACAAATAAGTCGGATGCCCATTTTCTAGACCAATATATTCTTGACTTTTTTTCCTTATTCCATCTTCCTCCACTCAAAGGTAGGAAACCAAAGATATCTTTTGGAGCTAAAGACTCGCCTGCCAAATGAATAACTGAATCAAGAGTTTGAAATTTTTCTATATCAATTTCCTGTTTTGATGGGCTCCAGAATATTTCATTTTCATCTTGAACATCTCTTCTGACGAATTTAAATACTTCAAAACCATCTTCTTCAAGTTTTTTTACAAGTCTTTTGCCAATAAATCCAGAAGCCCCAGTAATACCAATTTTCATTCTTCTTCACCGTAAAAAATAAAAAAGTTCTGTAATGTGTTTTCTACATGTGAAGTATCATTTCCAATGTTTCTTTTAAAATTTATTGTTACCATGTTTGATTGAATAAAAATTGTATCTATATCATCAATTTGTTGAAAAAGCTTTAAAGCTAATTGTCCACTTACGTCAGGAATTAAAGAAGCCTCAGAAATATTATTAAAAGTCATGCCCTCTTGACCAGATACTGACCTGTTTAAATCAAAAATTAATGTTTTATTGACCTTAGTAGTTTTTACTTCAATAATCTGACCCACTATACATCTCCTAAATTATGTACTCTGATTAAATTTGTTGCTGCTTCCACATTCGGAGGTGTACCGGCAACAACAATAACTTTATCACCTTTATTATATTTTTTTTCTTTTACAAGGAAATCATTTGCAGATTTAAGCATTTCAGAAAATGTTTCCTTTTTCTCTATTGGGAATTGCTCAACTCCCCAAAGTAAATTCAATTGTTTAAGTGTTTTATCTTTTGTTGAAAAAGTTATAATTTCAGCCTTAGGTCTGAAATTTGAAATAAGAAGCGGAGTCTTTCCAGTCTCTGTAAACGCTACAATTGCTCTTGCATCTATATCGTCAGCAATTTGAACAGCTGCTCTTGCTAAAGTAGTCGTGAATGAATCTTCTTTTGAATCTTCTTTTGAAAGCAAAGATGAAGTGTCGTTCCTAGAATCTACTTCTTTACATATATTAGACATCACTTCTATAACCCTATTAGGATGATCGCCTATTGATGTTTCAGCAGATAACATCACAGCATCCGAACCTTCTAATATTGCATTTGTAATATCTGTTACTTCTGCTCTTGTAGGTCTATATGAAGATTTCATAGACTGAAGCATCTCTGTAGCAGTTATTGAAATCTTTCCTTTCCTATTTGCAGCATCTAAAATTTGTTTTTGAACAAATGGTACCTTCTCGATTGGGAGTTGCACTCCAAGATCACCTCTTGCAACCATAACTCCATCTGAAACATTGAGAATCTCATCTATATTTTCTAGAGCAGTTTTTAACTCTATCTTTGCAATAATTTTTATATCTTTAGGGATAATATCTCTTACAGCTTGTATATCATCGCTATTTCTAACAAAAGATACTGCAACAAAATCTACATCTTGTTCTGTTCCAAATTTCAAATGTTCAATATCTTGTTCAGTGATTGCAGGTACTGATAATTTTGAATCTGGAAATGCAACACCCTGATTATCTCTGAGTTCGCCTCCTATTAGAATTAAAGCTTTTAATTTATTCTTTTGTTTTTCAGTAATTTTGAGGATTATCTGACCATCATCTATGAAAACTCTGTCATTAAGACTTATATCTTCATATAAATTTTTATAATTAATAAAAATTATTTCATCAGATGATTCCACTTCTTTGTTGGTTAAGTTTATCTCTTGGCTTTTTTGTAATACCGTATTTGTATTAACTTGGCCGGTTCTAATTTTTGGACCCTGAACATCTTGCATTATTGCTACTTGATTCTTAGATGATCTTGCCCAATCTATGAATTGTTTGTGCTCATCTAGTGTCCCATGAGAAAAATTAATTCTAAAGACATTTACTCCTGAATTTATGGCACTATGAATTTTTTCTTTACTGGCTAAGCTTGGGCCAACAGTTGCAATAATTTTTGTTTTTCTATCCATATTGATTAAATACTTTAATAGCATGGTATAACAAATTTAATAATATGAATAGCAATATATTAATTGGAATACCT
>CACFIX010000025.1:0-3442 GCA_902566515.1 uncultured Candidatus Actinomarina sp.
CTGAAACTTCCTCAAGACAGGTTTTTGACAGACTGGCCGAAACATGGAGACACTGGGGTGAAAAAACGGGTTATTTTGCCTCAAAAACAGATGCTCAAGCTTTCGAAGATGAACTTAAGTATATGCTTGCTACACAAATGGCTGCTCCAAACAGTCCTCAATGGTTTAACACAGGACTGAACTTTAAGTATGACCTTACAGGTCCAGCCCAAGGATTTTGGTATGTAGATCCAACAACAGGTAAATTAACTCCTGGTGAAGACTCTTATTCAAGACCTCAACCACATGCTTGTTTCATACAGTCCATAGATGATGATCTTGTTAATGAAGGTGGCATTATGGATCTTTGGGTAAAAGAAGCAAGGCTTTTTAAATTCGGATCTGGAACAGGTACCAACTTTTCTAATTTAAGAGGCGAGGGAGAAAAGCTGTCAGGTGGAGGTGTTTCATCTGGTGTAATGTCCTTCTTGAAAATCGGTGACAGAGCAGCTGGTGCTATTAAATCTGGTGGAACTACTAGAAGAGCCGCAAAAATGGTTATCTTAGATTTAGACCATCCTGATATTGAAGACTTCATTGAGTGGAAAGCTATTGAAGAAGATAAAGCCCGTGCTCTAATTGCTGCAGGATATCCGGCAGACTTTAATGGTGAAGCTTACGCAACAGTATCCGGACAAAACTCAAACAACTCTGTGCGTGTCCCATCAGATTTTGTTAAAGCAGTTGAAGAAGATGCGGACTGGAATCTAATCGCAAGAACCGATGGTTCAGTTTTTAAAACTGTTAAAGCAAGAGATCTTTGGAATAAGATTGCAGATGCAGCATGGAAGTGTGCTGATCCTGGGGTTCAATATGACACAACAATAAATGAGTGGCATACATCTCCTGAAGGTGGAAAGATTAGAGCATCCAATCCTTGTTCAGAATACTTATTCTTAGACAACACTGCTTGCAACCTAGCAAGCCTCAACCTTGTGAAGTTTTATGACGACGAGACACAAGTGTTTGATATTGATTCATATAAACATGCTCTAAGAATCTGGACTATTGTTCTTGAAATATCTGTCGAAATGGCTCAATTCCCATCAAAAGAAATCGCGCAAGGATCATATGACTACAGAACACTTGGCTTAGGATATGCAAACTTGGGTTCTTTGCTAATGAGAAAAGGTATTGCATACGACTCCGATTTAGGAAGAGCAATTGCTGGTGCATTAACAGCAATGTTAACTGGTGAGGCTTATAAAGCCTCTGCAGAAATGGCAGGAATTGTTGGTCCATTTCCAAAATATAAAGAAAATGCGACAAACATGCTTCGTGTAATGAATAATCATAGAAAAGCGGCATACGATTCAAATGATTACGAAGGGTTAAGCCATGACTTAATTGCCATCAATCAAGAACTTTGTCCTGAGGACCTATTAAAAGCTGCCCAGCTTTCTTGGGATGAAGCTGTAGAGCTTGGAACAAAGAATGGTTATAGAAATGCCCAAGCAACAGTACTAGCTCCGACTGGAACTATTGGCCTATTAATGGACTGTGACACAACTGGAGTAGAGCCGGACTTTGCACTAATGAAATTCAAAAAACTTGCTGGTGGTGGTTATATGAAGATTGCAAACCAATCAATTGGTCCAGCACTTCAAGCTTTGGGTTATGATGAGAATCAAGTAAAGGAAATTATTCAATATGTTATTGGATCAATGTCACTTGAAAACTCACCTTATATTAATAAAAAGTCATTGATGGAAAAAGGTCTTAATGAAGACGATATCGTAAAAATAGAAGAAGCTCTTCCAGGAGCTTTCGAAATCCAACATGCATTTAATGTTTTTGTTTTAGGTGAAGAGACATTAAAAGGTCTTGATATAGGCGAAGAAGAATATACTTCTTTTGACTTTAATCTGCTTGAGAGACTTGGCTTTTCAAGAAATGAAATAGCTCAAGCAAATCTTGAAATTTGTGGAACACAAAAAATAGAAGGAGCACCATATTTAAAAAATGAACACTTGGATGTATTTGATTGTGCTAACAAATGTGGAAAAGATGGCGAAAGATTTATTCATTATATGGGACATGTAAGAATGATGGCTGCTGCGCAACCATTTATATCTGGTGCTATCTCTAAAACAGTAAACATGCCTAATGAAGCAACCGTACAAGATATCGAGGACTGTTACTTTGAATCAGCAAAGATTGGTGTGAAAGCAATAGCTATTTATAGGGATGGTTCAAAAGCATCTCAACCACTTTCTGCTTCATCAGATGAAGGCGACTCTGATGAAAGTGATCCTGAAGTTAATAAAATCCTTGAAGAAGAGGCAATGCTTGTGCAAGGAAATTATGCACCTGGAACAAGCCCAACAAAAGCTTATGCTGGTGTAAATAGGCCAAGATTCCTACTACCAGAGAGAAGAGAAGGCTGGACCCAAGAAGCTAGAGTTGCTGGACACAAGGTGTATTTGAGAACAGGTGAATACCCTGATGGAACCTTAGGTGAAGTCTTTATTGACATTGCAAAAGAGGGTGCAACACTCAAAGGAGTTTTAGGATGTTTTGCAATTGCTGTTTCTAAAGGCCTGCAGTACGGAGTTCCTCTTGAAGAATTTGTAGATACATTTACATTTCAAACTTTTGAGCCTAGAGGTATGGTTGAAGGTCATGAAAACATCAAGATGAGTAATTCTATCGTAGACTATGTTTTCAGAGCATTAGGCCTTGAATATCTAGACAGAACGGATCTTGTACAAGTTCCTCCAAAGGAGACACCTAATGAGGTATCACAAACAGTAGAACCTGTTCAAGAAGTTGAACCTGTTCAAAAAAAGACTGAAACAGTTGAACCTGTTCAAAAAAAGACTGAAACAGTTGAACCTGTTCAAGAAGTTGAATCGCCTAGTAATGTCCAAAACAGTGAAACAACATCGATTGTGCAGGAAACCCAATTTGTAACAAAAATTGAAGAACGTGATACTGTAGAATCGGTCGAAGCTGTCTCAAACTCTGTTACAACCGTCCAAGAAGTGCTTGGGGATATGATGGGTGATGCACCAGCTTGTCCTGATTGTGGACATATAACAATTAGAAATGGTTCTTGTTACAAATGTCTTAACTGTGGTAACTCACTAGGTTGCAGTTAATTAATAGATTTGTTACTAACAATAAAATATTTTTATATTTATCAGTATTTTCTGTAAGCTTATATCAAAAAATTAGGAATATTGAATTTGTAGAATATAAATACGACCAATATTTTGCTGATAACGTAATTCAAAATTGTAATATAAATCTATTAAATTTTTCAAATTTAGAATTCCTTTACATACGCTCTTCATCAGGGATTCCTCAAGGCCCATTTCATTTTTCACTAGAGTGTATTGCGGGAATATTAGGAGTTAATGATTACATGGTATTTTTGCGATTAAAAATAGTTTTTTCCCAA
>CACFIX010000026.1:0-3438 GCA_902566515.1 uncultured Candidatus Actinomarina sp.
CAGAAAAAAACTGCAGTGAATTCAAATAAATATAAAAAATCGTTAGAAGTACTAAATTTTAAGGTTGAACAAATTGTCAATAATTATTTTCTCATTAAGATATTTCGAAAAGATGATGAGGAATTAAATCGATTTAATAAAGAAACCGAGGATTATAAAATCTCCCATTTGAAACTTTTGAAAGGTGATATTGCAATTTACCAATTACCAAATTTTGTAGCAATTACAATCTTCATTATTCTGCTACTACTTCTCTCAGAGAATGAATTTTTAACTTTAGAATATTTAGGTTTATCATTAAGACTATTTCAAGTTCTAGGATTAGTTAGTTTAAATCTAAATCAAATAATTAAAGGAGTTCCTTTTATAGATAGCGGGAATGTCGAACTAGTTGAGTCAACACGCATGGGAGGCAACCATAAACTTAGCAAAAACTTAGACTCCAAAACAGCTTTTCATCTCGATAATGTTAATTTTACATTTAGAAATAGTAATAAAAACTTATTCACAAATTTAAATTTAAAAATTCTAAAAAATAAACATACTATTATTACTGGCCCAAATGGATCTGGTAAAAGTACATTAATTGGAATATTGTCCGGAATATATTCACCAAATTCAGGAACAGTAGAAACATATTCAAATTCGTTTGGATATGTCGGCACAAAACCATTTATATTTACAGGTACTTTAAAAGAAAATATTATGTATGGTGTGCAAACCGATGTATCTGATACAGAACTCACTGAGTATCTAACTGAATTTGAAGTGTTTTCAGAAAAAAATAATTATGATCTTAATTTAATAATTTCTCAAAATTCTTTATCTAGTGGACAGATCCAAAAAATCAACTTTATAAGACTAATGATACAAAAGCCAGATATTATATTCCTAGACGAAGCTACTTCAAATTTAGACTTGAAATCAAAAAAACTCGTTTTTAGTAAACTTCGGTCTCTCTCGTCAACAATAATAAATGTCACACATAATATTGACGATTTCAAATTCTGTGATGATGAAATTAACCTTATCTAAAAACGAATAGTCGCTAAAAACGGGACAAGTTAACTTATTATTTACAACAAAGAAATAAGATTAACTTTGGTATCGAAGATTAAAAATTTATTAAAAATAAAGTTCGAAGTTTAGCTTATATATACCTCTCTTTTTTAGTTAAAATCATTTATATGTCTCGAGATATCAAACTTTCAGTTCCAGATTTAGGCAAAGAAGAACTCAAAAATGTCACCGAGGTACTTGAAAGTGGTTGGTTAGCTCCAGGTAAATTTAATAATCTTTTAGAAAATCAATTTATAGATTTGATCGGTTCAAAGTATGCCCTATCTATGAATTCATGTGCATCTGCACTTGAAATAGCAATTAAGGCGCACGATATAAAAGGAGAAGTAATCGTTCCAAGTTTTACATGGGTTGCTAGTGTAAATGCAATAGTTAATAATGGTGCTACCCCTGTTTTTTGTGATATTGATTTCGATTATAGAAACACAACTGCTGATTTTATTGAACCACTAATAAATAGTAAAACAGAAGCTGTTATGGTAGTTCATTTCGGAGGTCAGCCATGCGACATGACGCCGATATATAATTTGTGTCAAAAATACAATCTACTTTTAATAGAAGATAGTGCAGAAACTTTAGGAGCAAGTGTTGATGAAAAACAAGCTGGTTCATTTGGTATTGGATGTTTTTCATTTTTTCCTACTAAAAATATAACAACCGGAGAAGGAGGAATGTTTACTTGTAATGACGAGAAAATTTTTAAAGTAGCAAAGAGTTTAATAGGCCATGGAATTGGTACAACAACACTAGAAAGAAATAATAAGGTAGCTTGGTATAGAGAAGCGATTAGTTCTGGTCATAATTTTAGAATGTCCAATATTCATGCTGCGATAGGCCATGCACAATTTAACCGTCTCGAAGAAATGAATAATAATAGAAAAAAGTCTGCTAACTTTTATAATAATTTACTTTCTGATAAAAATCGCGGTGTTGCCATTCCTCAAGTTGGAAATAATAGGGAACATGTTTATCAAATGTACACAGTAACTGTTGATGAAAAAATTCGAAATGAAGTAGTTGAGCAATTAAACAGAAAAGGAATTGGTGCAAGTGTTCATTTTGACCCTCCTGTACATAAACAGGAATACTATCAATATATAAAAAGTAAGACTTCTCTCGAAAATACAGAAAAGCTTTCTAATTCTATAATAACTCTTCCTATGTATCCAACTATTAAAGAAGAAGATATGACATATGTTGTTGACGAAATATATAAAATTATTAACAATTAACATTGATTAGCTATTTTATCTTCGTTCTATTTAATTTTTTAAACTTTCTTATTTACAAAAATGCATCTTTTGATTTCGATTCGGCAAGCCATATTTTTGCTGGAAAAAACAACCGCAGATTCTCTCACTCTTATAGGTTTGGAGTAAAACTTCCAGTTATTAAACTTTATGAGATTTTTTATAGTAAGTTAAATTTTAAAAATAATTTTTATAGATTTGTAAATTTTCTACTGATTAATACTTCTGTTCTGATAATTTATTTTTCACCAAAATATATTGACACTAGTAACATTTCAATATTTCTTTTTCTTCTGATTATTAATAGTCCCTGGTTGAATCCCTCAACTTCTTCTTCAGAATAATTGATAAAAAAACTTTCTGGATTCAAATCATGTATCAGTGGTATTCCTAATTGGTAAAACACGAATGCTCTGCCTAGATTAGTCTTGCTTTTAAATCTAAAATTGAAATCTGTTTTATATTTTCCGAATCTAGGTGCATTGAAAAAGTTTTTTTGACTAAACATAAAATTAATTAGTCCTATATCAATTTGTTTTAAGTCTTTTTCAAATTTTTTATATTCCCATTTTTTATGCTCTATCTCATAATTGAGCTTCAAACTTTTCAATATTTGTTCTGATTTTTTTACATCATCAGTAATGTTGACAAATTTAATTTTTTTGCCTACTTTCCATTCATTTATTATTTTGAATATATTTTTAAATTTGTGTAAATGCACATGATTACCGTGCGTTCCTAATACAATTTCATCACTGTTCTTATGAACTTTTAGTTCACAATTATTGTATTTATCTTCAATTAGTTCATAGACAAAAACATTTTCGTAGTATTTTTGCGCATAAATCTTTTCTAAGACTGAGCCAACAATGACAAAATTTACATGGTTATATTTTTTATCTAGAGGTGGATTAATTAGACCAACGAGTTTAACATTTTTTTTTGAATCATTAAAAGTATCAAGAAGATCAAAGCTGTTTTTAGAAAAAATAACAACATCGGAGGACAAAGTAGCTTCATTTAGTTTGTCATCTTGGAAAACATGAACAGATTCTTCAAGTTGTAATTGATTAATAAATTGTAAAACAAAAATCCTGTAACTTGCGAG
>CACFIX010000027.1:0-3329 GCA_902566515.1 uncultured Candidatus Actinomarina sp.
AAACTGAAATTATTGAACCTTCTAAATTAGCAAATCAGTATGGTTGGAATTCATTGGTAGAAAATCACAACTCGGAGGCGGTTATATCATTTTTAAAAAAGATT
Source organism: uncultured Candidatus Actinomarina sp. (assembly GCA_902566515.1). Classification (GTDB taxonomy): domain Bacteria; phylum Actinomycetota; class Acidimicrobiia; order Actinomarinales; family Actinomarinaceae; genus Actinomarina. Next base: position 105 of record CACFIX010000027.1, read on the forward strand.
AAACCAAGCCATGGAATAATTTTGGGAGCAAGAATTTTAAACAAAAATGTAATAGATTGCTTTTCAAGTGGAATAATAAATTTTCATCCAGGAGTACTTCCTGAAAACAGAGGATTGGACAACTTAAAATGGGCTATTTACAACAATCTTCCCCAAGGAGTAACAACTCACTTTATAGATGAAAACATCGATGTTGGGTATGAAATTTATAAAGAATTACTTGAAGTCGATGTTAGAGATACTTTGTTTGATATTAATTCAAAGCTTTTTGACTTACAGATCGAACAATTAAATAAATTAATAGAAAACAATTTTGATATTGAAAACCTTAAATCTTTAGTAACTAAATATCCTTCACAAAAGGCTGTAAGTGACGAAATAGATGAAAAAATAATAATTGCTTTTGAGGACTATAAAAAACAATATCATAATATTCTTAAAAATTATACATCTGTTTAAAGTTGCTCATTGATAGATCTTCATTATTAAGAAAATTTACTTCAAGGTTTTAAGGCAATGATTGCTATTATAAACCTATGAAAAAAGCATTAGTCACAGGAGGACTAGGATTTATCGGCTCTCAAATTGCAAAATCCTTGTTAGATCAAAAAGTTGTTGATAAAGTTGTTTGTTTTGACAATTTTGGTGGATATGTAAATTTCACAAGTAAAAATTTTTTAGACTACAGAAAAGAAAGACTAGTTGGCTATTTAGATAACATCATAATAGAAAGGGGAGATGCAAAATACTATGGAGTTTTACAAAAAATAATTGAAAATCATAGACCCGAGTACATTTTCCATCTAGCTTCTTTACCTTTAGCTAAACTAAATAATCTAAATGTTGAAGAAGCATTTGAAAGCTCCGTTTCGGCAACATCGAATATATTACAAATTTGTAATTCTATTGAAAATTATGATTTAAAAAGATTTGTATACACTTCTTCAAGTATGGTTTACGGTGACTTTGAATCAGAAGAAGTAAATGAAAATAGTAGTGTAAATCCGATAGAAATCTACGGCACTGCAAAATTAGCTGGCGAAATTACAACAAAAGGATTGGGGCTGTTCTTTAAAATACCTTGGACTATTGTAAGGCCTTCAGCTGTATTTGGGCCTACAGATATGAACAATAGAATTTCACAAATAATTATTGATAGAGCAATTAACAACGAAGTAATAAATGTTCATGGAAAAGATGAAAGGCTCGATTTCACTTATGTTAAAAATTTAGCAGATGGATTTATCAAAACTGCTATACATGAAAAAGGTGAGAATGAAATTTTTAATATTACAAATGGAAAATCTCACACAATACTTGAGTTTATTCATGAAGTTAAGAAGTATATACCTGATATAAAATACGAAATTCAAGAAAGAGATCAATTCAGACCAAAAAGGGGAACGCTATCAAATTCAAAAGTTCAAAGTCTTATTGGATTTGAGCCAAGTTACAGTTTTGAAGATGCAATCAAGGAATATGTTGAATTCAAGCTAAACAATAAAAATAACTTTTCATAAAATGATTTTATTTTTAAATGGACTTAGAGGTTTAATTATCCTCAAAACACTTTTAGAAAATAAAAGTGAAATTAAGTCTGTAGTATTAAGTGATGATAATGATGCTGAGATAATTGAACTAGTAAATTCACAAAATCTAAACCTAATAATTACGGATAACATCAATAATGTTGATACCATATCTAAAATCAAAAATCTTAGCCCAGAACTGTTTGTGTTGTCAGGATTTAGACAAATTTTAAAAAAAGAGTTATTAGATATACCACAAATTGGAACAATTAATCTTCATGCAGGGAAATTACCAGAATATAGAGGGGGTTCACCTCTGAATTGGCAAATCATAAATGGTGAAAAGTTTGCATACCTAACTACAATTTTCACAGATGAAGGAATTGATACGGGAAATATACTTAAAGAGCAAAAAATAGAAATCTTAGATAAAGATGACATAAAATCTCTTCATGAAAAAGCTAATAAAATATTTCCAAAAATGCTTTTGGAGTCCATAAAAATGGTAAGAAAAAATAATTTTGGGAAAAAACAAAATGAAGCCAAAGCTTCTTACTGGCACCAAAGAAATGACACAGATGGGTATTTAGATTTTCAGAATAATGATGCAGAAAAGATTGTTAGAATTGTTAAGGCAATTACAAAACCCTATCCTGGAGCTTGGGGATTAATTCAAGGACAAAAAGTAAGAATATATTCTGCAAAAATTTCAGAACTTGCGTTTCAGGGTACGCCTGGAAAAACAATACTCACAAAGGGAATAAACCCCGTTGTAATTTGTAAAAAAGAAAGCATTGAGATACTTAATTATGAATTTGAAAAACAGCCAAATAGAAGACTTTCTAATAATGATAGGTTTGAATAGTAGTACATCAGAGTTTTAGTATGTTATCAGCAACAATTGTTATCCCGTTCCATAATGAGAAAAAAAACTTAGAAATTTTATCTAATGAGCTTCTAAATGCACTCGAAAACAAACCTAAAGATATCGACGTAAGTGTTGTTTTTGTAAATGATAATTCTGACGATGGGGGAGATGTTTATATAAGTAAATTTATAAATAAACTTGAAAATTTTAAAATAATTAACCTAGAAAAACGTTCTGGACAAACTGGGGCTTTTAAAAAAGCTTTCAATCAATGTAAGACAGACTACATCATTAGAATGGATTCTGATCTTCAGGATAATCCTAAAGACTTAAATTTATTTTTTAATAAAATAATTCTCTTACAGCCTCACTTAATAATGGGAATACGAGAAGTAAGAAAACATAGAAGAGTGTTAAGACTAGCATCAATTATTTATGATTTCCTAATGGTGTTACTTTTTAACTCCCCCCTACGTAGCAGTAGTGGGTCATTTGTCTGTTTCAAAAAAGAATTTGTAGAAAATCTTCCATGGTATAAAAATGACCATAGATATTTACCACTCATAACTATTAATCGTGGAGCACATAAAATAATTGAAGTGATAGTAACACATAGAGAAAGAAGTTTTGGAAATTCAAAATATTCAGCGTTTAATAAATTGTTTTTTGGAATTTTTGAAGTATTAATTTTTTCTTTAAGAATGAAACTTGGATTATATAAGATTAAACAGTAATTTTTTTATAAATTTTAAGATGACCGACATCTTTTAATAGAACATATTCTAATTTCTCAATTTCATCTAAACTAAAGAAATCCATCTCTCTAGA
>CACFIX010000028.1:0-3273 GCA_902566515.1 uncultured Candidatus Actinomarina sp.
AAATTATTTCCAATACCTAGAACTTCACCTGTAGCTTTCATTTCTGGTCCCAGCATTGTATCTTCAGCTGGAAATCTAGACCATGGGAAAATAGCTTTCTTCACCGCAATTTTTTCTGTTGTACTGTTTAAATATTTTGTCTTGACTTTAATATCTTCTAAAGAGTGACCAAGCATTAGTAATGTTCCAGCTTTTATTATTTGATTTCCTGTTACTTTAGCTACAAATGGCATTGTTCTAGATGCACGCGGATTAGCCTCAAGAATAAATAGCTCATTATTTTGAATGGCGAATTGAATATTTAGTAATCCTATTACATTTAAACTAAGTGCTAACTGAATACTTTTATTTTTAATTTCTTCAATCATTGTTTTATCAATACTAAACGGAGGAATAACTGCAGTTGAGTCTCCACTATGTACACCAGCTGGTTCAAGGTGTTCTAAAATTCCAGCAATAAAAACCTCTTCTCCATCTGAAATTAAATCAACGTCAATTTCTATTGTGTCAGTTAAAAATTGATCAACCAACAAGGGTCCAGATTTAAATGGATTACCATCTTCATCTGCACTTGCCAATATATCCAGATAATTAGTGAGTCCTTCATTGTTTCGTACTACTCTCATAGCTCTTCCACCAAGAACATAGCTAGGTCTTAAAAGAACTGGAAACCCAATGTGGTTAACTGAATCCACCAATTCAACTTCACTGTTTGCAATTCTTGATAAAGGTTGTTTGATGTTTTGCTTTGAACACAGCTTTTGAAATAAGTCTCTATCTTCTGTGGAATCTATAACTTCTAATGAAGACCCTGAAATGCTAAATCCAGCATCGTGAATATTTTTTGCAAGTTTAAGAGGAGTTTGTCCTCCTAACTGAATAATTACTGAATCAGGTTTTTCTCTATTGAGGACTGCTTTTACTTCATTCCATGCAAGTGGTTCAAAATATAGTTTGTCTGCGGTGTCATAATCAGTAGAAACAGTTTCAGGATTTGAATTAATCATGATTGCTTCATAACCATTTTCTTTTAATGAACTTACTCCGTGTACACAGCAGTAATCAAACTCAATTCCTTGCCCAATTCTATTTGGACCTGACCCAATAACTACGACCTTCTTTTTATCAGTTGTTGTATCGTCGTTGCTTACGCCATTTGTAGAATATAAATAAGGTGTTTTGGATTCGAATTCTGCAGAACATGTATCAACTAACTTATAAACTCTATTTTTCTCCAATTCATTTTTAGACTCTTTATTATCAAGATCTTCTTCCGTCCATCCAAGCATTTTAAGAACTGTGGAGGGTGTATTTTCAGGATTTACATTAAAGCTCTTTTCAATTTCTTGTAAAAACCATATGTCCACAGAAGATATTTTTGCTATGTCTTGAAGTGGCCAGTTTCTCCTAATTGCCTCAAGAATTGCAAATATTCTTCTAGGCCTAGGTGTTCTGATTTCATCTTGTAGGATCTCTTTTGGCATTCCAATAAACCTATTGTCTATATTTCTTATTCCTGATTTACCAATCTCAAGAGATCTAATGGCTTTAGTTAAGCTCTCTGTAAAAGTGGAAGCTATAGACATTACTTCACCCACACTTTGCATTGATGTACCCAGGACATCATCTGTTGAGGGAAATTTTGGAAAATCAAATCGTGGAATTTTAACTACGACATAATCTTGGACGGGTTCAAAACTAGCAGGTGTTGTTCCAGTTATGTCATTTTCAAGTTCAGTTAAGTTATAACCCACTGCTAATAAAGCAGCGAACTTGGCAATAGGAAATCCAGTTGCTTTTGAAGCTAGAGCAGATGATCTTGATACCCTTGGATTCATTTCAATTATTCTCCGATCTCCGTTTTTAGGGTTTACAGCAAATTGAACATTACTACCCCCAGTCGCTATTCCAATAGTATCCAAACAAAGTAGTGCCTCATCCCTCATAGTTTGATATTCTTTATCAGATAATGTTTGAATAGGAGCAACTGTTATTGAGTCTCCAGTATGGATACCCATTGGATCAAAATTTTCTATTCCACAAACGATTACCCCATTACCATCACTGTCTCTCATAACTTCAAGTTCAAATTCTTTCCATCCATAAATTGATTCTTCAATTAAGACTTCCTGTGTAGGAGATGCATTAAATGCATCAGATAATTTTGATTTAAAGTCTTCTTCATTATTCACTACACTTGTTCCACCACCCCCGAGAATGAATGATGGCCTTAGCATTAAAGGAAAACCAATTTCTTTACTTGCATTTATTCCCTCATCAAAAGATTTAGCGTAAGTTGCTTTAAGTGTTTTAATACCAACGCCATCCATAGCCTTTTTAAATTTCCATCGATTCTCTGCAATCTCAATAGCATTGGCGGAGGCTCCAAGAAGTGTCGCATTATTTTCTTTTAAAACACCACTTTTTTCTAATTCAATCGATAAGTTAAGTGCAGTTTGTCCGCCTAATGTTGGTAAGACTGCATCGGGTTTTTCTATTTCAATTATTTTTTTTAGATAGCTGTGAGTCAAGGGCTCGATGTATGTAGCATCTGCCATTTCCGGATCTGTCATAATAGTTGCTGGATTTGAATTAACAAGAATTACTCGATATCCTTCTTTTTTTAATGCTTTTGCTGCTTGAGATCCTGAGTAATCAAACTCACAAGCTTGACCGATAACTATTGGTCCCGAACCAATGATCAAAATACTCTTAATTTCTTTATTTTTTGCCATAGTTTTTCTCAATCATTTCAAAAAAAGGGTTAAAAATTTGCAATCCATCAGTTGTACCAGGTCCAGATTCAGGATGAAATTGAACAGAGTACGCCATAGAGTCCCAAATACTGATTCCTGCATTAGTTCCATCATTTAAATTTGTTGCATAAACATTTATATCCCCGAAATTTTCATGTTTGATGGAATCACCAAAATCGTCAATAGAAAAACCATGATTTTGAGCAGTAATTAAGGCTCTTTTTGAACCCTCGATTTCTACTGGATGATTAGAACCGTGATGACCAAATTGCATTTTTTTAACATTGAGACCGCATGCTAAACCAAGTATTTGATGACCAAGACAAATTCCAAATATTGGGAGTTTTCCTATAAGATCCTGAACTGTATCAATGACTGTAAGTAACGATCTAGGGTCACCTGGTCCGTTTGAAATCAAAAGACCTTTAAGATTCATTTCTAATATCTCATTTGATGTTGTCAAGGGTGGGATCATTACAACTTTGTAATCATGATCTTCAAGCACTTTTATAATGCT
>CACFIX010000029.1:0-2837 GCA_902566515.1 uncultured Candidatus Actinomarina sp.
GAAACTTTTTACATTCCCGCACCAAGGGGAGAAATCTTAGATCTCAATGGAAATAAACTAGCAGAATCTATCCTTGAACCATACTTGTTTTTGAACCAGAAGAAAATAAACGAAGAAAATGTAACAATATATAAACAGTTTATTTCATTTAATTTTAATGATTTAACTAATACAGAAATAGATAATTTTTTTAGTTCGAAGGAACTTTTTGTAGAAATTGCCAACTTAAATGAATATGAAACAGATTTGAGAATAAAAATTCAAGAATATGAAGCTTTTGAAATTTTTAACCAGCCAAAAAGAGCTTATACATATAAAGAGTTATTTTCACATGTCATAGGTTATATTGGTAAACCTAATCAAGATGAGCTAATTGAGTATCCGAATGCTTTTGGAAACAAAACTGTTGGTAAAAATGGGCTTGAAAGATATTATGAAAATATTCTTAGCGGCAAACCATCTGAAATTACATTACAAAATGGAGAAATTGTTGAAATTACACCTGCTGTCCCAGGTAAAGATATTCAAATTACAGTTGATGTTAATGCTCAGGAGGTAGTTAAAGAATCTCTTCAACAAGGAATACTTCTTGCAAACAAATCTTTTGATACAGTCAATTTAATCGAAAGAGGAGCAGTAGTTGTCCAGAAAATAGATACTGGAGAGATAACTGCGATGGTTTCACTACCTGATTTCGATCCTAATCAGTTTGTTTCGGGAATTTCACAATTTGAATTTAAAAAACTTAACCGAACTCAAGCTTTTAATAATTTTGCGATACAAGGACTTTATCCTCCTGGGTCTGTATTTAAAGTTGTTGCTTATTGGTTAGCAGTTAATGAAGGAATTTTTCCTGAGGATGCCTCAAATTCAGGACAATATGTTAATTGTGAAGGTAGTCTTTCTTTTGGTTTTGACGATGGGTCTAAGCAAGTCTATCAAGATTGGAAACCTGAAGGCCATGGAAGAGTTAATTTAAGTGAAGCTTTAAAACAATCATGTAATGTTTATTTTTGGGATATTGCCTTAAAAATTTGGAGAACATTCGGAAATACTGACTCTGAAGCTATGTTACAAGAATACTCAAAAGAACTAGGTTTTAGTTCTTTATCTAAAATAGATCTACCATTCGAAAAAGAAGGTGTTATCCCTGATAGAGAGTTGTTTGAGGATTGGAAAATTTCTAAACCAGAGTTGGTAAGACCAGAGGGATGGTTAGGTGGAGATTTGATGAACCTCATCATAGGGCAAGGTGCTATAACTACAACACCCATTCAAGTGTCTAATGCTTATAGAGCACTTCTTACAGGTATAAAATCAAATCCTTATTTTTTAAATGGAGATTTAGATAAAAATGAAGAAAATATAAATATAAGTTCTGAATTTATAAACTTTTTATTAGATGATCTAAATTTAGTTACAAATCCTGGCGGTACTGCTTATAGGTCTTTTCAAGTAATGGGAGATTTGACTTATGACATTGGCGGAAAAACAGGTACAGCGCAAAATGCAGGTGATTTAAATAATACTTCTTGGTTTGTAGGCGTCGATTCTATTTCCAATCCTAAATATTTAATAGTAACAGTAGTTGAAGAGGGGGGATCAGGAAGTGCTGTAGCGGCACCAGTATCGAGAAGGATAATTCAGTATTTACTGGAAGAAAATCTGACTCCTGTCGAATTTGGAGAAATTACAGAATGATTAACAGAAGAATTACTATCTTGGGTCCAGAAGGAACAAATGTTTATGTAATTTTTCAGTATTTAATTTTTTGTGTAATCTCATGGTTCACTTTGTTCAATATAACAAATGAGATTGGTCTAGACATACAGAATGTGCTGGTAAGACAAATTACATTTACACTTTTAGGGCTTACCGTGTTCTTTTTATTTACATATGTGTCAATAAGTAATATATTTGCACTAAGTAATGTATTAATGGTTTCTTCAACTATTTTATTGATAGGAGTTTTGTTTACTGCGGAATCCTTGGGAGCACGAAGAAGATACGACTTAGGAGTTTTTGATTTTCAGCCATCAGAGTTTTCTAAAATTGCATTTGTAATATTTCTTGCTGCAGTCATTTCACAAAAAAAGAATAATTTAATGGCCTTGGCTTTAATATTTTCCAATGTTTTATTAATTTATTCTCAGCCAGATCTTGGAACAACAATTATATTGCTTTCAGTTGTACTAGGGATGTATTTTATATCAGATGTCAAGGTAAAAACTTTATTTGCCTTTTTAATTACAATGTTTTTGTCATTCTTTATACTTTTAGAGCTTGATTTAGTAAGCTCATTCCAAGTCCAAAGGATTACTGATTTTTATTCAACAGAAATCCAAGACTTTTCACAAAAACAAAGTCGATTACAAATATCTTTAGGAGGTTTTTTAGGAGATAGTCTGTCAAATACAGATAATATTTCTATTTTTGTTCCAGTACAAACTACTGATTTTATATTTTCATCATTTGCAAAAAGTTATGGTTTTATTGGTTGTATTGTTTTATTATTTTTGTGGATATTTTTTGGTTTTAGAGTTTATTCTTTAATTATTACTACAGATTCGGAATTTGAAAAATTTCTACTCGCTGGATTTATGATTTTGTTATATTTACAAATCTTGATAAACATAGCAACTGTTGTGGGTCTAATTCCTCTAACAGGAGACCCATTTCCACTTTTGAGTCTAGGAGGTTCATCAATAATTGCAGTTTCGTCAATTTTTGGAATAATTAATCGAATCTTTATTGAAAATAACCAGGTTATTTAATTTTTTAAACACACTAGTCTTTTATATATGAAAGTTTTTAATAATAATTGTCTTCATGGAGGT
>CACFIX010000030.1:0-2831 GCA_902566515.1 uncultured Candidatus Actinomarina sp.
ATGAGACTATGTCTATCAAAACAAACTCAGATACGATTCTGCCTAAGTGGCTAAACTTTAGTTTTGTGATTATTCCATTATTTATACTTATTGGTCTTATTAGTTCCTCAAATACTCAAGAGTGTGGTGAAAGAGGAATGCTAGACGTAGATAGAAAATCCCAACAGGCTGTTAATTGTGATGGATCACCTTACGAAGGAAGAGGGGTTGCTGCTACAAATACAATCAATTACATAGCAATAGGTCAGGAAGTTTATGCAGGAGTAGGTGCTTGTGCTGGCTGTCATGGTGGAGGTGGAGGTGGAGGTGTTGGACCTGCATTTACCGGCGGTGCTTTATATACAACATTCCCAACATGCGCTGATCATGCAAAGTGGATACAACTAGGTTCTGCAGGATGGCAGGCTGAGGTTGGTCCTACATACGGAGCCGAAAATACTGTCTCGATTGGTGGTATGCCTGGTTTTCAAGGAAAACTCACTGAAGATGAAATTTATGCAGTAGTTGTATTCGAGAGAGTTGTTTTTGGTGGTGGAGATACCGAAGAAGTCTTAAGAGATTGTGGATTGCTAGAGACTGAAGAAGAGGAAGAAGAAGTAACTACAGAGGCAGTTAGTACTTCTCCTTAAATGAAAAAGTTTTCTATTTTTGATAAAAAGTCCTTACTTTATATTTTTGCTTTTTTCGATGGTCTTTCTGTAGCTGCTGGAGCCCTATTTGGTTTCTTTTTTCCAAAATTATTATCTGATGTTTTTGGAGCAAATTTTCAAACTAATGACTTGATCTGGTTTAAATTTGTACTTCTTCCTGGAATTGCAATAAATGTCCTTTATATGTACTTTGCTATAGCAAAAAGTAGAACCTTAATCCTTTTATCAAATATATTAAGGACATTGACAACCTTGGGTTTCTTCTTAATGTGGGGAGAGGCAGTAATACTGAGATCTTTGCTTAACCTTATGATTATTCATCATATCGTTGCAATATCAATAACATTTTTTTTATATTTTAGAAAAGTAGATAACAAGAATATAGATATTTCAACTGAAAGAAAAGATCTTCAAGAAAACTAGTTTGTTTCTTTCTAAAACCTAATTACAATTTTTCTATGTTGCCAGTTATGTACTTTCATTTAGGATTGCTTATCGTTGGTGTCCTCTTGTTTTACGTCATTCTCTAAATATGGCAAAGAAAAAAAGAGAGAAGCGAATTGTTGGCTGGAAAGAACATGTTGCACTTCCAGATTTAAAAGTTAAAAGCGTAATTGCAAAAATTGATACTGGCGCAAGCGTTGCCTCGATAGATGCCTCAGAAATTAAAATTGTTAAAAGAGAAGGTGTTAGATACGTGAATTTTAAAGTAATGAAAAGAAATAATACAGTTCGTAAAACATCTGCTCCTTTAGCTGGATATAAAAGAATAAAAAGTTCTAATGGTGATGTAGAGAGAAGGCCTTATATTAAAACAACAATGCTTATGGATGGAATAAGTAAAACAATTGAACTGACACTAACTGACAGGGGGCCAATGGATTACACAATGCTGATTGGTAAAAAAGCACTTGGAAGAAGATGGCTTGTTAACCCAGCAATTAGTTATTTGACTACTGCCAAAAAAGAAAATAAAAAATGAAACTTGGAATTTTATCCCAGGACATAAGACTGTATTCAACTAGCAGATTGTTTAAGACAGCAAAAAAAAGAGGTCATGACACTGAGGTTGTGAGTTATCTGAGATGTTATATGAATATTGCAAAAGCAAAACCTAGAATTTTTTTTCAGGGTAGAGAAATCAATTTCGATGTCGTTATTCCAAGAATTGCAGCTACATGGACCTTCTATGGTGCAGCCGTTGTGAGACAGTTTGAGTTAATGGGTGCTTTGTCTGCTAATTCATCTGCATCTATAAGTAGATCCAGAGATAAATTAAGAGCATTGCAATTAATTGGTAACAGTGGTGTAGAAATGCCAATTACTGGTTATGTGCATTTATCAAGAGACATTGAATCTGTTTTGAGAACTGTTGGCACTCCGCCATATGTTATTAAATTACTCGAAGGCACACAGGGTCGTGGAGTTGTTTTGACAGAAACAATGGAAGCAGCGATAAGCGCCATTGAGACTATGAAAAAGATAGATGCAAACATTCTTATCCAAGAATTTATTAGTGAATCAAGTGGACAAGACATAAGGGCCATTGTTGTTGGAGATAGAGTAGTCGCTTCTATGAAAAGGATTGCCAAGCCTGGTGAATTTAGGTCAAACGTCCATCTTGGTGGAAGAGTTGAAGATTACAAATTAAATAGTCAAGAAGAAGAGAGTGCCATAAAAGCAGCTAAAGTATTGGGATTATCTGTAGCAGGTGTTGATTTAATTCAATCAAATAGAGGACCTTTGGTTCTTGAAGTAAATTCATCACCAGGATTAGAAGGAATTGAAAAGGCTACAGGTATTGATGTAGCTAATGAAATAATAAAATACTTAGAAGAACAAAATTCAAATAGAGATAAATCAAAACCTATAGATATTTAAAAAACTAATTTCTTTATAATCTTCCAAATATTAAAGATACCTTCATCCACAACTTCGTCATTCTTCAATAAGACGGGAATTCGTATTAGATATTCTTCGTATCCATCGTTTACATCTACTTTCTTAATTGATAAAAAAAAATTGATAAATTTAATTTTTTTAAAAGCTAAATTACATAGCTCACAGTTTTCTGAAGTTACAAAAATTAGTTTTGACATGTATTATAAATTTATGAGACCTTGGACTTTGGTGTTTGTAATATTACTAATTTTGATAATTTTCATTTCAGGTTCAATCGCT
>CACFIX010000031.1:0-2445 GCA_902566515.1 uncultured Candidatus Actinomarina sp.
GAGGGGAGCGGTCAAAATCTATTTTTAATTAAAAATGGAAAAATTTATACACCACCTATTGAGACAGGCGCTTTAGGAGGTATTACAAGAAAAACAGTAATAGAAATTGCGAACAATCTTGGTTTAGAGACCGAGGAAACAAACATAAACGCCGATCAATTAAAAGACGCTGACGAATTATTTTTTACAGGTACAGCTACCGAAGTTGTTGGGGTAGTGTCAGTCGATGGTGAAGACATAACAGACGGAAAACCTGGAGAAATCACAGGTAATATTAGGCAAAAATATTTAGAAATTGTAAACGGAGAAAATGAAGACTTTCTACATTATCTTACTTTAGTTAAATGAGTCAACAGCCAAATATACAAATAGAATCAAAAAAGAATATAGAAGATTCAGATCTTCCAGTACCTAGAAGTCAAGGAAAAGATACTCTACCCAATTCACTGAGGTCTCCAGATGAAGAAGTTTTTTCAATTCCTAGTCCAGATAGCGGTTATGCTTTGAAACTTATTAAACCATTTACCGCAATGTGGAAAGATAACCATAAACATAAGTTAATAACAAAAGTTGTAACAAATTTAGCAATCTTTCAGGCTTCAAAAATTGGTAGAGCTCCTACAAAAAGTGATGTCATTAATGTAATAGATACATTAAAAATAAAAGATTCAGATACTGGAGTTTTAGATGCAGCAACTTTAAAACAATGTAGTTTGGAGAGCATTCAAGGATTACACCTCTCTAAATTATTTGATGCTAATCAAGAAGAAAAAAAATAATAGCTATACACTTGTGTAATGAAGATTGTAAGGGCTAAATATCAGGGCGAAATATTTTATGGTGAATTGCACGAAGGTGAAGTTTTAAGATATGAAGGATCACCTTTAGTAATTTGGGAACCAACTGAAGAAAAATATTCTCTTGAAGAAATACAACTTCTTGCTCCAGTTCTTCCTAGTAAAGTAACAGCAGTAGCTAAAAATTATGAAAAACATGCTGTTGAGCTGGGAGTACATGACTACACCGCACCAAGCAATCCAGTCTTTTTTAATAAACCTTCAACTTCAGTAATTGGTACAGGAGAGAATATTATTTATCCAAAAATTGCTCAGCATGTTGACCATGAAGCAGAATTAGCAGTTGTTATTGGAAAGCTCAGTAAAAACCTAACTCATGATAACTGGATGGAACATGTTCTTGGTTTTACAATAGCTAACGATTTATCTGAAAGAGTACTTCAGGGCCAAGATGGAACTTTTAACGGTAACTTTACAAGAGCAAAAAGTTTTGATACTTTTTGTCCACTAGGTCCCTTTATTCAAACAAATTTTGAAAAAAATCCAGAATTGGGTATTAAGTGTTTTGTTAATAATGAATTGAAACAGGACGGAAATACTAGAGATATGATTTTTAGTATCGGAGATATTTTATGTTTTGTTTCGTCAATAATGACTCTTCTTCCAGGTGATGTGATTCTTACAGGTACTCCAGAAGGTGTATCTAAAGTGGGACCTGGTGATGAAATTAAAATTGAAATTGAGACAATAGGGACTTTGATTAATACTATTAAGTAGATGAAATTAAGAATTGCACCATCACCCACAGGACAGTTACATATTGGAAATGCAAGAACGGCTTTATTTAATTGGTTGTATGCAAAAGCAAATAATGGCACTTTTCTTGTTCGAATTGATGACACAGACACAGAAAGAAGTACTAAAGAATTTCAAAAAGATATAACTGAAAATCTTAAATGGCTAGGTTTGCACTGGGATGAAGGCATTGAAGTAGGCGGCTCTCATGATTCTTATAAACAATCATTAAGATTTGATCGCTATCAGGAAGTTGCAGAAGATCTCTTAAGCAGAAACTTAGCTTATGAAGATGATGGTGCGATAAGGTTTAAGGTACCTAATGATGGTTCAATAGAATTTAAAGATTACATAAGAGGTGATATGTTATTTAATCTTTCAGATGTTGAGGATTTTGTTATTCTACGCTCTGACAAATCTCCTACATATCATCTAGCATCAACTGTTGATGATATAGATTATGGAATAACCATTATTGCTAGAGGAGAAGATATTCTTTCTTCAACTCCAAAACACATTATGTTAATGAAAGCAATGGATGCTTCTTTACCTGATTTTTGCCATCTTCCTTTATTGTTTGGCCCAGACGGAAAAAAACTAAGTAAAAGACATGGCGACACTTCAGTAGAAGCTTTTAAAAACAAAGGTATTTTAAGTGAAGCTATGTTTAATTATCTATGTTTGCTTGGATGGTCGCCAGGTAATGATCTCGAACAATTTGATATCAACACAGCAATAAGCAAATTTGATCTTAAAAATGTTCTGCCAAATTCCGCAATTTTCGATGAGAAAAAATTGTTGTGGTTAAACGGTCTCTATATCCGTTCTACTGATATAGAAGATTTTCAATCTA
>CACFIX010000032.1:0-2217 GCA_902566515.1 uncultured Candidatus Actinomarina sp.
CAGCATCAACAACATGTATGAGTAGGTTGGCTTCTTTCACTACTGTAAGTGTTGATTTAAATGAATCGATTAATGTTGTAGGAAGGTTTTGTATGAAACCAACTGTATCAGAAATAATAATTGGTTCGCTTAAATCATCTACTTTTAATTCTCGTTGAAGGGAATCTACAGTCGCAAACAACTCATTAGCGACATAGGTTTTAGACTCTGTTATTTTTTCAAGCAAGGTAGATTTACCAGCATTTGTATATCCGACTATTGAAACTAATGGAGTATTGTTTTTTTTCCTAAAACTTGATTGAACTTCTCTTTGTTTACTAACTTTTTTTATTTCTTTTTTTAATTTATTAATTCTATTGTCAATTAATCGATTATCTGTTTCTAGCTTAGTTTCACCAGGACCCCTAGTGCCTATGCCACCACCTTGCTGATTTAAAGTTTTTCCCAAGCCAGCTAATCTTGGTTTTAAATAAATTGATAATGCAAGTTCGACCTGTAAAGTTGCTTCCTTTGATTGAGCATGTAATGCAAATATATCTAATATCAAACCAGTTCTATCAACAACGTCACATTTAAATAATGTACGAAGTTCTTTTTGTTGATTTGGAGTAAGTTCACAATCAAATATGACAACATCTATATCATTTGCATCAGAAATGTCTACTAATTCTGCAATAGAACCTTTTCCTATGTAAGTTTTAGGGTCTACTCTTTCAACTCTTTTTGTTTGTATAATTGTGGGATTTGAGCCAGCTGTTTTTACTAGGTTAATAAGCTCTTTAAGAGATTCTTCTTTATCTGCTCTGATTTCATTTTTTAGGATTATTCCGACGAGTAAAGCTTTTTGAGTAGTTACAAATATATCTCTATCTGATACAGTTAGTAATTTTCTATCGGATTGGTTAGGGTTATTTCTTTGATTCAATTATTTCATTATAGGTAGTTGTCCACTGTCAGATTTATTAGAGATTTCCTCTTCAGCAATAATTTGAGACTCTCTTACTGCTAAAACAACCTTACCTGTTGGTGGCCATATAAATTTCCATGCACCACTTGCAACTGCCCAAAATTGATTTCCAGAATCAACATCGATTAAAGGAAGTGCTTCAGAAGTTTTTTCGCTACCTGCTGGAACTAATAATCCAGATTTAGTAAAAGTCTCTTCTCTTAAATGACCCACTCTCCAACCTGGTGAAACTTTAAATCCAGGTGGTGCAAAATCAATGTTATCCAAGGTATTTTCTTCTGTCATTTTCTTATATTAAACACAAAAAAAGTATAAATTAGCGGAGGTGGACAGGAATCGAACCTGCCAAAGACTTTTACACCTTTCAACAGTTTTGAAGACTGTGGAGCCCACCAGGCGCTCATTCACCTCCATTATTAAGACTAGTTATATAAAAAAATATTATTTGAATAGAATTAAATGTAATGAAAAGTTTTCACCAAATATTTAATGAACTTAAGAAAGATAGGGGATTAAGCAATAAACAGATTGCTTCATTTACTGGTGTAAAACTAAAAGAAGTAAAACAATGGGAAGCAGGAACTAGTTTTCCAATTGAAACCAAGGTAGTTGATGCACTAGAAGGATTACTAGGTACTGAAATTAGCGAATCATTAGAAGGATACAGTTCGCAAAGTGTAATAAATAGCCAAGTCAAAACAGCCGAGGATGATATTTTCAAAGTAAAAAATGAAAAAATAGATGTTACAAATACAAAGATTGATAAGTTACGAAACTTGTTTCAAAAACAACCTCACAATACTACGGAGTATGAATTTGATAATGAAATTCAACACATAACGGATGATTACTATTTTGAAGAAGACACAGCCGTACCTGCACAGAATGTTCTAGAAAAACCATATGTATATGATGAAAATCAAATAGGTTTTTATTTTTCGAGAAATTTAAAAACTCTTGGTATGCTTTCTATTTTAGGTGTAATTATTTTTAGTTTTTTTCAGCTATTTTGGGACTCATTTAACTTATTTTTAGATAACTTACTGTGAGATTACTTTTTTATACAAAATTAGGTTTAGTCCTTTCAGTGCTCTCTATCCTTGCTGGTGCATTTGTAAGGGCAACAGGTTCAGGGGATGGGTGTGGCGCAACTTGGCCAACATGCAAAGGAAAAATAATTCCAACGCTTTCCGATACATCAGAAATTATTGAGTTTTCACATCGAAGTATTAGTGGAGTCTTGTTAATTG
>CACFIX010000033.1:0-2179 GCA_902566515.1 uncultured Candidatus Actinomarina sp.
CCAACTTTAAAGTTTTTTTCTTTTAATTCTTCAGGTGAAATGTTTGTCTGACAATTACCAAAATGATCAACATAAAGAACTTCGCCTTTAATTTCTTTCTCTGTTATGTCGGTTAAAGGGATTAAATATTGTTTAAGATCCTCTAAACTTAATTCTTGCCCAAATTCTTCAAGTTTGAGTTGACCAGAAGCATAAGCTGCGGCAAATGGAGAAAAGATATCTCTTGCATGAAAAGTCTCACCCTCATGTGGAATTATCCAGTTTTCATTCTCTAATTCAAATGCTTGTTTAGCACCTCCAACGGTTGCACATGCCAAATTAAGCAATCCATTGTCTGGTCCAATCATTACTCCCCAATCAGTCTTTATTGCAATTGGTTTTCTGTCGGAACCAACACCTGGATCTACTACTGCTAGTAAAACACCCTGAGGAATATATTGAATTGCTCTCATCAGAAGTAAACTTCCATATTTGATATTTTGAGGAGGAATTCCATGAGATATATCGATTACTTTTAAATCTTCATCAACACGATTAATTACACCTTTTACAACTCCAACAGATCCGTCTTCAAGACCAAAATCAGAAGCGAAAGAAATTATTTTTTTCATATTACACATTATAAGGACAATAGAAATCAAGATAATATTGAACGATAATTAGCAAATTTATATTTTTTGATTATATTGTAAATTGAGCATATAGGGGGGATATATAAAAAAATTCTTGATTTTCACTTTAGTCCTAGTCATAGGTGGCTATTTTGGTCTTGGATACTACGTGTATGGTGTAGCAGCTTCAGTTCCATGTGAAGTTTGGATTGAAGAAATTGATAACAAGCCAGAAAATTGGTCTCTAGGTAGTAAAGCAGATTGGAACCCTGCAGAATATTTCATAACTGACTATGAAGAAGTAACTATTTTAGCTGATAATGGTGAAATTGAATTGAGCTCTTGGTGGGTGGAAAACGATTTATCAAACCCCACTATAATTCTCCTCCACGGTCTGACAAGTAGTAAGCACTCTCCCGATATTTTGCTACCAATGGGAATGATGAATAAAAGTAATTTTAATTTATTGGCAATTGATATGAGAGATCACGGTGAAAGTACCTGTGAAGATGGTTTTTATGCTGCAGGACAAAATGAAACCGACGATGTTGTAGCTGCTATAGATTGGTTAAAGGCTAAGGGTGTAGCTCCATCAAATATTGGAATCTATGGAAATTCTTTAGGTGCATTGATTGGTCTAATGACTCCTGCAAAAACTAACGACTTTAATTCACTAGCTGTCATAGATCCCCCTGTTGATTTTAAAACACTAGTTAGAGAAGAGATGGAATTTCAAAACTTACCTACATTTCTATGGGAACCTCTTTATCACTATGCGTTAGTATTTGAAAGGATAAACATGTTAAAAGATATTCCTGTAGATGCCTTACCTAAAGGAAACAAACAGCCAATGTTAATTTTTACAGGAATGAGAAGTGATAGAATTCTTCCGCACCATTCAGATGACTTAGTTAATATAGCCAAACAAAACGGAATTGAGTATGAAATACATAAGTATGATGATATGGGACATACACAAATTCTTTATTTCTATACCGAAGAGTACTCAGAATTGTTGATTGATTTTTACGAGAGTACATTAAGTGGTTAAAAAACTTGGCTATTCCTTAATCTTTATATTAATGCTTGTACTGGGTGGCGCAGGTTGGTATTTTTCAGGGGTTATATATAACGGAGGGTTAAATCCTGAATTTACTGATTCTTCAAGCATTGGAACTGCAGAAGACAGAGTAATTGTAACAAATATAACGGCTAACTCAATTCAATTAAATGTTGAAGAAGAGTTGTGGGGGCCACTTCTAGAAAGAGGAATCTATGGAATTATTGGACAAAATGGTGATGCACTTGTTGGTAATATACTCTCTACAAGTGGAACTGTTGTCGAAAGAGAACTCCTTGAGTTAAATGGAACAATTGTTGAGGGAGACAGGATTAGAGGAACTAGTCTTGTCATTCGTGAAGAAAACAATGATTATAAAATTCTTGGAACATCAGGCTGGTCAGGACAAGCTGAAGAAGGAGTTTATACGCCGAAATCAGTATCTAATCTAGATTATGAAACAATATTTTATAAATCTGATTTGGGAGAATTTCCTGCATATCTAACA
>CACFIX010000034.1:0-2028 GCA_902566515.1 uncultured Candidatus Actinomarina sp.
ATCAGACAGGTCCAGTCGAATGTGTTGGGAAGGTGTGGGGTGCAAATCTAGCTCAGGGAGCAATAATCGATGAAAGCACTTCTTATATTGATTTAATAGTTGGTAAAGATGATCTAAATAATCAAAGTAGGGCAAAAGTACCTAGTGAGTATTCTAGAACAAGTGATTTAGGATCTATTGAAGCTAGCTTACTTTTTGATTTTAGTAACTTTGGTGATTACATAACTGATATTGACTATTTCGATAATTTAGAAACATACTTTTTTGTTGGACATCAGAAATCAATGATTTACAGCCTTGATAAAGAATCATCAGAAATAAAACCACTTGTAGATTTAAGCAGTTTTGTTGGAACTACAGAAAACTGGGAGACAGGGCTTCTTTCAATGAATCCAATAAAATTTGAAGACAATAAACTTTATTTTCTTGCTGGATACACAGATAAAGAAATAAGAGTTTCTATTTCGATTTTTAGTTATGACTATGGGAATGACGCTATTAAAAAAGAAAAAGAACTTTTTCTTTCTCCTCAAAACAGCAATCTAGATTGGCTCAATTGTGGAAATATTGAAAGAGTAAATCAAAACACTTGGGTTTTCTGCGTTGGCGACCAAGATTCACTTTATGCACTAAATGAAACATCATTAAGAACTGATCTTTACTCTGGAAAGTTAATAATGTTTTCTATGAACGAATCTTTTGAAGTTTATCCCGCAAGTACACCTTCATATGACCCAGAAATATTTTCTCCTGTTGGTGGAGATGTTAGACCAGAATCAGTATTGTCCACTCCAGGTATTAAAAGTAAATTCGAGATTGAATACATCTTAGCTCTTGGTTTTAGAAATCCATGGGGTTTTGCTGTAGGTGATGGTTATATTTTTGCACCAGATGTAGGACTCAACAAAGTTGAGGAAATTAATTTTGTTGATTTAAGCTCACTCGATCCAAAGTTTTTTGGCTGGCCTCATAAGGAAGGTGAGTTTTATTACGCAAAAGATGAAATAGGTAAATTTTGGGATTATGAAGTAAAGCCAATTTATTCTCACGCATCTGTTGATGAAAGATGTGCAAATATTGGTGGCGCGATTCATAAATCAGAATCATTGCCTGGATGGAATGAATATTTCTTTTTTCTAGATCAATGTACCTTTGAAATATTTATTATCAACAAATCTGGAGATAATGTTTTCAGGACAAGGTCAGAATCAATTAAAGTTGCACCTGTTGTTGTAAAGAATGACAAAGATGGGAATATAATAATATCTACTTATACAGGTCAAATATTTTTGCTTGATTTAAGTTCTTTAGATTTGTCAGGATAAACAATTTAATCAACAGCCTTTCAAACCTAAACGTCATAAACTAACTAATTTTTTTTTAAAACAAGCTCTCTGTTCATCGGATCAAAATAATTATTAATTTTTCTATTCTTAATTACTACGCTGTTTTTAAACATTTTAATTAATGGCTCAGTATCATTGATCACATTTTCTGAGTAGTCGTCTCCAGGTTGATTTTGAAGAATATTTAAAATCATAATTCCACCATCGACACACACCCTCTCCATCTCTGAAATAAATTGCTCCAAATATAAAGAGTGATCTACAATGTTCGTAAAAATTAAATCAAATTTACTATCCTCAAACTGTAAATTGTGAATATCTCCTTTAATTGTATATGGTGGAAAGTCTACAAGATCTATACCCACGCAATTTAAACCCAACTCATAAATAAAAGAATACTATATAGATTGAATTAAGAAAGTTGATTTGTGGGTCGGGTGGGAATCGAACCCACGACCTTGAGCTTAAAAGGCTCCTGCTCTGCCGATTGAGCTACCGACCCAATATATCATATGAATAATACACTAGTTTTGGATTTTAATAATATAAAATAACTTAATGAATTTGAAATCACTAAAGTTATTTTAAGATTAAAAAGTTAAAATATCGTATGAAGCTTTATTCCTACCTAAAAAAGAAAAAAGGGGAACTCTTTCCAAACAAAAACCCATTCAAAGATGGT
>CACFIX010000035.1:0-2003 GCA_902566515.1 uncultured Candidatus Actinomarina sp.
TTAGCCAATTACCCGATTACAGTGCCTAGTCATTTTGAGAATATTGTTTTCAGATATGGAAATATTTATGGTGATTTGAATATTAACTTAAATAAAGCAATTGAGGCAACAGATAAAAATGATTATCAAAATGAATATAGATCTAATTATACTTTTGAGGATTTTTGTGAATCTAAACTAATACAAATTCTAAAAATGGGAGGAATTGATGAAAGCAGTATTGTTTAGTAAAAATTTAGAGGCTTATTCACAATTTATTAATGTCTGCAAATCTTTTTTTTCAGATATCTTATTTGTTTCTGATTCTATGAGTAATATTTTTGAGATTAGAGGATTGAGGCATATTCGTAAAAATCAACCTGAGCACGATAACTTTATAGATACAATTTATTCTTTTAATGGTGAAATACTCATAAGTTTTAATTACGGTCACTATATTCAAAAAGACATTTTAGATTTATTTAATTTTGCTTATAATTTTCATGGATCCATACTGCCTAATTATGCTGGACCACATTCAATAAATTGGCAAATTATTAACGGTGAAAAAAAATCAGGAGTTACAATTCATGAACTTACCCCAGAAATCGATGGCGGCAATATCGTTATTCAAAAAGAATTCGAACTTTTAAATGAATACACTGCACAAGATGTTTTAGATAAGAATGTTGACGTAGCTTCTAAGCTTTTACCTAATCTTATCAAAGGAATTGAACAAAACAGTTTATCACCTATAAAACAAGTAAAACTTGGGAACGAATATATTTGTAAATTACGTAAATATGAGGATGGTGAAATTTTAAAAGGCATGTCGGTTAAAAATATTTATGATATGGCCCGTGCACTGGCTGATCCGTGGCCTGGTGTTTTTTATTTCGATAAGAATGAAAAAATAATTTTAAACAACAAAATATCAATGAGTAAGGCCGAAAAGATTTTTAAAATTATAAATTGTTAGAATGTTGTTATGCCACAGGTTATTAGAGATATTTTCGAAAAAGAACTAAAAGATTATTTTGATGTCGAAGATGTAATTGTTGTAAATTCTGGAACGAGTGCCCTAATTGCAACTCTTTTATCACTGGATTTAGATTCAAATTCTGAAATTATAACATCCCCTTTTACATTTATTGCTACTGGTAATTCCATTTTGTTTGGAAACAGCAATCCTGTTTTCGTTGACATAAAAGAAGACTCCAAACTTATTGATGAAGATTTAATAGAGTCAAAGATAAATGAAAACACTAAAGCTATATTACCAGTTCATCTTTATGGAAGAGTTTGTAACATGCCAAAGATTCAAGAATTGGCAGATAAGTACAATTTGATTGTAATTGAAGATGCTGCACAGGCATTTGGTGCGATGTGTGACTTTAACTGCGAGAATTCTGAAATTTGTAAACCATGCAACAAAGGAACAAAAAAGGCTGGTACTTTTGGAGATGCTGGATGTTTTTCTTTTTATAAAACAAAGAATTTTTCAACATTTGAAGGTGGAATGATAACCATCAATAAAGAATCCAAATTAGATGCTGAAAAAATAAGAGCTATTACAAATCAGGGACAAGTTGGAAGATACAATCACGAATATTTAGGATTTAATTTTCGCTTGGCTGAACCACTATGTCTTATTGGTTTAGAAAATTTAAAAATTCATAAGGAAGGATTTTTAGCAGAGCTTGGTTTAAGGGACGAGTCCAAAGGCCATTATCCAGAAGTAATTTATAATCAACCAATTTATAAAAAGCTGGGAATAAACGGCAACTGTCCTGTCGCAGAGAAAGAAGCACTAAACATAAAAAATAATTTTTATGAATCTTAGTGCGCATCAACCTAATTTTTTCCCCTGGCTTGGCTACTTTATAAAAGTAGCTGTATCAGATTTTCATATAATATTGGATGATGTAGAGTTTTCAAAAAACAATTGGATAAATAGAAATATTATTGATACTGGACGAGAGTCTTATTTAACGTTACCTGTAAATAAATCTGACACTAGCAAG